>CAZLVC010000004.1:0-63818 GCA_964562885.1 uncultured Candidatus Peribacteria bacterium | reverse complement strand
TCGATACTATAAAGCCTAAATATTGCGGTAGCGATCTTTATAAACTCTTCGGAATAATGAGTGCGCGCAATTCTTGTACTTGCTAATTCAGTCAGCTTGGTCTCTAGTGATTTTAACACTTCCTTTTCGACACTATTAAGACCCATCTCAGTAGCTTTCATGCTCTGGTTTAAAAGTCCAGCTGATACACCTAACCGCTCCCTAATCTCGTGTCTTGGCTGATTATATTCTGTAAGAATTCTTATTAAACTACCTAGTGTCGCTTTTTGCTCTTTCGACACTCTTCGCCCTCGACCGTCTTTCTTAAAAATAAGAGTACCCAAAATTTCTTCAAATTTTGCACGAATAGATGGCGGTAGCGTAGCACGAACCTCTTGTTCTGATGACTCTTTATCATTCATCATGGGTTGTGTCTCTGGTTCTAAAGATTCTGGAAGGGACATGGTGAGGGTGTGGAATGAGAATAAATATAGAAGGAAATGCTATGTAGCAATAAAGTATCGTGATTTAGGAAATAATCATCATGATGACAAATAACTTGAGTAGGCTTATTTTGTATTGAAATAGTATTTTGTCAATTTTTTATTGCTACGTAACGATAATGAGCAAGACAGAGCCCAAAAGATACATCACTTGACTTTTTACTTATGAAGCTTCTATACTACCCCTACCCCCTACCAGTTATGCGTGCTGATTATAAAAAGAAGGCTTTAGATGGTGTAAAGAGACTAGAAGGTCTTACGAAGAAAGTACGACAGATGATTGAAACCGACGAGTATTGTCCTCATATTTTAGTCAATCTCCTCGCAATGAAGGGGCATATGAAACACATCCAAGGGAATGTACTCGAAAGTCATTTGCACACGTGCTTGCCTGCTCGTATTGAAAAAAAGAAGGATTACGATACGTTTATGAAAGAAATCATCCAAACTATCGGTCTTACAGGCCGATAATATTTCTTCCCCATTTTTTTATGATGCACAGTTTAGTATCACCGACCCCGATGATTGGCTTTGGTTTTCTTTTAGCAATCCATGCAGTTGCCATGACCGCTGTTTCACTTGGCGTTCTCTTTTTTATTTTTTATGCGTATAAGACTTTTACCGCTCAACAATTAAAAACATGGTCACTGTGGCTTGTGATTGGTGGCATTATTGGGTGTGTGCTTACTTTTGGTGGCATTCAGGCTTTTAGAGGCGATGCCTCGTTACGGTACTCGTCCGATACTATGCAGAAAAATCATTTGCAGATGATGGACAAGATGATGGGTGGTTCAACATCCATGTCTAACGATGACGGCATGATGGATATGTCGATGCATGGCATGACGACGATGCTTCAAGGTAAAACCGGCGATGCATTCGACGAAGCATTTTTGCGCATGATGATTCCGCACCATCAGGGTGCCATCGATATGGCAAAATTAGCAGAGCAAAGTGCCAAACATGACGAAATTAAGTCCATGGCACGCGATATTCTTTCGGCACAACAGAGGGAAATTGACCAAATGAATCAGTGGCTTATAGATTGGAATTACTCTAAGTAGTATCATTTTTTCTTCTCTATGACTCAAGAACCCTCTGATACTGGCGTGCTGTCAACGTATAAGCCATTATTCATTATAGTTGGCTTAATTCTCCTCGTATCCGTCTTTGCGACAGCGCAAGAAGGCGGAGCGAAAGAGTTCATGCAAAATTTTATGGCGGGGTTCTTCCTTGTTTTTTCAGGACTTAAATTACTTGATGTTGCTGGTTTTGCTCGTGGTTATGCCAAGTACGACCTTCTTGCTGCACGCATGCCTTTATATGGATATGTCTATCCTTTCATCGAACTTTCGCTTGGGTTGTTGTACCTGAGTTATGGCGCTGAGTTTTCGCTCAATATCTTTACGATGATTCTTATGATCTTTAGTGGTATAGGAGTGACAATCAAGGTGTTAAAAAAAGAACAATTTCAGTGTGCGTGTTTAGGGACCATGATCAAAGTTCCATTAACACGTATCACGATTATTGAAGATTTTGGCATGGCAGCAATGGCTGGATTGATGCTGTTCGTAAAATAATTTATATATAACTGACCCAAGATAATCTAGCATAGATTATTAGCGAATATTTTGGCTCTAATAGCCGATGATCACATGTCAGATTTATGCTAATTTATAGTGGTTTGCTATATTTTCTTGAAATCGATTTTTGATGGAAATATGATTTGAAAGAAGGATAAATTATGCGTATGTAGTTTTTAGAATAGGAACTCCCATTAAACAATGTGACGAAAGCGGAACTTGTTTCCGCCTAGGCGACCACCTTGCCGAAGTGATAGCTCTCGCCTTCATCATTCTTGGCTGACTACGGACGCGCAGGCGCGAAAGGTAAACCGGAGATTTCTCTTTCGTGAAACAAAAAAAGACCCTTACGGGCCTTTTGTATTTGTTTTCTACGCTTTCGGGTCAGCATATTGCGTCGCCGATAGGTAGGAACGGTAAGAGGGGAGATTCCCACACCTTTGCCCTGCTTTGGTTCCTTGTTTCTCCTCGCGACCTCACGAGGTCCCCGGACCGGTCAGCACAGAGTTCTTGCGAACGTAAGGAAGACACTGGGGAGTTTTTAATGCATTCTGTCTCACATAATGCTCAGTGATACAGGACGACATTGCAGAGCAGAGAGGAAGATGGCTACCGAGAGCAACGAGTGCGTTGCTAGACCCAGAATTGTGCAAAAATGTGCAAGTGTGTGACCAGGAGGAACGAGTCGCAGCCGACTGTAGGCATCTTTCTCTCTACTTCTTTTTGTGATGTGAAGGATCTTGGGTGTGCGGGGCGTCCCCCGCTTAGTTTTTGTTTTGATTTAGGGCTCCGTTTGTTTTCGTATGTGTGTACGAACCTCTTTCGTCTCTAGGGTTCATAGCATCATAGTCGATCGGTTTTTTTTCGCAAGCATTAGGGCTCGTCTTTATTTATGATTCATGTTATGAATACATTTTGTGTACGATAATTTGCAAACACCTTGTTATGAGGAGCTTGGTGATGAGACCTGAGCATTGTAGGTAGGAAACCTTGGATCACATGATTCTTGGCCGTACTACATTTTTCGCAATATGGTGTTCCATAAAAAAACTCTAAGACTATTCCTAGAATACTTATCACTTTCAATGGGTTCGCTTTTCTTTCGTAACCGAAAGAAAAGCGCAAAAAGAAAGGTTTGCCGCCTCGTGGGCAACCCTTTCCGACGATGCGCTCGGGGGCTTGCTCGCCGAACTTGTCGCGCTTTCATTTTGGCGCAAAGCGCCAAAGCGCGACTTCGAACAAGCGGCTCGCGCACCAGCCCCCTTCGCGCATCGGAAGACGGGTTGACCACGAGGCGGCAGAAGACGAAAGACAAAAGTAAAATTGAGAATGAATTTTTCATTTTTTCCAGCAAAGAATCAAATGATCCGAAACCTGCGCTTATTTTTCTTTCGCAATCTCCACTTCCTTAGGTCCACCACTCACTATTGCCTTAATGCGACGCACGCCCGAAGACGAACTCTCTTCTTTTTGAATGGTGAATTTTCCTAACATGCCGGTCCGGGCAACGTGTGGTCCACCACAAATTTCTTTAGAAAAAGCTCCCATTGAGTAGACCTTCACTTTCTCACCATATTTACTTTCAAACACTCCAATTGCTCCACTTTCCTTCGCTTCGTCCACTGTCATGACTTCGTACCAAATTGGGGTATCGGCAGCTATGGCTTCATTGACTAGCTCTTCAACTTTTTTTAGTTGCTCAGGTGTCATTTTATCGGGATGACTAAAGTCGAACCGAAGTCTTTCAGCTGTGATGTTAGAGCCTTTTTGCCAGATGTGTTCACCAAGGACCTTCCGCAGCGCAGCATTAAGGAGGTGTGTAGCTGTATGGAGTTTAGTGGTTTCGTGCGAGTGATCGGCAAGGCCTCCACTAAACTTCTTCTCTGCACCTGCACGCGATTTTTGTTGATGTTCTTCAAATGCTTTTGTAAAGCCTGTTTCATCTACCTTTAACTCCATTTCACTCGCGACATCGCGCGTCATTTCAATGGGGAAGCCGTACGTATCATAGAGATGAAATGCGGTCTGACCATCAATGATGGACGACGTGAGTGATTTGGTTACTTTCTCAAAATGTTTTAGACCTTCTTGTAAAGTTCTCTTAAATTGTTGCTCTTCTTTATTCAGCACGGAATGAATCAGATCCCTTTTTTGTGAGATATGCGTGTAGAACGATCCATATTCAGCAATAACGGCGTTCGCAATGCGCGAGCAGTAGAGCGTGGAATCGAACGAATGATCGTGTTCGACGAAAAGTGATCGCAGTGATCGCACCGCACGACGCACTATTTTGCGAAGCACATATCCTTGATCCACATTACTTGGCTCTACTCCATCTGCAATCATAAACGTTGCAGCCTTCAGGTGATCGACAATAATGCGGACATGCCTTGTGAGGAATTTTCCTTCTTCTGACGTATTTAACGCAACCTGGTCGGGGTATACTTCCTTCATGATGTGTGCAAATGCATCGGTGTTATAGACGCTCTGTACGCCTTGCAGCACGCATGCAAGACGCTCTAGTCCGCATCCTTCGTCTAAGTTTGTTTGCGTAAGAGGGATGAACGTCCCATTTTCCTGCTTATCGTATTGCATAAGAACGTCGTTCCCAATTTCAAGCCAATCTGCATCGTTATTTGCGGGGTTGCTGCCGCTAGGTGGGAGCGGGGTTTTACCAACCCAATAGAACATTTCGGTATCGGGTCCACAGGGTCCAGTTTTACCCGCAGGCCCCCACCAGTTTTTTGCTTTAGGAAGGTATCCTATCCGTTCCTCTGGCACACCTATTCGCTTCCAAATTTCTGCTGATTCAATATCTTTTGGCGCATCTGCATCGCCCTCGAAACACGTCACTGCAAATTTTTCCTTTGGGATTCCTAGTACTTCGGTCATGAATTCGTAGCTCATGGTAATGGCTCCTTCTTTAAAATAATCCCCCATACTCCAGCGACCAAGCATTTCAAACATCGTGAGGTGCGATGCGTCGCCTACTTCATCAATATCCTGCGTACGCACACATAACTGTGCATTGCAGACCCTTTTCCCCATGGGATGCGCTTGTCCAAGCAAGTAGGGGACAAGCGGATGCATGCCCGCAGTGGTAAACAATACCGTTGGGTCATTTTCGGGCACAAGTGATGCACCCGGAATAATGGCATGTCCTTTTGATGCGTAAAAATCGAGATATTTTTGACGAATTTCGTTTGTTGAGAGAGGTTTCATCATACTGCCAAGAGTACGCGATGATCATGGACTGAGGCAAGGCACTACAGGAAAAAATAGAGACCCGCCCATTACTTTATCGTCCCTCTTTTATCTTCCCTTCTCTTTGTAAGGTTTTTTTCGCCATATCTGCATGTTTCAGTGCCTTTTGCATCGTCATGACTGCATCATCATTACCTTCCAGGCGCTGCTCGTGACCTATTTGGAGCAGGAGATCAGCACCACTCATCTGCATGCCTATTTGTTCCTGAAGATGAGGCGGAACCATGAACTTTTCTGAATGCAGAATTCTTTTGATGTCTTGCATGCGGCTTTGCGCCATTTCTTCCCGTACTCTTCCTTCAAACAACGCGTCATCATCGTGAAGGTTTTGCTGCTCTTCGTCCGGTGGTATAACCAAAAGTGCGCTCATTGATGAAATTTCTGTACTAGCATCTTCGTCGTTTGATACTCTGGCATCCATGAGCATTGGCAGACTGTCTGGGGCAGGTGTATTCAGGCCTTTTTCTTGCATCAACGAAACATCACCTTCTGCATTCGTTCGTTCTATTGATGGCACATCAGCATGGATCTGCACAGGAGAAGTATTTAATAATACGTGCGCCTCGCGTAAATGACGCAGAGCCCTACGACTTTTCTGCATTCGTTCCTCTGCGATAATGGTCGTATTGTCGCTTAGTGAATCTAGCAATTTTTGCGAGTGACGAATGGCTTCTATAACAGTAGGCGAAACATCTTGTGTTTTTGTTTTCATCTTTTGCATCTCTTCCTTTGCACTACGCACAGCAATTTGCGTCAGTTCTTCTTGCTCATTTGCATTGTCTTGTAATTCGGCGATGGCGGTTAGCTGCTCTGCTGAGACACGTGCGCGATGAATGTCGTTGCTGATACCGCGTAACGAAGGTCGTGTACTATGAAAGCCTTCAATCATTTTTCCGTGCGCACGCATTGTCGCTTCCATATCGATGACAATATCCGATGCCAAACGAATGCCCGCGTCATCTTGAAGGAGCGTATTCATGACCTCATTCATTTTTTGTATATGTTCTTCAAAATACTCGCGTAATTTTTCCTCTTTCTCATCGGTGATTTTGGATGTCGAAAGGAGCATTTCCATTTCTTCCAGGCGTTTTTCTGCTCTACGAGCATGCATTTTTGCTCGTGCATATGGTGTGGATGCAAACCTTGTGAGTACTTCTTCATTCACATGAATTTTTACGGGATAAAGCAAATCTCCGGGAAGTGCATCTTCTGCTGCATAGGCAGCGGATCCTCCGACGAGTGTTACTATTAACAGTGATGCGACCAGTGAGCTCAGTTTTTTCCACGCAAAAATCCACGAAAAGTTTAGTATTTTCGTACATTTCAAAATTCGTTCTTTACAGAGGACGCGTTCTTTAGATGTTAAGCATATCTTTGAGGCCAATGTAAAAAATTCCTTCTCAGTCATGATGCCTCTATGACGGTTTTTCTCCACGATTCTTACGTTTTTTTCTTTTTGATTTAGTACAAAAGAAGATTGCCTTTGTTGAAGAATGCGATTTTTTATCGCAGCCTTTTCATCTTGAGGGAGCAAGACACGGTTAGCCATTGCCTGTAATGCAGATACGACTTTCTTCATGATAGGCTTTGCAAGGATGCCTTTAGTTCTTTAAGTGCTCTGTGGAGTCGCACCGATACTACGTTTGCGCTCATGCCAAGCATGTCGGCTATCTCCTGAGGTTTCCATTCATCAATAAATCGTAAAATAACAAGGGTCCGATCTTCTTTTTTTAGTGAGGTGAGTGCAGCAAAAATTCGTTCGTCTCCTATGCTTCGTAGCACGGTTTCCTCGGTGTCGCCAGCAGGTTCAAAGCCCGATTCGTGTAGCTCATCAAGCGATATTTCGCTTTTTTTACGCACAAAATCAACCACAAGATTATTGGCAACTTTGTAGAGGAATGCACGGATATTGTCTATTTTTTCTCCTTTTTTAAGATATTCAAACACCTTAATGAAGGCTTCCTGCATCAGTTCTTTGGCTACCTCGCGGTTCATCAGCCTAAAGTAGCAGTGCCTAAATATTGCATCGGCATACTGGTCGTAGGCACTGGCAATGATGCTAGATGGGTCGGCTTCTGGGGACATAGGCATAGAAGAAAGATGTAGTGCTCTTGGCACTGTATGATAGTTGTTCTTCGTGTTTGACTCAATTCAGGCTGAGATTATATCTTTTATCCCTATAAATAAGATGCTTATAGCGTTGCTGAGTACGTGACATAACACCAATATTATGATATAATATTATATTACTTTATGGATGATTTTGAATTCTGTGCGGCTGCAGATTTTAATGGATCCTTCTACGAAAATTTTCGTAGTGATCTTCTAGAGCGAAGTGCCGAGGCAGCACGTTGTGTGATGAACGCAAGGAACTTACCTGAGGATGCAAAAATTTTCACATGTGACTTTTCGGATGAACGTATACGAAAGATTTATGAAGGATTTATGCGACAAGCTGAAGCCGAAAGCCAGCAACCTCGTTATGGATATTCATTGGGCTATTTGATCCAAATGACCAATTCGCCTGAGGGAATCTCTAAGCCAGTAACAATAGTGACAAAAGATGCGTGCATCACATTAGTTTTCTGTAACCATGGATATTCGGTTGTAGCGTTACTACCCATGGGCAAGGGTGCACCTGCATTGATAAATATTTTACAAGAATATCTCAGTGATCATGGCTTTCTGTTGGGATTAAAAAAAGTGTACGAACCAGAGGCATTAGAATATTTGAAGATGGGATTTAATAAAGTTCCGGAACACAAGTGGTTTCATCCTGATGATTTTACGGATGACCGTCTCCCAGAAGTAGCGATTAGTGTTCAGGATTTTTCTAACGTTGTTTCGCTACAAGAAATAAGAGGAAATTTTGATAAACGACTACATGATACTTTACAACGCAATTCGCCATCACTTGCTTATGAATACATCGCAAAAGATCGCTATTTACAGATGCTAAAGAAAGACTATCAAAAGTACATTAAAGTCCCAATTCATAAACTTAAGATTGGCCTTGAAAAGCAGCATGATATGTTTCAGTCATTGCATCCTTTTTTAGATTTAAAGATATTGTCCGGGAAAGAACTGTTATCTCGTAAGGAAGATTTGCTTTGTTTTATCAACAGATCCCCCCACGCCAAATCGCATAAGTGTTTAGTGGAAAATATAGAGTTGCTTCGTTCCCCAGTTGCTATAGTTATTGAATCTATTGACGGCGGATTGAATCAAATACCGAAGGGTATTTTTGCCTGTACTCTTGCGGAATCATTGCCTTCGGGTAAGGCGTACGCTTCACTCATTCAGCAGGAAGTTGGCAAAGACGATGAAATGCGTCTGATCTTAAAGAACCTAAACCCTAACCTTCCTGAAAGTTTTAGTAAATTATTGATGAATTATATGTTAACTACAGGAATGAAAAGAGCGTCGAAACTTACAGGTCAACAGATAGAATGCTATAACTTAGGTGGCTCAGAAGTTGAGGGCTTGGATCATTTTAAGCGTTATCTAGGACCTCATACTACTATCCAAGCACTGTTCATGGATAAGTTGCACAATAGCTAGATAGAGGAAATCACTTATTTTTGAACAGACTTCCTCTTCATTAGTATCTTGCATTTTTCCAATGGAGCTCGAACCATGCATGGTACATTTCCGCAATTTTATCATTTTCAATAATCACGGTTGTATGTTCTTTATCGTACGAAAAGAGTGCTACCTTTTTCTTCCAGCAGACCACATCACAGCCAAAGCTGATCCCTTCGGGTAGTAGTCGGTACTGATACGTTTCTGTCTGCGGCCAATCTTTCACAAGTTGTTCTGTAAACACGCTATCAACAAGTAAATCACGACCTCGTAAAATATGATCTTTTCCAAGAAGCATCTGCGCCATGGTCATTCCATATTCCCTATACATGACTTCCGGGTTAAACCATCCAATAAAGTCTTCTTTTAATAATTCGTAATACACATTTTTTACACTAGGAAGACCCTTCAGAACCGATACATTTGGTTTTGTGGCTTCTGTTTGTGGTAGTGCAGTGAGTAGCGGTAGAACATCTTTAATTTGTTCCTGCACCTGTCTTAGTGACCGCTGTTTTTCCTCGAAGTGTATTAAAATAGATTCGGGTTTCACAGGATAGTACGAACGAATTTTCCCTGCATCCACAACCGAGGCAAAGCCCTTTTCAATCAGTCGATCAAGAATAAAATAGAGGCTTGTTCGTTGGACTCCACTTTCCTTGCTGAGGGTTGTGACGTTTGCAGACTGCAGAGAGAGTAGTGCTAAATAGACGGGTACTTCCTTTTCTTGTAAGCCTGCAGCCGTAAGAATATTCGTGAGCCTGATTTTTTGTTCTCGAGTAAGCGATTGAAGCATCAGATCATTATACCATAGAATGTACAGAAAGAGGAAAAAGTTTTTTGCACTGACACACGTAAAAGTATCATTTTTCGATTGTTGTGTTTTATTGACAAATCTTTGTATTGCTTGAAAGTTGATTATTTTGTGTTTTAATGGCATTTTAATATTAATATATAACAATATTTATATTTAGCAATATTATAGTGAGCCTGTTATTCCCCCATTTATTTTATGAAAAGTTTTCTCCTTTTCTCTCTCCGTCGATTTGTTGCAGTCGTCCTTGTCACTACATCGACAACTATGTCATTACTTGCACTGGCTTCTGTTGCTGTACTTGCGCCATTGCCCCTTACAACACCTGTAGCCGAAGCGCGCGACCAAGTAGTTGGTTCGTGCTTAAAAAGTGTGTCGATGCAAGATCAGTACGCTATTGTGCATGGAAAGAATTTTATCTTCTTCCATAGTAGTTACCATAAGCAGCAAATGGCAGATTGGGTTTCGATTTCTGAAGGTGCGCCATGGGGGACTAAGACAGTGGCAGATGTCGATATGACTGAAACGCCGAAGGGATCACAAATTCCAACACAGCCCATTGTACTTGCAGCCGTAGAAAGTGACCTGTACATCAACGATGATGTACGAACGAATGGAGGATGGTCGAGTTTTAACAAAAACAAGCCATGGGGAAGCGATACTATTACCGCAGTCTCGATTGCAGGGAACGTTTTTAAAGATCAATTAATTGCATCGGTTACTGCTGGCAACAAGGTTTATTGGCTTTCGACAACGACGCACGGACACACTTTTCCCATTAATACTTGGACAAATATTTCGGAAAATAATCCTTGGGGCAGTGTCACTATTTCCGATGTAGAGACCCATATGTTTTTCCATAAGACAGGCGTTTATATTTTAGCGACAATCATTGCAGGAGGCCGATCGTATTATCGTGGATATCCTGCAAGGACAGGATGGACAACTTGGCCTGCAGCGCCAATTACTGACACAGTGACTAATGTCGATATGGACTTTATCTATTCGACAATCTCCACGCAAAATAGTGTGTATTGGGTTAACCAGAATCATGCTCAGTCCAGTCAACTGAGGGATATTAGTGATAACCGACCTTGGGGCAGTAAAACCATTCAAGACGTATCCGTGTTTCAATGGGTTCAAGGCGAGCCTTGGGGGACACCTGCGATAGCAATGACTCTTGCTGACGATAAAGTGTATTACCATGAAAAGCCTCAAACCATTATAGCAGCCGACTGGGTCGATGTCTCCGACAACGCGCCTTGGAAATCGTTGTGCGGAACAAATCCAAATGATCTCACTCTTATAAAGACAGGTCCTGCTACTGCCCCTTTTGGTACAAACGTTACCTATTCACTACAGGTTACCAATGGTCAGCAAGCTGCCACCGCCGTCACCATCACCGACACCATTCCTCAACACATGACGTTTGTGACATCCAATCCTTCTATTTGTATTCAAAACGGCAACACCGTCAGTTGTTCTATTGGCCAAATGCAGCCACAGGAAGTACGGACTGTGTCTCTTACCTTCTCCACTCAACTGCCAACTGGCACGTGTACCCCTTCAACGGTCACCAATACCGCAGTGGTTGCAAGTACCCCACCAGACTCTGATCTTTCCAATAACACTAGTAGTACCCAAACAACGCTTAGCTGCCCAAATACTGTTGATGTTGGTATTGGTAAAACAACAACTGAAAGTGGCACTGTGCTCAAAGGAGAGAACATCGAGTACATCCTCACTGCAGTAAACTACGGTCCTTCCACCGCAACCAACGTTGTTATCACTGACCCTATTCCAACTGGACTTAACTTCATTTCCAGTGACTCAGGGTGTACTCAGCAGGGGAATAACATCATCTGTAATCTTGGTTCAATGGCTCCTCAAACTCAAAAATCCGTTGTCCTCACCTTTGGCACAAGCAATGTACAAGGTTGTGCAGCAACCATCACGAATAATGCCAGTGTGACATCGACCGAGGTGGATACGAATCTTATGAATAACAGCAGCGGAAACGTCATCGTAGATGTCAACTGTCCAACCGACCCCACGGACCTCACCATCACCAAAACAGGTATTGCCTCAGCTCCGTATGGTCAACCGCTTACCTACACCTTCACGGTCACCAATCTTAGTAGCATCCAAGCAAACGATGTCACCACAAACGACCCTGTGCCATCTGGTCTTACGTACCAAAGCTTTACCCCAGGAACCAGCAATGCCTTCTGCCAATTAAATGGCAGCAATGTTCAATGCCAACTTCAACCTATTCCTGGTAACACCAGTCGAACCTACACCCTCACCTTTGCTACCCTTGCTGCACCTCAACCCTGCACCCAACGCACCATCACCAATACCGTGACAGTTGATACGTCTTCTCTTGAAACGAACAAGAACAACAACCAATCTAGCGCAAGCACAAACCTTACCTGTCCGAATGACCCTCAAACCGATGTCACGGTCACTAAAATAGGTCCAGCATCTATCCCTCAAGGACAGAATCTTTCGTACACCATCACGGTCACAAACCTTAGTACAACCACTCAGGCAAATAGTGTCACCTTCAACGATCCAATTCCTGCAGGTCTTACCTACCTTAACTTCACTCCAGGAACAACAGGCATTACGTGTGCTGAGGATCAGCCAAGCAATGGAAACAATGGTTTCGTGAATTGTCAGTTTGGCACCCTTGCACCAAACACCAGTAAAACTGTCACTCTTACCTTCTCCACTGCTGCTCCTGCCCAACCCTGTACTCAGCGTAATGTTACAAACATTGTGACGGTTGCAACAACCTCACCTGAAACAAACTCGAACAACAACCAATCGAGTGCTCAAACAATTCTCACCTGTCCTAATGGTGCAACAAGCGACCTCACCATCAGTAAAACAGGTCCAAGCCAAGTTCCCTGGGGCACACCATTCACGTACCAACTCCTTGTCACCAACCTAGGTCCACAGACTGCAACAGGGGTCACGGTCACCGATACACTCCCTGCAGGCATGAGTTACACAGGCAATGCAACACTAAGCCCTATTTCAGGCTCGTGCTCCCTTACCAATACTCAAACCGTCACCTGCACCATTTCTTCCCTTCGTGCAGGGCAAAGCACCACCATCACCCTCCCTGTCACCACCACTGCTCCCACAAGTTGTGTACAACAGAACGTTATCAACCAATCAACAGTTTCCTCCCAATCTCTCGATTCCAACATCAACAACAATAATTCTCTCGCCCAAACAACCCTTACCTGCACACCCGTCAACACCGACCTCTCGGTCACCAAAACAGGCCCTTCAACTGCCAGTCGTGGTAATAACTACACCTACACCATTTCAGCCTTTAATGGTGGACCTGCAACTGCAACAAATGTCATCGTGACCGATATCCTTCCTTCAGGCATCAACTACATCTCTTCCACTGTCACAGGTACAACAGGTTCGTGCACACAGAATGGTCAAACCATTACCTGCACCATCCCTACCCTTGCACCAAACCAAACAGCATCTATCGCCCTCACAGTCCAAGCCCCATCGCAAACACCTTGTACACAAACCACTGTCACCAATACTGCCACGATCAGCACCACAGGTGGCACCACCGACCCAAACACCTCCAACAACACCTCACAACAAGTCACCACCACCATCACCTGTCCAACCGGAACCATCACCGATGTCAGCATCAGCAAGACCGATGGACGCACCTCTGCCTACGCAGGCGAAACCCTTCGCTACACCATTGTTGTCAGCAACAGCTCCGCTTCGTCCATCACCGGAACTGTCACCGATCCTATCCCTTCAAACCTCACCATTCTCTCTGTTTCGGATAACGGCAGCATCTCAGGTCAGAACATTACCTGGAGTAACATTACCCTCCCTGCCTACGGCTCTAAAGTACTGACAGTCGACTACAAAATTCCAGATAATACTGCCAACAACACTACCTTCACCAATACTGCTACCGTCCAAACAACTGATAACCAAACCAAACAAGCAACCGACGTTACTCTCGTCTATAACACCACGGTTATCTACAACCCTCCTCCACCATACAACCCACCTCCCTATAACCCTCCTCCAATCTACTACCCACCACAACAGCCTCCTATTTACCAGCAACCACCTGTGTACCAACAACCTCCAGTTGTCTATCAACAACCCCCCGTCAATCAGCAACCCATCGTCTACACTCAACCGTACATTCTCCCACAGACAGGTATCGAAGATAGTAACCTCTTTGCCTCCACCACCGATTCCTCCATGCTTGTTCGTCCCATCAAGCGCGCCAACACTTCCTCATCTTCCCCACTCTCCACCACACTCCTCACCCTCTTTGGCATCGCCTCTGCAGGAGCAAGTGCGCTGGTCCGTCGCAAGTTCTTCATCTAAACAGACACTCTTCATAACCAAACCCAAGAGCCACAGCACAGTGGCTTTTGGTAGTTGCAGAATTGAGAAGATGAGATAGAGATACTTTGGCACAGCGAACGAACTCACGAATCGTCAAGTTGACCATAGCTTCATGCACTAACTAGGAATGAACTCATTGCCGTCTCAGCACTGTTTCGTATTTTTTTACATTTTTTACAAAGCTCCCCTCTCCTTCAGCCACAGCGAAAGGAGAGGGGTAGGGGGGTGAGGTGCGTAAGGAAGAGCGAGTAGTTTGAATACTAAAAATCAGTCAAAAGTTGAGTAAGCTACGATACAGCATGTAGACATCGAAATGATTTTTGTTAAAATATTGCCACTATGAACGTACCCAACCGATCTACATTTTCCATGACATCAGGAGGAGAGGTTCCCGATGGTGTCCGAGGTGTTACAGCAGCACTTGGATTAGCAGGAAATCTTTCATCGCTAAGAGAAGCCCAACAAGAGCCTTTAAACCTGGGTCTTTATGCTGGCATGAGCACATACAATATGCCTTGTGATCAAATTCCACCTGATGATGTAGATGGCCTTGCTAATCGCATCAGACTTGAAGAACTGCGTCGCATAGACCGCGAGCGGATTATTCAAAGCCATGAAGCATCCACTCGTGCACGTCACCAACAACTATTTGTTCAAACAGCGAACGAGCAGGTTAATGTACCGCTCCCAGATCCTATTGCTCATCGATTAGATTCTTCTATTGTGCTTCACGAAGCTTAAGACCAGATTTTTTAAGAAAGATAGCACAGATCATGAAGAAAAAAATCATTCCGAAAAAGAGAGAATGATTGGAAGGCGAACCCTCTTGTTTTTTTTGAAGTGTGTACAGAAGAACATCCCCCGCAACACTACCAGCATAGTACATATTTTCAGCCCCTGTTTGTGGTAGTAGATCTACAGCATAGGGCTTGTACGTTGTCTTGTAACCAGTATCTTTGTACGATCCCGACAGCGATTTGTATGTATTCAGCTCCCCAGTTTTTTTTGAAGTACTTACTTCATTTTCGCGTTTCATGGCTACTAACTCGTCCGATGTTTTCATCGTACATGTGACGCTGACCGAAAGGGGATTGGTGCCTTCAGCATTTGCTAAGACCGTTTTTGCCTTTTCCAGAATTTTGGCATAGAGGCAACGAAATGTGCCTCCGGTTTTATAGGCAATTATTTTTGTAATTGTTTCGCCACCTTCTAGGTTTATGATCTTGCATTGAATATCTTTCCCCATCTGCAGACATTCAGATGAACTCTGCGAATTATCGAATGTTGCATTGAAGGGAATAGGTCCATGGACGACTGATACATCTTTTAGCGCCTGGCTCCTCGTATTTTTTATCAACAGAGTATACACAGCAAAATTGTCTACTTTTACCCTGTTTTTTACTGATGCAAGAAGTGCATCGAACGAGAGTGAAGAATTATTCCCTTGTTGATTAGTATTTAAATTGCTCGTTCCATTGTTACCATTTGCGTTATTATTGGGGGATGAATCACCATTGCCATCGGTATAGGTGTTGCCACTGCAGCCGACAAGACGTTTAATGCATGGTGGGTCTGGGAGCATAGAAGGATAAAGAAAGGATGTGTATATTAATATAATTATTTAATTTGTCAAGTATATTTTCGGCATGGTGAAAATTGTACTGAAGAAGTTTCACTACATCAATTGGTACTCTTCAATAATGTGATCAATCATACGTAGAGATTCAGTGCTCATCTGAGGGATAGCCAATTTATCTTTATGCGATAGGCATCGATAATCAGCAATGGTGTAAATACCTCTTCGTTCAAGTGTGTCGATCCATCGTTGATTTTCAAGGATTTCCGATAATGCAATACTGTTTTCGGTTTCACCACCTTCACCATCTACGGTAATTTTTTTTTGCATCGTTCCTTCCGAGTGTAATTGTATAGAGTGACGGAGTGGGTGACTGGTATTGCTTAGTTTTTTCAGTGCTCTTGTTTCAATTTGCCGTATTCTTTCACGTGTGACTTCAAGGATATCTGCTACTTCTTCAAGTGTTTTCCACTTACCGTATTCATTGGCATTAGTACTTCCATCCTCATTCATGCCAAGACCAAAACGTAAAATGATAATTTTACGTTCTGTCAGAGTCAGTGAGCGTAGAGCAATTTTTATCGCTTCCATCTCTTCATGTGCTGATGCAGTTAGGTAGGGTTGGGGCGTCACTGTATCTTGCATAAATTCTGCCATAGTTCTATCACCGTGTTCTCCTGTACTTATGTCCAGGCTTGCAACTCCCTTTTTTGCCTTTCTTAACGTCTGCACTCTCTCACTAGTCATTGAAAGTCCCTCCGCAATGATTTCATCCGACGGGGCTGCTCCCCCATGTGTGTGTGCATAGTCATCGATATAGTTTTGTATGCTTTTTATCACTTGGTAATCGTGCACTGGTAAACGAATCATTCTACCTTCGTTTGTCATTTTGCGCATAATACATTGTCGTATCCACCATGTTGCGTACGTACTAAATTTATGGCCAAGCTCTGGGTCAAACTTGTCAATGGCGATCATGAGGCCTTCCGTACCATCCGAAATGGTATCTCGTACATCTCTTCCATGCATTCTGTATCTTTTAGCAATCGAAAAAGTAAGACGAGTGTTTGCCATTGCTATCTTATTTCGTAGGTTTATCCATTCTGTAAAAAGCATTTTTACCTCCTCAACTATGCTGCAAAAGCGCTTTGGATTCACAAGATTTTCTTTAACAATTGCCTTTAGCTCAGGTGATCGATCCGGCTCTTTCCAATGTTCTTGATATTCCTCTAGCGATGATTGTAGTAATTCCATCTTGCGCATCACTTCCTTCATGCCGTGGATAGAAAATGGATCTTTGCCGATAAGCTTCAAGAAGTCTTCCGTATACGGAAGACAATGAGGTTGATTCAACATTCTGTCAGGCATGCTCTCAAGGCGCAGTGCACGATGTTTTCTTACGATTTGCTCTAAATGTTCCATGATAGATTCTCGTCCTCTTTTCACGCTATCATTGCCCAATTGTTGATTACGCAAAAAGTAATAGTTTGCTTCTTTCATCGTTGTCGCTTGTAGCGAATCTTCATACAGACTTATGGCTTCCTGTTGTGCACAAAGTTCTGAGAACATTTTTCTCAGTAATGCGTTCCGTGTATCTACAATATTTCGTGTAAGGAGTTTTTCTTCTTCTGGTGTTAAAAGAGGGCGCGATGCTGCTTTGCCAAGATAGTACGCGATATCATCGCGAAAGTTGTAATAAGGATGAGATGTATCTTCACTTATATCTTCGAATACTCTTCTACTTCCATCACGGGTCACTGCTTGGTGATCATGAATAGTTTTTGTTCGTTGATGCGTATTTGGTATAACAACTTCGTCTTCATTAGGTCGGAGTGATGAATGCTTGCGCATGAAGTAAAATTGAGGAAGAAAAACTTAAGAAGGATACTTCTTTTTTTGAGCGAATTCTGATTGCTTTTTTGTCATTGTCAAATTTTATTTCTGTTTTTTGAAGAGAAGTCTAGCTGTAGACGAGTTTCTCTTCAGTACAGAGCTCTTGGCTTTATGGATTACGTACACTCATTCCTTGAAAAATACTTGACAATAGTGTATTTATAGTTTATAAATGCAACCTTTATTTTTTATCCTTAAAGCATTATGCGTCAATTTGTTGCAAAAATTGTCCTCATGACATTTATGTTAGTGGGCACAACTCACACGCAAATGTTTGATAACGCCTCCGCTGCTGAGGGTGGCGATGCAGTGCTACGATGGAACGATATTGCATTGCAGGCACAAGTTATTGATCATACGCCCGGTGCAGGGGTTCCTGGTGCAGGCGAGAAGCTGAATGCCGGTCCAACTAAGGCAGCGCGTGCACTAGCCATGATGCATCTTGCAATGTTTGATGCTGCAAATGCCATTGAAAAGCAGTACACATCGTATTTGGTGCAACCACTATCTGCAACAGGTGCGCTTAGATCTGTTGCTATCGCACAGGCAGCACACGATACACTTATTGCCTTGTACCCCTCGCAGTCAGCATTCTTTCATACTGCTTTATTGGATGATCTTGCCCTTGTGCCCGATGGCGAAGGGAAGGTAGGGGGCATTGCAGCAGGTGCTGCAGCTGCTCAATTAATTATTGCTGCCCGTACAAATGACGGCAACGATGTCTCTGGTACCTATACACCCTCTCATGATCCTGGTCATTGGCGTCCAGATCCTCTCCATCCAACTCAGACTGCATATGGTGATTATTACGGTTCTGTAAAGCCATTCGTACTCAATATAGTTTCGGATTTTTTAGTGAAGCCTGTGCCGACACTGACAAGTACTGGATATACGGCTGCATTTAATGAAGTGAAATCGTTAGGCTCGGTCGATTCCGTACTCCGTACCGAAGAACAGAAGCAGATAGGCTATTACTGGGGCTACGATGGATCACCAGGCCTTGGTGTTCCTCCTCGATTGTATAATCAAATTACTCGTTTAATTGCGACCGAGAAGGGCAATACTGAAATGCAGAATGCACGACTATTCGCTCTTGTGAATCTTTCCATGATTGACGGAGGCATTGCTGCATGGAAAGCAAAGTACCAATACGATTTTTGGAGGCCAGTAACTGGTATTCGCGAAGCCGATGAAGGCACGGGCCCTACAGGTCTGGGCGATGGAAACATCGATACTGTCGGCGACCCAACGTGGACTCCACTTGGTGCTCCGGCTAGCAATCCCCAGCTATCTGCAACACCCGATACACCTCCTATTAATTTTACTCCGCCCTTCCCTGCATATACTTCGGGTCATGCCACATTTGGTGCAGCAGCTTTTAGTTCTATTGCTAACTTTTATGGCACTGATGACATTCCTTTCACGTTCACTTCAGACGAGCTGAATGGAGTCACGAAAGATCAAGATGGCAGCACTCGTCCACTTGTTTCACGTTCGTTTACAACCTTAAGTCAAGCATCATACGAAAATGCTCAAAGTCGTATTTATTTGGGTATTCATTGGGGTTTTGATCGTGATGTAGGTCTGCATAATGGTAAGCAGGTTGCTGACTATGTCTTTGCTCATTTTGCTCAGCCTCTTGTTCCTCAAAGTAGTAGCTCTAGCATTTCGTCATCCCAGTCGTCAGTGTCTTCATCCACTTCTTCAAATGTATCGTCTTCTCTTTCTTCAAGCAGTAGTTCTAGTGTTAGCTTAGTAAGTACCGAAGAGTCACCAGATATTCAAAAAATTCATCAGGAACAGATTCTATCGCATTCGCATCGTGGTCATGGAACAACCGAAGCTGCTCAGGTACTTCATTATCTTGCAGATTTACACGGCATGACGTCATCGTATAGCTCTACTTCCTCTGTTGAGTCAACTCATGCTGCAACTACAGTACAGTCTGTGTCAAATCCACCAATTGTAAAAGTTGGTAAAAAGAAGATAACAGTCCCTCTTGTTGCATCAATTAAGAACGATAATCTTGTAGGGCATTCTTCCGCAGTTCCAGTGGTAAAAGTTGGTGTAAAACGGGAGATTGTGACGCTTCATGACACACGCGAACTTACCGAACAAGAGAAGCAATTTGTCTGCTCCATGCAGAAATTTTTGCATCAAGATGCTCGCTTGACGCGCATGAATACACTGATGCCATGGACAGCCACTCAGCTTGCCAGCATGCTTGCCTTAAGTCCTGAAGAAGTAGAAGTACTACTCCACGATGAGACGATTTGCCGTTAGAAGAAAGTCATTATTCATCATAAGAAGAGTCCATGAAAATAAAACAACTCCCCGCAAGAAGAGTTGTTTTTTGATGTATTGATTATAGGTATTTTGAGTCTGAAATTTAATTGTTGATTACTATTGACAAATATTATTTTAAGTTGTATTATCGCTTCCTTTTTTCTTTCCATTCTCATTATATGAGTACTTTTGCTTCTACTACTCGTCGCGTACTTGCTTCTGTCGTTGTGGCTACGCTTTGTGCGACACCATTGCTTGGACTTGTATCGGTTATGGTTGTTGCACCACTACCCGTTGTTGTATCAATAGCCGAAGCGCGCGACCAGGTTCCTGGATCATGTTTAAAGACAATTTCCATTCAGGATCAATATGCCATTATTCATGGAAAGCATTTTATCTACTTCCATAGTAGTGTTCATAAGACGAATATGGGTGATTGGGTTTCAATTTTTGATAATGCTCCATGGGGCACGACAGAAGTCACGGATGTAGATTTAACCGAAACGCCAAAGGGCTCACAAATTCCAACGCAGCCAATTGTATTAGCAGCCGTAGGAAGCGATTTATACATCAACATGAACCCTCTGACCAATGCTGGATGGACAAGTTTCAATAAGAACAAGCCATGGGGAAACACTCCTATTACCGCTGTTTCTATTACTAGTACGACAGTGAGTGGACAACTTTCAGCTGCCGTTGCAGCTGGTAATTCTGTTTATTGGCTTTCAAGCGTATCTACTGGCAATCCATTCGGCGCAAATGTATGGGGCGATGCTTCAGACAATCGTCCTTGGGGTAATGCGACAGTCGTTGACGTTGATAATCACACTGGTATTTATAAGAGAATTATCGCAAGTGCAGGTGGAACAATTTATTACCACCATAACATTCCAACTCCTTCGTATGTTTGGTATCCGTTTACCAACAACCAGCCTTCCAATCCTTCGCATATCGATATGGAATTTACGTATTCCACCATCGCAAGTGGAAATCGTGTTCATTTTAAAACACTCAATATTTCGGTTGGTAGTGCTGTCACTGATATTACCGATAATCAGCCTTGGGGAAGTAATACCGTGCAGGACGTTTCTGTCTTCCAGTGGTTACAGGGTGAGCCATGGACAACTCCAGCTATTGCAATGACGCTTGCGAACGATGTGCCATACCTTCACTGGCATCCGAAGAATGTCTCGCAGTCCGACTGGGTCGATGTCTCCGACAACGCGCCTTGGAAATCGTTGTGCGGAACAAATCCAAATGATCTCACTCTTATAAAGACAGGTCCTGCTACTGCCCCTTTTGGTACAAACGTTACCTATTCACTACAGGTTACCAATGGTCAGCAAGCTGCCACCGCCGTCACCATCACCGACACCATTCCTCAACACATGACGTTTGTGACATCCAATCCTTCTATTTGTATTCAAAACGGCAACACCGTCAGTTGTTCTATTGGCCAAATGCAGCCACAGGAAGTACGGACTGTGTCTCTTACCTTCTCCACTCAACTGCCAACTGGCACGTGTACCCCTTCAACGGTCACCAATACCGCAGTGGTTGCAAGTACCCCACCAGACTCTGATCTTTCCAATAACACTAGTAGTACCCAAACAACGCTTAGCTGCCCAAATACTGTTGATGTTGGTATTGGTAAAACAACAACTGAAAGTGGCACTGTGCTCAAAGGAGAGAACATCGAGTACATCCTCACTGCAGTAAACTACGGTCCTTCCACCGCAACCAACGTTGTTATCACTGACCCTATTCCAACTGGACTTAACTTCATTTCCAGTGACTCAGGGTGTACTCAGCAGGGGAATAACATCATCTGTAATCTTGGTTCAATGGCTCCTCAAACTCAAAAATCCGTTGTCCTCACCTTTGGCACAAGCAATGTACAAGGTTGTGCAGCAACCATCACGAATAATGCCAGTGTGACATCGACCGAGGTGGATACGAATCTTATGAATAACAGCAGCGGAAACGTCATCGTAGATGTCAACTGTCCAACCGACCCCACGGACCTCACCATCACCAAAACAGGTATTGCCTCAGCTCCGTATGGTCAACCGCTTACCTACACCTTCACGGTCACCAATCTTAGTAGCATCCAAGCAAACGATGTCACCACAAACGACCCTGTGCCATCTGGTCTTACGTACCAAAGCTTTACCCCAGGAACCAGCAATGCCTTCTGCCAATTAAATGGCAGCAATGTTCAATGCCAACTTCAACCTATTCCTGGTAACACCAGTCGAACCTACACCCTCACCTTTGCTACCCTTGCTGCACCTCAACCCTGCACCCAACGCACCATCACCAATACCGTGACAGTTGATACGTCTTCTCTTGAAACGAACAAGAACAACAACCAATCTAGCGCAAGCACAAACCTTACCTGTCCGAATGACCCTCAAACCGATGTCACGGTCACTAAAATAGGTCCAGCATCTATCCCTCAAGGACAGAATCTTTCGTACACCATCACGGTCACAAACCTTAGTACAACCACTCAGGCAAATAGTGTCACCTTCAACGATCCAATTCCTGCAGGTCTTACCTACCTTAACTTCACTCCAGGAACAACAGGCATTACGTGTGCTGAGGATCAGCCAAGCAATGGAAACAATGGTTTCGTGAATTGTCAGTTTGGCACCCTTGCACCAAACACCAGTAAAACTGTCACTCTTACCTTCTCCACTGCTGCTCCTGCCCAACCCTGTACTCAGCGTAATGTTACAAACATTGTGACGGTTGCAACAACCTCACCTGAAACAAACTCGAACAACAACCAATCGAGTGCTCAAACAATTCTCACCTGTCCTAATGGTGCAACAAGCGACCTCACCATCAGTAAAACAGGTCCAAGCCAAGTTCCCTGGGGCACACCATTCACGTACCAACTCCTTGTCACCAACCTAGGTCCACAGACTGCAACAGGGGTCACGGTCACCGATACACTCCCTGCAGGCATGAGTTACACAGGCAATGCAACACTAAGCCCTATTTCAGGCTCGTGCTCCCTTACCAATACTCAAACCGTCACCTGCACCATTTCTTCCCTTCGTGCAGGGCAAAGCACCACCATCACCCTCCCTGTCACCACCACTGCTCCCACAAGTTGTGTACAACAGAACGTTATCAACCAATCAACAGTTTCCTCCCAATCTCTCGATTCCAACATCAACAACAATAATTCTCTCGCCCAAACAACCCTTACCTGCACACCCGTCAACACCGACCTCTCGGTCACCAAAACAGGCCCTTCAACTGCCAGTCGTGGTAATAACTACACCTACACCATTTCAGCCTTTAATGGTGGACCTGCAACTGCAACAAATGTCATCGTGACCGATATCCTTCCTTCAGGCATCAACTACATCTCTTCCACTGTCACAGGTACAACAGGTTCGTGCACACAGAATGGTCAAACCATTACCTGCACCATCCCTACCCTTGCACCAAACCAAACAGCATCTATCGCCCTCACAGTCCAAGCCCCATCGCAAACACCTTGTACACAAACCACTGTCACCAATACTGCCACGATCAGCACCACAGGTGGCACCACCGACCCAAACACCTCCAACAACACCTCACAACAAGTCACCACCACCATCACCTGTCCAACCGGAACCATCACCGATGTCAGCATCAGCAAGACCGATGGACGCACCTCTGCCTACGCAGGCGAAACCCTTCGCTACACCATTGTTGTCAGCAACAGCTCCGCTTCGTCCATCACCGGAACTGTCACCGATCCTATCCCTTCAAACCTCACCATTCTCTCTGTTTCGGATAACGGCAGCATCTCAGGTCAGAACATTACCTGGAGTAACATTACCCTCCCTGCCTACGGCTCTAAAGTACTGACAGTCGACTACAAAATTCCAGATAATACTGCCAACAACACTACCTTCACCAATACTGCTACCGTCCAAACAACTGATAACCAAACCAAACAAGCAACCGACGTTACTCTCGTCTATAACACCACGGTTATCTACAACCCTCCTCCACCATACAACCCACCTCCCTATAACCCTCCTCCAATCTACTACCCACCACAACAGCCTCCTATTTACCAGCAACCACCTGTGTACCAACAACCTCCAGTTGTCTATCAACAACCCCCCGTCAATCAGCAACCCATCGTCTACACTCAACCGTACATTCTCCCACAGACAGGTATCGAAGATAGTAACCTCTTTGCCTCCACCACCGATTCCTCCATGCTTGTTCGTCCCATCAAGCGCGCCAACACTTCCTCATCTTCCCCACTCTCCACCACACTCCTCACCCTCTTTGGCATCGCCTCTGCAGGAGCAAGTGCGCTGGTCCGTCGCAAGTTCTTCATCTAAAAAGACACTCTTTACAACCAAACCCAAGAGCCACAGCACAGTGGCTTTTTGGGGTGAAATAAAATAAACTTGCAAAAAAGTAAAATATATATTATAATACTCATTAATCGTTCCTCATACACATACACACAACGAATTATGGACCCATCAACAAGCATAAGAGATTCTAACGGTACAAGTACAACACATGCGAGTGCACGTCTTTTTTTCATCGCACTTACTCTTTCGCTTTTTTCCGCAATTCTTGTTGCAGTTTCTGTCTATCCATCTGCGTCTCAGGCTGTTGTATCTCTCACTGATGCAAGGCAGTCGTCTTCACTTATTGCATCTCGACTTCAATCGCGCTTACATTTTGCTGCGGACGATGTTTCCTCTGCGCTAGAAGAGCGTGACGAACTTCGTAGGAGATTTGTCGAATTATCCATCGTATCTGAAACTGGAGGACTTATTACAAAAATTACTGTTTCCGTTCGAGATTTTTCTCATTGGATAGAATTTGTTCCTGGTGTACTTGGTAGTGTGCATGCCGAATTGAGCGAGAAGAGAATTCAGTCTGATATTTTTTCGCTTCTACCATCGACTATTTCGTTGCCACAATCGTGTACTATTCAGTCAGTGATAACTGATGCTGAGGATGTCATGCGGTCGCAAACGAGTTGTATGGCACGCAGTGGTTATGTTATTGACACTGCCTCTATTGCACACGTCCTTGCTGTGGCTCTAAATACGAGGCAGCCAACACTACAAGTGGTGTTGCCGTATGTTTCGGGTACTCTGACAGATCTTACAGTACAAACAGGGTCAGTCATGACTTTACTTGCTACAGGTAAGTCGAACTTTAAAGGCTCGGGCGAGGGACGAAAGTCCAATGTGCGGAAGGGGATACACGAACGCTTACACAATGTCTACATTCCTGCAGACGCCACTTTTTCCTTCACCGATACTTTAGGAATCGTATCCGAGTCGCGTGGCTGGAAGCAGGCATTGACTATTTTTGAAGGAGTGAATTTACGCCCAGCCCCCGGTGGGGGAATATGCCAGGTATCGACAACGCTCTATCGGGCTGCGCTTCGTGCGGGGTTACCTATTACCGAGCATAAAGTACATAGTTTGTATGTCACGTATTACGAGCATTACGGAATAGGCCTGGATGCGACGGTCTTCCCGGGATTGCAAGATATGAAATTTCTTAATGACACTGGCGCGCCAATTCTTGTTCAGGCATATACCGATGGATACGATGCATTTGTTGAATTGTACGGGAAATACGATGGTCGTACCGTGACTATGGATGGACCTTACTTTAAAACAACAAAGAGTGATGAAGTTCAGTCACTAGGGCGACCATTAAAGGGGAACGAAATTCTTTGGTCGCGCTTAGTACAATCTGCAAGTGGGTCAGTACATTCTGAAGATATTGTTGCGAGATATAATGCGATTCCTAAATCTTTGGCAAAAAAATATCCACCTCAGGTAGAAATCGTACAGACAGCTTCTGTACCATCGATTGTTGTTGCAAAGCAGAATGATGAATAGAAAAAATAAGAGGGAAGACGGAAGAAGAAAGTATCGATTGCTTTTCTTCTTTACCTAAAACCTACAACCTACCCACTACAACCTTACCACCTAACCTTTCCCCGTCTCTTCATTCTTCAATATAGGGATGGTAACAGTGACAGTAGTACCTTCGCCTTCAGAGCTTTGTAATGAGATCATTCCCTTGGCACTTTCGACAATTCCTTTCGCAATATATAGCCCTAGTCCGTTTCCATCTGCACGGTATTTTGTAGCATTTGATCCGCGTGTAAATTGCTCAAAAAGCCGATGCATGTCAGCTGTTGGTATCCCACAACCATGGTCGCTTATGGTAATAGTACAGTGATCATTCATACGTTTTGTCAGCACGGTGATTACTCCACCTTCGGATGAAAAGTAGATAGCATTCATGCAGAGTTCAGTGATGACAGTCTCGATTAATTTTTCATCGAGCGGAATAGTCAGTGTGTCATCAAGAATCAATTCTATTCTTTGCCTACGCAGAGCTAGTGTCCTTCCTAATTGCTTCACGCATTTGGTGACAAGTGATGAGAGCGATGTTCGACTAGGGTGGTACAGTACGGTGTGTGCGTGTACCATATCTGCATCTTTAAGCATTTTTAAAATTCCATCGAGTCGCTCGACACCAATTTTAATATTGGTGATGACACGCTCAATTGCCGGTGTTCGATCTTTTTCCTCAAGTTCCTCAATGGACCAGTTGATGATACTTAGTGGTCCCCCCAGCTGATGGAATGCGAGGCGAAGCAGTCCTGATCGTTCATTTTCTAGTCGAACCATGTCTCTGCGCCACCACTTCCATACGGTGTAAATTGCATAGAGAGCAATACCGATGGAACAAAAAAGCACAGCAAAAAATACAAGAGGCGAAAATAAGCTCTCGCTTTTTTCTAAAAATTCTTCGGCCGACATATCAATTCCTACAATTGCAACCACCGTTCCATCGGACTTACGAATAGGAGCATAGCCCGAAATGACGGTTCCCCATTGATCAGTCGCAAAGTCATTGTCTGCTATTGGCATAGTAAACGCTTTTTCCTGCATGGAGGGAAAGGCACGAGTGTCGTAGAGCTCGCCTGTTATTGCCGGTTTTTCATCTTCATCGATCGTGTTATTTTTATTTTTGTCTAATTCTTCTTTTGTTGCAACAAGGTCAGCATCTGCAACAAATTTTAAATGATGATCAACATTACTTTTTCTCATAATGTAGGCAAATCGTATATCTGGAACTTCTTCTTTAATCCGATGCAATCGCTCTGCAATTTCACGCAAATTGCGCGATGTTTCTATCGTGACGCCATCTTCAATACTCTCAATATTTTCGCCTTCAAATTGCATGGCAGCAGCAGCAGCAATATTTTGCAGCCTTTGTTTTAGTTGATCTTCCATGAGCGATCGTCCTCCTATGTAAAAGTGCGTTGCCATGACGCCGAATAGCACGATAATAAGTGCGCCAATTCCAATACCAGCAGCAAGATGCTCGCGTGCACTATTATCTTTCGATGAAATGCTGTGCATAGACATAATCAGAAGATTATATCATAAAAGTCATTTCTTGATGATTGTGGTATATGAAAACTAGTGAATAATGTTATTTTGAATATAGATTGCTACCTGCATAGTCCTTCACTAACAACTTGTACATTTGCGCACTGTGCATAGCAACTATTCGTGTAGGTTCTTCCGTCTCTCCCACATACTGGAGCATAGTACTGTGCACAAATGCACTGCTGTTCGTTGGTGATGTTTCGGCAACTAATGCTGCAGGTTTGGCAACGCGTGCTTGTATCGGTCGTGCATTCGTATCCACAGCCTGATGGCAAGGTTGTCAGCACTACTTGTGGACATGATGTTTGAGCATACGGAACATAAGGATTTTGAGGTGAGTATCCGTATCCATACCCATACATGTAATTTCCATACGATGTCGAATAGTAGTAGGGATTTTGAGGGTACTGACTTCCCCACAATCCACCATTGTATGGATATTGATATCCAGTGCCAGGGTAGAATGATGAAGGGTAAGAGGAATACGTTGGGTAGTATGGAGTGCCATATGGATAGGAATACGAGGAATAGTGCGTCAAACCTCCGCAGAGTGTCGTCCTCGATTGATACTGATTTGATGCAAGTTGTAACTTTGAACTTAAATCATACCCGATGCGCTCGGCTTCGTACGCGTAGACACTGGTTGCCCTTTGCAACTCTGCGTATCGCCGTGATGCATCGCTTAGTTTGTACGCATCGTTTTGCGCTTTTGTAAGATTTTCCGTAATTTTTTGCATGTCTGTTGAGTACGTGCTGTACGCAGAGCGCACAGTCGTTGATTGTTCACTCGATGCTTTTTGATAGCACGATGCATCAAAAGTTGTCGCCGTTGCCCCAAGGACTGCTGGAATGCCAAGACATGTAACGATGAGACTTAGTACAAGCCCGCGAAGCGCACGTGCAGTTTGATACTGTGGCAGTGGTGACATAGGGATGAATTGTATACCATTCTTTACGTATTGCAATGAGTCTACGATGAAAGAAGGCTGCATTATCAGCTGCAAAAAGCGAACACTCGCTATTGCAGTACTTTTTTTGTTTCCTCTATATCTTTCACTACTAAGTAACACATTGCTTCTTTCCCTAATGACGATGCGTAAATATGTTCAATATTAATGCCGTGACCTGCACACATGCGTGCAACTTGGGCTATTGCACCTGGTTTATTTTTAATGCGATGTGCAAGTACTTCGGTTGTGGTTATTTCTCCAAAATCACGCAAAATTACTTTGGCTGTTTCGGGGTCATCGACAACGAGGTGTAAGGTAGATTGATTCTTGTTATTCGTACAAAAAACTGCATCGATATTTACGTCACCAGCGCGTAGAGCATCCGACAATCGCGCAAGTGACCCTGGACTATTGGGTACATGAATATTGATTTGCAGCACTACTTCCACAAGTGATGGGGGAAAAGAATAGAATTCTTTGGCGAATATTTTGATTGAAAAATTTCAAATGTCAAGGGTCTTGAGCAGCTTTTGGTAATACAGGAGGGGCAGTATGTGTATATTTCTGCCCCTTCTTATTCATTGCGACATTCTTCATGCAGGAATATCTCCTACTAAGGTATTTATTGATTCAATACGTTTCCTCGATTCCTCTGCCCTTGCATAGGCTTCTTCGGGGCTCATGACTCCATCATGAATCAAGGGTTTTGATAAAAGTCCGAGTCTTGTTAATTCATTGTCCATTTCTGCCCATATTTCTAAAGCCCTTCTTTCGGTTTTTGGGTCAACGGAATTGTTTTGAGGGTGTGAATTTGAAGAGGGATCAGATTCAAGGTAGAGATCAGGATTATAAGGAAAAGATGTTTCCATGGTTGAGAAAAAAAGAATAAAATAAAAAATAAACCGCTTCTTTGGGAAGGTGGCTCTGCTTCGTGACTTAGTCCGGATTCACTTACGCAGCCAACCACCTTCCCGCCGTAAGGCAGAGTAGTGTCATTGAACGAAGGGCGAATACAGTGTTCATCACGAGCAAGATTCTACTATCTTTTTTACTTCGTAAGCAAGGGGGGGGTAAAGGGACATAGGGGACCGAAGAGGCCAGTACGGCCAAGGCGATGTGAGATTTTATTGTGTGTCGCAGAAGTTTGTGATGTCAGGTTTGGAATGAAAGTAAGTGACAATTGCTAGAAGGGACAATGTTCTCCTCATTTTGCAATTCTTCCTCTGTGCATAAAAAGTTAATTTCTGATATTATATTTGGATAACAAAAAAATATTTATCACATACACACATCAATATTATGAGTATCGAAGCCTGCATTGCACATGCCATTCATAAAGATTTAGACATCCTTGAAGTATTGCCCGATGTGTACGAATTACCTATCGATGTCCTAGAGTCGCACATCGATGGGTACATTCATCAGGTACAAGATTCGCTCGTGCAGACCATTAAAACTCTTGGAGAGCCCTATTTAAAGTCCAAAGATGCTGCAGGTCTATGCATTACTTGTCTACGTGCTGGCATTAACCTGCCACCCGAAATGCTCCTAAAAATGTGTCATACCATCCTCAACCTTTCCGCCATAGATGCTCGTTTTATAGCAGATGATGCAAATGGTACAAGTGTGTACTATATGAAGCTGGAGATTGTGCGCTAATGCTTCTTAGTTTCATCCTCTAGTAATTTTTGACACGCAGCACAGCGAGTTACAGCGATTAGATTTCTAATCCGCTCCATAGCAATAGGTCTTTCACAATGTTCGCAGTTTCCGTACGTTCCGCTATCAAGTGCTTTTAAAGCTCGTTGAACTTCGTGCGACAGCGCTTGTCTTCTCTTCAATAGTCTGCCAGTAATAGTGAGACTTCTATCAAGAACTGATAAGCTTGCAAATTCTGCATCGTCACGACAATCTCCAAGATCTTCCTCAAAAGAGTTCACATCCATTCCGGACATCTCTAGTAATTTTTTTGCAGACTCATCGAGTTGACGTTGTCGATTGCTCGTTAGCGTAGGGGATAGTGTTTTCATAGAAAGGGAAAAGTAAAGTGGCGAGAGAGTAGAACAGGTTTTATGGTGAGGCAAACATAAAAAGACGTATGATGTTTTTTTAACATCAGATAGACAAAAAATCGGAATCAATGCACTGGAAAATTGAGAGAAGGTAAAGGATTGCTTAACCAGATCTACAACCTACAAGCCACCACCTACTAACTAATTAACGCTTGCTAAATTGAGGCGCACGACGAGCACGCTTTAATCCTGGCTTCTTACGTTCTTTAATGCGACTATCACGACGTAAAAATCCAGCGTGCTTAAGGCTCGTGCGCATAGAAGGGTCTAATAAAACAAGTGCACGGCTAATGCCAAGACGAACGGCATCGCTTTGTGCAACCTTACCACCACCCAAGAGCGTAACGTCGATATCGATCTTCTTTGCATTTCCTGTCAATGCTAATGGCGCAAGAGCGTTTTCCGTCAAAATAGAATAAAAATATGTTGAGAGAGGTTCGCCATTGACTGTTGCCTTACCTTCGCCTTCTTGAAAAAGGCGTACTTTAGCAATAGCGCTTTTGCGCTTACCGAGTGCATATAGAAATGAACGAGAGGCAGCCATACTAAGACAGTGGGAATGGGGAAGGTTTATGAGCGTCATGCTCGTGTGTAGGACCAGTAAATACATGAAGCTTCTTCATAATATGAGCACGACTTAAGTTTTTAGGGAGCATGCCCCTTACAGCATTTTCTATAATTGCTGTCGGGTTTTTTTTCATCGTGTCTTCCATGCTTACCGAGCGTAGATGACCTAAGTAGCCCGTGTGGCGGTAGTACATTTTATCTTGCATCTTTGAACCTGTAACTTTTACCTTATCTGCATTGATGACAATGACATGGTCACCGCACAGTTGGTGTGGAACAAAACTAGGACGATGACGACCACGAATAACATTTGCAATACGCGTCGAAAGACGACCAAGAACTTGGTCAGCAGCATCGACGATAAACCACTGTGGGGTAGCCGGTTTAGGATGAGAAGTCTTCATGAGAGTAGATTTTTAGGAAGCTGAGGAAGATACTTTTTTCTTGGATGTTGATGTCTTTTGTACTTTCTCCATTACTGGCTCTGCATCTGTCGAAACGGAATCGACAAGCGAAATTTCGCAGAGTAAAGCACCATCACCTCCGCGCATACCAAGTGGGGTGATACGCGTAAAGCCCGAGGGGCGCTTTGCATAGCGATTCTTTAATACTTCTAAAATCTTACGTGAAGCATTGTCGTCGGAAATATACGGAGCAATACGACGAATAGCATTCATCGTGTCTTCCTTTTTACCAATCGTAATCACACGGTCTACAAGTCCACGGGCAACTTGTGCACGCTTCTTTGTGGTCCGAACACGTTCGTACAGAAGAATTGAGGTGACTAAATTCTTCAGGAGCAGTTTTGCTTGTTCTGGTTTTCTGCCGAGCCGTTTACTGTGGTTGCGATGTCTCATGGTGCTTCAGGCGAGTTGTGTAAAAAAGGTTGGGAGCAAAGTGTAGGGAAAAAGACGAAAAGAAGAAAGGCTTATTCCTCCGTTAGTGTCAGGTTACGTGTTGCAAGTGTTGCCCGAACTTCATCTAAGGCCTTAGAACCAAATCCACGGAAGTTACTTAACGTTGCTGGATTGCATTTTACAAGTTGCTCAATAGAGCCAACACCAGCATTGATGAGCGAATTAAGGGTACGCGGGGACAGGTTAAGAATTTCGATAGGAGTGTAACTTTCTTTTGTTGTTTGACGCTCAGTTTCAGGGACAACTTCACTGACGCGGGTAAAGTCAGCCATAAATTCTTTTTCAACCGTCTCTTGATCAAGCGAGAAGAAGTTAAAGTACTGCGAAAGAACCTGCGCAGAAAACCGGAAGGCCTCGTCAGCTCCTAACGAACCATTTGTTTGAATTTCAATCACCAATTTTTCGAGGTTTGTACGCTGACCAACACGTGCAGGTTCAATATCAAACTTCACACGTTCAACTGGGCTGAAGATAGTATCGATGTGTACAAGGCCTGGTTCGTTATGTTTCTTGTTACGTTCTTGCGCTGGTTGGAAGCCAACACCCTTTTCAATAGATAGGTCCATTTTAATGGATGCACCCTTTTCGAGGTGAATAAGAGGAAGATCAGGATTAAGAATCTCAATATCCGAACTGACCTTAATGTCGCCTGCAGTAAGTACTTTTGGACCCTTTCCTTCCAATGTTGCAATTTCAGCTTCTTTATGGTGTTTACGAAGTTTTACCTGCTTCATATTGAGGGCAATATCCATGACCGACTCGCGCACCCCTTTTACTGTCGTGTATTCATGGTTAGCACCACTGACTTTTAGCCAGCTAATGGCAGAACCTGGAATACTACTCAGTGAAACTCGGCGAAACGAATTACCAAGTGTCATTGCGTAACCCGGTGGCAAAGGACCCACCACAAAAACCATATGGGTATTATCACCTTTTTTCACCTGAGTAGATGTGACTTTTGGGAGACCGATCTCTTCTTGAATAATGTGCATAAAAGAGGGTGGAAACGAAAAAATTAACGAGAGTAGAAACCAATGACCATACGCATATCGACTGTACGATCGAAATGAGCTTCCTCTGAAGGAAGTTGTTTTACTTCGAACGAAATTTTAGAAGCATCGGCTGTAAGCCACGTTGGTGGCATGTATTTTTGATGCGCAGCAAGGATAGGAGGAAAGACAGGGGATGATTTACGGTTCTCGCGAATTTCAATCTTATCTCCTACTTTTAACCGATACGATGCAATGGTGACACGTGTCCCATTCACCGTGAAAAGACCATGCGAAACAAATTGCCGTGCCTGCAAACGTGTTGCAGCAAAACCAGCACGGTAGATGGCATTATCCAACCGCTGTTCCAAAAGAACACGCATGGTGGTATCGGTCTGACCACTTGCATTACTTGCTTCTTTATAGACTGCACGTAACTGACGATCGTTAATACTGTACATGGCGCAAGCTTTTTGCTTTTCAAGTAGTTGCTTCCCGTATTCTGAAAGTTTGCCTTTACGACCACCTTTCAGTGCTGCTTGCATGCCCGGAGGACTAGGCTTTTTTGCAAGAATACGATCGTACTTATCTGCTCCGTAGACATTCACCCCTAATCTGCGGGCGCGCCGTGCTTTTGGTCCTGTATATCTCATGAAAAAAGTAGGTGGAAAAAAAAGAAGATATCGTTACACACGACGTGGCCTAGGTGCGCGACAACCGCCATGCGCAATAGGAGTCGTGTCGATAATGGATGTAAAGGTAATACCTGTTGTCGTTTGCAGTCCACGAATAGCTTGCTCGCGTCCTGGTCCTATGCCCTTTACCTCGATGGCAAGTGACTGAATGCCAAAGCTGGATGCTCCTGCCATTGCCTTTTCCGCAGCTACTTTTGCAGCATACGGTGTGGACTTGCGAGATCCCTTAAAGCCGGATGACCCTGCACTTGCCCACGAAAGCACTTGCCCATTTTGATCGGTAATAGACACAATGGTATTGTTTTCGCCTGCACTGATACACGCACGTGCCTCAGGCACTGCGCGACGAGTCTTTTTGCCCCGACCTTTCTTCTTCGTTTTTCCACCATCTTTCGCATCGTCTGCTGCCGTAACTTCAGGGGTGACAGCGTTAAGAATTTCTTCAACTGACTTTGTTTTAGGTGCCTTGTCGGTGGTTTTTTCTTGTTCAGCCATGTGATAAGGAGAGAGGAGAAAGAAAGAAAAATCAAAATATTAGGTCTTGGTGAGTGTCGTACGACCTGAAAGACCGGTCTTACGCTTCCCACGACGTGTGCGAGCATTACGACGAGATGTTTGACCACGCACTGGTAACTTCTTCTTATGTCTGTGTCCGCGCCACGAGCCAATATCTTGCAGGCGCTTGACATCTAACGAAACCTTACGTGTTAAGTCACCTTCTGTCAGAATCTTCTCTACGAGACTACGCAGCAAACCTTCCTGAGTTTCTGTTAGCTTTTCGGCTTTTGTATTAAAGTCGATTTTTGCTTCAGTGAGCAGTGTGCGCGACATTGGGCGCCCAATACCTTTTATAGCAGTGAGTGCAACTTCGATACGCTTATTGCCAGGGAGGACAATTCCAGAGATACGAACCATGTGCTTAAAGTAGTGAGGTAAAGAAAAGATAAAGAGTAAACTTCATTAACCTTGACGTTGTTTATGACGCGGATTTTTGCACACAATGAAACGCTTTCCACGACGGAGAATACGTCGACAGTCTTTACAGCGGGGTTTAATGGAAGGGCGAACTTTCATGGTGAAGGAAAACAGAGGAGGAGATTAGGACGATAATGGAGCAGCTGGAGCTGCATCGCTTGTCGGTGCAGAAGGATTGGTGAGTGGGTCGCCAGGCCTGAAACGATAGACAATGCGGCCTTTTTGTAAATCGTACGGTGTCATTTCGACGCGCACGCGGTCCCCAGGGAGAATACGAACTTTATGGACACGCATTCTGCCTGCTAAATGACAGAGGAGTTCGTGGTTCTTTGCTTCGTCGGAGGTAATGCGGACGCGGAACGTAGTATTAGGATAGCACTCTTCTACTAGACCGATGAGTTCTATGACGTCCTTAGACATTAAGTGCGAGAAGAAAAAAATGCGAAAGAAATCTTTTGCCTCGTAAAAACTAGAGGCTAAGCCGAAGGATCCTACAGATCAACTGAATTGCCCGCAAGCCTTAGCGGGCTCCAAAGTGCATGGAAAGGATAAAATTGTCTTGCAAAAAAATAAAAATATTGTGTTTAAAAAACTGATAGAAAAAGATTCTTGATGGATTGAAAGTAAAGAAGTTATTGAAGGTCAGCAATAGTGTAATACTGATATATTGTAATTTTTTTCGTAGGAAATTTAGAATCCTAACAGTATATCAATATAACCGTATGGCAATATCGAATGTCTCTTCTATCTTATGTCTTTCTTCTTCTCTCTTAATCTTCTTCATCTTGTAAAAAACTGAAAACTTTGCTATAATTTAAAGATTTCAACAAATACAAACCCATGCCCACAGACGATACACAGCAAACACCGGCGCAAGACACAGATGATATTGTGATACCTACGGGTAGTGAAATTTACGACAGTCTCATGAGTCAAATTGAGCCTGAGTTAGTACAAGCGAACTTAGATTTTTTAGATGAACCATATGCTGATGAAACAGAAGAAGAGCGAAAAGCGCGCTACAAGCGTTATTCTGAAGCTTTTGTAAAGTACCGCGAAGCTTTTGCTTTGTGGTCAGGTGAACTAAGTAAATCGATTGATGAGTATAAAAAAGCAGTGCGCGCTGCAGCGGAAGAAGTAGATAAGGAAGATCAGATAAATGCACTTCAAGGCCTAGAAGCCCAAATTTCTACCCTCTAGTTTTTATGCGCACCTTTCCACATTTTTCGGTTTCGGATCAAGAGAAGAGGTTGATATTTCGTGGAGATACAGAAAAAAATAATTCTTCATTTAAGCTTGAAAAACTTGATAACTCTACTAAAGAAAAAGCGGATACAATTGATTTGAGGGATCAACAAGATACGAAAAAAAAAGCAACTACAGAGCTAGGAAGGGCAGATATGACATTAAGGGAAGCAGGTAGAAGTTTAAAAAGTGGCACAAGAACACAGATCAATTTAGGTTTACCTCAAAGGAAAATCGGTATAAGAGAAAGAGCACGACTTAACGCATCTTTGCAGCTGAAACAGTACCCAGGAGGTGGACCGGGTTTTCCAGATTATATTATGGAATCGAACGATGCTCGATCTCAAAAGCCTTTAAGGGGACATGAAACAAGTAGAGGAAAAGCAGACGAACCGAAGTCTGCGGGTTCGGATCGTTTACGATTTCCACGAGCGAAGTCGAATAGGAATACGTTTAACGCGCAAAGGAACAAGGAATTAGCTAATACAAAAAAGGGAAATGAAGGACGAGAATTCCGTGGCATACAAGCAGTAACGGACAACGCCATTATTGAAGCAAAGAATAAATTTAGACCAAATACAAATTTTGATAACGTTCGTGTAACGGAAGGCGCCATTTCAGCGATTCAGGTAGAGTTGTCAGAATTGGCTAAGAAAGGAGATGGTGGATACGATGGTTCTGATAGCAAGAGCAACAGGTATCGATACTTAGAAGAGCAATTGTCGTATTTTACGAACGCAAGAAATGATCGACAGAATAAACAGAAGGAAGAAACACGAAATAAAGAAATTTTGAATGCTTTGCGTCAGAAGACAGACGAAGCAATTGGACGAGCGAGTGTTTCGATTGCGGCCGGAGGGGTTACTGAAAAAAAGAATGCGCTTACGAACGCTTTGAAAGCCATTACTGCAGAACTTGAAGGATACAGCGGGCAGGGAATTCAGTCGACGGAGCGATCGCACATTCCACGTGTGGAAGAAATGAAAGCGAAATACAATGAATTTGAAAGACTGCTGAGATCCTTTGATGACAAAAAACCTGAGAAAAAAACCGAAAGCAAGTCTCAATTAAATCAATCTGAGGGGAAAAAAGAGGTTGGATACCAGCAGCCAGCAATAGAAAGTATTGGTAAAAACATCTGGCAGTTACGTGTACCGCCAGGGTCGAATATTGATTTTAAATTTGACACATACGTCAACTGGCAAACGTTCGAGGCTGACCACACAGGGAGGGGCGATTTAGCGACAAATCAATTTGCAATTAGAAGGGATGAAAAAGATAAACAAAGAGTAGTTATTACTACACCTTTAAAATTTACCTACAGGGTACGACCCCCTGGAGTGAAAAATTAAGCTTTTTCTTAACTATTTATGCGCACCTTTCCACATTTTTCGGTTTCGGATCAAGAGAAGAGGTTTGTATTTTTTGCCGAAACACCAGAGGCAGATAAAGCGATGAAAGAAACTGAGAAGCCGGGGTTATCAGATATGAATGAAAGTATGGATTCGCCACAAAAAGCAAAAGAAGTAGGTGCAAAAAATGTAAATGAAGCGCGGGCAGTTGAAGTTCGGTCAAAAAATGCTTTAACTAAGCTAAAAGAGGCAGCATCCGACAAGCGAGTTGACGAAAAGACTCAAAGTCAAAAAAATAATGTAAAAGTTAAAGCCTCTTTGCCTATTAGTAGAAATGAAGCTGCTATTCAAAAACAAAAAGAGAAATGGGCGGTACAAGCTAAAGATGGTGTGCCAAGATTTAAAGCAAGTTCTAGCAATCCTAATAGTCCAGCTTCTGCAAGAAAAGCCGAACCTTATGGACCAGGATACGATCCAAGTCTTATGGAATCGAACGATGCGCGCTCACTTAATTCTGAAAAACGTAAGCCAGCCGAGAAAGCTACGCCAAAAGGAGGAGATGGCTCACGTTCGGCAGGGCCAGATAAGCCTGCAGATACAGAGATTCCGAAGGGGGAATTTAAACGTACTCCATCTAAAAAGAAACCTTTTGAGGCAGCGCTGAAGAACAATCGATTGGTCGAGGATATTAAAAATCGTGTAAGTGATAGCGTCGCACATGCAATACAAGATATTACCGTCGAGGGTGGTGGAATTGATTCTGCTCAAAAATTCTTAGATCAAGCAAATGCTGCTTTAGCAGAGATGCCAGTCACTGAAAATAAGGCTCAGGATAAAAATAGTGTGACTAAAATTATCAGGCAAGCTCTTGGCGGAACGCTCACTAAAGATGTAGGGATCATGAAGATTATAGGTTCTAATGGTCAATTAAAAATTGAAATGAAAACAGCAGCAATTAATGAAAAATCCCGAAAAGAGGAATCAAGTGATGCGCCTGAAAATCTTGAAACATTTAATTCTAAATTTGATGATACACGTAACGAGCTTAGTAGCGCGGTTCTTAATAAGAAAGGTGTAAAAGATCCCTCAGTTACTTTGTTGGTAAGCAAGCTTAATAATCTGATTCGCGACAGTAAGGCAAAGGGTATCAATGTAGAATCAAAAGTTCGATCGATGGATGGAGTAAAAATTATTGATAGTAAAGGTGTCACTTGGGGGCGGTATGACTACGATGAAGAAACTGGTGGTTTAGATGTTTTTATGCCTAAACCAGAGAAATCAGATACTACGAAAGAAAAAGCAAAACCAGAAACTAAATCAGAAAAAGAGCCTGATGCAAAGAAGAGTAATGAAGCAAATCCCGAATCTAAAGAAGTAGAGAAAAAAGACTTTGAAACAGTTCGTGCAGAAGAAATGTTTAAGCGAGAAATGGAGAAGTATAGTAAAGCAACCGAAAAATGGTCACTGTTAAGTTCCGTTGGTAAATGTGATAAGGGTGGTAATAGATTTATGTATAAAAAAGTAGATGGAAAATTGTTTGCCTATGCGCCAGCGACAGGGTTGCAGGAAATGGATTCTAAAACCGGAACGTGGAAAATACTTGGTACGAGAGCTGAGGATGGAGAATACAATGCAGTGCGCGCAGAGGCAAGGAACTCTAATCAAAATAAGTATGTTGCAGACGAGCAAGAGAATGAGAAAAACACTCGCATGGAAAGTTGGATGAAGTATGATAATAAAGATAGTTTTACTGCCGATACTTTTAGTGCATACGCAACACAAGATTGTTGGGATACTGAAGGAAATCGTGCAATACGAGATGCTTTAGCAAATAGTGATAAGACTGGGAAAAAAGAGAAATCAGAACAGAAAGGTACTGAGAAAAAGTCCGATAAGTCAGATGCAAAAAAGCCCGAAGCTGCGAAAGAGAAAACAGTAGTAGATGATGCTCCTGCTGAAGCTGAAATTCCTACGCCGAAAGTGGATAAACTTGCAGAAGCAAAGCCAGAAGAAAAGAAGTCAGATGCTGCAAAGATTGAGGAGCCAAAACCAGGGGAAAAGCCAGCGGAGAAAAAAGCTGAGGGGAAACCTGCAGATGGAGAGAAGAAGGATGCTAAGCCTGAAGCGGGGGACAAGAAAGATGAGAAGAAGACTGAGGCTGAGGTGAAAAAAGAGGTTGAAAAGAAAGCAGGTGAAAAAGTAGAAGCAGCGAAGGATAAAGCTGATAGTGGTAGATTCGATTACGACTCGGCAATTGCCGATGCAAAAAAAGAAATTAACGAAGCTAAGACACCTGAAGAAAAGCTGGTCGCAGGTTTGACACTGATTGTACTAACGATTGGCAAAATGATCGACAAGAATTTTGGAGAGAAGAAGGATGGGAAGGAAGGTGGTGGGAAGGAGGGTAAGGAAAGTAAGGGAGGTACGGAAAGTAAAGAAGGTGAGAAGCTGAAAAGCGATAGACAGAGTCGACTGAAAGAAGAATTGAAGGATCATGTGAAGAAAGGCGATAAAAATGATGTGGACTCACTCATTAAAGAGAAGCAGGATAAAGTTGATGCAAAAGTTGATAAAGGCGTTGAAAGAAAAAAAGAATTAGATAAGAAAATAAATGGTTCAGACAAGGAAATTAGTACATTAGAAACTCAAAAAAACACTGTTAAGACCTCGCTTAATACTGCTCAAGATCAGTTGACTGCCTTAAGTCAAAAAGATGCAGCAGGAAACAAAGAACAAATTGCAACATTGAAAGATCAGATAAAGAGCTTCCAAAGCGATCTAAGTGATTTAGATACAAAAATAGATGCTGTAAAAACGATAAAATCCAGAGCAGAAAAAGAGAAAACAGATATTAATACTGAGATTGATGAAGATAAAGATGGGAAAGATCTTAAAGAAGATATAAAGACCTTGAAAGAAATGAAGGATGCTGCAGATAAAAATGCGAAGGAAATGCAGGAAAGTTTTGATGCAGGAATTAAGCCACTGATAGATGCGAACCCTCTATTGAGAGGTAAGAGTGTTATTTCTACTTATAATTTTAAAACTCTGGAGCCAGTCGTAATTTTTGATAAAGCAATAGTAGCGGAAATAAAGAAGTTGGCAGGGGATGGAGCAGATGTTGGTTCTGCCTTTGAAGAAGGAGGTACTGTTAAAGATTTTGATAAAGTTAAAAAACTTTTTGAAACAATTAAAGATAAGGTAAAGAAGCCAGAAGAGAAGAAATCTTAGCACTCTTCCATTCATCAACCGATTTCCCTCACGCCACCACTTTGCACCCACTTTCAGTAATCAACACTGAATGCTCGTAGTGACATGCGAACGAGTGATCTTTAGTACTAATAGTCCAGCCGTCGTCTTCGGTAAACACTTCCGGCGAGCCAATGGTCACAATTGGTTCTATTGCAATCATTGTGCCGACTGGTAAAACGGGTCCTGTACCGGGTTTACCAACATTGGGGACATCTGGAAATTGGTGTAGAGTATCGCCAAGACCATGTCCTGTAAGCATCCGCACTACTCCATAGCCGTGCTTTGTGATGCTTTTTTCAATAAACGAAGAAATATCGCCAATGTGAATGCCGGCTTTAATAATCGTTATCACATCTTCAAGCGTCTGCGAGGTGACATCTAAAAAGTGTTGTACTTTTGCATCTATCTTACCCACTGCGACCGTGATGCAGGAATCTGTATAGAGGTCATCCATAATCACTCCGCAGTCGAGGGAGATGATGTCACCCTCCTGCAAGATTTTTTTTGAGCTGGGGATGCCATGGACAACTTCATCGTTGATAGACGTACAAAGCGTCCCTGTAAAGCCTTGGTAGCCTTTAAAAGCGGGCTTTCCACCTTTGGAGAGAATAAATTCTTCGGCTAATTCATCTAGTTTTTTTGTAGAGATTCCTGGCTTTACACACGTGCGTAGATACGTGAGACAATCTCGTAAGATGCTTCCACCTCGAAAAAGTGACGCTTGTTGTTGTTTACTGAAGATTTGAAAATCATTGGTGTAGGACATACCCGTAGGGTATAGGTTTTGGGTGTTCCGTTCTAGTTAATGTTAGGTATACCTCGATCGCGTAATGTAAAGCTAGATAAAATCCTTTAGTCCTTTCATTCTTTTTCCTGAATATCCTTCTTCAGCCCTTCAAAAATCTCATCCACTCCTTTCTTAGCAGAAATTTCGGTAACCTTACCTGCTTCTTTGTATTTTCCAATCACTGGCAAAGTCTTTGTTTCAAATGTCAGCATTCTTCTTTTAATAATCTCGGTATTCGCATCGTCTTTGCGACCCTCGGCTTCTGCACGACCCAAAATCCTTTTCATTGCCTCTTCCGCATCTAGCAGAAAGTGAATACAGCGAAAATTTCGATTCGTCACAGTCATGATACGGTTAAAATCTTGCATTTGCTCCTGGTCACGTGGGATGCCATCGAACAGTATTTTTTGATGTTGCGGTCGCTTTTCAATAGCTTCTTGTACGACCTTCATGATGATGTCGTGTGGTACGAGATGCCCCTGGTCGATGTAGCTTTTTACCGTTTCACCAAGTTGTGAGCCACTTGCAGCAATGGCACGAAGCTCGCCACCGGCCTCAAAAATATCGTAGTCAAATTCCTTCGCGACTAATTTTGCCTGTGTGCCTTTGCCGCAGCCTTGGATACCGAAGAAAACTAAGTCCATAGGAGGTAAGGGAGGTAAGGTGCTGTGTCATGGTTCGAGACGCACTCACTTTGTTCGCGCTCCTCACCATGACACAGATAGTTTTTATAAGTAGGTAATAGTGTCATGGTGAGGAGCTGATGAGCGCAGCGAAGAAGCGTCTCGAACCATGACTTTCTCAAACCTAAACTAACTTCTCATAATCATGTACCAGTAGCTGAGCATTGACCTGTCGAATAAGTTCGATGACGACACCGACAATGATGATAAGCCCCGAGCCAGAGATAATAAGATCCGATGAACTTAAGTCTCCTTGACGAGTAAAGAAGAGAGGGATGACAGCGACAACACCAAGGAAGACTCCTCCCCAAAGATTAAGGCGATTACTAATGGTAGCAAGCATTTCTGCAGTCTGTCGACCTGGGCGAACACCAGGAATAAACCCTCCACGTTTTTGAATATTCTCGGCTACTTGATCGGGCCTGAAGGTGACTGAAACGTAGAAGTACGTGAAAGCAAGAACAAGGAGGAAGTAGACGACAATATAAAAAATGGAAGGATTTTGTGAATTGAGGTGGAGATTAATAAAGGACACAAGTGACTGAAAGCGAGGAGCCGTCTGTAAGAATTGTGCAATAATTGCAGGGAAAGTAATGAGCGAAATAGCAAAGATAATGGGGACCATTCCTGCCTGGTTAAGACGAATAGGAATATTACCCTTTACACCCCGTCCAGCACCTTGGTTAGCGTATGTAAGCGGAATAGCGCGGTGGGCATCAGTAAAGAGGACAACTGCAATAAGAGTCCCGAATGATACGAGGAGAAAAAAGACGAAGACCGAAAGTTTATCGCCACCAGATTGAAACATATTCATCACGGTGCTTGGCATGCGTGACACAATTCCTGTAAAAATTAAGAGCGAAGTACCATTTCCAATACCTTTTTCGGTAATAAGTTCACCAAGCCACATGACAAAGACTGAGCCCACTGATACAAAGAGCATCGGTGCAAGAACTTCAGGGAAGCTCAGTGGAACAATATTACCACTTCCGCCCCTGTTTAAAATCAGCAGAAATCCGTAACTTTGTACAAAAGCGAGCACAAGACCAAGCCAGCGTGTGTACGTGTTAATTTTTTGCTGACCCTGAATACCTTCTTTACTTATTGCTTCCAGAGAAGGGAAAATAACCGTGAGTAGTTGCAGAATAATGGAAGCATTGATGTAGGGCGAAAGACCTAAGAGCACAACGGAAAAGTTTTGAAGTGCACCACCCGTCAATGCAGTAAAGACACCAAGGACACCTCCGCCGTCTGTACTTGAGAGAAAGTTTGCAAGCAGATCTTTATCGGCTCCTGGAACAGGAATATGGGATACGGCACGGAAGAGAATAAGGAGCGAAATAGTAAAGATGATGCGCTTACGAAGGTCATCCGAGCGCCAGAGTTGTCGTAGATAGGTGAACATGGGTGTAGGAAAGACGAAGTGATGAAAAGAAATCTAATTAGCGTTGAACGGTGACGGATCCTCCTGCTTTTTCAATTGCTTTTTTTGCTGATTCGGATGCTGCGGCAACGGTGAGCGAGAATTTTTTTGTCACTGCACCACGTCCTAAAAGTTTCACTGGATTTTTACCTCCAACGAGACGCAGTGCCTTAAGGGATGTTTTATCGTACGAGCCAGCTTCGGCTTTTGCCTCGAGTCGATCGAGATTGAGAATATCGTAGTTGATGCGACCAGGGGCGGTGAAGCCACCAAGTTTTGGCTGACGACGAAGGAGAGGCGTTTGTCCACCTTCGAACCCAAGACGACGACCTTTACCAACGCGAGACTGTTGACCTTTTGTACCGCGTCCGGCAGTTGTACCTGAACCTGAAGCGTTACCACGCGCAACGCGCTTACGCTTTTGTGTAGAACCTTTGTTGGGCTTAAGTGTGTGAAGCATGTGAATGCAGGGAAAAGAAGAAAATCCGCTAGAATTGAACGTACATTCATCAAAAAATGTAAAGACGCTCTTGCGGGGTGAAAGACTACCTGAGAATAGTGGTTTTTGGCAAAGGAAAAAAGTTGAATGAATGAATTTTTCTTTTCTTTAAGCTTATGGTTTCAATTATTTTTTAATGCGGTTTCGGGCGCGACGCCCCATCTGCGAGAGATTGGCTGCTCTCATTCCTCGTCACCCATGTCTTCTCGGGGCGCGACGCCCCATTTACGGATCTTTTGCGTTTCTTTCATTCTTACACTCGTACCGTTTCGGGGCAGATGCTCGGTTGAATGAAATTCGTGACCAGTTGGTATAGACGATTCTCTTCACACTTGTTACACTCTGCGGGCTGTTCATAACATAAACGTGCCCAGGTGGCGAAACTGGCAGACGCACTACCTTGAGGTGGTAGCGATCGCAAGGTCGTGGAGGTTCAAATCCTCTCCTGGGCACCATTTGTTTTACTACGAGTGAATCATTCTGAGCAGTGATAAACGTTTTTCTACTATTCAACGATGAAGAAATATCTACTTCTTTCGTAGTTCATCTCTGATTTCACCAAGAAGCTTTTCGGTAGGTGTAGGACCAGCAGGAGCTGGTGCAGCTTCGGGCTTTTTAAAACGATTAAGTTGCTTGACCATCATGAAAATACAAAAGGCGACGATGACAAAATCGATGACTGATTGAATAAACATTCCATAGGCAATTTTTGCTTCGCCGATACTGAGCACAAGCGAGCTAAAATCAACTTTTCCAAGCAAGATGCCAAGCAGTGGCATAAGTACATCGTTCACAAGCGAAGAGACAATTTTACCAAAAGCACCACCCACAATGACTCCTATGGCAAGATCTAACGCATTGCCTTTCAGTGCGAAGCTTTTAAATTCTTGGAGCATGGACATAAATAGGATGGGGAAGAGATTGAGAGTAAGAATACTATCACATCTTTTTGCCTGTGATGTATTGATCTGTCCGAAAAGTCATGGAGAGGTATGCTTTTGCTTCGTCGGTATACTCCGCATGTTGATGTAAGTTTTGCTCTTGCCAAAGACGTGTTACCTCGGTTGGGTCCATAGCTCCGTCGTACCCATTTGATTTATTTTGTACAACACCATTCTTGAGAAGTTTAAATGTCCAATGAATATGCGGACCTGTACACATTCCAGTCATTCCACTTTTCCCTATTGGGTCACCCTGACTAATGCTTTGACCTGTGGTGACGCTTACTTCCGATAGGTGCCCAAGCAGGCTTCGCCTTTTGCCATCATCGATGGTGATGGAAAGTCCGTAGTTTACGTTTCCTTCATCTTTCACGGTAATTATTCCATCGTGGGGTGCATAGAGGACCGTGCCTACAGGACAGCCGAAATCGATGCCATTATGTCCGGCGTACCCAAATTGAGCATAGATTTGGGGATTTTGACCAAATCCTTGCGTAATGAGTGGTGTTCCCGGAAGTGGGCAGAAAATCATAGAATTCTTTTATGAAAAGAAATAAGTATGAATAGTATACTACGGATATTCTTTTTCAATTCAATAACTTCGCCATGATCCTTAAATCCCTATAACCTACAACCTACCACCTACAACCTTTGCATGATTGAGCTTCAACGAAAATTATTGGGAGATAGCGTACGAAACGTTGCCTTTGCTGAAGCACTAAAGAAAGTGATTATTCCCGGCGAAACGACAGTATTAGATCTTGGCTCTGGCACTGGATTTTTAGGTTTTTTGGCATCCAAATTTGGTGCCAAACATGTCACCATGCTCGAGGTTGGAGATATTTTGAAGGTCAGTAGGTTGCTTGCAAAGCGAAATGGAATAACTGATTGTACTTTTCTGCAAAAACATTCCACTCTTGTTCGCGACATTCCGCTTGTTGATGTTCTCGTATCAGAAACACTAGGAAATTATGCTCTGGAAGAAAATATTATTGAGTCACTTGAAGATGCGAAGAGGTTTGTAAAACCCGGCGGAAGTATTATTCCTGGTCGTATACAGCAGTTTGTGTGTCCTGTTATTGCTTCAAGAGTGTACGAAGACATTGATGTTTGGCAACGTGTTGGGTGCAATATACGTTTCGACGAAGTGCGTGATATTGCACAGAATAATATGTATGTGAGGTCTCTTGTACCTGCTGATCTTCTTCGCGCATCGAAGACCCATGCTTTAGGGAAAAATCAGTATGTTGATGCCGGAGGAACTGCTACGTACGTGTGGGACGAAGTAAATTTTGCGAAGAAGAACGGAAGTTTGCGACATGCTACAAAAGATTGGGCATTACAAAGTACCTGCATTGTGTATGGTTTTGCACTGTGGTGGGAAGCAGAACTTGTTTTTGGTACGACACTTTCTACCAGTCCATTTGCCCCACCGACACACTGGGAGCAAATATTTTTACCATTGCTTCAACCCATCGAATGTCCTGACGATAGCCATCTCGAGCTTGTGTTAGCATCTGATACGCGCTGGAAGACAAAAGTTAATCTTTCATGGACGGTGCGCAAAAAAGGATGTGATGGACGCGTGATGAGTGAACAGAAACTAGATATGAAGAAGGGTTTTTTGATGTGATATTTTTAGGGTTAAAGTTAAGTGTTTTCTTTTAATAAACAGGATATTTTTTATGCTTAAAAATTGATTTTACGGGTAACCCTGATTCATCACGGGTTAATTTCCAGCTACCTCCATCTAAAAGAAACATGATTGTTTCAAAATCGTCCTGTAGTTCATTCAGCAATTCCTCTGGATCAATATCGAACGATCCTGAATAGATCATCACATGTTTTAGTGCAGGAAACTCGTCAAGAATTTCACGCAGCTGATCAGCCTTGAATGTTAAATCATTGCCAGTAGAAATATTTCGAAATGCATTGATGTGAAGTCGTTCGAGATCATCTGAAAATGATGCTTCGAAGAGTGGTTTCATTTCAGCTATAATATCTTTACCAGCAAGATCAAGGGAGAGTTCGGATAAATTTTCGAGGAAGGGCGAGCGAGCGACTTGGAGTGTGTGTTCTGCTTCAAGGTATGTATTACTGAGTGACAGTGAAGAAATGCCTTCCAGCGTATGTGCTCCACGAAACACTGCCTCGGTATGTATTGAGTATCCTCCGCAATATTGCAACTGAAGCTTAGTAGCCTGTGGAAACTTATTTAGTACGAAATTAAGCGAACGAGCTGCTTCCTGAATTGGAAGAGTCAGCTTTCCATCTTTCCGATACCAAGTATCAAGACTCTGTAATGCGTCTGGAGGAAGTTCGTACAGAAGTTCATCTTTAAGAGGCAATCGACGGGGGATCTCGGATACTGAGAAGGCATCTCGTAGTAATTGCCATGATGATTTTTCGTGCTCCGTGGGCGGTCGTTTTATTTTAATTCCCTCAAACCATTCACGAAATCGTCGAATAGATTCACGTAGTTCAGCGGATAAATATTTAGGAAGCAGTTCCTGAAGTTTATCGAATACTACTTTGCGATTCCCTCGAAATTCGGCGATGCCTGGATAGGCAGGATGTGTCGTTCCGTCTGAGAGCACTACAGGTAGACATAGTGCTTGTAGCTCTTGTCTCGTACCAAACTCCAGTGCATTTTCAAGCTCTAGGGCATCAGGAAAAGAGGGAATCATCGTGTGAGGATTAATACTGATTGGCACACTTAGTATGTTGTCTACAGAATCATCTGAACTTGTTTCGAGCGATGAAAGATGAGACGAAGAAGAAGGAAAGATGCTCATACAAGAAGAGTGTAACGAATACGTCACTTTGTCAAAAGAAAAATCAAAATTCCAAGCGCAGGGTCTTGTGGAAGACAAAAGTTCATTCTTCATCGATGGTGCGTACAAAAGACGTATTCGAAGCAGGGGATGGAAAGGATCGATGGAAGATAGAAGAGATAAGTAGGAAGTATTCCTATCATATTGTCATATGGCATGGTTCGAGATAGAAGAAATAAGACGGAAGAGGTAAGTATTTACCTCCCTTACCTCCCTTACTTTCCTTACCTGCAATGCCTAAAATTAGCACTTACAACCTACCACCTGCTCCGCACATCTTCAAAAAACTTTCTTCATCAATAACAGGACGCCCAAGCGCCAGGGCATCCTCTAATTTACTTCCAGCTTCATTTCCGGCTAGTACATAATCAGTCTTTTTACTGACAGATCCACTTACCGTACCACCGCGCTCTTTAATCATCTGTTTCGCTTCTTCGCGACCAAGCGAAGGGAGTGTGCCCGTTAATACAAAAACTTTCCCTGCAAAAATCTGCGAACTGATTATTTGTGTGCTTAGTAATATTTGCAGTCCACCGTGTTCTAGTTTTTCCATTATCTTTTGTTGATCGTTATCTTGCGACCATTGTGCAAGCGATTCGATAACTGCACTTCCAATGCCATCAATGGATAGTAATTCTTCAGTCGAAGTTTCACGAAGTTTTTTGAAGAGATCAGTAGGAGAGAGCGTTTCCTTTGCATCATTATTCCATGGGAGACGTTTTGCGAGAATTTCCGCTGTTTCACGTCCTATGTGTCTTATTCCTAGCGCAAAGAGGAATCGTTCCATTGGAATTTTTTTAGATTTCTCGATGGCTTCAAGAAGGTTAGTTGCCTTTTTTTCTTTAAAGAGTGGAAGCGTAAGTAAATCCTGCATTCGCACGAAATAAATATCTCCGATGTCCGTTACAAGCCCTGCAGCAATAAGTGCATCGATCGTTTCTGAGCCCATTCCCTCGATATTCATCGCGTAACGAGAGGCAAAGTGTGTGAGCTTCTCCTGTCGCATGGCACTACACTTTGGGTTTTCGCATCGATGCACAGCTTCGCCTTCGGGCCGTACAAGTGTTGCATTGCAACTTGGGCAATGTTTGGGGTAGCGAAACGGAGTTGCATGCGGGGGACGTAAATTTTTTAGTACTTCGACAACTTCGGGGATGATGTCGCCCGCTTTGCGTACGATGACCGTATCACCAATGCAAAGGTCATGACGAAGAATTTCGTCTTCGTTATGAAGGGTTGCCCGTGTGACGGTTGTGCCAGCTAGCGCAACAGGTGTGAGGTGAGCAACGGGGGTAATGGCTCCTGTGCGCCCGACTTGAAGCTCAATATCCAACACCTGTGCCGTACTTTCCTCCGCTTCAAATTTATAGGCACGTGCATAGCGTGGTGCTTTTGCTGTTGAACCGAGGTCTTTTTGCATGCGTCTGTTGTTTATTTTTAAGACAAGTCCGTCTATGTCGAAAGGAAGATCCTCGCGCTGCTTTTGAATGTTAAGATACTCGCTTTGGACTTCTTCAATACTTTTACATAGCGTAAAAGAAGGATGCACTGGCACCCTACATCCTGAAAGAAATTTCATGATTGAATACTGGGTGCTGATTGAAAGTGTATCTGCAGCTTCGGTATCCAGTGAGTAGCAGTACATTCTTAACCCACGCGCTGCAGCGATGCTCGGGTCCAGCTGTCGCACGCTTCCAGCCGCAGCATTACGGGGGTTTGCAAATTTTTCTCCCTCTGGTAGTGCCTCATTAATGCGCTTCAGCGTTGATTTTTCAAGATAAACTTCTCCACCTATTTCCAGTACTTCTGGCAGTGCTCCCTTTTGATACTCTGTAGGAATGTTGATTATAAGCGGAATGTCATCAATGGTTTTTATCGTGTGTGTCACGTCTTCGCCCTCTACACCGTTCCCTCTTGTTATTGCACGTCTCAACAAGTATGCGGAAGTTTTGTGATTTCTTTCGTAGAGTAATGTCATGTTTAGTCCATCAATTTTTAATTCAACTTCGTATTCAAAAGGATCATGTTCATTTCCCAGAGCACGGTTCATTTGGTCTACCCAGTCATGCAAGTCAGCTTCCGTAAATGCATCCTGGAGTGATTCTTTAATATGCAGATGTTGTACTTTTGGCAATTTTTCATCGAGTGGCGCACCAACGCGTTGGGTAGGTGAGTCAGGGCTCACAAGATCTGGAAACTGTGCCTCTAGTTCAATCAACTCTCTTTTAAGTGCATCGCGCACCGTCTCAGGAACAAGTGTTGTATTATCCGTAAAGTATGCACGATTGAGCCGGAGAATTTCATCCTTTAGTTTTTCAATTCGGTTTTGTGCATCTGCATGATTCATAGTTATTTTGTATGACGATGATACATGCAAGTGCTGCTGCTGCGCGACTAGAGTTTTTGTGTGGAGCTTTCTGTCAAGGAAGTGAAAACTGTGCTTATGAGAACTGACTGACTTCGTCTGCTCACTACGTCGAGGCCTCCTACAAAAAATTACAGGCGAAATCGCGACGTAGTCTCGGCCCAACGTAGTGAAGCCGGATGAAGCCGACGACCGGGATTCCCGCCTTCGCGACACTCATTCGGGCAGGGAACCGTTTGTTTGATGTATCTGGAGCCGACGACCGGGATTGAACCGGTGACCCTAGGTTTACGATACCTATGCTCTACCAGCTGAGCTACGTCGGCTTATGGCGATGATGTGAGAAAAACATCATAGTAATTTTGGGTTTGCTACGTTTAAAAGTCAATTCTCAATTTGTTCATCGAACGTAAAAAAACAGAAGCTTTGTATCAAGCTCATTTGTCGTCATGGTGTTTGGGTGTACAATCGGACCCCTATGAAGTTAGAAACTGCCCTTCGCTGGTCGTGGATGAATGTTTTAAACAAAAAACGTTACGATGCACTGTGTGCTGAGTATGGCGATCTCGATACAGCACTTCAGTCGTTCTCGATGGAGATGCTCTCGTCACTTGGTTGCCGAGAAGATTATGCAATGACAGTGATAAATCGTGCTGAGGAGTTTAATACTGACCAGTATGCAAGAGAACTAGAGAAGAGAAACCTCAGGTTACTGACACTAGAAGATGACGAGTACCCTGATCGTTTAGATGAGGTAGTTGATCGACCTATTTTTTTGTATGTACGTGGTGATATCTCTATTCTTCAGCAGCCTTCCATTGCTATTGTAGGCTCACGCGAAATGACCGAGTACGGAGTCCGAGTGATCAGTCATATTGTGCCACCACTTGTGCATGCGGGGGTTATTACAGTATCGGGACTTGCATACGGTATTGATGCCGAAGTTGCAAAGGAAACAGTGCGAGCAGGTGGGTGTACCGTTGCAGTCCTTGGGCACGGACTAGGGATGATTTACCCAAAGGCGAACCAAAAATTGGCAGATGAAATCGTGCAGAAAGGAGGGGTTGTACTCTCAGAATTTCCATTGGATACCGAACCTGATCGGTTTACTTTTCCTGCGCGTAACCGCATTATTGCTGGGCTTTCGCTTGCGACAGTGGTCGCACAGGCAACAAAAGATTCAGGCTCGCTTATTACTGCACAGTTAGCACTAGAATATGGTCGGGATGTGTGTGCAATCCCTGGCGATTTTTTTGTACCGCAATCGGAAGGTTGTCATCATCTTATTACACAGGGGCTTGCGAAGTTGGTAACCTCTGGCGAGGAAATATTAGCAGAAGTTGGAATAGCATCAGCAGGTAAAACTTCTACCAGCACGAAGGTTTTTAGCGGTGCAACACCTGAAGAAGATGCAATTTATTCTGCCTTAAGTGTGCTTCCAATATTACTCGATGACCTCGTGAACAAAACGTCGTTCGATGCTCCAATGGTCAATGCAACACTCACGATGTTAGAACTACAGGGAGTCGTAAAAAATGTGGGTGGGGGACGATGGGTACGTTGCTAGTGAGATTGTCGATTTGTTCTTGGTTCGTAATCTACAAATAGTGGTTGGTTTTCCATATCCTAGAAATACGGCATTGAGGATGGTGTCTGGAATCGTATCGTGAATGCGCGCGGAATCGCGTTCTCAATATATTGTCATATGGTCATACAGTTATATTGTTACGATGCTAAATTTTCTACGCATCAATATGACAATATTTCACTATAACAATATTTTTCACCTCCCTTACCTTCAATACTTTCCTTACTTTCTTTACCTAAAATCTACAACCTACCACTCTACATTCCTATTCTTCTGATAATTTCACGGCTGACAAATTCTTTATCACGACCGTACTTAAGGCGCGAGAGTTGTTTGTACGCTTCTACCGCCTGCATGTCTTTTACGTAGGTTGTATCTTGCCAGGGCTTAGGAACTTCTAACGAAAATGGACGCGAAGGCTGAGTGTCGATACTCAGTTTCATCACTGCTTTAAATGCATCCAAATTCACTAGATCCGATTCTGAAAAGACGGGGTTCATTTCTTTGGCACAGAACTCGGCATCTTGTGGACCAATTTTATAGAACATCATTGTACCCACGTTTCCAAACACTGCGCTCTTTAAGTTTACACTACCGGATAATTTACTCTCTTTTTCAAGCTGATCGAGGTACTGATGCGCAATGACAAGACCTAAGCGGTATTTACGAGCTTCCGAGAGAATTGATTCAATAGAATCGGTCACGTAGTTTTGAAATTCGTCGATATAGAGGAAGAAGTCTTTACGCGATTTCGCGTCCTCGCGCTGGCGGCGCATGGCAGCCACTTGAATTTTATTGACGATGATCATACCCAGTAGTTTGCTGTTGACATCGCCAATGAGACCCTTAGAAAGGTTCATCAAAATAATTTTCCCTGAATTCATCACGTCGCCAAAGTCGAACGAACTTTTCGTTTGCCCAACAATGTTACGAATTAAGGTGTTGGTGGTAAATTGACCAAATTTTGCCGCAAAGTAGGGGATCATTTCCTGCTTTTCGCGCTGGCCTGTCTGGGCCATCTGTTTATCCCAAAACGACCTCACAATTGGGTTTTTAACCTTCGCAACTTTGTATTTACCCCATTCGTCGTCAGTAAAGAGGCGCACGAGGTCGGTAATGGCACCACCCTCCTCTTCATCTGACATGAGGGTAAGACACCCGTTACGGAAATAGTCCTGAATACGTGGTCCAAAAATTTCTTCCCCGAACATTTTTGTCATCATATTCATGGCATCGAGTGCAATGAGGTCGCGTTCTTCATCGGTTTTTCCTTCCAACATATTTAAGCCCATTGGACGCTCAATATCTGCAGGATTAAAGTAAATAATATCGTCCGCACGCGAACGAGGAATGTACGGGAAAAGATCTTCGACCAATGATCCGTGCGGGTCCACCACACAAATGCCACGACCCGCATGAAAGTCTTGTCGGGCCATTAACTGTATGACGGACGATTTACCAGTACCCGTCTGACCAATTACATAAAAGTGTCTGAAGCGATCGTCATTTTTCATAAAGACTTTCTTCTTTTCCCCTCGAAAGGTGTTGTATCCTAAAAATAAACCTTCGTCCGGAATATTTTTAGGCGAAGCAGCAATTTTAAAATTCTGCCATTTGACGTTTTGGACTTTGTTATATTTAATGTTAGGGAAGTGGAAGATGCTTGCAACTTCTGCTGTTCCCATAATCATGCGCTTCCAGAACAGTGATTGAAGGAGTGTTTTGCGCATCGATCGTGCGATGAAGCCAAAAATGAGGCGAGGCTCGGAATGATATTTTGTTTTCCTAAATCCATTCGCCCGCACATCACTAAATTGAGCAAAGCCAGATGCAATACCACTCAGATTTAAGTCTGCACGCTCGAGTGTATCGGCAGAGCTTACGATACGAATGATGGTATCAAACCCCGGAGAGTTCGCTTTTTCATCGACCGATTTACTCAATTCTTCTACCATTTGCGACACACGTTCCGACCCTCCTGGTGCATCGGGTGTTTTTTCAGTGGAAAAGATATCGATGATGCTGCTAACCCATTTAAGTGGGTTCCACCATGCAAAGCCTCCAGTATTTTTTTTAGGATTAATAATATTCTGCGCTTCTTTTGCTAAATTTTTTTGCCAGCCAGATGGGATAGGTCGTACCACGAGCTGAATTGCTGCACCTTCATCTTTTTGTAACTTGCTAAATGCATTTGCAAGCGCATTGTATGGGTCGCTTTTAAGGTGCGAGTACGTTTTAAAAGGATAGATGTATGATTTCGATGGCAAGAGATAGGCACTTTTTGTCACAGAGTTTCGCGTAAAAATATTGTAGTCTTCTACTTCGTCAATCACCGCATCGGGGTAGAATGACGTGAGTTGTTTTTCGATAATGGGAACAATAGAACGTGGCGCAACAACGAAGGTGAGAATTTCGCCTGCAAGAGCTGCATACTCGAGTGAAAAAAAGTGCGAGCCCTTCCAGTACCGGCTGATGTCTCCATTTTGTAAACTCGCAAGTGTCTGTAGCAGGTGGTCCATAACCCCCAGAACTTCCTTAAAGTCTTTCCCTGACGAATACTGTTCCGATTCCTGCTCCTTATCCTCTTTGCTCTCTTTTTTAGGCATCAGTATTTGTAAAAATACTAAATCTTGCTCGCGCGCTTTATCGGCAAGTACGCGTAAAAAATGAAGAATGAATAGTGCAATACCAAAGCAGAGCGCAATGCCGAGAGTGAATGAGATGAATGTCTGCATGATGTTTTAACTATCGTAATGGTTCTTGGTTGGTAAAAAAATGGATTGAGTGATTCTTTTTTGTCTATGGCAAGCGAAAGAGAGAATCTCTATAGTATAGCATAGAATCGCTGAATTGGGTATGGAATATGAGGTGGTAGGTTGTAGTGGGTAGGTTGTCATGGTTCGGGACGCACTCGCGTTGCTTGTGCTCCTCACCATGACAGATCTTAGCTATTGAAACATTTATACAAAGAAAGATTTAGTGTCATGGTGAGGAGCATTGAACGAAGTGAAAATGCGTCCCGAACCATATCACTATGACCATATGACAGTATGGTTAAGCGATCCATGACGCGATTCTTTGCGAGGATTATCGACTGTCTATGCTTTCACCTTATTCTTCACTGCATTGTCCACCATTTCCAGCAGACCTTTCACTGACATTTCTTTTTTGACATAGTAGTTAAGCACACCAAACTTTTTCCCTCGTTCGCGGTTTGCTTGGTCGTCGTAGTTTGTAAGGACGATAATGGGATATTGTTTTTGTGTCGCAGCAAGTTTTTCCATAGCGCCCCAACCATCTAACGTTGGCATATTAATATCAAGAAGGATGAGGTCATAATTCCCCTGAGTGATCTTTTGTACAGCTTCTTCACCATTTTCTGCGGTTTCAATATCGTAGACTGCACGATCAAATTTCCGCAGATACAGGTCGCGCAGAACAGTATCATCTTCAGTGACTAATATTTTGTAGTTCGCCATAGAGAACAGTATACCATAAATTAATGATTCTTGGCAAGAGGCTGAGTAAAAAAAATGGAAAAGGGAAAAGTAGATCACCCCATCTCTGCAAAAAATTACGAACAGAAATCTAATAGACTTGCTGATGGCTTCCGACCATGATCATCACAACGACTGTATATCCATCATATTCCTTGAAGATAATACGAATATCAAAGCCAGCCGAAAGTGCACGAAACTTCTTCATATCACCATGGAGAGCATGGTTGTAGAGCGAGGGGGCAAATGGATTTTTTGAAAAAAGATCTATAGCATCGACAACCGCCATTTTCTGCCTTTTTTGCAGTTTTGCCATCTGGCTTAGAAATCGCTTATGATAGATGATTTTCATAGTAGGTTATTCTGCCATACGTCGAAGATACGTAACAGCTTCGTCTGAGTTATCAAAGGAAATACTCCCTTCTTTATCTTTTGCTGCTTTTAGTACTTCAGCCTCAAATTCCGGTGTAAAACCATTGACAGTTCGTTTTTGCTTCACCGGGAATGGCAATCCATGATCCATTTCGACGCGACACAGAAACATACGCACGGCGGTGGTCATATCGAGGCCCAGAGATTCGAGAATCTTCTCGACGTTCTTCTTGTTCTTTTCCGAGACGCGGACTTGAATAGTAGCCATAATGTAATGATTTGTAATGCTAAAACATTATTATTGTATTACAAATGAAATGAAAATACAAGATTAGTTTTAGAGGAATAAAAATAGAAAAGGGAGATCAAAGAGATAAGATGTAAGACGAAAGATGGGAGAAGAAAAGGATGTAAAGGATTTAAAAGATTAAAAGGAAGGAGTGCTTCTTCTAGGTAACAATATGACCATCTTTTACTATACAAATACATTCAACCTTCAATACTTTCCTTATATTCCGTACCTCCATTACCTTAACATCTACACCCTACCACCTACTGCACCACCACCTCCCCCTTCTTTATTTCCACACGTAACGAGCGCTTCGCTTCATCTTTTAACAGTTCTAGTGCAATGCTATCGACGATAGTTTTTTGAATGAGACGTTTTAATGGTCTTGCACCGTATGCGGAGTCGTATCCGTTTTCGGCAATCCATTCTTTTACTTTATCATCGATCGTTAATTGTATGCCCTTATGTACGAGGTTAGTGCAGAGTTTACGTAGTTGAAGTTCCACAATGGTTGCTATTTCTTCCTCGCTTAGTGCATCAAAAATGAGGATATCGTCTAAGCGATTGATGAATTCTGGTCGAAAGTGTTTTTTAAGTTCGTTGAGTATTTCCTCTTTTTCTACAATCGCAGTTGCCGTTGCTTCTATTGCTGTTTTCTTCGCTTTCTTTGCTCTGCTTCGTTCGGCTATCAGCGACGAAGCAATGTTAGATGTAAGGATAATAATGGTGTTTCGGCAATTGATCGTACGGCCTTTGCTGTCCGTTAATCGTCCATCATCCAGTACTTGTAGCAGAATGTTCCAGACATCGGGGTGTGCTTTTTCGATTTCATCAAAAAGGAGAACAGAGTACGGTCGACGACGCACGGCTTCAGTTAACTGTCCACCTTCCTCGTATCCGACGTATCCCGGAGGCGAACCGATAAGTCGCTGCACCGAAAATTTTTCCATGTATTCGGACATGTCAAACCTGATGAGTGCTTTTTCATCTCCAAATAATTCCTCGGCTAGGGCTTTAGCGAGTTCTGTTTTACCTACACCCGTTGGACCCATAAACATAAAACTAGCAATGGGCCTTGCTACGTCCTGTAGCCCAGACCGTGCACGTCTTACTGCGTTAGCTACTGCGCATACTGCCTCGCGTTGCCCTACCATTCTCTTTGCTAGCTCTTCCTCTAACTTTTGGAGACGAATGCGCTCGCTTTGTAGCATTTTTTCCGCGGGCACGCCTGTCCACCTGCTGACAACTTTGGCGATATCTTCTGCGGTCACTTCTTCTTTTAAGAGCCCCGATGCGTGTAATTTTTTACTTTGCACCTCTAATTCTTTTTCTAACTTTGGTAATTCGCCATGTTTAATGGATGCTGCTTTTTCGAAATTTCCCTCACGCTCGGCACGCTCTTGTTCGCGCTTGCGTTCATCAATTGTTGCTTTGACTTTTTTTAATGCTGCATGCGTTTCTTTTTCTGCCTTCCACGTTGTTTCAAGCGCACGAAGTTCTTCGTGTACATCTGCGATATTTTTTTCTACTTTTTTTAGACGATCGATACTCTCTTCATCTTTTTCGTTCTTCAATGCTGCTTGCTCTATCTGTAGGTTCATCTTTTTTCGTTCGAGCTGATCCAACGCTGTGGGCTTACTTTCAACTTCTAGCTTTAAGCCACTTGTGGCTTCGTCTACTAAATCGATTGCTTTATCGGGTAAAAAGCGATCGGTAATGTACCTTGTACTTAACTCTACCGCAGCAACAAGGGCTTCGTCACGAATTCGTACACCGTGGTGTACTTCGTATTTTTCTTTAATGCCACGCAAAATTGCCAGTGTATTTTCCTCGGTTGGTTCCTGGACGATCACCGGTTGAAAGCGTCGTTCCAGCGCTGCATCTTTTTCAATGTGCTGACGATATTCTTTAATGGTTGTGGCACCAATGGCATGTAGTTGTCCGCGTGCCAGCGCAGGCTTTAGTAAATTCCCTGCATCGGTTGCACCTTCGGCAGAGCCAGCGCCGACAATTGTATGTAACTCATCAATAAAAAGAATGATGGAGCCCATCGATGCTTCAAGTTCCTTGAGGAGTGCTTTTAGACGATCTTCAAATTCGCCTCGATATTTTGTGCCTGCGATAAGTGCACCAAGGTCCAAACTTAACACACGCTTTCTCTTCAAACTATCGGGAACATCTCCTTGTATAATGCGTAGCGCAAGCCCTTCCACTATTGCTGTTTTCCCCGTCCCTGGTTCACCAACGAGGACAGGGTTATTTTTTGTTCTTCGACTTAAAATTTGCATCGTACGTCTTATTTCTTCGTCCCGTCCTATGACTGGGTCTAACTTTCCTTCCTCTGCTAGTTTTGTAAAATCAATCGTATATTTTTTGAGCGAGTTCATTTTTGCTTCCGGGTTTTGGTCTTGCACGGTGTGTGGTCCGCGTACTGTCTGAATAGCTTGAAGTAGCTGATTTGCCGTCAGTCCAACATCTACAAGAATCTTTTCAGCTTCTGATTTTACAGACGAAAGAGCGAGAAAAAGATGCTCGAGTGATACAAACGAGTCTCCTAACTTTTTCATGTACGTACCTGCTTCTGTAAACACTTTTGCCAGCGAAGGGTCGAGGGTAAGTTGACCTGCGGATGAAAGTGTAGGGAGTTTTTTGATTGCACTTTCGATCGTTTTTAAAAGCTCTACAGCTGATACCTGCTTCGACTCTAGTATTGCAACAGGCAAGCCTGACGATTCTTCGATGACTGCACGAAGTAGGTGTAACGGATGCAGGCTACTTGCGTGATGTTCGCGTGCAATACTTTCCGCACGAGCAACAGATTTTTGAGCCAATTCTGTGTAGTTGGAAAAGTCCATAATGGCTTGTGTAAATACTAAAGTGCTCTTATTTAGCACTCTTTAGTGTAGAGTGATAGTTTGGAGGAGTCAAGGAAAAAGCAGATAAGATTTTTACCCCGCACCGCAGAAAGCACTGACCGTTAGGTCGGGGATGAATTCGAGTAGGAAAACGAAGTTAATTTGGGTGCGGGACTGCGCAATGAACACCGAAGTGTATACAGAGAAACCTCGACCGTAAGGTCGGGGATCTTCACACATTCCTCAAAAACGTCCGTCGATGTTGCGGCGTAAGCCCATGTTTTTGAATCGCAAGAAAATGATTTTCCGTCCCGTATCCTTTGTGTTCGTGGAATGCATACAAAGGAAATTGTATTGCTAATTGAGTCATATATGCGTCCCTCGCAACTTTTGCAAGAATCGAAGTCGCTGAAATGCATGCTTCGGTTTCATCTCCTTTGACAATAGAACTATGCGGATGGTTAAACCAAAAAGCATCCCGACCATCGATGAGTAGGTAGATATGTTGGTGAATCTTTTCGACCTGCTTTACTGCTTTTTGCATGGCGATTTCTGTCGCTGCAAGTATTCCAATCTTATCTATTTCTTTCGCATCTACAAAGCCAATACCGTGTATACAATTTTTAGTCAACCAGTCAGATGATTTTTCTCGTTCTTCTGCTGTCATCTTTTTACTATCAGCAAGTAAGATGGGGATTTTCTTTTGATCTTCAATGATACAAGCAGCAGCGACGACGGGTCCTGCAAGTGCGCCTCTACCAGCTTCGTCTACGCCTACAGTGAGTAATTTTTGGTTCATGGGGCACTTATTTTATCCTATATTTGAGCTGATTTTGACGGATTTTCGAAGGCATTAGTTTCTTAGTTGAGATTTATAAGACAAGATTTCTATCATTAATAGCCCCTCACGACGAGTGAGAGGCATTGATCTAAGCATTGACCAGAGAGCCGATTTTAAATCACTACTAACTATCCTTCCAGAGGAATGAGCTGTCCATGCTAGGAACCACGTCGCCAATAGTGCGGCGGATGTCGCTCCTCTTGATGTGGCTAGTGCCGTTAACCTTAACATTCAAGACAGTACCATCCGGCGCAACATGCCAATGATTTTCGTCAAGGTCGAGGTTGCTGATTCCAACAAGAAACGTACCGTCGTTCAGCTTCAAGTATTGAAAACCTGCAATGGGCGGTTCAGCAGAAAACTTTTTAGAGTGCTTCTTGTGGCCGCTCACGCCCGGAGGCATGAAGTCAAATAAGGCCTCTTCATACCCGCATTCATTGCAGCGCTGCCACGTCACGCCTTCGCGCGTGAAACGTGTAATCGTCTCTGACATAGTTTTACTCCTGTGTTGTGAAAGATGCTTAGATCGATTGTGTTTTAATGTGTATTTTAAAAAAAAAGCAAGTGTTTAACCCATTTGATTGTTGATGGGAATCGTGTAGTCAATGTACCATTTTGCAATGGTTTCTATCTTAGAAAATACTAATTTCTGGGAGGTTTACCCTTTCACTCATGAAATCGAAAATCAGAGACTTACACTTGATGGAGGAGTTTTGGATGATGAATTTACATCATTTCATTTTGTAAATTGTGAAATTATCAATGGAAGTTTTAGTGCTAGCAAGTTCGTTAATTGCACTTTTCAAAACGTGACTTTTTCCAATATTGTTTTGGATTTTGTGACATTTAAAAATTGTCAATTTAATGATGTGAAATTTATTGCTTGTAGTTCTGATCATCTGCGTATTGCTTAGTTTTTCCTCTCTCACCTAGCACCACGCTAGTAAACGTACTAAGCTATTCATACATTTATCTTTTCCATTTACCCATGAAATTATTTCTTGATACTGCCAATACGTCTCAGGTAGCGGATATTGCGGCTTGGGGTGTTTTAGATGGCGTGACCACGAACCCTTCGCTTATTGCAAAAGAGGGTAAGGATTTTAAGTCGACGATTCTTGAAATGTGCTCGCATGTTCCGTGTGTCAGTGCGCAGGTAACAGCAGAAGATGCAGAGGGAATGAAGAAGCAAGGCGAAGAATACGCATCGTGGCATAAGCACATTGTGGTGAAGGTTCCGATGACGACCGAAGGGCTGAAGGCAGTTTCGTATTTTAGCAAGAAGGGGATACGAACGAATGTGACACTTGTTTTTTCTGCCACACAAGCAATATTGGCTGCAAAAGCAGGCGCGACTATTATTAGCCCTTTTATTGGCAGATTAGATGATCAGGGTGAGGATGGCATGTCCCTGATTGCAGAAATTATGCAAATTTGGGAGTATTCTCAATTTGAGACCGAGGTACTTGTTGCTTCTATTCGTCACCCTCGTCATGTACTGGATGCTGCAACAATCGGCGCACACATCTGCACGATTCCTTTTGATGTCTTTCAGAAATTGCCGCATCATGCTTTAACCGATACGGGTGTTGCAAAGTTTCAGGCAGATTGGAAAAAGGTCGCAAAGTAACTCGATTAATTTCTCTTACAGTTTACGTATTTTCTCTTTTACTATGAAAGTAACGATTGGACTGATTGGGCTTGGTACTATGGGTGCGAACCTTGCGCGGAATGCTGCACGGAACGGTGCGACCGTTGCCATCTATAATCGAACCAGTGAAAAGACGGATAGCTTTATGGAGAAATTTAGCAGCGAAGGCTCGTTTATTCCATGCAAAACAATCCACGATTTTCTTGCTGCCTTACCTGCTCCACGTTCAATTATTTTGATGGTAAACGCAGGGGCACCGGTTGATGCTGTGATCGAGGAATTACTTGTAGATGATGGAGCGCCACAGAAGTTGGAAGCAAACGATATCATTATCGATGCAGGGAATAGCTTGTTTACTGATTCCGAACGTCGTGCGAAGAACCTCCAAGAAAAAGGAATCTATTTTTTGGGAATGGGTGTCTCGGGTGGTGAAGAAGGCGCTCTCCTTGGTCCAAGCATGATGCCGGGTGGCAGCCGTGAGGCGTTTGATCGTTTGCGATTACTCTTCGAAAAAATGGCTGCGAAGGATGGGTCTGGTGGTCGCTGTGTGTCGTTTATTGGGTCAGGCGGAGCGGGTCATTTTGTGAAGATGGTTCACAATGGTATTGAGTATGGCGATATGCAGCTTATTGCTGAGGTCTACCATATTATGAAGAGTATGGGATTAAGTAACAGTGTGATTGCTGAAACGTTTGCATCGTGGAATAAGAGCCGTGAATTGAAAAGTTTCCTCATTGAAATTACTGCCAAAATTTTTACAAAGAAAGACGACGAAGGTGACGGCGATCTTATTGATTCTATTAAGGATGCTGCAAAACAGAAGGGGACTGGTAAATGGACAACGCAGTCTGCGCTCGACTTAGGTGTTGCTGTTTCAACGATGACTGCAGCTGTTGATGCTCGCGTACTTTCTTCGCTGAAATCAGATCGAATAGACGCTGATAAGCTTCTTGGTACCCTAGAGCTTAAGAAGCTAAAGGTAAGCCTCAGCGCATTAAAAGATGCTTTGTACCTCAGCAAAATCTGTTCCTATGCGCAGGGATATGCACTGATTGCAGAAGCGAGCAAGGCATATAATTGGGATATTGACCTTGCCGAAGTGAGTAGAATTTGGAAAGGAGGATGCATCATTCGTTCTTCACTGTTAAAAGTATTTGAGGAAGCAATGCGAGTGACTCCTAAGCCTAAAAATCTTTTACTTGCACCAAGCCTGATCGAGGCACTGAAGAAACGTCATTCGAAATGGCGTAAAGTGCTTGCCTCCGCAGCACTAGCAGGTGTCCCTACCCCAGCCATGTCTGCATCTCTTGCGTATTTCGATAGCTTGCGAACGGCACGCTTACCCCAAAACCTTACACAAGCTCAGCGAGATTTTTTTGGTGCTCATACCTTTGAGAGGCTCGATCGCGAGGGAGTGTTTCATGCAAATTGGAATTATTAACGAAAGAGAAACCGTTCCAGCCTTCGCCTCTGAGGCTTCGGCCGGCAAGCCGGTTTCCCTTTCGTTGACTATCCCTTCCAGTTAAGGTGGTCGCTTCCCGCCCGAACGTACCCGTTCGGTACGGGCCGGCAAGCCGGAACCCGCCTTCGCTACGCTCCGGTCGGGCAAGCAAGTCCGGCTTTCGCTCCATTTTTGAGATATTTTTTTCAGCAATTGATTTGATTTATCCCGCACCACAAATATCCTGATTGTTAGGTTGGGGATGAATACGAGAGTAAAGGCAGAAACTATTTGGGTGCACGATTATCGAAAAAACATCGAAGTTGTATGTACGGAAGCTTCGATCGTAAGGTAGAGGAGCTTCATCGCTGTTCATCGTGAATTTCGTTTTCGTGCAGTAACTCATCTGCTTTTGTTCCAAGTATATTTTTTTGAACCTCAGTATCCGTGGATACTTTTTGCTGTGCCGATTCCTGCATATTTTTTTGTGATTCGTCTCGTGTTTTTGTTCCGGCTCCATCTACTTTTTTTATTTCCAATTTTACCTGTTTTTCTTTATCTTTTGTATTCGTGACTTGTGCTTGAAGTACTTGAAGTTTTAATTCTTGCATACTTTTACTGGAATCTACTTCTTTTTTTTGGAGCCCCTTCTTTTCTAAAGATTTTTGCAATTTTTCCCTTCGCATTGAGGCAGAATTTTTTTCGTACATTCGAAAATCCGATGGACTATCTGCCAAGTCGTCATCGTCGTCGTAAAGCATGATGATGAAAGAAGAGGGTACGAATAACTAGTATTCGGCTTTAACATCTGCAATTCTTTTGAGGAGTGCCTCACGCAGTTTACTATCGTGACTTGCCAATATTCGTAGAGCAGCAAGTGCTGCATTTTTGTAGTTGAGCACAGTGAGCACAGGGACATCGGAAGGCATGCGTAAGTTGCTATGAATATCGATGGAGTATTCTATGAGATCTTGATACGGAGGACAGTTAATGACGGGGTGTACACAGCTACCAGCTGTGACTCCTGCTAATCCGTTACTCATTCCTACACACGTGATCACCACCGTTGGTGTTGTTTGGGTATTCAGTTGTTTTATTATCTCAACGACCTTCTCAGGTACTTTATGTGCAGACGCGACGATGATCTCAGAGTCAACGTCGTATTCAGCAAGTACTAGGGCAATCTTCTTTGCAAAATCGATGTCAGTTTTTGATCCTAAAAGGAAGGTGATAGGTTTCATGCTGCTATCATAGGCGATTCAGACTTGCTCTTCAATTGGCTTCTTGCTTCAAGTACAATCACCTTGGTCCCCCATGATGTTCTTTGGGGCTCTAGCTCATCTGGTAGAGCGCTTCCATGGCATGGAAGAGGTAAGGGG
>CAZLVC010000003.1:109376-110602 GCA_964562885.1 uncultured Candidatus Peribacteria bacterium | reverse complement strand
CGCGTCTTCATGGGGCTTAAGAATGTCCCCGAGAAGTTGCCCTTTAGTACCCACGCACCTGTACCCATATCTAGGGTATTCATGCTTACAGTAATCGATCCACTTACTGTCACATTTTTGCCGTAGTTACTAGCAATGAACGCGCCATCGCTAAGGTTGGTGCCCGTAAAGCCCTTAGCCACAATTCCCTTTACGTTCACATCCGTATTTAGGTACGCAGAGGACCTTGTGTACGCACCCGAGAAGATGGCAATATCGTTGATGGTCGGCACAGCCTTAGTCGTCCAGTTATTTGGGTTACTCCACAATTGGTTACCACCATTATTGTTCCAAATCATACGGTCAAACCATCCGGTTGCATTGCCTGCACTCACTGCAAGGCTTGGGTTTACGGGAATAATATTTTGATTTATCACATGGTTATCTTTAATGTTGACTCCCGTACCCGTAATAGCCGAGAAGTACATATTCGCCTGTGCACCGTTTGTCGTTGCGCGGATCTTAAGTGCGCCTGTTCCTGTCTTTTGTGCACTTGTTGCGCCCTTCAATATCAAATTAGAACCTGAGAATGTTTGACCACTTTGGAAAGTGAGTGTATCGCCACCCGACACTGAGCTACACAGGTTATTTCCACAGCGCATCATGTACATGTCCGTGTTATGACGGAAGAGCATCACCGGTCGACCATCAAGCCCAAGCGTCAGCTGTGGGTGCCCAAGCGTACTAGTGTAGTCTTCGATCTGATACAAGTACGAGAACGACGTACAAGCCATATTGTTGCACTGCACGACGTCGGTCGTATTGGTACCGGTTGCGTTATAGTACGCAATTAATGGGAAGCCATTTTGACCTATCGTCATAGATGGTCCATACACAGTTTCATTTGTAATCGCTGTAGTCCTGTTGCTAGATGAACATGTGTCGTTGCCACAGTGAACGAGCGTACCAATCGGGCCGCTATTGGTGTAGAAAAGGACAGGGAGTCCGTCGCTACCTATCATTAATTCAGCGCTCTCCAAACTGGCCGTGCTGGCATCAATAACAATCTCCGTGGAGTTGCTACAATTGATCGTATTACAACTGTACAGACGTACGTCATTACTGAAAGCCGTGAAAATAAGTGGCTTGCCACTAGGCCGTATTACCATTTTCTGATAGAGGTACTCGGATCCCGAACTATGCGTTACTGGCGCTTCAAACGTGCTGCAGTTCACCGACGTACAATG
>CAZLVC010000003.1:77631-109276 GCA_964562885.1 uncultured Candidatus Peribacteria bacterium | reverse complement strand
GGGAAGAGGTTATCCGCTGCAGTGCTAACTTTGCGGAAGATATTGCGTTCGTCATCTTCCAGTGTTGCAAATGTTGTGGTGCCACTGAGTGTTTGACCCGAACCAACAAGTGTTACCTTTTTACCGTTCACTTGGAAGTTAAGCCCCGCTTCGTTTTCAAATAATCCAGCTATACCCAAATTACTTTGGAGTCTTACTGTTTCAGTACTTGGAATATGTATCCCGTATATCGAGTGGAACATTGCGCCACTACCAGCACCAGGAATAGATGTTGTAATTTTATGGAGACGCGAACCAGTAAAGGTCAGTGTCGATGTACCAGGGTACAAACGACCGAGATTACTAAAGTCAACACCCGAACCTACCTTCCATGTTCCTGCGCCTAAGTTCAGTGCAGTCGCATCCAAGATGATGCTGCCCGAGATAGTCACCGTATGGCTACCACTCATACTGATGACACCAGCTTTAATGATCGATGGTGACGCATGATTACTACTATCGATGTAGTAACCCTTTGCAATAATATTGCTCGCAAAGACGTCCGTATCGATGATAGCAGGATCAGTGGAAATTGCTCCCGAGAAATTAGCAGGAGTGGTGATAGTAGGTACGCCAGAAATCCAGTTGAGCGGATTACTCCAAAGGAAGTCACCATCGGCGTTTGTCCACACACGACGGTTATCGAACCAACCAGTATCGTTACCCTTACTTGTAGATGTGCTGGTTGAAACAGGGAAGAAGGCAGGGTTATTGAAATGGTTATCTTTAACTTCGATGAATGTACCAGAGAAGCTACCGAACCAAGTATTAGCATGTGTTCCATTGACTGTTGAACGCAAACGCAAGCGACCAGACGCAGTAGCTGAACCTCCCATGAGCACAAGCGATGCACCAGAGAATGTATCGTTTGCACTCATCGTGAGGATGCGCGCACCCGTGCCGTTGGTCTTGCGGAGAATGTTGAAGGTTGTAGAACCAGAGAGTGTCTGGTCTTTACCATCTAATGTTAATGTAGAGCTTGCACGAACAAAGCCTCCATTTCCAGTTTTATTGATGAACGAGCCAGAAAGGGAAATGACCGATGAGCCCGATGCAACCAGTTTTGTACCTGGTTTTATCGTAATAGTTCCATTGATGTCGTGCGTAGCACTGGTGAGCTTTCCGGAACCTGTTTGAATAACGAGATTGAAGAGGGAGCCTGAGCCAATGCGAACAGACTTTGTATTTGCAGATCCGGATAATGTCAGCGTACTACGACCACCGGAAATGCTTGTAACACCAGAACTTGTGAGGTTTCCACGGAGGACAATGGAACCGGTATTCATGGAAAGTCTTCGACCATCGAGGAGCATGGAGCCCGAAACAGTAAGACGATGACCATTCATAAACGTGATCGTTCCACTCGCGGTACTGGTACCCATAAAGCCAGGCTGCATACGTAATGTTGCAGACGATGCCGTGGTATCAACCAACACATAATCCGTGGTATATGCACCCGAGAAGTACACAGGGTCAGTAAGACTAGGAACATTTCCAGCACTCCAGTTATCGGGGTTGCTCCACAGATGATCTTTACTTGCATTCGTCCACACTGTTTTATCAAACCACTGTGTCGTATTACCCGAGTTTTTGGAAAGGGGAGGATTTACCGGACTATTCACTCCTGTGTAATCGTTATCCTTAATATCAAGACCACGAGCAAAGATGCTAAAGCCCGCACTGAAATGACCTGCTATTCCGTCAAGAGTTGAGCGGATTTGTAGAGCTCCTGTATTGCTGCTAGATTCAACTGCAGTCGTAGCACCGGAAAGCGTAAGATTTGTTGTCGCTATATCAATAAGCGCTGCCAATGTCAGTGTATCTCCCTGCGATACGCCCGAAGAACACGCTTCGTTTCCGCATTTAATAAACTTCAAGTCACCATTGGTGATGTCGCCATAAGCAATGACTGGTAGTCCATCTGGAGCGATCGCAATACTCGTGTTCTTGCCTACGTTCCCTACGCGATCGATACTGTTACTTGGGCTAGTGCCCGTACAGGAATAATTGCGACACTTCGTCACGCGTAAATCTCCATTGGTCACGTCGTAATGACTAATGATGGGAAAGCCATCATGACCAATAGCAATACTTGCACCCGAGCCAACGTCTCCTGTTGGAGCATCAACTGTTGTAATAGTACTAGTTGTACAGCCTGAGTTAGTGCACTTCGCTACTTTAAGGGCACCGTTCGTCTTATCTTGGTACGCAATAATTGGTAGTCCGTCAGCACCAACCGTCATACTTGGGTCCAAACCAGTATTGGCAGCCACGGTATCAATGACAAAGAAGCCAGCCGAGCTGCAACTATCGTTGCGGCAGTTCATGATCTTCAGTTGTCGGTTTGTGCGATCAAAATACGCAACCTGCACCCTTCCGCCGGATCCCACAATCATGCTTGGGTTTTCGCCGACGAGGCCGGTGGAATCTCCACCTAACTGATTAGCATTGGAACAAGCAAGATCCGTACAGTCGTATGTCAGTAGGTCATTCGTTGCTTTTGCAAAAGCCACAAAGAAAGGTAAGCCATTTGCCCGAATGGCAATAGTGGGCTGGTCTAAGTTTGCAGCACCACCAAAGTTTGTAGTCAAATCTGCAGATGTACAACTTGCGTTCGCACAGTGTGCAATGCTTACTGCAGTCGCACTCTGATTACGATACGCAATAATTGGCAAGCCATCTGCGCCAATCGTAATGCTCGGCTCAAGGCCAACATTGCCTGAAGTAGCAAGCGAGGTTGTCGTAACTGTCGAGCAGGTGGCAGTCGTACACTTCGTCACAACTAAGTCGCCGTTTGTTGCATCGTACGAAGCAATAATTGGGTAGCCATCTACTCCAATCGCTATTGCAGCACCCGTACCAACAACACCTGTCGAAAGGAGTGTCTTGGTAAATTGCTCTTCATTATCGGTAAGACCATAAAGGAGCATTGTTCCAGAGAGTGTCTGTCCCGAACCGGTTAGATTTATGTTGTTATTATTATGTTTAAATTTAAGGACATCCCCAACCGTCAAATCTCCTCGGATGTTCACACTTGTCGAAAGACCAAGGAGTTTATTTTTATCAACAATAATCGATGGCAGTGCTCCGACTGTTGTTGGCAGAACAAGTGAAGCATTCTGCGAACCTGTAAAGGTAAGAGTGGCATTACGACCCACAAATGAAAGGACATTGGTACCAGTGAAGGAGCCACCAAGTGTCCAGCTACCGGAGCCCATTTGTACCTTAGATTGTCCAAGTGAAACGGAACCAGAAACGGTGAGGGACTTGCCATACGTACCACCAAGAATTCCACCCTTCCAGAAGGTGGTACCACTAAAACCTTTTACGCTGATAGATTTTGCATAAGCATTAGTATCGATAATGACTGAATCCGTGGTATACGCACCTGAGAAGTACACAGGCGTACTAAGCGTAGGTATCACATTTGGCTCCCAGTTTAAGACGTTACTCCATAAGTGATTACCTGCTCCATAGTTATTCGTCCACACATAAATTTGTGGGAACCAGCCGACAGAATTTCCACCGTTTGTAGACGTAGGAGGATTAATATTCGCAATCGCATCATTAATCATTGTGTTATCTTTCACATTAATGCTGCTTGCTACGATGGTATTGAAGAAGGTATTCGCGACGGTACCGGCTATAGTTGAACGTAAGCGTAAGCGATGTGCCACGCTCGAGGTAGTTCCAGACAGTGTAAGAAGGGTACCAGAAATGGTGCTACCTGCACTTACAGTGAGAGTATCATTTTGATTATTGATTCCAGACGAACAAAGATCATTTCCACAGCTAAGAGTATTTAAACTATTCGTAATCGTGTCGTGGTAAGAAATAAAGGGAAGAGAATCAGCACCGAGCGCAAGGGACACATACTGAATAAGTCCACCTGTTGTGTCAGGGACAACAGTTTTTGCGGTACCAGCACAGGTCACGGTGCTGCATTTCGCAACTTTTAATCCAGCATCAGAAATACTTTCGTAAGCAATAATAGGGTATCCATCAGTGCCAATTTTCATGCTGATATGAATCCCAGCAGTAGAATCGACCGTCGTCGCAACGGAGCTGCTACAAGTGCTATTGGTACAGGATGTAACTTTCAGAGCACCACCAGCAGACACATCTGTATACGCAACAATTGGGAAGCCATTGGCACCAATTTCAATATCGGAGTAGTCACCCACATTCCCTGTACTATCTAAACGACGCAAGGTTGTACCTGAACTCGCGCCAGTTGCACATGTGACAGTACCACACAAAGCGATTTTCAGATCTTGATTCGTACTATCTAAATAAGAGATCACCGGCTTACCAGATAAGCCAATGATAATCGAACTATACTGACCAGTAGCAGCTGTTGCATCGATACGATAAAGACTTGTACCAGAGCCAGCTCCGCCTTGACAGTTCGTTAAGCCACAGTGCGCAACTTTCAAATCCGTATTACCAACGTCATAATAACTAATAATAGGCAACCCATCGGGGCCAATCGCAATGCTGGAGTACGAACCAGCATTCGTAGTATCGATGCGTGTAATGATGTTGCCAGATCCAGCACCGCCACGACAGTCATCGAAGCCACATTTCAACACTTTCAAATCACTATTCGTCGCATCAAAGTAGCTAATAATAGGTAGGCCATCGGCGCCCAAAGCCATACTTGTATACTGACCATCGTCTTCGGCGTTATCCAATGTATGCGTCGTAGTCGATGAACAAAGTCGGTCAGCACAAATAGAAATTTTTAGTGCTGAGTTACCGAAATCGTAGTACGCAGTAACAGGTATGCCACGTCGATTAATCACTGTACTGGTGAACCTTCCTACAGCTCCAGAATCGTGCATCATTTGTAACTGACTCTCAGTATCGTAAAGTGCAGCAAACCGCGTAGAGCCACTGAGGGTTTGTCCCGAACCTACCAAAGTAACAGACTTACTACTTGGTGTAACCGATGTTAGACCTGCGCGGTTACTCCAATTACCTTTAACCTTGAGTGATGTACCAAAAGCGAGGGTATGACCACTGGAAAGTAAGAGATTATTGATAAAGGAACCCGAACCCAGTGTAACAGTGTGCGCCGTGGTAGAGCCCGTAAAGGTCAATGTGGAACGACCAGGAGTAAATGCAAGTGAACTACCCGATAGCGTGCCGACTGCAAGCGTACCCGAGCCCATGACAAACTTACTGGACCCGTGTGCCAAAAGTGAACCAGACACAATGAAATTGTAGCCCGAATTTCCCATGTAAATTGTCCCCTTACCTAAGCTGGAACCGCTAAAGTTTTTAAGGACAACTCCTGCTACTTTTACTGGTATGTCTACGAAGGATGAATCCGTCGTATATGCACCAGAGAACATCACAATATCCCCTGGATCAGGATAAAAACCGTTGCTCCAGTTAAGTCCATTACTCCAGAGGTGGTCCCCTCCTACGTTTGTCCACACAGGGTTTGGGAACCATCCGCGCGTATTACCTTGGCTAAGCGACCCACTGGGGACAATAGGGTTGGTATATTTATTCGGCACAATGTTATCTTTAATATTTAAGAAAGCACCCGAGTACGCGACAAAATTCATCACTGCTGCTTGCCCTGCAGTTGTTGAACGTACCAATAAACGACCTGTGGAAGTCCTTTCGCGCCCGCTAAGGTGCAGAAGTGATCCACTAATAGTTGTACCAGCTCCGAACGTCAGCTGATCTTGAGCGCTAGAACACTGACCATTAGCACAGTGCAATACTTTCAAATCGGCATTCACGCTATCGTAATACGCAATCAGTGGTAATCCATCTGTTCCTATTGCCATAGAAGTATACTGGGCATTTGTCGTATCTGCGGTGACTGTCGACCCTGCAGTACAGCCCGAGTTGGAGCAATGGAATACTTTTAGGAGTCCATTGGTAGCATCTTGATGTGCAACAACTAAGCGGTTATCGCTCCCAACAACGATCGATGAAAAGCTACCCGACGTCAAAGGGGAAGATGTACCCGTGGTAGTATTATCCTTTGTACACGTATTATCGAAACAACGCGTTACTGCAAGACGGCCTGATGCTAAGCGGAAGTAAGTAAATACGGGGAATCCGTCCGTACCAATAACACCAGAATAGTCACTGGGGTTTACTCCGCCAACGGTAACATTTCGACGAAGTGGAGCACTACATGTCGCATCGTTACAGGCTGCAACATGGACGTTGGCACTCTTTGTATACACAACCACAGCATTGCCTAGTTGATTCGTTACAACAGCAGTGCTGTTAATCACTATCGATCCGCTATCCACAAGTACCAATGTCGCAGCCGAACATGCGGGGTTGGTACAGTATGCAAGACGCGTATCTGCATTGGTGGTATCAATATAACTAATGATGGGTAAACCGCTATCACTAAACGTCATATCAATACCCTGACCAACGCTATTAGCGGATACATCCACAGCTGTAATGCCAGAGGATGTACATGCAGCATTGAAGCAGCGAGCAACTTTAACGTTGGTATTAGTGGCGTCGTAGTACGCAATAACAGGGAAGCCATTCGGAGCAATTTTTATCCGAGCATACTGCCCTACACTTCCTGCATTATCCACGGTACGTATTGTTGCAGCAGTACAACCCGAGTTTGCACAACGAGCTAATTTAAGAGATGTATTTGTGACATCGTAGTAAGAAATATACCCAAGTCCATCTACGCCAATAGCAAGCGAAGCGTACTGTCCTACAGTACCAGTGGAATCGAGTGTTGTTACAAGACGCTCCTCTTTATTCAGGAGCGTAGAAAATGCCGTCGTACCACTCAGTGTCTGACCCGAGCCAGTAAATTTAACAGTATGACCATTCGTCAAAAATCCTCCATAACCTGCCTTGTTCGTAAAGTTTCCTTGAATACTCAATGGACTTGCAAGCGAAACAACTTCCGTACCTGAAACACTTAAATTACGAACAATACCGCCAAACCCCTTCAGGCGTAATTCGTGTGTTACTGAACCAGAAAGAAGGAGGTTCCCTCGGCTACGAATAGGCGACAACAAATAACCGGAGATGCTCCCTTTTAGGAGCCATGTTCCAGTACCCATATCTAATTGATTCACAGCGCCTAAGTTTGCACCGTTTTGCCCAATAGTGAGCTTCTTCCCATAATTACCAGCAAGAATAGACCCCTGAAGTGCATGAGAACCAGAGTATCCTTTTGCGACGATTCCCATGACAGAAGCATCGGTGTTGATGAAAACCGAGTCACGCGTTATTGCACCAGAGAAGACCGCAAGTTCAGTACTTGTAGGTGCCGATCCTGCATTCCAGTTATTACTATTGCCCCAAAGGTTATCACCACCTGCGTTAGTCCACACGTTTTGGAACCAACCGGCAATATTGCCCTGACCAATTGATCCTGTAGGGTTAATGGGGTTATCGATACGATTGATAGCGATGTTATCTTTTAAATTCAGTCGTGTCCCCGAATACGTTGCAAACTGAACATTAGCAGCAATACCGGAAGTTGTTGATCGAAGTAATAAACGACCAGTCGATGTTGCAGCACGACCAGAAAGAACAAGCAAAGAACCAGAGAGAGTGGAGCCTGCAGAAACTTTAAGAGTATCACTCGTGTTCTGACAACTTGGGCTAGAGCACTTCGTCATACGAAGATCAGCATTTGTTGTGTCGTAGTAAGTAATAAATGGCAAACCATCTGCACCAATAATCATGGAGGAAGATGAACCAACAGTATTAGCAGTATCAACAGCCAAAGAAGTATTCCCAGCAGAACATGCTCTATTGCCACACTTCAACACACGCAAGTCTCCATTGGTCGAATCAGAATAGCTAATGACAGGTAAGCCATCGACACCAATAGTAATAGAGGAAGTCGCACCAACCGTATTCGTTGAATCAACAGTGGTAGTTGTAACGCTTGAGGTACAGGCGGTATTGTCACACCTGGTTACTCGCAAATCTCCGTTTGTATTGTCATAGTGACTAATAATAGGTAACCCATCCACACCAATAGCTATAGAGGTAAAAAGACCATACTGACCGAGGACATCAATCGAGCTTGATGTGTTTCCACTGGTACAAGAAGCATTACCACATTTAGTGACGCGAAGATCAATATTCGTGTTATCTAAGTACGAAATGATGGGGAAACCATCGAGACCGACGGCAATAGAAGAGTATGCACCAACGTCATTCGTAGAATCGACTGTGGTCGAAGTATTGCCGGCAGAACAGTTTGCATTACCACATTTTGTCACACGTAAATCCAATGTCGTAGAGTTACGATAGCTAAGAACGGGGAAACCATCGGCACCAATGGCAAGAGATAGATACGAACCAACATCGTTAGCCGAATCGACTGTGGATCCTGTATTACTAGCAGAGCAGGCTGCATTACCACATTTAAGAACTTTCACATCAAGATTAGTGAGATCGTAATAACCAATGACAGGGAAGCCATCGGCACCAATTGCAAGGGAAGAAACGGACCCAACGTTACCGGTAGAATCGACGGTTGTAATAGTGTTGCCAGAAGTGCAGTTAACATTCCCGCATTTCAAGACCTTAAGGTCCGCATTAGTCGTATCGTAGTAACTAATGACCGGTCGTCCGTCCGTGCCAAGAGCAACAGAAGGGGATTGTCCAACGTTACCGGTAGAATCTAGCGTTGCTTGTGCAAATTCTTCAGTATTACGTAAGGTCGCGAACGTGGTAGAGCCAGAAAGAGTTTGGCCAGTACCAGTAAGACTTACTGTTTTGCCATTTGCAACAAAACCACCCGTACCTGCCTTATTTGTAAAATTGCCGTGTAACACTAAATGACTACCAAGCGAAACAACTTCAGAACCAGAAATGGAAATATTACGAAGTGGTCCGTTGCTTAATCCATTCAATGCAAGCGAGTGAGTGGTGGATCCTGAGAAGGTGAAATTCCCCGTACGTGAGCGAATAGGCTTAAGGAAAGTACCCGTCATGCTTCCGCGAAGAATCCAAGTACCGGTACCTGTATCCAGTTGGCTGATGGTTTTTAATAATGCCCCAGAACTACCAATAACAACGCGCTTTCCATAAGCTCCGCCAAGAATAGAGCCCTTCGCAATACTAGACCCGGTAAATCCTTTTGCGACAATACCACGTACCGATACATTCGTATTAATAAGAACGGAATCGGTGGTATAGGCCCCTGAAAATACGGCAATAATTGATGTCGTTGGTACGTCTCCGGTGTTCCAGTTACTGGCGTTACTCCAAAGATTGTCTCCACCAGCATTTGTCCATACGTTAGTACTAAACCAACCCTGCGTATTACCTGCACCTGCAGACCCAGCAGGGTTCACGGGGTTCGAAATTTGGTTTTGCGCAATGTTATCTTTAATATTTAACCTTGCACCCGAAATGGTGTTAAACAAAAAGTTTGCCGTTCCACCCGCAACTGCCGAGCGAATCACTAATCTGCCGGAAGACGTTGCTGCACGACCTGCAATATCTAAGAGTGTTCCGCTAAAGGTGCTACCCTTCGACAAGGTTAACGTATCCTGTTGTAACGTACACGAGCGATTCGTACATTTGGTAATCCTTACATCACCATTCGTAGCATCTTGGTAAGCAATAATTGGTAGTCCGTCAACACCAATGGCAATCTGCGGATCGTCACCCATATCTCCTGCCTCAACAATACGTGTACTTTTTGCTGTCGCAGAACTACAAGTAAGGTTGGCGCAACTGATAATACGAAGGTCTCCGCCAACATCAATATCATGGTACGCAAAAATTGGTAGGCCATCTGCCCCAATAACCATCGAATTATCATTCCCCGTAACCCCAGCATCAAATGTTTGTGAGGTACTAGTAGCACACGTAATATCTAAACATCGAAAGAAATCAGCAGCTGCACCATTGTATTCCATTGAAATCACTGGTAACCCATCGCTGCCAATGGCAATAGTAAGACCGTTAGTACCAGTAATATCTATACTGGTATCTGCATCAGTTGTTGAACAATCTAAGCTACTACAGTGCACTGCATTGGTACCGCTTTCGTCATAGGCAATAATCGGGTAGCCATCCGTCCCAATTGCTATAGATGTATACGTAACAGTCCCAGCATGTACACCTGCAGTATTGGTAAATGTTTTACAAAGTGTATCAAGACATTTCACAACCGATACATCGTTCGCGCTATCAGTATAAGAAATAACAGCAAGTCCATCGCTCCCTATTGCAATACTGCTATACTCACCTGTTGTTCCGGTTGACTGCAAGGTACGAATATAGTTGCCGGACCCTGCCCCCCCACGACAGTCTTCGTGTCCACAGCGTGCAACCATAAGGTCTCCCGTTGTTGCATTGTAAAAACTAATGATCGGCATTTCATCGCGGCCAATAGCCATGCTAATGTATTGAGCATTCACACCAGAGCGCAAAATAACTCCGGTATTGCCGGCTGTACAATCTATGTTGCCACAATGAATAACGCGCAGTCGATTATTAGTGGAATCCGATGTAGCAATGACAGGGAAGCCATCACTACCAATTGCAATGGCATTGAAATTTCCTACAGTCGCGCCAGCAGGCGAATCGATAACTGTTTGAATGAGTGATTCTTTATTCTTGAGCGTGGTGAAGATAGTTGAGCCGGAAAGAATTTGACCCGACCCAGTTAGTGTCACTGTATGTCCATTCGTCAAAAGTCCACCCGAACCACGACGGTTAAGAATGTTCCCAGCGAGAGTAACATCACCATTGAAACTTACAATTTCCGATCCAGAAATGCTGAGGTTATTGAGTGGTCCTTGTGTTGCACCATTAAACGTAATTGTATGAGTCTTCGCACCAGAAAAGCTGAGTGTGGATTTAAAATGCGACATTGGTTGACGGATACTCCCCGAGAAATTTCCCTTTAAAATCCATGCACCAGACATATGGAAGGCATTGACTCCATTTAGGGTAATGCCACCTGTCCCAACAACATGTTTTTTAGAGCCACCCTTCGCAAGGATTGACGCACGCTGAAGCGAAGTACCCGTAAAGCCCTTTGCCAAAATTCCATGGACTGCAATGTTTGTATCAATGTAGACATTGTCGTACGTATAGGCACCGGAAAAGGTAGCAAACTGGTTCGCAGTTGGTACCACACCCACGGACCAGTTAGCAGCCGTACTCCACAGATTATTCCCTGCAGTATTTGTCCAAATATTCTGCTGATAGATATCAAACCATCCGACGGTGTTGCCCAAATTTACCGAGGAAAGAGGATTAAGATTATGGAGGACTGTATTTGCAATTGCATTATCTTTTACCCTCACTTTCGAAGCAGAGATACTGCTAAACCATGCATTGGACTGCCTACCATTCACGGTCGAAAGAATAGCTAAGCGCCCAGTGCCAGTACTGGACTTTCCTTCAAGAATAAGCGACGAACCCGAGAAGGTACTTCCTGCAGAAAATTTGATAGAATCACCATTTTTTTGGCATGCCTGTGTACCACAATGATAGATGTCCTGATGATTGGTATTGTTGTTAAAGTACGTCATGAAAGGATTCCCATCCGCACCTATCACCATATCGTGCATACCTACACCAGTAGTCGCTGTCGTCTGTAAACGAATTTGCGTATTAGTGGCACAGGTAATAGTTGAACATCTGGAAATAAAGAATGGCGCACTACCATTCGTTGCGTACGCAATGACAGGCATGCCATCTGGACCAATGTCCATCTTTATCCAGTTTGCATTACCAGTAGTACCCGTCAAATTGGTCTGATCTGCAGAGGTACACGCAAGGTTTTGGCAGTGGAAGACTGTAGGAATGGTCGAGTTATCAGATGCCACAAAAACAGGTAGACCATCAACACCAATTCTTATATCTCGTCCATTTGCAATAGTCGTAGCTGCATACCTAGTAATGGTATTCCCAGACCCCGCACCTGCGCGGCAGTCACTATTGCCACAACGCAGGAACTTGTTATCTGCATTTGTCAGATCATAGTACGCAATAACCGGCTTGCCATCGATACCAATAGCAATCGCACTACCTTGTCCTACGCTACCTATTGTATCAATGCGACTAATAATATTCCCAGAGCCAGCGCCACCGGCACAACGAATAGTGCCACACTTCAAAACTTTTAGGTCTGCATTCGTACCATCGTAATACGAAATAATTGGTAACCCATCTACTCCAATGGCAATGGAAGAGTAACTTCCTACATCTACACCTGCACCACCTGTATCCAATGTCACTGGAGTATCAAACGATGTGCAGTTTGCATTCGTACAGTGAAGAACACGGAGGTCGAAGGTGGTAGTACCCGATGCATACGCAAGTATTGGGTACCCATCCACACCAATCGCCATGGAAAGTTCCTGACCATGCGCATTCGCATCATCATCAATATTTGTCGTAGTGGCCGAAGTACAATCTGCATTTAAACAAGATGTAACATACACCGATTGTGTATTTTGATGCTGTGAAGCAATAACGGGGAAGCCCGTGCTATTCATGAGCACATTGTTATACAGGGGTGATAGAGTCGCATTAATTTCTGTATTCACATCTGCCTTACTACTTACAAGGCTCTTAAATGTTGTGGAACCCGAAAGTGTCTGACCGGTACCCATGAGCGTCACCGTCTTGCCATTGGCTATAAGCCCACCCGTACTAGCTTCGTTGATAAGGTTCCCTTGCAATTGGATGTTACTGCCAAGGCTTAGTACTTCCGATCCGGAAATAGTAATTCGGTGAAATGGTCCCTGATACTTACCATTCACCGTAACATTGTGCGTCGTAGCTCCTGTGAAAGCGAGTGTTGAACCATGTGCCCATACCTGGTTGAGGAAGCTCCCCGAAAAGTTACCACCCAAAACCCAAGTACCCGTACCCATGTGTAACCTGTTAATTCCTTTTAGTGTTATTCCACTACTTGTGACAATGCTCCTGCCATAGTTACCTGCAAGAATGGAGCCCTCCGCCAGGGTAGAGCCCGTATATCCTTTTGCGTAGATTCCAAGAATATTCACATTCGTATCAATAAAGACAGAATCGTTGCTATAAGATCCAGAGAAGGTTGCTATATCGCTAGAAGTTGGAATACTTGATAATGACCAGTTGTTTGGATTACTCCAAAGTCTATCGCCCCCAGCATTTGTCCAAATGACCGACGTGCTAAACCAACCCGAGCTATTACCACCCGAAAGAGAGTTAGCTGGGCTAATGGGCCTAATAGCAGTATTCGCTACGATGTTATCTTTGACATGCACACCCGAACCTGTAATACCGCCAAACCAAGCATTGGCAGCAATGCCCGATATGGTGGAACGAATGAGTAAACGGCCAGTAGAAGTACCCAAACGACCTTTTACCGTCATTGTGGTACCTGAGAAGGTGTCACCAGCCGAAAAGCGCAGCATGTCTTTATCCTGAAGACATTCCTGGTTGCTACATTTTACAATGGCGGCATCTACATCATTAATGTTCGTTGCAATAAATGGCAAACCGTCTGCGCCTATCGTTATGGCATTTCGCTGTGCATTGCCTGCTCCTGCTCCAGGATAATTTAAGCTTGTAATTACAGTACCAGATGCTGCACCAGTCACACAATTTTTTGTGCCACAATGAGCAATTTTTAATCGATTATTCGTACCATCTGTGTAAGCAATAACTGGTAATCCGTCAGTGCCAATTGCAACTGCACTATAATTACCTACTACGCCAGTACTGTCTAAGCGGTATGTGGTCGTCCCTGAACCTGCGCCAGTTGCACACGTTATTGTGCCACAACGCGAAACTAACAGATCGGAATTAGTCGGATCCATATGCGAAAAAATTGGCATACCATCTAGTCCTATTACCATCTTTAAGTTAAACCCAACGGAACCTTGCGAATGTACCCTGTATGTTGTTGTGCCCGAACTAGTGCCTGAATCACAAGTAATAGTACCGCAGTGTGTCAACATTAAGTCGAGGTTTGTAGGGTCGTACCATCCAACAATCGGTAAGGCATCCGTTCCTATTTTTACAGATGTATAATCGCCTACGGTTCCTGCTGTATAAAGTCGATATACGCGCGTACCTGACCCCGCACCGGATGCACACGATGTTTTGCCACAGTGCGCAAGCATAAGGTCTCCATTCGTATTATCTTGATAACTAATCACTGGTCGTCCATCGACGCCAATTGCAATACTAATATCTTCACCCACATCGTTTGCAGTATCGACACGATAAATTTTAGTACCAGAGCCCGCCCCGCTTGCACAAGTCATTGTTCCACAATGTGCGACAAGCACATCTCCATTCGTAAAATCATAAAAAGCAATCATCGGTAATCCATCAATGCCTATGGCAATACTGGTACTTAATCCCGTATTTCCCGGAGTATGAATTCTGTACACTTTCGTACCCGACCCAGCGCCTGTAGCACAATCTTGTGTGCCACAGTGTGCCACCATTAAATCTTGGTTAGTGCTATCTTGATACGAAATAATTGGCAACCCATCGCGACCAATAACTACGGACTGCGAGCCTCCTGTGTTTGCGGCGGAAGGATCAATAATGTCATAGGGCATTCGTTCGCTATTCACGAGACCTGCAAAAACCGTGGAGCCTGACAGTATCTGGCCAGAGCCAACAAGCGTAATTGTTTTACCATTTGCCGTAAGTCCAGTGACTCCAGTTTTATTAATCAAATTTCCTTTGATGCCAATATTGCTGCCAAGCGATACAAGCGCACCACCTGAAAGTCCTACATTGTTGAGAGGTCCATACGTACCATTGAGCGTAAGGTTATGAGTAGTAGCGCCCGAGAATGTGACGTTTCCTCGAGCAATAATTGGTGAAAGTGTTGTCCCTGTCAAACTACCCTTTAGCACCCAAGTACCTGTTCCCATATCTATTTGATTCACGATGCCTAATGATAACCCTCCTGTACCAATAACAACGCGTCGTCCATATTGACCAGCAAGGAAAGATCCTTGCGCTAAGGAAGTTCCGCTAAAGCCCTTCGCCGAAATTCCAAGGACGTTCACGTTGCTATCTAGCCATACAAAATCGCGTGTGTACGCGCCTGAGAAATTCACAATGTCGGTACTAACAGGAACCGTTCCTATGAGCCAGTTGTTTGGGTTACTCCATAAATGATCGCCACCACCATTCGTCCAAGTATTATTACCAAACCATCCCGCATTGTTCGTAATAGATAATGATCCAAGAGGATTAATTGGTGTAATAGATGTGTTTGTAACAATGTTATCTTTAATACTTAAGCGAGCACCAGAAATGCTGCTAAACGACATGTTTGCTGCGTTACCTGCAAATGTGGAACGAATATTAAGGCGACCAGTACCTGTTGCAGCGCGACCCGAAATTTCGAGGAGCGAGCCAGATATTGTGGATCCTGCCGAAAATTTAATGGTATCCGCACCCGATACACAAGCTTGGTTACTACAATGGGCAAACTTTAAATCGCCATTTGTCTCATCAAAATACACAATAAGTGGCAAACCATCAGTGCCAATGGTGATGCTTGGTGTCTTGCCTACCACCCCTGCTGAATCCACAGTAGTCGTATTGCTAAATGCACCACAAGAAGATGTTGCACACTTTGAGACTTTTAAAGCGGAATTCGTATGATCGTAGTACGCAATAACCGGAAGACCATCCGTTCCAATTGCCAACGACGATCCCGAACCTACAATGCCTATGCTATCTGCAGCACCAATTCCTGAAGCTACACATATTGCATCCACACATTGTATCACAGCAAGATCAAATGTGTCGTCCATGAAGGATACAATGGGGAGACCATCACTACGAATCGTGATTGAAGTAGGAGCAACAGCAACTACTCCATTCAATGTATTAATTGTTCCCGTTGCGGTACACACTGAATTAGTGCAAGGAATCATGGAAAGAGCTCCAGCATTTAAGAACGCAATGACAGGGTTACCATTCAAACCAATGGCAATCGAAGGAAAACGTCCACGATCACCAGGACTTGTAAGAATGAGAGGAGAGGATATCGAACTACAAGAGAGGGTCGTACAACTTACAACGGACAAATCTAATCCGGAATCATAGTACGCAATAATGGCAAATCCATTGGTACCAATAGCAATTGACGATGTACCAGGTGTAGCTACAACTCCATCGAGCGTAACCGGCGTATCGAATGTCGTACAACTGTAATTAGTACAGTGTACTGCCTTCAAGCTTCCTGTTGAACGCATGTAGTACGAAATAATTGGCATGCCGTCGCTTCCAATGGTTAATGATGGGTACTCGCCCACGGTACCAGTGGAATCTACAATCGTTGTCGTAACAGATCTGCAAGCGATGTCATTACAATGAGCAACGGCAAGAGCAGTGTTTGTAGAATCGTAATATGCTGCAACTCCCAAGCCGTCACGCCCAATAGCAATACTTGTTCCTGACCCCACTACTCCAGTTGCTGCGCCAATAGAAGTACTATGATTCACATTCTTTCGTAGTGTTGAAAAAATAGTAGACCCAGAGACAGTCTGGCCTGTACCTGTAAGACTCAGCGTTTTGCCGTTTACCAATAAACCACCTACCCCCGCTTTATTGGTAAAATTTCCTTGGAGTGCAATATTGCTTGCAAGGGACACAATTTCCGTCCCAGAAATACTAAGATTGCGCAATGGTCCCGTTACTCCATTGAGCGTAAGTGTATGTGTTGTAGAACCTGAGAATGTAAAATGACCAGTACGAGAACGAATTGGATTCAAAAATGTTCCCGACATACTTCCCTTAAGAATCCACGTACCAGTACCTGTATCAAGCTGATTGATAGTGTTAAACGCAATGCCCGACGTACCAATAATTACTTTTCTTCCGTAGTCACCACCAAGGAACGAACCATGAGTAATTGAGGATCCTGTAAAGCCCTTTGCCACAATTCCACTTACATGAATGTTCGCATTAAGGAATACCGATGCGCGTGTGTATGCACCCGAGAACACTGCTATGTCCGTACTAATTGGTACGTAACCCAAGTCCCAGTTATTGGCATTGTTCCAAAGATTATTCCCCCCTCCATTTGTCCAAATAGGATTACCGACCCAACCCAAGAAGTTACTTACAACAACCGAATTTGCAGGACGAATAGGAGTTGATAACCGATTCAAGGCTGTGTTGTCTTTAATCCGTAAACGTGCACCCGAGTAAGTACTAAAATGTACATATCCAACGCTACCAGAGCTACTAGACCGCAAAAGCAATCGTCCAGTACTAGTTGCCTCACGACCAATGAGCATCAGTGACGAACCCGAAAGTGTTGTCCCTGCAGCTATTGTAAGTGCATCAGTCTGTAAGGTACATGCCTGGTTCGCACAGTGTGTAACTTTAAGGTTACTGTTTGTATTATCGCTGTACGAAATTATTGGTAAACCATCGGCGCCAATTGCAAGCGACGACTCAGCTCCTACAGCTGCTACCAAGCCATCCACCCTACTAACCGTCGAAGCTGAACAGAGGATGTTCAAACAACGCGCAACCATCACATCAAAATTTGTACCATCTTGATACGAAAGAACAGGGAGACCGTCCATGCCAATAGCAATGGAGGTAAACGTCCCTGCATTATTCACGTCTGGTCGGAAAAGCTTGGTACCAGAACCAGCGCCTGTTTGACACGTAACGGTACCACAATGCTGCACAATGAGATCTCCGTTTCCAACGTCTTGGTAAGAAATAATTGGTAGTCCATCGGTACCAATCGTGATGGATGTGTACGAGCCAACAACTCCTGTTCCATTCGAACGGTACACCTTCGTACCTGACCCAGCACCCGAAGCACAAGAAGCCGTACCACAGTGCGCAACCATAAGGTCGTTATTCGTTGTATCCTGGTACGCAATAATTGGTAGTCCATCGATACCAATCGTAATAGAGGTGTACGAACCAACGGCATTAGCCGTATCGACACGATAGAGCTTGGTACCAGAACCAGCACCACCAGTACAAGCAACCTTTCCACAGCTTGCAACCATTAAATCTCCATTGGTTAAATCTCTAAATGCAATAATTGGTAAGCCATTGGCACCAATCGACATAGACCCAAAATCTCCTACAGAACCAGGGGATGCAACCCGTGTAACTATCGTTCCACTACCTGCTCCACTCGCACACGTGATAGTGCCACAATGAGCTACTAAAAGGTCAGCATTGCTGACATCGTAGTACGCAATAATAGGTAAACCATCTTTACCGATTTTTATCGATGTGTACTGACCAACGTTATTCGCTTCATCTACTCGATAAATGACCGTACCCGACCCTGCACCATCAGCACAAGTAATAGTACCACAGTGCGCCACCAATAAATCTCCATTTGTGGAATCGTGGAAAGCAATAACCGGTAGTCCATCAACGCCAATTGTCATTGACGAATAACGTCCAACTGCGGAGGGCGTGTACACATCTGTCGAAAGTTGTCTCTCTTGATTTTCGATACTATGAACAATCGTGGAACCACTGAGTATTTGACCCGAGCCAGAAAGCGTAATTTTATTACTGTTTGCTTGCAATCCTGCCGTTCCTCGGTAATTGGTAAAATTACCCAACGCGCGAAGCGGTGCACCAAGTGCGACAGAACTATTTTTTTGAATAGCAACATTGTGCAAAGCTTTCACGCCTATATCTCCTAGCGTCAATGTATGTACATCTGTTCCGGTGAAGGAAAGGGTCGACGTACCAGGCTGTAAAGTAGTAAGCGATGCTCCTGAAAAGTTTCCAAAAACAGTCCACGATCCAGTACCCATTTGTAGCTGACTAGCGTGAAGGGTAATAGAACCAGAAACAGTTACAGACTTTCCGTAACTTCCAGCAAGAATTGATCCTGAAGAAATTGTAGAGCCGGTATAACCCTTGGCAGAAATTCCACGAATATTCACTGTTGTATCAATAAAGACTGATGCACGCGTATATGCACCAGAGAAATGCGCAACATCTGTTGTATCCGGTAACGAGTAAATGGACCAGTTGTTTGGGTTGCTCCAAAGCATTGTGCCTGCAGCATTGGTCCACACAACCTTGTCAAACCAACCCGCAACGTTACCCGAGCGTTTTGAAGTCACAGGATTAATAGGATTCGTAATGCGATTTGTCGCAATGTTATCTTTTACATCTAGCCTCCCACCCGAGTAACTAGCAAAATGCATATTGGCTGCAGTGCCAGCAATGCTCGAACGAATTTTTAACGAACCACTTGTAGTACCAGCACCTTCTAGGTGCAAAAAGCTACCAGAAAAACTAGAATTAGAGCTAAACACAAGTCTGTCACCTTCATATCTATTTGGTAAGCCATCACACGCAGGCGTGGAACAGTGAATGACTACAGCATCGAGGGCGCTAACACTATTGTCATACAAATAAAAAATAGGAAGTCCGTCGCTACCGAGGGCACTGCTAAAACCTGAGCCATTTAAGGTAGAAATTCTGGATGTCTTAAATGAAGTACACGCAATATTAAAACACTTATAGACTGTTGCTTTAGAATTGGCAGTAGAGAGTACAATAGGAAGACCATCCGCTCCAATGAGAATAGTTGGAGTTGAACCCGATGTTGGCGCTGTTTCCAAGCGAGTGATGACTGTGCCAGAGTTAGAGCCCGATACACAAGTCTGTGTTCCACAATGAGCAACTAATAAGTGACTATTAATTGCATCTTTAAAAGCAATAATCGGACGACCATCTACACCTAGTGCTGCGTGCGACCCTTGCGCAGCATTGCCGACCGAAACGCGTGAAAATGTTGTTCCTGATCCTGCGCCTACGCTACATGTCGGCGTACCGCAGTGTAACGCAATAAGATCGCCAGGGATGGCATGACCAAAGATGATAAGTGGTAAGCCATCGGTACCAATAAGCATCGTATGATCAGATAAGCTGTTGCCTGCGACATATGGACGATAGATAGTAGACCCAGACCCTGCGCCAGTTGCACATGAAGGCGTCCCACAATGTAAAATTGCTAATTCTCCAATATTGCCATCTTTATAACTTACAATAGGTAGGCCATCTGCGCCAATTGCTAGTCCCGAATTATTTGTCCCTTGAGACATAGGGGCAATTGTTGAGATAGTAGGCGAGCTACACGTCGCATCGTTACACTTCGCAATTTTTAGCATGCTCGCTGTAAAATCGTGGTACGAGATGATGGCTAGTCCATCTGGAGCAATAGCCATATCCAAATCGCGCCCTACGTTATTTGCACTATTATCTACTGTTGTAATACTGAAAGAAGTACAAGCAATGTTCGTACATTTAGCAAAGAAGAGGTCGTTGGCGGCTCGACCGGTGTATGCAACAACCGGCAAACCATCCGAACCTATTGCAATAGCACCATACGTACCAACGTTACCGCTTGCGTCAATTGTTGTTACGTTATGTTCGCGAACAGCAGAAAGGGTACTAAACAGTGTAGAACCCGTCACAGTTTGTCCGCTACCCGTGAGCGATATTCTTTTCCCGTTCGCTACGAAGCCCCCTATCCCTGCTCTATTTTCAAAATTACCCATAATATTCACCGATGTCTGCAGCGTAAGCGTTTCGTTTTTATCAATACGAAGATTGTTGAGCAATTGTGCGCCAGTATTCCCTAGTGTCAGGGTATGAGTTGTAGAGCCCGTGAAGATAAGAGTAGATAGGCCTGGTTGAATGTTTTGAAGACTCGTACCTGAAAAGTTTCCATATACAACCCACGTTCCCGTACCCATCTGTAATCGACTGGCGTGGAGGGTGATTGATCCTGTCACGGTAATGTTACGACCATAGTTAGAAGCAAGGATTGACCCTGAGCTAATAGTGGCGCCAGTAAAGCCCTTAGCAGAAATGCTTGCGACATTCACATTACTATCGAGGTAAACAGAGTCCGTCGTGTAAGCACCTGAGAAGTGAACAATTGTTCCTGCTTCTGGGGCTCCGCTTGGAGACCAGTTACCTGCGGTACTCCAAAGTCTATCTCCTGCGCCGTTCGTCCAAATTTTCTCTACTATTGCATCGTTGGCAATTTGCCACACGCGACGCTCGGCCACTGGTGACGTTTCCGAAATGCTGCTGTGAAAGGTGAGGGGTCCCGTCGTAAAGAAGTCCGGCGAATTATCTGGCGCATCGTATAAATAGGAGAATGATGCCTTCTCTCCTCCGACCCAACTTCCATGCCAGGTGATAGATGTATTTTCGCCTAGAGTAGAAATGGTAGCAGTAGGATCAATAGCACTAATGACAAAACTGCTTGGAACAATTTCAGTAATTTCTCCGACAAAATCGCTCATAAAATGAATCCCTAACGTCATCGGCGCTGGACCAAAGGGATACAAACGAGTCGCCGATGTGCGACTTATAATAAGGAAAGGACTTTGCTCAACGGGAATACTTTGTACAAGTACGCGTGTGCCATTCTCTGTCTGTGCTGTAAGTTTCGCTGTGTAGATGCCAACTTCTCCAAATGTATAGTTTGCAAAATAATCAGGGGTAATATTCCCTATCACTCTGCTAGAGCAATTTTTGGTATCCATTATTGTTTCATCAATTGTGGAAAGCGTAGTTTCAGTACCGGTAGGAGTGGTAATAACAAGAGATAATTCAGCATCGCAGACAGGTAACCCTGCATCATTAAGTACGCCAATATCAAAACGTGCTTCAGTATTTGGGAGGTAAACATCCTGATTGGCATTAAGTGCTAACACACCCCACGAAAAATTTTGTGTTAACGTTGTGGTTTCGCTTGTAAGTGGATTGGTGATAGTAACAGTTAATTCGTAAATACCTGGCTTAAAGTGCCTGATAGGGTTAACAACGAGCACAACTGACCCCGCTCGGAATGAAAGTGCGGAAGTGGGGAGCGTAAACGACTGTCCATTTTTTGTCACGACTGCGGTAATAATTGGTGTCGCCTCCGACGCAGATGTTGTAAATGCCGAATAGGTTGAAGATGATGAAACTGAAGAAGTTTCAGGTGCTGAAGAAATACTTGATGTCACGGAAGAACTATCCGAAGAAGTTATACCATCAACAGATACCGATGAATCCGAACTTGCAGACTCAAGATTGTGTGCATCAGACGATGCACCTGAGTTTTCGGATGCATGATCGGATGAAGGCTCACTCGTCACTGTAGGATCAAGTGCCGTACTCGTTTCAGTATTAAGTTGATGGGTAGAGTAGTCGAATACATTCGCTTTAATGGCCTGCGTAAGGTCACTAGGCATTGAGCCCTCAGACCCTGCTAATACTGCATTACGAATGGAAGTTTGTGCATCAGTTCTGGTGATCGATAAATCACTTGTCGATGCTGCTTTCTCCGCGATAGATTCAAGTGCTGCAGTTAAAATATCGTCCGAAATATTCTTCGTGAGTGCAGTCTCAACCGTTGGTGCATCTTCAATGGAAGATGCAATGCGTAGTGCAACCTCGTTTGGCGTTGTTTCTGCACTTGTGCCCAAAGCTTCCGACTCTGCAACAACAGCCTCGCTTAAGTCTGCATCGTCTTCAATAACGGCTTTAATGACCGACGTTTCAAGATCCTGTTTTGTCACAGAAACCGACAAAAGCGCTTTTAGCGCCTCTGCATTTGTCAGTGGTTGACCTTCTTGTGTATCCGGTATATGCAACTCCGCTAACTTCACCTCTCCAACCAACATAGTATTCGTCGCTGCTTGCTTTAATAAATCACCCTTAAGAAGAGTTTCCGCATCATCAGAAATACTTGCCTGTAAATCTGCGTCATCCAAAACTGGTAATGCATCGCCTTTATACGATGCAGGCAAATCGCTAAGCGAGCTTTCAGAACTTTCCGAAGATGAGACTATGGACGACAAAGACGAGAAGATGCTCGAGTCAGATGATGTCGAATCTGAAGAACTTTCAGACAAACCTGAATTACTCGACGATTCTGACGAATCAAATGTCAATTCGTCTGTCGACCCCTCAGAGCTCACCGAACTAAAGTCAGATGATGTCTCCAGAGATTCTTCAAGCACTGCCCCCTCAAGCAAAGTGCTAGATGACGCATCCGACACCTCAGACGTGGTTCCTTCAGAGGAATCCGAACCAACGTCCAACGACGACACTTGTTCGGTAGCATCGCTCGATGCTATCTCGCTGTTCGATTCCTCAGGGTTTGAGCCTTCTGAAGAAGCAGAAGCAGATGCCCCGCCCGCGTCTTGCGCGTGTACGCGCGCGTACGAGGCAAGGTTGGAGTATGCCGGAATCGAGAGCAGAACCGGCGAAAACATCTCGACTGTCTGGAGCAGCAAAGCGCCAATCGCAATCAGACGTAATCGCGCGTGAGGCGTCTCCAGAGTCGCAGGAGAAGTTCTTGTACCTTGTTTCATAAAAAAGAGTGAAATAAAAAGAGTGAAATTGTTTGCCGAAAAATAAAGGGTTTTCGGCTATAACTAAGTAATTATTCTACGGTATTGAATACATTTTTTGTAATAACTCCTCTCGACACATTTATAAATACGTATACCGCATATTTCCGCATGTATAAGCCAAATATAGCAATCTTCACATCAATAGTTTTTTAATCAAATTGTTATTTTTAATTAACAGAAATATATAGTTTACTTAACTTCATTACTAACCATGCTTTACGACAGTAAACTAGCTAAAAAGACAAGGGTTCTTTGCAGTCTTTTAAAAGAGATTTTTCTACAACTTATCTACTACCCACTACCACCTACAACCTACCACCTGTACACTGTCTGCATGCATTATGCCGACGCTCTCACGCAACGTATCGGATTGACGTCACCAATTTGTGTAGGGTTAGATCCACAGCTTTCAAGGCTCCCTAAAAATCTTGCTAAAAATGCCCTAGGAACGAAGGAATTTTGTTTAGGGATTATTGATGCAGTGAAAGATATTGCAGCTGTTATAAAGCCACAGCTCGCGTTTTTTGAAGTTCTAGGATGGGAAGGAATGAAGCTCTTTTTTGAAGTGTGCGAGTACGCGAAAAAAAAGAATTTTTTGGTGATTGCAGACGGAAAGCGAAACGATATCGGCTCAACATGCGAAGCATACGCAGACGCATACCTTAGTGCATCTTCGCCCATCGATGCCCTCACTGTTTCACCCTACTTAGGCGTCGATGGTATTTCACCATTTATTGAGCGATGTATAAAAAATGAAAAAGGTATCTTTATTCTCGTCAAAACAAGCAACCCCAGCTCAGGCGATCTACAAGATCTTCCAGTAGGGGACGAATCGCTCCATGAGTATCTTGCACAGTTAGTGGAAAGTTGGTCGGTACAAACCTTAGGGACCGAAAGCTCTCTTTCTTCGGTCGGCGCTGTGGTGGGCGCAACCTACCCCGAAGAGATGAAGTACCTACGGACGCTTATGCCACACGTTCCATTTTTAATTCCAGGATACGGAGCACAAGGTGCTACTACAGAAGATGTTGCACACGGATTTTTACCAAACAAAACGGGGGCAATTGTTAGTGCCAGTCGCAGCATCATCTATGCATCATCAGGGGAGGACTGGAAGGAGCAAGCTAGGCAAGCAGCAATAAATATGAGGGAAGAATTAGGTAAAGTTATCTCGTAAGCACTCTTGAATTTTCTGTAAGACAATAAAGCTCCCCCGAATTGATACCTGCGATGCAGGATGAAAATAATATGAGAATATTTCAGTATGACAGTATGAATCTCTGACAATGTTTAGTTTGCTCGCGTGCTGCTAGAATTGTTATCTCCGATTATGAAAAAACCCGACTCCCTCTTTATCGGCATTGCACTTGGACTTTCGCTTTTTGGCCTTGCTATGATTGCAAGCGTATCGGTGTACCAAAGCTTCCAGCTTACATCCAACCTTACAGAACAAGGTCTGCACGAGACCGCCTCAAACTCTTTTTATCTCTGGAGGAGCTTCATGCACCTGTGTATTGCACTCGTTGGCATGTTCTGTACAAGCATCATTCCTTTTCATTTTTGGGAGCGCGTGGCTCGTCCACTCTTCTTGCTTAATCTTGGGTTACTTCTTCTGCTTTTTATTCCAGGAATTGGCAATAATTATGGCACTGCAACAAGCTGGTTGCACTTGGGATTTTTCTCAGTTCAGCCGTCTGAATTTCTTAAAATTACCTTAGTTCTTTACCTTGCGGTTTGGCTGCAAAAAAAAGAATCATCTATCGCAACGTTTCAGGAAGGTTTCATTCCCTTTGTGATTTTACTTTGTCTTTCCACCTTTCTCGTTGCCATTCAGCCAGACCTTGGATCATTTTTAATTTTTACCGCAACATCAACCATGATGTTCTTTGTTGCAGGTGGTAACATCTTTCATCTTTTTTTAGGTGGTGCAGCAGCAAGTCTTCTTGGGCTCCCAATTATTTTAAGTAAAGATTACGTACGCAATCGGTTTACGGTCTTTCTGCATATTCTTTTTAATCCCGATGACACAGTATACCGTGAAGGTATTGGCTACCAAGTCTATCAAGCCCTGGTTGCCATAGGTTCGGGTGGATTCTTTGGAGTTGGCTACGGCAAGTCTATCCAAAAATTTGGCTACCTTCCTGAAGTACAATCCGATACCATTTTTGCTGCCATGGGTGAAGAAATGGGCTTTATGCGCCTAATGATTATCTTGGGCCTGTATGCGCTTTTTGTCTATCGTGGACTACGTATCGCACGCTATTCTTCCGATCGTTTTGGCTTGCTTGTTGCAACGGGCTTAACGTGTAGCATTGCATTTCAAACAATTCTTAATATTGGGGTCAACCTATCGCTTTTTCCAATTACGGGAATCACACTTCCATTTATTAGTTATGGAGGATCATCATTACTTTCCACGCTGCTCGCGGTAGGCATCATCATTAATATCTCCATGCAGTCTGTAAAGGGTGAAGCAGCAGATCGACGTCAAACACGTATTCACTCGCTGCTTTCATTCCGAAAATTCATTCACTAGTATCCATGACAGGAAAAAAAGATATACTGTAGATGAGATTTCTTTTTCCTCGTTTATTCGCCTGCTTGAAGCCCCATACCATTCTCTTCGCTGGCGGTGGTAGCCTTGGGCACATCACGCCCTCGGTTGCAATTTGGGATGCAATGCAAAAAGCGGAGCCCTCACTTCGTGGCGTATTTGTTTGCTCCAAAAGACTGGATGAGGCTCAGTATCTTTCTCTGCACTCGTTAACATTTTTTTCACTCTCTGCAGCACGCTTTCCAGGTGGAATTACTCTTCGCTGGCTTTCTTTTCCATTAGCGTTTCTCTGGTCGTGTGTTCAATCGTACTTTATCCTAAAAAATGTACGTCCTTCTGCTGTATTTAGTAAAGGCGGATCCATCGCAGTGCCCCTTTCACTCATAGGCTGGTGCCTTTCCATTCCTGTTATTCATCACTTTTCCGATAGTGTTCCAAACAAAAGTGATCGGATCATTATGCCTCTTGCTACTAAAAGCTTTTCGGGGTTTCCGTGTGCAAACCTTGGTAACGTTCTCGTGGAACAAAGCGGTAACCCTGTACGATCTATTTTTAAGGACGCTTCTAAAACTAAAGGCATGAGTATCACAAAATTTTCTGGAAAACGTCCCGTGGTGATGATGATAGGAGGCAGCCAAGGTGCTCAGGCTCTTAATGAGGAAATCGATCGTATTTTTCACGATCTCATTGATATCGCTGATGTCATTCACCTTACGGGAGTGGGGAAAGAACTACAAAAAAAACATGCACGATATTTCGCAAGATCCATGGTCTACGAGGATTTACCGCATCTTATGGCGCTCAGTGACATTATGATCACACGCGCAGGGGCTGGTGTGTTATCCGAAATTGCAAACGTGCAAAAGCCCGCTATTGTCATTCCCCTTGAGGGAGTTGCACATAATCATCAGGTAGAAAATGCAAAAATTCTTGCAGGTAAAGGAGCAATCGTACACCTTCCACAACAGGAGCTCTCAAACCTTTTATCAGCAATCAAAGAACTTCTCGCCCATCCTAAAAAGCGAGAAACGCTCGCAATCGCACTTCATCAAGCTCTCCCATCATTCGCTGAAGAAACCATTGCGAAAGCAATAGTAAAACTGCTGGTGTGAAGATAGAGGTCATATGGTCATAGTGATAGAGTGTTTTATTGTTGCGTAGAAAATGGAGAACCTAAAGCAATGCCATGGTTCCGGACGCGCTCATTGCATTCGCGCTCCTCACCATGGCACCCCATTCTTCCTTAGTTAAAATTTTGATGATTAGACGGTGTCATGGTGAGGAGCCTTTGAGCAGAGCGAAAAGGCGTCTCGAACCATGGCCGTAACACCTGCTCCAAAGATCATTCACATATTCCATCTTCCTCTTCCTTCAACTATACTTCCTTCAACTATTTTTCCTCTTTCCCCATGAAAAATTTCGTATCGCTCTCCCTTCTCTTCAGCACAACCTTTGTTCTTGCTGCTTGTACTTCTTCCCCAACTGAAAACATGAATACCCAATCCTCATCTTCTACTTCTGCATCTGAAATTGCACTGCTTACTGGCATGCAAAAAGTAACCATTACAACCAGCAAAGGCGATATTAAACTAGAGCTCGATGCCTCTACTGCGCCTAAAACCGTTACAAATTTTGTCACTCTTGCACAAACCGGCTACTACAACGACCTTACCTTCCACCGCGTTATTCCTGGTTTTATGATTCAAGGTGGCGACCCAAATGGAAACGGAACAGGTGGAAAGAGTATCTACGGCGACACATTTGAAGATGAAATAAATCCATCGTCTCCTGTGTATCAACGTGGATACAAAACTGGTGTCATCGCTATGGCTAACCGTGGACCTAATACTAATGGTAGCCAATTCTTCATTATGGATACGGATTACCCCCTTCCACCTAACTACACTATTTTTGGTAACGTCACCGAAGGTATTGATGTTGTACATGCCATTGCTAGCGTTCCGCGCGACCAAAACGATATGCCAAATGAAAAGGTAACGTTTAGTGTAAAAGTTAGCAATTAATATTGCTGTCCCTTCCTATGCTACGACAATGTTCTATTGTCATATGGACATACTGTCAGAATTCAATTGAACCTACGCAACAATATAACGGCTATAGCACTATAACAATATCGTAGCTTTATGCGCACTCGCTTTGCCCCTTCGCCAACTGGTCCACTACATATTGGTGGTTTACGTACTGCGCTTTTTGCATGGCTTGTCGCAAAGAAAACCGGGAGCAATTTTACACTACGTATTGAGGATACCGACCAAGCACGCGAAGTTGCAGGATCAACCGAAGGCATTCTACGCACACTCACAAGTGCAGGAATTGCACCAGATGAAGGCGTACTTTTCAACTCAGAAGGCAATGTGACTGAAAAGGGGGAATACGGTCCGTACTTTCAATCCAAACGACTCTCGCTCTACAAAGAACATGTTGAACTCTTGCTTAAGAATAATCATGCCTATCACTGCTTTTGCACACCAGATCGTCTGGATGCCATGCGCAAACGTCAGCAAGAATTAAGACAAGCACCCATGTACGACCGTGCCTGCGCAACGCTTTCAAAAGAGGAAATAGAAAAAAAAATTACCTCAGGAGAAAAGTATGTCATTCGTATGAAGGTACCACACGAGGATGTAGTAACCTATACGGACGCTATTTATGGAAGCCTTTCATTTAAGGGTCACACGATTGATGACCAAATCCTCATGAAGTCCGATGGTTTCCCTACATATCACCTTGCACACGTTGTCGATGATCATTTTATGAAGATGGATCTTATTATTCGTGGCGAGGAATGGCTCAGCTCGCTCCCTAAACACCTTATTCTCTTTAAGATGTTTGGATGGGAAGCTCCCAAGTATGCACATGTGCCATTGCTCCTTAATAAGGACCGCACAAAGCTGAGCAAAAGGCAAAACGACGTCGCAGCTGAAGACTATCTACTAAAAGGCTACTTACCGGAAGCTCTGCTAAATTTTTTGGTCCTTTTAGGGTGGAACCCAGGTACCGAGCAGGAACTTTTTTCTTTGGAAGAGCTCATCAACGTTTTCACGCTCGAAAGAGTGCATAAATCTGGAGCTATTTTTGATCTTGAAAAATTGGAATGGATCCAAGGTCAATGGATGAGGAAAATTCCGATCGAAAACTTTTCTGCGCGCATCTTGCCACTAGTATCTAGCGTGTATCCTGGAGCAAAAAATGATCCACTATTTACCAAACGAGCAGCCCTCATACAAGAGCGCATTACCTTCTTTTCCGAGGCGCCAGACATGATGGGGTACTTTTACGAACCAGCCCAAATTTCAATGGATATCATCGTGAATCCAAAGCAAAAAATTGTGAAGGAAGACCTTCCAAAAATTCTCGATTTTCTTGCTAGAACGCTTCAAACGATCGATTCCAATTCCTGGAATCAGGAATCTATCATGGTAGCTCTCGAGCCTACTATAACTGCTTCTGGTTTCAAAAAGGGACAAATTCTTTGGCCACTACGTGCAATACTCACAGGTCGCGAATATTCTCCAGGAGCATACGAAGTAGCCTCCTTACTAACTAAGGAGCAAGTATTGAAACAAATTGAAAAAGCGCAAGCACACTAAAGGTATGAACTTAGAAATTGTCGAATACCAATGATCCCTTGCCTCGCAGATACGTTTAACGACATTGCCGCCTCAGCACTGTTTTCTATTTCTTTATACCTTTTAAAAGCCCTGTCTCCTTGAGCCTTAACAAAAGGAGAGGAGCCGGAGGTGAGGCGCGTTTGCAGGCTATCCAGACGAAGATGAGCAAAATGGCAAAGTTATTATCCTTATGAGCAAAAAAGATGATATCTTTTGGCAATGCATGAGTGTATTCAAAAAACCCCTCAATCGGATAAAAGAGGAGTTTATGAACTAATCGTTCAGTCACTATTAGGAACGAAACATCCAACGAAAAATACCTGTCTTCTTTTGTGCAATCGAAGCTTCGCTGATATCGGACGTGGTGGAAGAAGATGTTTCATTCGACATCTGTACTGTATCCTTCTTCTCCGATGCTTCGGGTAATGCAAAGCGTTGCTGCAATGTTCCAAGCAACACATTCCCTTCGTGAATGCGCGTACTCATTTGCTGCAAAAGCTCGTTCTGACGAGCAATTTGCTCGTTCTTAATATCCAACTCCTTCTTTAAAATCTCAATCATTGCAGGCGAATCGTCTGCAGTCTTTGTCGTCATCTTCGTTTTCAATGCCTGTGGTGGTCGTGCTCCAGGCTTGGAAAGCTCTCGCTTCAGTAGCTCTTCACTAATTTTCCATGCAAAATTTTCGGCGCGCAGACGCATTGCCTTGGCAGTTTGTGGGTCAGGCTGAACTAATGCACGGTCTGGGTGTGCCTTGGCTTCCAGTATTGGGTAAAAAATACGACGAATGGAAGACGGCGACTTTTTTGTTAGTGCCGATGCTTCCTTCACAGTAAGAAAATTAGTCATGAAGTAGTAGGGGAAAAGTACGAAGCAAACACTACCTGTTTCCATATAAAATGGAAGGGGGTTACCGGTAGGTTCCATTGAGCCTTTCCATAAATGATGTATAAAGAAAGAAGTATGAATAATTGATTACAGGATTGAATATGTAGTCATTCTTCAATAAAGAAATGTAAGGTACCGATATCATTCCTGTAAGGTATCTTCGTTAATGTATGGTAAGCTACTTTCTTATGACTTCAGCAGACTATAACAAGTAGAGCCGGAGATTCTGTAACGTAAATACATCGACAGCAGCATACGAAGAGGTAAAAATCACTATCAGTGCAACATTCTCGTGCTATACTTCATATCCGTATGGACGAGCTAGAAGTAGAAATAGGCACCACAACAAATAAAGCCATTATCGAAGGCAAGACTGCAGTACCTTTTAAAACATTCGTCAGCCTCATCTTGCAACGAAAGGTACAAGTACTTTTTAAGCGTAATTCCGATGACCCAATTATTGTAGGAAGCGAGTTACTCACAGCCCTTGCAAGTGCCCCGCAAGATCGTCAAGAAGATCGTGCAAAATTGGTCCTTGTGACATTAGGAGTAGGAATTATCGCAGGAATATTTTTCAGTGCCGTTGTACTTATTATCCTCATGCTCCTTCGGGTTATGCCATCTCTCCAAGATCTTATTATTGTCGTTGGGGTCATAGCGGGGATATCCATCCTCGCATCACTTCTTGGTCGCGCGCAAAAAAAGCCAGCACTCAGCGAAAAGATTTATGAAGGAATGGAGAAAGTGTCAAACTTTATTGGAAGATGAGATGTAAGGTTGTAGGTGGTAGGTTGTAGGTGGTAGATTGAAACCGCTTCAATCACTTTAAACACCTCAATGCTCATCAAAGAAAATGAACCGCTGAAGAGTAAGACAACAATGCGTATTGGCGGTACAGCGCGTTACTTTATGGAACTCACGACAAAAGAAGATGTGGAGTCTGCTGTAAAATTTTCACAAGAAAAAAAATTACCTCTCATTCTCCTTGGTAGTGGGTCTAACACCATTTTTGCAGATGGAACAATAGACGCTGTTGTCGCACGTATCAATCAATCTTTAGTAAAAATAGAAGGAGAGTTGGTGACAGTTTATACAGGGAAAAATCTAGCAATGCTTATTAATGAGCTTGCAGACGTAGGACTAGATCTATC
>CAZLVC010000003.1:0-77531 GCA_964562885.1 uncultured Candidatus Peribacteria bacterium | reverse complement strand
GTAGGTGGATGTGAAATTTCAGAAAAGCATGCGAATTTTCTTCTTAATACTAGCGATGCTAGTTTTAGCGATGCGATGCAAGTTGTAGAAAAAGTGCGCCTAGAAGTTCCTAACAATTTAGAGGTAGAAATGCGATTTATTCAGAAAGATGGAAACGATCTTTTCGCTTCTCAAGGTCACTCTATATAATTTTATTACACAGAATGCTTATTATCCACTTTTATCTGGATCAATAAGTCGTAAATATGCTTCTTGTAAATAATCTGCTTCCGCCTTAGTCAGCAATTTAGCACTACAATGATGTTGTAATACTTCCAGCATCTTAACCTTAGAAGCAATAGTCTCATCAGTGAGATAAAGATGTCGCAGACCTTTTTCAGAAGTAAGATTCACAAAAAGAATTACTGAATCTTTCTCGGTTGTGGTTTGTACGCGATTCTTCATACAATAATGTTAATGTAACTTACTTAAAATTAAAAAACAAAAAAAGCCCCACATCTTGTGTAGGGCTCTTTTTTTAAAAGAGAAAACTAAAAAGGCAAATCTTCTGCTTTAATTTCCGATTCATACTTTATCTCTGGAATACCTGCCGAAACACTCACTTGAGCCATTTCCTGATCGGAAGAATGGTCATTTGCTGGTGCATTAGAACGACCAACGACGCTATCTGCTTGCACGGATGCAAGTGCATCAGCATTTTTTACACCGAGCATTGTAAGCTGATCGGCAACAATTTCAGTTGTCGTACGCTTCTGACCAGTTTGTGTCTGCCAGCTACGTGTTTGTATGCGTCCAGACACATATACTCTCGTACCTTTTTTAAGGCTTGCTGCAGCTTCGCGCGCCATGTCGCCCCATAATACAATATTATGGAATTCGACGCGCTCTTTAATTTCCGTGGAACCTTTGTCGCGCCACTTTTCGTTAGTAGCAACGCCAATGGAGAGGACGCTTTGCCCCGTTGTCGTTGTGCGCATTTCGGGATCTTTTGTAATATTACCTATAACCTGTGCGCGGTTTACTGCGTTAGCTAATAATTTTGTTCCAGTCGGTGCTTCGCGTTGACCTTCTTTGGGGTCTAAAAGAATAAGGTCGAGTGCAACAATTTTTGTCTTGCTGCGCTTTTCACCACTTTCTTGGTCGTCCCAACTATCGGTCTGCAAGCGACCAGAAATAAAAATTTGTGAACCAGCTTTTACGTACTGGCCGGCAACGTCTGCCATGCTGCCCCACACCGTTACGGTATGGAAACTTCGACCGGTAAGCATCTCGCCCTTTTCGGTCTGAAAAGAATAAGGAACAACCACGTTTAAATCTGTCACACTTGTCCCGCTTGGGGTCTTGCGAACAGTAACTGGTTGAGTTTGATAGCCGACCATGTCGGCACGATTGAGTGAGAACATCTCTGAGGGGGGAATGGAAGTAAAGGAGGTCTCGGAGTGCGGTAAGGTCTCCTGGCGCCAAAAGACAGCGCACCGAAAGAACCGTGAACGAATGTACACCTATTAAAAAAAATTTGACAAGGAAATATTGTTGATGAATTTAAAAATTATTTTTTAGTATCTTTTTAGCTCATCTCAAATTTTTTTACGAAAAATAGGTAGAAGATGGAAGACAGAAGCAAAAAAAGCTATGCTAATCTCCGTGCTGAGTAGACGATTATTCATTGCAATGCTTCCTCTCTTTTTAGGAATGTTCATTTCCTCAGCATTTGCGGAAGCATTTGTCCCCAAAATGTACGCACCCGATTCGTTTAAAGCGTATCTCTTTGGTTTGGAAGAAGTTCGAAAGAATATTGATACTGTTCAGTGCGGAGGGTGGAAGGATACTGATGCAAGAAGAAATGGGGTGAATCTTACGGGAACGATTCCTCTTCCCGCTATTAGTGACGATGTACCTGGTCGAAAAAATAAGGATCCTTTAGGATCGCCCGAGACAGGTATTGGTCTACGCGAAGAGTTTGCGTACCCCGATAGTGCGTGGGGATATAGTTCAGCTTGCGACATTGAAAAAGATCAAATTATTGATGAAGATTTAGCAAAACTAGGGAAAAAAATAACCTACGACCACGACATTGCAATTGATGCTGACCCAAACGTACGAGTCGAAAGCGGTAATGGTGAAATAAAAATAAACCCAGGACACTGGTGCCAAATAAAAGATGATAATTACGAGAAAGCAACGCCAACTTGGTGTAAAAAGTTGTTTGAAGAAGTCTTTAAAAAAATGTCGGAACTTGTTGATAGGGAAAATTTACGCCCAACGCTTGACGATGCCTGTAATTGCACGCCTCCCGCACCCTATGCTGCGGTTGCGACAGACTGTCCGCCAAGGCCCGAAAAGCGCTACTGTTTCGATACTGAAAAAGGTCCCTATACTTTTGAATGTAAAGGAACAAGTGATACCAAAACAATGGTGACCACAACATCTACCGATACTCCCCCACAGGAAAAAACATGTCGTACAACGTGGGACACCAAAGATGATCGTCAGTTCAAAAATACAATGACCCGTTGCGACCCGTTATATGCCGATCAATTTGCAATCGATGGTACCACCCCCATTCATTACCATGTTCCTGTAAGTAAGGAGGGGGAGCATAAAGCGGTGAGCGCATCGTTTTACCGGCACTATGCGGAAAGTTTTATGAACCCAAAAATAACCGTCACTGCACCAACCCAAACGTGGAATGTGCGCGTGGAGTGTTATGGTAACTACAAAGAAGTTGATCCAAAATTTACCGTCATGAGCCGAAAAGACGAACAATGCGAAATTATCAACGCAACAGGGGATGCGCAAAACCCTACGAAGCCGGAGTGGCCAGACGGTGACATAAAGCAGAAAGAGAAAGTAAAGGCAGATGACCTCATGGTAGGCGAAGCAGATCGTCTACCAAAAATTGTACCGGATAGTTGGGTTGCTGATACGGAAAGCAACATCAATTTGATCAATATGAAAAAATTTATTGAAGACCAAAAAAAAGGAAAAACAACAATTTTAGATCCTATCAGTCTTTTTGGAACCCTCCTGCCCACAAGACAACGTGCAAGTAAAACAATAGAACCTTCCTCACGGAGCGATACATTCGACGATTCGGACCATCGTGCACTTGCTAAATTTTGGGAAGAGCAAGAACGCGAGCTCCAAAAAATTATTGCTGTACCACGGATAAAATTACTGATGCCCTCAAGATTTTTTGTGGGTCTAGCAGATGATGATCCTCTTTTTCAATATACAAGTGGTATTACTGCAAAATCGGATGGGTTAGTAGAAGTCACGCTCCGTGCAGGGTTAGATGATATCACTGCGCTTCTCCTTTCCCTTCATCGGAAATTCATTGCTCCAGTAGAAGAGGTTCGTATTCCTCTCATTGTACCCCTCGCATCTGAAGCAGATATTAGTGCACGTATTTTTGAATGGGAACAATGGAAAATCGCCGAAGACGCATCTAAAACCGATGGTCGACCTTCGCAAGCCACAAAGGCTGACGGTGTGCTATCTGTCTTGCGTGGGTACCGCGATCGAGTACGTGCAGTACGCGACCTTCGTGGCACACTTGCGGTGCAACTAGAAAAATTATTGGAACCAGAGAAAAAAATACGAAATTTTATTGCAGATTGGTATAAAAAGAATGCAGAATTTGTAGTTGATGCTCGTAAGAGCTCTGAAGAACGACAAATGATACAAAATACGTGGCGAACAATACAAAAAACTTTGTTGGAAGCCGATCAATGTCAGCTTCGTTGGTGCAGTAATCAACGGTACTCGGTGCCGGTATATTCACTACTAGACCCCTGGTGGGGCGATGCAAAAGAAGGTGATTCTCGAAATATGCTTTTTACCCCCACAAGCCTAGTATCGCTGAACTATGATCAGCCCATGGACCAAAGCTATGATTTTTCGTCAATGACTTTTTCGCAAACTGGTACTCTGCTCCCGGTCCTTTGGCCTATTGCCGTACCTGTGGAGCTTCCTCCGCCACCACTTGTAGGAGGTGCGCCAGTCGCAGCGGAGGATCTTGCACTCTTGCCAGAACTACCTGGTTCAACCATATTCGATTCTTTTAAATCACCTGAAGTTGACCTTCCGCCTCCTTCTACACTGACTGTTCCAACCCTCCCCAAGGTCGATGGCGTCATGCCTCTTCTTCAGGAATACCAAAAAATTGCCGATGGAATGAAAGCGAAATACTGTGGATTTATCGATAGCATCCTCATCACGCCAGATTCGACGAACGAAAAATATGATAGTAGGCCTGAAAATCGCAACCATGACGACACCAAAGATGAGAAGGGGAATAAAGCCACTATCGTTCATGTTGAGTATGACCTACGCGAGCGTATTGCTCGTCTGTTTTCACGTTGGTTGCCGGAACTGACGGAAGATCTAGGTGGAAGAGTGGTACGATTGGAAAAAGAAGGATTTAAGTCTGGTACAAAAAAATGTCACGAAAATATTGTCTGTTACTTCCTCGCACCAGAGCATACGTCGGTACAATCGTGGCAGTGGTATGTTCCTACAATGAATATTGATATTGATCCTCTTCAAAAAGCTCTCAAGGCAGCTACACTACCCGAATCTGATAATCAAAAAAATCCATACAATCCTATGACAAAAGATGATCTTAGGCGTCTATTTCTTCCTCTTGCACTTCCTGTAAGTATTCAGCTCATCGCACCGACAAAATAATATGCGTCTCCTCTTTGCCTTCACACTCCTTGGCATCATCATCTCTATCCCCTTCGTTGATGCAGAGGAGGTAGATGCCAATGCCTGCCTTAATAGGGCAGCGACTGAATTTGTTACTATTCGCGACGAAGCCCGAAGTTACATTTTTGGAAGCAGGAAAAATACCAGCGAACCGTTAGATGGCTTTAGTGTCCTAACTGGTGGCACCGCAACAGAAGAGCGAAAAGGAATATTTGAAACAAAGGAGCGACTGAGCTCGGAACTTACCGAACCTATCGTACAATCTTTCCGGACATTCACTTGTAAGAGTCTGAGCATCTGCGAAGTACTGCAACTATCACTACAAAAGAAGGATGAAGATGTCACCATTCGACTCCCTGGTTGTGCGGAGGAAGTAAAGCCCCGCTATGTCGAATGCCTAGCAGCGCCTACCGATGCCACTAGTGCATCTTCAGATTCTCCGCCTAGTGCTATGCCTCATACTATTCGTACACTTGTACAAGAATGTAACGAGATGATTCAAAAAAATATCGATGCTGAAAAAAATATTCTGAAACTTGCCATGGCATACGATGCAGGGTATAGGTCCATGCTTCAGTTTGCTGGAATGATGGATTGGATGCTACAAGACCTGGAAAATCGTGCCATACGACCTCTGCGGGACATGGTGCAAATGTTAGGAAAACTCCATCAAATCCCATGCTTTATTGGTCAGTGCGATATGCCGAATACTACGAATATTAAGCAATAGCTCATGTCTTTATCTTCTCTTTCTCATTGGCTGCAATCTCTCCAAGATGCATCAAAAAAATATCGTGCACTTCTTGGAGTTTTACTTCTGCTCACTGCAGCAGGTATCACAGGGAACTTTTTACGTGGAGAATTACTTTCAGGTGATGATTCGTCAACTGAAGAAGCTGATAATCAACCAACCCCCGAAGAGGGAAGAGCCTGTACGTCCAAAGGAACTCCATTTGAAGATGAGAAAAATCTAGAGAAGATCATCGATATTTTTGAAAAAGAAGCTTCAGCAGTTGTGGATGAAAGAGAACAATATCTTTCCACGCCATCCCAATGGTCCTGTCCAATGACTGGCCTCATGGAAGATAATACCTCAACAGAAAAATTGCAGGCGCTTGCAAAGCGTCTACCCGGTTGGCACTTTAACTACAAAGATCCTGAGTATAATCCTTCTGACCCGCTCCACGATCAGGAATATGTACTACGACCTGTTACGTTTGAAACGTTTAGCTCAATACTCATGGAGTTACAACGAACCTATGAATGTACGTTAAACGAAATAGATGAAGATCGTTCGCGTGCAATAATAAACAATGTCGATGCGCCAAAAAATTCCTCGTACTGCTGTACAGATAATGGATGTGCAATCGCCAATAACTCAGACGAGTGCTATGCAGAAGTTCCTACCTCCGACGACCCTCAGTGTAGTAATGCGTGTACAACGACACCTTCGTACGGCGACATTACAACACGTGCAGAGCAAATACACCAACGCATAGCTATGGAAAAAAGAAGGGCGCTCATCGCCATAGAACGTACTTTATTAGCATTAAGATCCGCGGAGATTCACTACGCCGACGCACGTGATTTACGTTGCTACATGCGCGCCTCGCTCGATTTTAAAAATCTTTTATCGCTCCTTGCCGATGCCACGAGTTGTATGCCTAAAATTTGGGATGCCCTCACTTCTTTACACGATCGCTTTATTGATCAATGAATCGCACCTTACTTTCTCTCATAGGCTCCATCATCATATGGTCGCTTCTGCCCGGAGTGAGTACCGCGCAAGAAACAGAAAAATTTTCCCTCTTTAAAAGCATTTTTACTGGTGCAACTCTTGGCGCAGGACAGGTAAGACCCCTTGGAGATTTTATGAACTATATAAAAGAAGAATTTAAAGATTGGCGAGAGCATGGGCTAAAGTTAACCGATGACCACATTCGTGCTGCTATTGAAGGTACGCTTTGCAAGACTAATGATGAAAGCGATTTTGTACTGAAAGATAAGGATGATAACGATATTTTACCTAACATCCTTTCGTGTAATGATATCGCTGAAGCAATACGCGAATTTATCTTTCGCGAGCAGCAGATGCTTGAATTCGGAACCGAGCTCACGATTCTGACAACTGGATCCGAAGCTGCTATTGCCGACGAGCCTCATCGACCAGTGAATATGTCAGTAGTGGCAGTCACACTGCGACGTATTTGGTCTGGCTCAGGTACGTCTACAATTCCTTGGAATACGGAAAACGATGATCTGTTAAAAGAATTAGAAGAAGCACTGAAAGCTGAAAAAGATCTCGTTCGAACAGTGTATAAATACCATCATGGTTACTTTAGAAGTAAACGCGAAGATGATCCAAGGCTTACAGATATTGGCAACGACGTTGGTGAAAAATTAAAAAAAATCGCCGATAAACTTTCCATTACCGGAGACGAAAAGATGGTAGGGGATTTTATTACTCCTGCAATAAAAGTTCCAAACGTTGCACTCTGGGCAACAAAAAACGATATTGGAATTCATTTTATCTACCCCATTCATTTTAGCTATCCCATTATCGAAAGAGCATCTGCTGACTATCCCTCGCTCGTTGTAGATGGAAATAATCTTTCGTATCCTTTTTCCTATAAAGGAACAAATGCTGCAAGTAACACGCTCTCGCCCATCTGTAGTAAAACCATCGGTCGTCTTGGATACTTATGCCATTCAAACAAAAGCACAACACGACTGTGCAAAGATCCGAAAGATCCTACAAAAATATCGCTTATTGAATGTAGTAAGCCAGAAGATAAAACAGGAAAAGACCATCCACTCGGTCCTGAGCTATGTAAGGGGATGAATCAATTCTTTACCGATGCGGGCATCCCGTTTGAGGACCCCGCCCACCCAGGAACCATAAATCCAAATTTAACAAAAGCAGATCGGGCAAAAATGTGCACGCCTGAACGAATGATTTTATATGCCGATGATATTGCGTCTCATGCATGTTATATCAGCTTTTGCGTTGCGCAATCGATGAGTGGTCATACACTCATCCCTAACCGTAATCCTGTCGTCGGAAACGAAATGACATCCCCGTTTTTAGCTTGCCTACGGCCCGACCCAGAACTAGGTCATTACAGCGAAATTCCCTCTGCCTCGCTGTACCCAATACCACCCTACATTGGTCCAGAGCTTATTGCCGACTTCGAACGAAAGTACTGCCTTGCAGAAGGTTCTGGTCCCCGGGCAGTCCTTGGTCTTTGCACATTTCACGATGATGCAATTGCTCGAAAACCGATGGCCACAAGCTTGGAGCAGGGAACAAAAATTCTTGGTGAAACATATCAGGGCGCATTTTCTCAGCAAGATGTATTAGACCTCGCTATGGTCTTTGGCCTGCGAGCATCGTTACAACAAACAGTCGAAGTTCATCGCAAAGTCTTTGGTGCGCTCGCAGGAGTTGTCGACCAAATTTCTTCGCTCGTCATGAGTTTAAAAAAAGCCCCGCTTCCTTTAAGTGCTTGCCCATGGACTGGCCCACCACCCGAAAAAGATCCAACGAAATAATGATGCTTCACCTGCTACAATCATTGGGTCTACGAAAAGTCATTCTGATGCCTAGAATTCAAGGTCACCTTATTGTCCTGCCCTTGTTCGGTATGTTGATGTTAAGTGTGCCTCTACCGTTAGAGGCTGCAGCATTATCGCCTTGGGTGCAGTCGGTGCTTACACGTGTCGATACTGCACTGAACCTTCCTACAACAGGAAATGGATCATGTGTGGATGAAATCACGCAACACGAAGTGGAAGCAAGTATCAATGAATCTCGTAGGATTTTTAGCGAAATTGAAAATATCACACAGGAAGCCGATCTACTTTATTCGCGGACCATTTGCTTTGAATCCGACCGACGTTTGCTTCTGGAAAAAATTCAACAGGTGTATACCGCGTTAACCAATGCCACTAAGAATTGTGATCAAGTTTTAGCAGCAGACCTGCGCTCGGCTCTAGAATTTATCGCCATCAGTTATCAACAATTTTTGCAGAACGGACTTAACCCAAGCGCCAGCGGAAGCCTTCTGCAGTCACTTCAACCTTTCGAGGAAGCAGACTCGATCAATCTCTCTACCCAACCCTCGTGCATTTACACAACCGACTATTCACCACATTTTATTGCGTATATTCCCACAAAAATTGACCCCATTGGCAAAGCGCCTGAGGGAAGCGCCTTACGAAGTTACGGATGTGATCAAACCATTCTTCCTACCCTACCTGAATCATTTGAAAAAGAGCGTAAACCCTTGCTGAACCTCATTAATGCCATCGAGGAATTTGCTCGACCAATATCGGAAGCCATTAAACTGACAAAAGAAAGTTTGGCAAAAATTAATGAGGACACGACAGTTCCCACGGCTAGTGGAAGAGAACCCGAGGCCACACGAACGCGTTCATTGGAGCATGCTGCTGTCACAGGATGCTTAGTTCCACCTCATCCACTCGAACAAAATCCATTACTTCCACAACCTGCAACGAACGATATCGAAAAGACCTATCAGCGATTTTTACGCACTTTAGACTCGGGATACAAGAGAGGAAATGCTTCCATGCTCCCAACATGGCTCATTTTACTTTCAACGGGAAATGCTTTCACATCATTCCCTGATGTATTTACGTTACTACCATCATTCGCATCACTTAAAGAAGAAATGGGGTACGAACGACCGCGCTCTCGCGACGAAGCATTGGAAGAAGATGACCAGGCATATTTCCTTGCAGGAACATACGATACGGTAAGTCGTGGCTTAGCTCTTGAGAAGGGAGCACAAGGTCGCACTGAAGGACGTATGGAGCTCCTTAGCCGTGACACACTAGAGCTTACCTCTGCAGCGACAGAGCCATTGCGAAGTGCAATGCTGCAATACACACTCATGACACAAGACTTTCTGCCTAAGAAGTATCTTCCTAATTTTGTGTATTTTTTAAGCAGAAGCTGTGTAGATGGTCACTGTCAAAAAACACTCAAAACCATCGCTAAACGAACATTTAACGATTATTGCATTCCGTACTTATCAAAAAAATACACTGATGAAAAGGCTGTTGATAAATGCTTCTGTTTACCTTCAGTCGAAGCAGATGACCCGGATTTTTGGAAGGAAAATTGTTCGGAAGATTTTGAGGATAAGCGAGGGGAGTTTGAAGCAAAAGAAAAAAAGTTTTATCCTTTCTGTCAAGAAGTAGAGAAGGATGCGAAAGGTGAAGATGCCGATTTAGAGAAAATCTACTCTTCGAGTTCGGCAAGTGGGGGGTAAAAATACGTGCGTCAAAACGTACATTTACTCATTCAGCGAAATCTTCGTACTCCCTTGGCGCAAAATAATAATTTCTCCATCTCGTACTTCTACCACTGTTGATGGTTGTACTAAAGGAATGATGCCACTATCTACAATAAGGTCCGGCTGATGCTCGTTTTTCAAAAATTGTTTCTCCACTTCTTGTGCGCTGTACGGATTAGCCAACCCATGAACATTCGCCGAAGTTGTTGCTATGGGTTTACCAAATTTTTCCACGAGCTGTCGCGCAAGGGGATGAGATGAAATACGGACGCCAATGGTACTATCTTTTTGAGATGATTCTTGCGTGGCACTCACAAAAAGTGTCGGATGTGCATCCGGTTTAAGTGGCAACACTAGCGTTAGTGGACCAGGGAGATGTTGACTTGCTAGTTTAAGTGCCTCATCCGAAAAATCTACGTACTGGTTCGCTTGCTCGACAGAGGTAAAGAGAGCACTAATTGGTTGAGTATACGGGCGAATTTTACAGTCGAAGAGCTTCCGTACAGCATGCGGATTTGTAAGATCACACGTAAGTCCATAGCACGTTTCCGTAGCATGAACGACTAGTCCTCCCTGCCTTAGAATGTCTATCGCTTCGTCGATTGCCAATGATGTTACAGGGAGTATTCGCATAAAGAAAAGAAGAGAACGAGCAACGCATGTTAGTGGGCAGCATACTTCTGCTTCACTTCTTCTACTCGTTTCTCTAGTAAGGGCGACATGGTGATGGTAAGAGGCACAGCAATTCGCTTCTCCCCAATAATAAGTTCTACTTTTTCACTCCCAGGAAATCTCTCAAAAATTTCCTTCACATCCAGTAGTAATTCTTTCGGCGCACGATCGGGTAAGGTAATGGTATGAACCGATATAAGCGGAGAAGATTGATGATCTTGTACGATAGATTCTTGCAAATGAAGGCCTGATTTTTCTGTGGGAGTAGGAAATGAATACTTTTTCGAAAGTCCAAGATCTTTCAATATGGGTGAAGTATCCATTCCATTCTTTATCCACTGACTTACTGGACCCAATGTTGGCTGCGTTTCTACTGGAGCAGGCATAGGATCTGGCATCACAGGAAAGGATTCAAGAGGCGCCTCTTCGTTCTCTACAGCGCCTTCATCATCTTCTTTTGCGATAACTCGTCCTCGCCAATTTTTCGCTTCATCTTCAGAGTAAAATCCCTCTGCTTTTGCCTTCTCAATAATTGTTTCAACTGATACACGCTTAAGTGCATCAGCCTTCAGCTGCGGTACACCCATCCTACTATCCAATGTCCCACCAAAAACATACAGGCTCCCTGGGGATGATAATAAATTTTTGTATTGAGCATACGCCTTAGGGAAAAGCGTCACCTCAATTTTCCCTGTAGGATCTTCGACCATTAAAAAAGCCATGCTCTCGCCCTTCTTTGTTACAACAATACGTTCCTGCTCTATTAAACCTGCTAATGTCACCTTTTTCCCTACATCTTCTTGCTCAAGTGTTTCTATTAATCTTGCCTTTTTACTCAAGTACTTTTTTAAGCCCGCTAAGGGATGACTACTGACGTACAGGCCTAGCGCCTCTTTCTCCCATGCTAATTTTTGTGATGTTGTTGCCTCTTCTCCTGTTTCAAATTCTATGCGTACGGAACCTCCTTGCTCGCTCGACAGTGTCGCAAACATGTCCGTCTGCGATGCGCTAATCGTTTCAATGCCACTCGTCTTACTGTAATCGACTATTCTGTCGTACTGGCGCACAAAGGAACCTCGCTCGCCAAATGTGTCCAGTGCACCGGCTTTGGCTAACGATTCAAGAAGTTTCTTGTTAAGTAATTTGCTGGGGACCCTTCGCGCAAAATCTTCAACCGAAACAAACTTTCCTTCTTTTTCTCGTAACTCTAATATTTGCCGAATCGAATTTTCACCGACACCTTTAATTCCAAGCAAACCAAAACGAATGGTATCAGGAGGAATGGCAGTAAAGTGAGCAAGTGATTCGTTAATGTCCGGAGGAAGCACACGCAGCCCCATTGCGCGTGCCTCCTCAATTTCTATGGCAATACGATCAGTGTCACCGCCTTCGCTACTAAGGAGTGCAGCCATAAATTCGGTGGGATAGTGTGCCTTTAAGTACGCTGTTTCGTACGCAATGCGCGCATAACACGCCCCGTGCGACTTATTAAATCCATAGTTTGCAAAAGGAGTAATGACATCATCGAACAGCGTTTGTGCGAGCTTTTTTTCGTATCCGCGCTTCACTGTTCCCTCAATAAATTTCTGGCGCTGAGCATCTAGCTCCTTCTTTATCTTCTTCCCGATGGCCCTACGCAAAAGGTCTGCTTCGCCCAAACTAAAGCCTGCAAACACACGTGCCATTTCTAAAATTTGTTCCTGGTAAATACCTACCCCATAGGTTGGCTGTAAAATTGGTTCTAGATCTTTATGTAAATACGTCACTTCTTTTTGGCCGTGTTTACATTTAATGTAATCAGGAATTTTATCCATTGGACCAGGTCGATACAGCGAAACCATCGCAGTAATATCATCTATTTTTGTTGGCTTTAGTTGTTTAAGGTACCTTCGCATCCCAGCAGATTCTAGTTGAAAAACTCCTGTTGTTTCTCCCCGAGAAAGTAACTCAAAAGTTTTTTTATCTTCAACAGGAATATCGCTAATGTTTATTTTTTTTTGATGAATTCGATCAATAATTTCAAGTGTTGTCTCAATAATTGTTAAATTTTTAAGTCCTAAAAAGTCCATTTTTACCAGTCCTAAAGCCTCAAGAGGTTTGGCATCGTACTGTGTGATAATAATATTTTCATCCTTTGGGGCACGCTGAAGAGCAGTGTATTTTACCGCTGGCTCGGGCGTGATCACTACACCACATGCATGCACCGACACGTGTCGTGCCTTTCCCTCTAGCTTTTCTGCAATCTGTACAATTTTTCGATATGTCTCATTTGTGCGTATGGCTTGCGCTAATTCATCAGTTGCCATTGCTTCCTCTAATGTTGTACCGGGGCGGTCTGAAATTAATTTTGCCAGCGCATTCATTTCGGTAAACGACACACCAAAAGCACGGCCAACATCTTTCACTGCTGCACGGGCCGCTAATGTTCCAAACGTACAAATTTGTATGACACGATCGTTACCATATTTCGTACGCACGTACTCCAACACTTCATCTCGACGCGTATCCGCAAAATCGATATCAATATCTGGCATGGAGATGCGTTCAGGATTTAAAAATCGTTCGAAGAGCAGACCTTCAACAAGCGGATCTAGTGTGGTGATGTTGAGGAGGTAACTTACAATCGATCCTGCGGCTGATCCACGTCCAGGTCCTACAGTTATTCCACGCCTCTTTGCTTCCTGCACAAAATCGGCAACAACAAGAAAGTAGCCTGAAAACCCCATTTTTTTTATCACAGTTAATTCGTACTCCATACGCTCGCGGACTGTTTTTTCAAGGTCGGAATTCTTCTTTATTTTTTCGCCATAACACTTCTGCACTGCTTCCTCGCACTGCTTTTTAAGCATCGATTCCTCGGTTTCATTTTCAATAACTGGAAATTTAGGAATGTGATATTTTCCAAATTCAATAGTGACATTGCATCTATCGGCAATAATGCGCGTATTTTCTACTGCTTCTGGACTATGGGAAAAATCAGCAATTACTTCTTCGCTGGAACGCATGGAAAAATCGCTATCACGCATGGAAAATCTGCTCGAGTCACCAACGGATGCATTTTTTTGAATACAGAGGAGCACATCATGCGCTTCAGCATCCTCGCGTTTGCAGTAATGGCTATTACACGTAGCCACTACTGGTACTTTTAGCTCTTTTGCCATACGAAGTAATTGCTGGTTTACCTCAGCTTGACCAGGAACATTTGGTAGTTCCATCAATTCAAAATACACATGATCGTGACCAAAATACTCACGAAATTCCTTCGTAAATTTCGAAACACGTTCAAAATCTTCCGCTAATGCTGCCTGAGGTATTAATCCACTTATAGGACCCGTAAGGGCAATAAGGCCTTTACCATATTTTTTAAGCAGCTCAGCATCAACTCTGGGCTTATAGTACATACCCTCAAGTGCTGCCCTTGTCGCTAATTCTAAAATATTTTGGTAACCCTCCATTGTTTCCGCAAGTAAAACAAGGGGATATCGCTTTGTATCACTGGAAGACTCTTTATCGTGCCGAGTACGCGCTGCAACGTACGTTTCAAGTCCAAGGATGGGCTTAATACTATGTTCTTTTGCAACCTTATAGAGCTCAATGAGGCCATAGGTATGCCCTTTATCCGCAAGACCAACTGCATTTTGACCTAATTCCTTTGCGCGCAACACAATCTCTTCGGGCGTTGGTAAGCCCTCTAAAAGCGAGTAAGTAGAATGACAGTGGAGGTGAACAAAGTCTGATGGATTCATGGAATTGAAACGTAAAAAAACTGATGAAGTAATACTTGAAGATGTGACGGTTAGATTTTAGCGACTTTCCTCCGTAGGAATAGAGGATACTTTTAGATAAAATTTCAGTATTCTACTTCTATGAAGATAGTAGCCCAAAATAGGCGCGCCAGGTTCGATTACGAAATTGTTGAAACACTAGAGGCGGGGATGATCTTAACTGGACAAGAGGTAAAAGCATGTAGAGCGGGGCAAATAAACTTATCTGGCAGTTATGTCTCGCTACTGAGTGGTAGACCCTTCCTAAAAAATGCAAAAATTACGCGCTATGCATTTGCGGGCGATGGAAGTGAGTATCATCCAGGCCGAGACCGCGAATTACTGCTGCATAAGAATGAGATTGAAAAGATGCAAGCAAAGGAAGCCGAAAGGGGATGGACGATGATTCCGCTAGAAGTACACGTCGGAAAATATATTAAAATACTCATTGGTATAGCGAAGGGTCGTAAAAAACTGGATAAACGCCAGCATATTAAAGATCGCGACACCGAGCGGAGGTTGAGGAGAGGGAAAGATTGATGTAGAGGAAAATCCAATCAAGGTAACCGCTCACTACCGATATATGCAGTTGTCTTCTATTATTTCCTACAACCCCAGGGTATGGGGGAAGAGAGGCTTTAGACCCTTCATCAGTGTAGGGGTCAATGAGCAGTTTCGTTTCAAGTGTTTGCATTTTGCATTAAGTTGGAGTATAATACTATTATATGAATACACAAACACATCATCCTAATACAGAAAAAGATAGTTCTGAAGAATCAGTAAACTCTTCAGATAAAACTGAGACACTCGAAGGTGGAACATTAGAAAAATTCAGACAGCCCCGTTTAAAAGATTTAACAATTTTTCATATTGATGATGATATTAAGGAACAAAATACGAGAATGGAAGAATTGCAGAAAGAATGGGGAATAAAAGAGGGTCAAAGGCTTGGAACTTCACAATCCGCTGAGGAAGCTATTACGAAACTACGTCAATTAGCCTCAGAGGGAAATGCTCCACGTGTCATTTTACTTGATCAGCAATTTTTCAGACAAGCTGGTGATAAGGTTGGCGATGCATATGCATGCGAAGCATTCATCACTGAGTATCAAAAATTACGTACCGATCCTTCTTTTAGAGAAGTACTAAAACACACTAAAATTGTAATAGTTAGCGGTACAGCTGATGATAAATTTTTAGAAAAAATGCAACAACTATGTCCCGATACAATTGTAGGGCGCGCAAAAAAAGATGACGATACAAATAATGTGATTGCCGTACGTTTAGCCGATGCAGCAGTTGTGGATACTAAAGACCCGATAATTAGTGACGTGCGGAAGAAAATTTATCCTATGGAACTGAACGCAGAGCTAAAAAATAGATTAAGCTTACGAGATTTGCGAAAATTAAGATCTGGTGAAGTTACGAGTGAGCCTGCGCTACTTCTCTTAGGACTTGTGAACGATGCTCGAGCACGCTGTGGTTTTACTCATATTGAAACGAGTAGTAAGCAATTCGCGGACATTCTTAGCATTTTTAAGACATTGGACGAGTTGGATTACCTCTACATTTCCCCAGAACAACTATTTGCATAGGAAATTGAGACACTTAATTTCACTATAAAAAATTACATCAACTCAGCTTTGCTGAAAAAATGAGACTAAGAGTCTTACTCAGCGTCCGCAACTCTCGTTAAACATCTTACCTGGCTCTGGTTAAACATCAGGTATCCTGCATGCAGAATTTGACGTGCAATTTCAGGTTTATTTGCAGCAACGATCTCACGAATAAGGACTTCTATTTCACGCTCTATTAATCCGGCTCGTTTAAGGAGCACCTGCTTTGCATAAATGTAACTTTCAGGCGCAAGGGGTATCGATTCAACAAGTAATGTTTGATTGGTACTTGTAAGTGTTGCACCTGAAGTTAAGACGAGGGTCGCTTGTTCGTATGCACTATTATCGTTAATGATCTTCGTTAATTTATTTTGTAACTTTTCAGGAAAAACTTTTCCAGATGAAAGTAGGTGCGTTGCCGAGAAAATACTGTTGTTTCTGACAAGATTCTGCACCAATACTTCCTGCTGATATTCGGTTAAGCCATAACAAATATCCAGTACTTCGCATGATAAAATAGGATTAGAGGTTCGTGCTATTTTCTCAACGAGATAATTTCTTTGAGATAACGTAAATTCACGATGGGACTTTAATGCTTCTGCTGCCCACCACTGACCATCTTGTGCATTAGCAACTCTATGCACTAAATGATCTTGTGCTTCTGGCGAAAGTTGATATTTGGATCGCAGGATGTCGCCAGCTTGAGCTAAGCTACAGCAAAGAATGTCACTCATTTCTACTCGAGCTTCTTCTGTGCCATTTACGATTCGAGCGTACGCATTCGAATTTGAACCTAGTATGTTTTCACGTCCTTCTTGTGAGATAGATGGCCTTTCTGGCGTATTGTCTGTGCCTGTGATATTGGTAGAGTTGGTCATAGGTCTCAATAATAGTAATCTTTGACTTATTGTCAATTTTTTGACCTTATATTTTTGTGTAAAAACGAACTACCCCTACATCGTTCGTCCACTTCCAACCTTAATAACCGAAGAATCTGTACCCGATGCTGGTGCAGCTGCCTTAAGACCAAGCCATGCATAGTCCACACCTGGCACCGACCCGGGTATGAGGTTGTTCCAATTATTTCCTTTTGCGATAGCAATGTCTGTCCCCAGTAATTTCTTCATATAATTGTACTTTGCGCGCAAAACCGTGCTCCTTGGTAAACGCTCTTCGAATGCTTTACGATGAATAAGGTAATACACGTACGTTTCTGCAAAATCTTCAATGGGATCTTTTTGTGCATACACCGAAACAAAATCATCTAATTTAGATTTTGGGAGCTTTTTTTGAGGATTTGACCATGAAAGTGTGTAAAACTCCAAGCTTGGGTCGTCCGCAAATGTACTTAATGTACGAATCGTAAAAGGACTGCTTGTTCCACGTGGCGTTCCTGTAAGCGAAAAGAAGTCAATAACATGTCCACACTCGTGCATCACCAGCGCGCGTAGCTGCTGCTCGTTAAGGTCGCCTGCTATCCACATATTTCCATACGTATCCGTAAAACCTCCGTACTGTCCCTGCTGCTTTTGTATGGTAAGAGAACGAACATATTTTTTACATTGAGGTGGCAGTGCCTCCAGCGTTGACATCACCATTTCACAACTCCCCACCTCGCCGTTACAACCAATAGTTGGAATCAGTGATGCCCTAAATTGCAAAAATCCACGTATTCCTATGAGAACAGTGCCTAAAAAAAGGAGTATGATGATGGTCTTGCGACGCTGAGTCATGGATGCATTGGTAAATGAATACTTGTATCGTATCATTCAATACGCATAAATTGTATTCGATCTATTGATGTTTCATTCGTATGGCACTACTCCCTTCACAAATTACCAAAACCATTGAGGAATTTACCAAGCTCCCGGGTATTGGACCAAAATCCGCAGAGCGTCTTACCTTTCATTTGCTTCGAAGTTCAAAAGCGCTACCCGAGGTGTTAGGAGCTGCATTACTCTCTTTAAAAAAAGACCTACACTACTGCAAGGTGTGCCAAATGATCACCACAAATACTCGCTGCGAATTATGCACCGACTCGTCCAGGGACGTAACGATGATTTTAGTGGTGGAAGAGCCATTAGAAGTCGTCGCTTTTGAAAAAGCAGGCTACAAAGGTTTATACCACGTTCTTCATGGGGTCCTTTCGCCTATCGATGGTATGGGACCCGAGCAACTAAAGTTAAAGGAATTACTTGATCGAGTAGAACAGGGCGCAAGTACAGAGGTTATTATCGCAACAAATTTAGATACGGAAGGCGAGGCAACTGCCATGTTCATCAAACAAAAACTTTCAAGAATGTCTCACATAAAAGTAACGCGTTTAGCGCATGGGTTACCTATGGGTGCAGATATAGAATTTGCAGATCAAATAACACTACGCGAAGCCATCGCAGGTAGACGATAGGGAATAATGAATATGTCTTACGAAGGCAAGGAATCTGTTTCGATTCCTTGTTCTCCTTTCACAACATTATAAAGACGTTTTCCGGTGTCGTTTCTTTGTGCTGCAATCATTTCTTCAGCAGAAGAAAATCCTAAATATTCGGCAAGGCTTTTATGTGAAGTTAAAATCGGATCTTTTTGATTAATCCTTTGAGTAGAACCATGACTATCGACAAACGGAATTAAATTGACCATAAAAATAGAAAAGAAAGAAAATATGAATGATAATGGATGACTTATCTCACAGAACTTTGGGGCACACTATGCGACGATCTATTTTCATCGATAATTTGATCGAGTGTTGACTGAAATAGGCGTTCAAAAAGTGCTCTACTCACTTGATATACCTCATAAGGATTTGCCCTTTTTTTAGCTTCCAGCTCTATAGCAGCAACCTTCCTATTTACCCTGATTAAAACCTCCCAGGAAGGAAAATCGCAACGTTTTTTTGCAAAAAATTCTTTAGCTTCCATCGGTACTCTATCCAGTCCTTTTGTAGAAAAGGGAACTGCTTCGCCCTTTCTGTTCAGAAAAAAAATAGTGCTCATAAATAGGTACTTTAAATGCCCGCGGAGTATGAATCACTCATAATTGAAGTCAAAAAAAAGAAATGTGTATCCAAGTATATGTTTAATGGAAGCCAAAAAATTGTATGAATGAATAAAGAAAAAATATGGAGAAGTTGATTTCTAAGCTTCATGTGAAGAGGTCAACAAATTTTCTTTCTCTTTTGCACCATTTCTCTTTCACTTATTGTTGGCTTGGAATAAAAAGACGTCGTCGTAATTCTCTATTTTCCACATCTTTCTCCCTTATTTTTTTATGAAGTGATTCACGCTCTTGCTTTCGCCCTTCTTCGTAACCTATGTGATACCCAAATACACCAGATACCGCGAGCCCAAACACCAAGCATGCTACTGCAACTGATTCTTTCATTCCGCCAATATCGCGTTCATTGTTTGCCGAATCGAGTACGGAGCCTTCAGGCGGGCTCTCGTTATTTGTATAATAATTCGATATTCTATTAATAAATTGAGGCATAGATTAAAGAGTGGTGATTACTCAGGCATATTCTTCTTATTTTTCATTTGCTTAAAAAGCATAAAATTGCTATAATAGTACTATTATGAAAAACAAATATCAATCTTCACTCCTTATTCTTTCGGCTGCCTCTGCTCTTGCGCTCTGCGTGCCATCACTTGGTTTAGCTGCGTCTACTCCTTCACCTGTCAGTGGTGTTAAGGCGTCTCTGCAGGGTGGGAAGCTTGTCACATCGTGGAATGCCGCAACCGACTCGGTTGCCATTGCATACTACCGCGTGTACGTCAGCTCTAAATCGATCTTAAATAATGGGGGCGATTACGACGATTTCCGAAAAACTTCAACAAACGACACTTCCTATACCTTCGCTTCGCTTCCACTAGCTTCTGAAAAAATTTACGTCAGCGTGCTTGCTGTTAACGCCGATGGAGCTGAAAGTGCAGGGTTCCAATCGGAGGCAATAGTCGCTATTCCTAGCAGCTCTTCTTCGTCCTCCACCTCTTCGTCAACATCAGTTACGACTACACCTATTAGTCAACCAGCAATAGAACCCCTGGTAATGCGCAGTGCAATTGCAACTTCACCTACAAATGTGAACGTCTCTTTTAATAAAGATGTACTACCTGCTGCTGAAATTCTTTATGGAATCTTCCATATTACAAGGAATGAAACCACGACACTTCCTATTCTTACCCTTAAAGTTGCAGGTTCGGTCATGCACATTACAACCGCGCCACAAATTCCTGGTCAAAGTTATACGATGACCATAACAGGAGCAATTCCTGCAGAGGATGGAGCGAAGTCTGCCACTGGAACAACTATCTCTTTTATAGGATTCACCGCTCCAGATCAACAAACATATGAGATGCCAACACCGGAGCCTAAAACCATCATCAATACTAATAAATTACCACAAACAGGCTTACCTCTTGTCGGAATTACAGCAGTCTCTGGCTACTTTGCCAGCCGATCGTTGAAAAAGAAAAAGAAGTAATAATGGACTAGTAACCATAGCCGTACCCAAAAGAAGGTGCGGCTTTTTTATTATTCTATCGCCAATCATTATCAACAATCTCTTAAAAAATATGCACATACTCCCGTGAGGCACGCGAATCTGTCTACTGATTAGTAGAAAAATCACACTCGTAATTTGCGTCATATAGTAATAGAAAACTATTTCACTGGAACAATATCAAGCACTTTCAATGCCTCCCCTACCTTCTTTACCTTAGATCTACAACCTACCCCCTACAACCTATCTATGGTACACTTTGCCACTTATGCCTCAAATCATTCCGCGTATTTTTTTAGGCATCATTGTCGTTCTTGCTCTGTGTACTGTTCGCGAAATATCATTATATCCCGACGGAAAAACTCATCTGTATTTTTTTGATGTTGGACAAGGGGACAGCGCATTTATTCTTACCCCTCAAGGAAAACAAATACTTATTGACGGTGGTCCAAGTTGGAAAACATTGGAAGAACTTGGCAAAGTCATGCCTTTTTTCGATCGTTCTATCGATCTTGTTGTCCTCTCGCATTTTGACCTAGACCATAGTACCAGTATTGCGGAAGTACTTAAGCGCTACGATGTAAAACGTTTACTTGTGAGCGAATTAAACGAAGGCTCAAGAGGCATTGCGGGGCACATTCTTTCGTTAGCCCAACACATTCCTACGACGATAAGCAGTGCTTCAGACAAGATTCTTCTTGAAGATAACTTTTCGCTTCATGTGCTTTGGCCTCCTAAAAATTTAACTGCCTCATTTGCCGAAAAACGTAATAATCAATCGCTCGTTTTTCGTCTCCAGAGTGGCAAACATTCTGCGCTGTTTACAGGGGATATAGAAAAAAAAGTAGAAGATGTACTAACGCACGCCTCGCAAGAGTTACAATCTGATATTCTTAAAATTCCACATCACGGAAGTAAAACTTCATCTTCAACTGGCTTTCTGCTCCGTGTAATGCCTCAAACTTCTATTATTTCACTGGGAATAGATAACCATTTTGGGCATCCGCATTCCGCCGTTATAAAGCGTCTTCGTGCAATAAACACATCAATTCTTCGTACAGACGTCCACGGAACGATTGAGGTTATTTGGGAACCTAATAAGAAAAATGTAGAATCTATTCACTTCCGTCCATAATTTTCGTTTGCTTCCTCTTTTCTTTGTATGATTGCGCTTCTTATTTTTGCAGGTAGATCTACCCGTTTCTGGCCTCTGGAAGACAAGAACCTCTTCACAATTGCAGGAAAAACTCTCCTACAAAGACAGGTGCAGCAATTAGAAGACGTTGGAATAACGGAGATCGTTCTTGTCGGGGGAAAACACAATCTTGCTGAAGCACAGAAGTTGTTACCTACACATACCTGTATCGAACAGGAAGATGTAAACTTAGGAATGCGTGGCGCGCTACTTTCGGCATTGCCTCAGTGTAAAAATAATTCGGTACTTATTGTCAGCGCAAATGACGTACTTGAAACATCTGCATTTCAATCACTTAACTCTTTAGTAAAAAAAGATCCAACGAAGGGGTACATTCTTGCGCGAAAGGTTTTAGAATATTTTCCAGGAGGATATCTCTCACTCACTAAAAATCGTATCACTTCGATTATCGAAAAACCTGGAGCAGGGAACGAGCCAAGTAATCTCATTAATATCGTGACGCACTACCACCCCTCTGCAAAAACCCTTTTACAAACATTACAATCTGTGCAACCAACTAAAGATGATGGATACGAAGTAGCGCTGCAAGAACTGTTTTCAGTAGCACACTATGAATCGGTTCTGTACGAAGGAATTTGGGAACCTGTAAAATTCCCCTGGCACCTCCTTCGCGTGCTGCCCTTACTGTTACCAAAAAATGAACATCCTACCATTCATCCTTCTGCAACCATTCATCCTTCTGCTGTTCTTTCAGGATCTGTCGTTATTGATGAAGATGTGAAAGTCCATCCTCATGCCACTATTGTTGGTCCAGCATATATTGGAAAGGGGAGCATTATTGCGAATAACACGCTTATCCGCGGCAGCTCTATTGGTGAGCGATGTGTCATTGGCTTTAGCACGGAAGTCGCAAGGTCAATTATTGGCTCGGAGGTGTGGACACATATGAGTTACGTAGGCGATTCTGTCATTAGTTCGTATTGTTCGTTAGGTGGAGGAACAATCACCGCGAACTTGCGACTAGACGAACAAATGATTCACTCGCAATTAAAGGGGGAATTGATGGCAACTCATGCTGTGAAATTTGGAACAATTTTAGGAGAGGGTGTTAAAACAGGTGTACACACCTCGCTTGCGCCTGGAGTAAAAATTGGTAAAGGTAGTTTTATCGCAACTGGATGTTTAGTGACTAAAGATGTTCCTGATACTTCTTTTGTTAAGAATGCCTCGCTAGATGCGAATGAAATTCGGCCTAATAAAGCTGGCTTCATAGGCACCGATCGAGAAAAATTTAAAAAGAAAATTATTTAAATTATTCCCGCACTACAGGGAGCCCCTCAACCTTACGATTTGTTTTAGTAATGCTAGGATAGTATAAGCGCGTTGTTATAAATTTCTTGCAAGTGGAATTCATTTTCTTTTTAGTCGAATAAGAAAAATAAACTGTGGATTTCTTCATAAATTTATACATCCATTTTTACCGTATTTTCCACATACCTTACATTTTTTTAATATAAATCATCATCAATGGACTAAAGCCATTCACCCTAGATCTTTCCACACTTTTTCCACAAAAAAGTCAGACAAAATATATGAACATATTTTTACTATATTTCTTTTATATCAGCCATAATCTGATCGAGTAATTTTCCTACTCAACAAGATTTTTACAGAGAACACACTACTTTTTTAGTTTTTTGTCACTAGTCCTTTATTATAACTAATTTAATTAAATTTATTTATTATTTATTAATATGATCATGAAAGAAAAATAATGAATGTGTAAAAATTTCCTATAGAAAAAAAATTATTCATTCTGTACACTTACCCCCTTCCTTCATCTTTATGAAATTTTCATGTAAAACAAGTGATTTTTTAAATGGTTTACAATTAGTTGGTCGAGCAATAGGAACCGATCAGGTGCTTCCTATTTTACAAAATATTCTCATTAAAGCGGAAGGAAATTCCTGTATTTTAAGTGCGACAAATTTAGAAATTTCTATTGTAACAAGTTTTGAAGTTTCTATAGAAAATGAGGGTTCAATAACTATTCCAGCAAAGGCAATTCTTCATTTTATTCAATATAATCAAGATCCAGAAATTATCATTGAAAGTAGTGAGGGAACTCAATTAAAATTATCATCAAAACGCGCAAAAGCTACCATTGCAGGTGAGGCAGCTAATGGTTTTCCTAATATTATTGGAATTGAAAAAGAAACAACCATTTCACTTTCTGCTCATGCTTTACTTACTGGATTAAATTTAGTTACTTTTTCCTGTGCAAAAACAACGTCAAGACCAGTCATTTCAGGTGTTTTTGTCCGACTAGAAGGCGATGAGTTAATTTTGGTAGGAACAGATAGTTATCGTCTTTCGGAGTATAAAATTAAAATAAAATCAGTAGAAGGATCAGTTTCTTGTATTATCCCTGCACGATTTTTAGAAGAATTAAAAGGAGTCATTATTGCTGAATTATCGCACCTAGAAGGAAAAAATTCTTCAAATGATCTTTTTATTGAAATAATGCTCGGTACTCAGCAAATAGAAGTTCACCTTGGGTCTACGAAGATGTTTAGTCGATTAATTGATGGAAAATTTCCAGATTATTTACAAGTATTACCAAAAGAAAAGAAGTCCTTAGTTGTTGTGAATGTTAAAGATTTACTAAGTACCATTAAGCGTATGCATTACTTTGCAAAAGAACAGAGTAACAATATTACTTTTACTTTTTCTAAGGCAGATGGAATTCATATCACCACAAAGCAAACTCAATTAGGACGAGATGAATCCTCCATTACAGCCTCACTTGAAGGAGAGGACACAAAAATTGCACTTTCATCGACGTATTTAATGGACTTTTTACCAAGAATTTCTACAGAAGAAGTGGTTATTGAATTACTTGATAAAATGCATCCTGCAGTTTTTAAATTACCCACACAACACGAGTATTTACACCTTATTATGCCATTGCGACTACAGGAGGAATAATGTATGATATCTATTGAAGAAGAAAATTTTAAGAATTACATGTTCCCTTTCGGTTTTATGTGAGTACGCTCTTTTTCTTAAAAGAGCCCTTCATTTCTTTCGTACGTATTGTTTAATTTTATGATTCCGTCACTTTGCATTGGTTCCGAAACACATCAAGAATTAACGTCTCTCCTTTTAGACAGACGATCGTTAACTGTTTCTGGCCTTTCAAATGAAACAGCAAAATCTCTACTCATTAGCCACCTTCTTCTCTTGTTGCAAAAACCAGGAGCAGTACTCTGTCAAAATGATGAACAGTGCGAAAGCATCATTCATTGGCTTCTTTTTTTCGAGCAGCCTGCATTTCATTTTCAATTTTCTGATGAGCCAAGTGCGTATGATATTACATCGTTTGTACAGTTTATGTTGGGCAAGGGTTTGCCAGTCTTCTCGCGAGCAGTTTGGGACATGGATTTACCACTTTTTACAGAGCTTCAAAAAAATTCATTAAAAATTCAACAAGGAAAGAAGGTAAACTTTACACATTTTTTTTCCACACTCATTGATCTTGGATATCAGCATTCCGACGATACAAATCTTTCTCCAGGTGAGTATCGAAAAGTTGGCGATACGGTTCACATTTTCCCTGTAGGAGAACGAAACGAGTATACGATTTGTTTTTCATATGAACAGGTGGATACCATTACTAGAATTTCTGGAGAGGTGTATGAAGAATTGGTAATGTTTCCATTGGTGTGGGAGGAGGTAGCCCCGCTTACAAGGCAACTTCCTCAGCGAACAGTACTCATCAGTGATGAGCAGGAAGACCTTGTATGCGCCACAAAGCCTCTACATATTTCTTTAACCAGTTTTCCAGACTCCAACGAGGGACATGCACACCTTCGTTATCTTTCAGTTCTTAAATTCTATACTCTTTCCGATTTTGTTAATGATATACGCGATAAATTAGTCCAGGATTGGTCTATTACTATCGTTTCAAAAAGAAGTGAGGAGTTGCAAGGGGTATTACGCGACGAATCGATTCCCTTTCTTTTACCACCTGAAAGTCGCCCTGGTTCGGTTACCATTGTGTCTGCCGATGAAGATTCACTTTTACCACACTCTCTTCAAAATCCTGACTTAAAAGTGGCCCTTATTACCGATCGTGAAATTTTTACCCTACGTCGAGAAGCTAAACAAAAATCGGTACAGCGTTTGGCATTAGATTTTATTACCTCGCTTCAGCCTGGTGACTTTGTTGCCCATATGGAGCATGGAATTGGTCGCTTTGAGGGAATGACCACAAAGATTATTGATGATGTAGAGCGTGAGTATCTGGAAATTACTTATGCCGAAAACGATAAATTGTTTGTACCGGTTGATCAGGCAGATAAGCTTAGTAAATACGTTGTGGAAGAGGGGGTGGAACCAGTTCTTACTCGTTTGGGTTCCCAAGAATGGAAAAAGGCTGTAAAAAAAGTCAGCGAAGAAACTCAGCGCATTGCAAAAGAGTTGTTAGAAATTTACGCAAAAAGAGCGAAGGCAAAAGGGTATCAATACCCTGAAGATTCAGAGAGGCAACGAAAATTTGATCAAAGCTTCCCCTATACTGAAACGCCAGGTCAAATGAAGGCAATTGAAGATATTAAGAGAGATATGGAAAGTGGGCACCCTATGGATCGTCTTGTGTGTGGAGATGTTGGGTTCGGAAAGACCGAGGTTGCCATGCGTGCGGCATTTAAGGCTGTTCAAGGAGGTAAGCAGGTTGCCTTTCTTTCGCCTATTACCATTCTCGCCGATCAGCATTATCGTAGTCTCCTTAAGCGAATGGAGGGTTTTGATATTCGCATTGAAATGCTTTCGCGTTTTCGTACAGCGCAAGAACAAAAGGTTATTCTTTCTAAATTAGCAGAGGGAAAAATTGATATCATCGTTGGTACACATCGTTTGTTGCAGGCAGATGTGGAATTTCAAAACTTAGGTCTTGTGATTATCGATGAAGAGCAGCGTTTTGGTGTAGAGCAAAAAGAGCGATTAAAAGACATGCGGGCGTCGGTTGATATCCTCACTCTCACAGCTACTCCCATTCCGCGCACCCTCAATTTAGGGCTACATAAATTGCGCGATATTACGACCATTACCACTCCGCCACCTGGTCGTTTACCAATTATTACCGAAGTTCGTAAGTATTCAGATGCGCTTGTTCGCGAGGCGATACTTAAGGAAATTAATCGCAGTGGTCAGGCGTACGTTCTCCATAATCGTGTTGAGACAATTGATGCCTTTGCCATGAAATTGCGTGCCCTCATTCCGCAGGCGACGTTTGTAGTCACGCACGGTCAATTAAAACCAGAGGTTCTAGAGGAGAGAATTTTAGATTTTAAGAATAAGAAGTTTTCGGTTCTTGTTAGCTCTACCATCATCGAAAATGGCATCGATCTTCCCAGTGCAAATACGTTAATTGTTAATGAGGCTGAGAAATTTGGTCTTTCTCAATTATATCAATTACGCGGTCGTGTTGGTCGTGGAACAGTACAGGCGTATGCCTATCTTTTATATCATTCACAACGATTAAAAGATGACGCAAAAAAGCGTCTACGTGCAATTGTTGAGGCAAGCGAATTGGGGTCGGGTTTTCAAATTTCTATGCGTGACCTTGAAATTCGTGGAGCGGGCGAAATTTTGGGCGCAAGTCAGTCTGGCAATATGCAAACAGTTGGTGTTGGGCATTACTTGCGCATGCTTAAAAGTGCGGTAGAAGACCTCCAATCCGGAGGAAAGTCAGAAGAGGAGGACATAGGCGCAGCAATTGAAATTATCTTACCTTTTGAAGCTCTTCTGCCTGCGTATTATATTACCGATGAGCAGGAGAAAATTTCGGTGTATCAAAAATTGGCTGGCAGTGAGGATGAGGCGATGCTAGCAGAGTTTGAACGCGACTTGCGCGAAGAGTACGGTCCATTACCTCTTGCCACCCAGAACCTCTTTCATATTTTGCAACTAAAAATGACCTGTCGACGCAGTGGGGTGCAGCGAATTTCCATGGATTCTTTAAGTGCAAAGCAGCGTGATGTTGTTGTAACACTTTCACCCCGTGTTACTGCAACTGAAATTATGCAGTTACTCTCCAAATGCCCCGATTGGCGCATTGTTGGTTCTACCATACGCATCAGCGAAGCTTTGATGAAAAAACATGCTGGGTCCGATCTCTGGTTGACTGAATTAAAAAATCATCTTCAATTTTTAGAGCGAAAAAAAGGAAAGAGGAAGTCCGTAGAAAAGGAAAAGAATCATTAATTTCCTTTTATTCTCTTTAATCACTCACTTTCCTCGTTTTCCGTTCACTGATACACTTCTAAAGCTATGATTACTATTTCTACTACGAAAGGTTCTGCATGCAAGGTGCAATCGTCTACTGCTACTTTTTTTGTATTTTCGGATGAGCCTCAGCAAGGCGTTTGGTCACTTCTTAGTCATCCTGAGGAAATTTTGTCCAGCCCCTCAGTAATCAGTTGGCCAGGGGAGTACGATTTTTTAGGAGTGACGATGCGAGGCATAGGGCAAGATCAAGGTAAGCAAGTTAGTTACCAATGTGTAGCCGATGGTGTGCGTCTTGGGTTTATTGACGCACCAGTGTTAGATTGGACAGATTCGGACATTGAGCGATTAGGTGACGTTGACGTGCTGGTGATCGCTGCTGATCAGCCCAAAAAAGTGACAGCAATTATCGAATCGATTGACCCGCGTATTGTCGTATTATTTGACGTGAAAGATGGCGATACTTCAGGCGTTGCTAAGGCATTAGGCCAGCCTTCGGTTAGTCCAATAAATGAGCTAAAAGTTAAGCCAGGTTCGTTGCCACAAGATTCTAGGCAAGTAGTATTACTTGGCTAGGAAGTAGGTTCTAGTCCTGTAGAATAGAGGGCGAAAGCCATCTTTAAGCTTTTTAGGTCCCGTAGTTCAATTGGATAGAACGACCCTCTCCTAAGGGGTAAATGCAGGTTCAATTCCCGCCGGGACTACCACAGTATTTAGTAAGCGTCTGATTATTTCTTTCTTAGTACTATTCGTTGCTCAATAAATTGTGACAAGATGATCGTAATTATTAAGATGACAAGATATCCGCCAAAGAGAATGGTGAAACTTTGTGTAAGCTTAGATTTGAGCATAGCGATAAGGAATGAGCTATACCAAGAACACACAGAGATGCCGCCTAACATGAATGCAATCTTTCGCCATCTTTGATATCGTTTTTTATGATGATGGAAATTAAGACGTAGTAGGTGTGGTGCTACAACGATATGCAATGCAAATCCATTAATTGTGACAATAGAAACGATGATCATCTTCACAAGAAATGGTCCTGAGTTGCTGTATTTTTCGATATCAGTCATAAACAACCCAATACCTGAAACAATAATAAGCAACAGCGCAGAAAGGATGATATTTTTCAGAAAACTCAAAATATCGGATTCTTTTGATGATATTTTGTAGTCTCTTAAAAATCGAAAAAAGAGAAGATCCGCAATACTAGCACCCCCTAGGCCGAAAACTGTCCCTAGAATATGAGCTGTAAGCAAGAATATTTTATGCTCATTTAGCATCAAGACTAATGAATCGATCGTCATATAAATAAAATTGGTTATGTAATGATGGGTAAGTTTAACAACATAATTTCTTCTTATTTCAATAAAGTCACACCTCTTCCCTGATAATTTTTGCCCCTAGGGATCGCAGTTTTTCAGGAAGATTTTCGTACCCACGCTCTATGTACTGCACGTCTGTGACAATTGTTTCGCCCTTGGCACATAGTCCAGCAAGAACCATTGCTGCCCCAGCACGGATATCGTTGCTTGCAACTTGCCTACCCTGTAAAGGGGATGCCCCAATGATTAGTGCTTGATGTGCATTGAGAATTTCTACCCTTGCCCCCATTTTTTCTAACTCATACAAATAAGCCATTCGTCCTTCAAATAGGACTTCAAAAATTCTACTGACACCCTGTGCTTGTGTGAACAGAACGCCAAAAGGTGCTTGTAAATCGGTTGGGAAGCCAGGGAAGATATTGGTTTGTATTGATGCCGATTGTAGGGCTGAATCTTTTCCGTACACTGTTATTGCCCCATGGGTATCTGTTTCGCATCGTACGCCCACTTTTTTTAGTGCTGCAATAAAGGAAACGAGATCATTTGCGTTCGCTCCCTGTATTGTTACTTCTCCTTTTGTTAATGCTCCTGCTAGTAAAAATACTCCTGCCTCCAAATAATCTGGAATGACAGCATGGGTACTACGAGACGTTATTTCTCGTTTTCCTTGAATGAAAAGCTGGTGTGAACCAATTCCTGTTATTTGCACGCCTCGTTCCACAAAAAAATGGCATACGGCTTGTACATGTGGCTCAGCAGCAGCTAACTCTATCACCGTTTCCCCTTCAGTCATTGCTGCTGCGATAATAGCGTTTTCGGTTGTTGTGACTGAAAAGTCAGCAAGAACGGTTTTCCCTTTCATTGGCTTTCCTTTAAGGCACAGAATTTCAGTCGTGCTTTGATCGTTCGCACCCATCTGCTTAAGCACTTCTCGATGCGCATCTATTGGTCTTTTACCTAAAACACACCCACCAGGGTATGACATCTCTACTTCGCCAAATCGCGCTAAAAGTGGCCCTAAAAGAACAATACACCCACGTAATTTTGATACTAATTCGTGAGGAATCGACTTATTTTTTATTGAACGGGTGTCGATGGTGACAGTTGAGTTTTCCGTTGTTACTTGTACGTCTAAAAATTTCAGAATTTTTATCATCGTTTCAATATCCCGTAACCGTGGTACATTGGTGAGGCTCGTGACCCCTTCGCACGCTATTGCTGCGGCAAGGAGGGGTAGCGCAGCATTTTTAGATCCGCCTATCTGTACTGTTCCACGTAAGGTATGTTGACCTTCTATGCGGTATTGAATTTGAGACATAGGCGCCTAGTGTAGCATAGAGCTGGATGATAGGTTGTGGTTGGCAGTGAGTAGGTTATAGATTTAAAGTAATGAGAGGTAAAGAGCGTAAGGAAGGTATTGAGGTAGGATATATTGTTATAGTGAAATATGGTCATAATGATGCGTAGAAAATTTAGAAAACGAACAATAAAGCACTATGACTATTTGATCATATATTTAGAACACGATTCCTTCGTGCGCAATAAGTTGAAGATATATTGACGCGCAAGAAAATAAAAAAATTAGAAAAATTCTTCATAAACACCATGATCGTTTAATATTCGATGGCATCGAAATGTATTTCTCATCAACGAATGACACTCCTTTTATTATTGGAAGAGATGTATTCAAAAAGTAGCAAGCCAGCACCAATACAGATGAATGAATCTGCAATGTTAAAAATAGGGAATGTTCCGACGGCAATAAAATCTAGCACCCAACCATCAATAATTCTATTGATGAGATTGGCCGCAGCTCCACCTACAATTAAGCCAAAGCCAACTTCTTCCATCTTTGTTTTTTTTAGCTGCATCGACACAAGGAGTACTGCAGCAAAAGCACTCGAAATTAAAATTTCCTTTAGTGGAGAGGGGATGCGAATGCTAAAAGCAATATTTGTATTGTATGAAGTGTGGATACGTAAAAAATTTCCAATAATCGAAATATTCTCAGGGAACATTTTTACAATAATCATTGCTCCAAGTGAAATATTGAGCGCCAGAAGAAGAGAAATCCACATTCGCATTGGATGTTGAAGAAAAATAGCCTCTCTATCCTACAGCTTACTACCTACAAGCTACAACCTAACTATCCTCCTACTTCCATTCTGTTCCTACAGCAATAGGAGAGGCACCTTCGATCCAACGGTAGTGACCAGACCCATCGCTCCATTCAATGCTTCCTAAAGCTTCTGGTGAGCCCGAGTGCAAGAGCGAGATTTGTAGGAATTTGTTTTCTTTCTGAAGGTTTGAATCTAGCGAGACATCAGCAAATATTTTTATTGCGAGATTTTGATGAGACTGCAAAATGGCGGAATCTTGCAACCGAATACAGCTTATTTGATTTCCTTCTATATTCATCGAACAAGGAATATTCATAGAATTATTTCCTATGTTCACGGACCAGTTTTTTGTAATAACACCCGCACTTTTTATTAGGGAGAATGTCATATTTTCAAGAGAGAGTGTTTTATTGGTGGTACCAGATCCACTGACGCTAAAGCTGCTTACGATTATTCCTGAGCCTGTTTTCAATACATCAACTTGTGGGGATGTTCTTAGTACGTTTGTAAGATTGCCAAATGCAGTTTGATTTTTACTAAACCCACCCTGTTTTGCACCGTAGTACGTTTGGTTGCTTGCTGGCGCGTGGTAGGTAATGTTGACAGAAAAAACTTGCAGTAAATCTTCTGCAAAGCCTCCATTTTCAGATGAGCGAATGACTGCACGTACATAGAGGTGAATGGGCTTTGTTCCATCTAGAACGATGGGTGTGTCACTTGCGCTCGTGGTTTCGTAGATCTTTTTATAATCGGATGGCGTGGTAGTTGTTCGTTGCTTTAACGAAGCAAGTACTATTCCTGTTTCGCTTACTACTTCAATAAATTCTACCGATCGTGCCTCTTGCATAAGCTTCACTTGTGCAAGTGCAACGTATACAGGCTCACCCACGGAATTTAGTGTGACATCTGCAATGGCATCACTTTTTTTGCCAACAGGAAGAAAGTGATTGTTAAGCGAAAATACCGAAGCAGACGATGAAGCCACTGACGAGCTTACAGAACTTTGGGACGATGAATTACTTGACGATTTTTCTACAGAACTACTGGAAGATGAACTGGAAAGATATTGCCCCGCTTCCGCACTTCGGTATGCCTCCAGCATTCCTTCGGATTCTGCTAAAAACCCTCCAACTAAACGCGCGGTCATTCCTCGTGTTAGTGGAGTAGATAATGCAATTTGCATTGGCAGTGTAGTTTTTAGGTTTTCGGCAGATTGCTTGTAACGCTCACCCCAATTAGCGTCCGTCACCTCAGGAATATCGTATCCAAACAAAAGCGTAAGCATTTTAAGTGCTTCGTCGTATTGTACTGTTCGTTCAGGATGAAAGAGCCCATCGGGATTACCCTTCACAACATCTGCGTTCTTTGCCGCACAAACAAATGGTGCAAACCAGTCGTTTGCCTGCACATCAGGAAAGCAAGATTGCCCTTCCTGTAGTGCGGGTTTTTGCGTATCAGGAGTGGCTCCAATTGCCATCTTTAAAAATTCAGCACGATTTACAAGTCTCGATGGTCCAAATTTTCCTTCGCCGTACCCCTGGACTATTCCTTCGGTTGTTAACAGGTTAATTCCTGCTAGTTCTGGCGAATTGTCGCGCACATCTGTATAAAAATGTGCAGGTTCAATAGTTAATGCGAGTGCTGTGGCAGGGAGTACGAGCGCGAAACTTAATGAGAGATATTTTTGCATACCTCTATGGTCGTTGGTCTTGTCGTTCTGTGCAAGGTTTCTGGTTGTTATTCTCATCAAAAGATCATTGAAGAAAGTGTCATTTTCTGGTACAATAATGAGAAACATAAAAAATTATGTCTCAAGATGACGAACCATCGTTGGCAATGGAAGATGAAGGTGCGGCTTTACCTGAGCCAGATATTGATTTGTATGATGAAATTATGAGTGGTATAGAGCCAGAGCTTACTCATGCAGAACTTAAAAATGTGCGCTCTCGGTTCGAGCAAGATTCTCCTGAACAACGTAAGGTGCGATCCTTGCGTTACAAAACGGCATGTGAGCATTTTCATCAAGCGCTAGAGAGATATTCAATAGCACAACAGCAGCAAATTTCTTCGCGTCGTAAACGTTTTTTACACTATCTTGAGCATAATTCTGTCTCTGAAGATAATAGTGTCCTTTCGGGATTAGAGTCTCTTATCCGTCAGCAATAAATATGCATCATCATTTTTATCATAGTCGCCAGCATTATTGTTTTGCAGAACAACGACTCATTTTTTTTAGTGGCGAACGCCCCAGCGAAGAAGTTTATAGTACCGAATCAGATGACAAAGAAATCCCTGATGATGTTGAATCATTAACAAACAGAGTTGTAAAAGATACTTCCGTTGAAGAAGCACGAAGTGCTAATATTTATGCGAAGAACAGGGCAATAGGTCGAAATCAGGATAAGATTGAAAAAAATGCCTATCAAGCCGAAGCAAGGGAAGCATTTAAAAAGGCGTTGAACAGGGGCATGGAACATCGAGAAAAATTAGCTTTTATTGAGGATTTAAATGCAAAATATGTTCCACTAGGATTTTTTGTTTCACCGGTGAAAGGCGGAGGCTTAGGTGAATATAAAATAGTTTCAGTTCAACTTGATCCTATACGTAATCAGCATGATATTAATGCGCTGATGCTTCAAGGAGAAATGCGCGATAAGAACGAGGCATTGCGTACATCGTCTCGCCGTAGTCCTTCACGAACTAAACTTACGAAAGAACGCGATGCACTACGTGGACAATTTCAGTCTGAGCGTCAGTTAAGCATGCGTTCAGGCATGCGAAGCTTCAGGAGGGCTCCTACCTCTGGACCCTCAGGCGAGGTGGGTGCAGGCGGAGTGTTTGATCGCAGTCCTGATGCAGTCGCAAGTGGGGTGCATCGTGCTCCGGGTGATGCAGTTCGCCGACCGAGTGGTGGGGTTGAAGGTAGCGAGCGTGGTAGTGAACTTGTTGCTGTGAGTAGTAATGCTTTACGTGCTGCAGAAAAGTGGAAGGAAGCAAAAACCGATGCGGAGCGTACGGCTCAGGAAGGTATTTTAATGATGATGGGGGTGGACATAGCAGCAAGCGATTTGGAGAATGGAAAATTAGTGGGTGTAGAACAAAAAGATCGTGCACTTTATTTTGTGATAGGTTTGTTTCTTACAATTAGCGCAAAACTTGCTGCACGGTCCGAAAATCGTGAATCGTCAGATAAAAAAGAAGATGATCTTACAAAGAGACCAGATGTAACTACAATGTCTGCTGAAGAAAAAAGTAAAGAGAAAGAAAAGAATGGAAAAGAGATTACAGACAAGGATGCCGAGCGTACTGGAGTGATAAAAGAAATTGAGGCGACTACATTGAAGTTGAGTACAGCAGCAGATGGCGATAAACCTGCGCTTAATACGAAGATCAAAGAACTGAAAGATACATTGGAAAAGATTACCGAAAGGATAAAGGGTCTTAAAAAAAGGCAGTATGAAGTTGAGAAAGGCGTATCGTCGAAGACTTCAGAAGACGGAAAAGAGACGGTAGATTCGTTAAATGCAAAATTAGAATTTGCCAAGATAGATTTACTCGAATCGATAAAAGAAGATGGAGCACTAGTGGATTACAAAAAAGTAGAAGAAATTTTGGATGCATTTAAGATCTCACTTATTGGATCGGATAATAAGTTGGTTGTTGATGTGATTAAACTTAAAGCAATTAATTTGGGTCCTACTAAGATTGGCGAGGTTGTTTTAGAGAAGATAGGCGGTAGCGATATTTCTGAAGCAGGCAAGACAACTAGAGAATTCGATGTGGCTAGCATTAATGATATTCGTGATATTTTTAAGAAGATTGGAGCTTCGTTTGCAAGAGATTAGCACTGAGCTGATAACAATTTATGTGACTTGCGATGAATATCTCCGCTTTACGGAGCGGGAAATGGTGCCCAGGAGAGAATCCGCTTTCGCTCCGCTACGGCGAGACGAGTTTGAACCATGATAGGGTCTTTGAGTCGGTTGCCAAACCTTAGCCTGACGTAGGATTTCTGTCCATAAGACAGGGCTCCTAAGGATGTAGATATGATTGGAGTATGTTATCAGCTCTCATCTTTATCTAAAAAAGCGCGAAGTCTGGCTTTGCCAGACTGGAGCGCCTCCTTGCAAAGGGAAGGAGAGCTCACGAGAGGAAACCGTAGGTTTCCTTTCGTGAATTGCATGGTGCCCAGGAGAGGACTTGAACCTCCACACTCTTGCGAGTACCAGCTCCTAAGGCTGGCGCGTCTGCCATTTCGCCACCTGGGCATGTTCTGTTTCATCTAAGCTAGTTTAGCGCGTTTGCCTGCCGGATAGGTAGGTTTGCCATGGAGTTTACCCCGCACGCATGCGCGGCCACTTGGGCATGCTTAGAGTATACTTACTTTTTAATTTTTTGCTTAGTTTATTCTCGTTGTTTTACCGCAGTATCGTATTTTTGCTCTGCCTCCTGTTTTTGTCTCATAAACTTTCGTTCTGCTTGCATGAATGCCTCACGATGCATTCGTTCATTTTCATTCACTGCATCCTTTAGTGAATTTTGTAATTCTGTTTTTTTCATTCCACTTTCAGCATCTATTTGCTTAAGTTTATCGGCAAAATCGCTTTCCATTTTTTTTCTTCGAATTTTTATTCTTGTACTTACATCAGCTTTTGCTCGTTCCAAGTCCATTGGAGTGAGTCTTTTTTGTTCAATGACATCGTTTTCGTGCCTTTCTTCCATATCCATCGCTTGCATTCGTGCCCTTTTTTCACGTTCTACTTGTTGTAATTTTGCATGTTTTTCTTGTTCCAGAACCATTTTTCTGTCGCGTAACTCGCGTTCATTTCTTTCTTTTTGATTCCGATACAGACGCTCTGCCTCTTCTTTCGTTGCTTGCCATTCGTGTTCTGCGCGCTGTATTTCTCGCACCAGTTCTGCTTTTAGGTTAGCTACCCGTCGTTGTTCTGTTATTTTTTTCTCTGCTCCTTTACGCAGGTTTTGCATATATTCCTCTTCTTCCTCTTCTTTTTCTTTTTTCTCCTCTTCATTTTTTTTTAATTCCGCTTGTAACCTTTCTTCCTGCTTTTGTTTTTTTTGCTTTTCAATTTCCTCACCCTTTTTTTGTATTCGAAAAGCTTTTACTTTTTGCTTTTTCTCACCTCGTTCTTCTTGTACTTGTTTCATTCCTTTTTCTGCTCTGATTCTTTCCTCTTCTTTTTTTTCTAAAATTCTTTGCTTAATAGCCTCTTCTTCCTTTGCTCTTTTTTGCGCAAGAAGTGTCGCTCGTTCAATATCTTCCTGTCGTAATTTTTGTTGATTTGTAAGGTCTGTAGGTTCCCACATACTATGAGAGTATACAGAGTACTGACTTGAATGTGTTTAGTACTTTTACTACAAATAGAGTTTGATATCTTTTGCAATAGGGTCCTTTGCGTCAATGATCTTTAGTGCAGGCGCCACGTCGTCTTCAATTATTTTTCCAATTGGGGAAGTAAGCGCATTTTCAACAATAGGGTAATTTTTCTCGTGACTTCTTGCTAAATCATCTTCATTAAAAGGTAAAAGAAGCGGATAGATAGTCTGCGCATACTGCCTACGACTTTCATTGATTTGACCCAAAGGAATTCGCTGAGAAGCAAGCAGAGAAAGCGAGCCTTCAAGAACTCTTTTTTCACTAAATCCTACTATTCCCTTACGAAATGGATAGCTGACTGAAGGTGTTAGTAAGCGTTGTAAAATGGCAGGGGATGGATCGACAGCTGCTAATACATTTTTGCGTCTCAACTCTCTAAATCGCTTTCCTTTTAATTTTACGCCTTTGTCGGTTTCATGATATTGAAATTCGCTTATCTCGTAAGGAATATGATTCTTTTCCACTACTTCGGTAATTAGTAGTCGTAGCATCTCAATGCATGCTTCAATTCGTTCATGACGTAGTTCTGTTCCATAATCTTCCCCAGTGTCTTCATGACGTATTCTGGAACTAAGTGAACTTTCAGGTGCACGAAGGATGGCGACATAGATTCCTTTCGATGGATACATCATAGAATAGTATCTATCCCTTTTCTTTTCTTTGTCAAAGAAATGACCTTAAAATTAGTAGGTAAAAATTTTCAGTGCTCATGATGTATTTTCCGTCGCTGCTTTTTTGGTTGTTGAAGTTCTTCTAAGGTAAGCAGCTTGCGTAGCAGTGCCCGTTTTTCATCCAACGATGTGATACAACGAGGATGTTTCATATTTTTATTGTGGTTATTTTTGAGCAAAAATGTTGCAGTGTTTGCTCTTTCTCCTGCTAGCACATCATTCAGATGATCTCCAATGAATATGGCATCTTCAACCGCAATACCTAGTTTTTTGCACGCAAGTTGTATGGGGTATGGGTGTGGCTTTATTTTTGGTTGAACGTCGTCCCATGTGATTATTTCATCAACAAGCGTATCTATTTTTAGACGATTTTTTACGACGTCTACTGCAATATTATGACCGTTAGTCACAATAGCTGTAGGGAAGTGTTCCTGAGTGAATTCAAGTAACTCTTTTGCTCCTGGTAAAAATGTAACATTATCTAACTTCGCTACAAGCAGTTTTTCGCGCATCTCAAAAATTTTATCAATAATTACCTCTTTTATTTTTTTTGTACGTAGTATGTCTAAAAAAGATTGACCATGTAATGCAATTTCCTCATCTTGGGTAAACTTAATATGCAACATTCGTGCTGACTCTTGGTTGGCTTCCATCCAAAGATGCCCGCTATCAATGAGGGTCGCATCTAAGTCGAAGAGAATAGCTTGTGGTAATTTTTGGAGCATAGGAAGGCAGAGTGTATACAAAGAGATCAGCACATCGCAATGCCTATTTTCTTCACGTACTCTCCAGGAAGACATCTTCAATAGTGCCTACATTTTATCTTCCAGCGCGAGGGCTAATTCCTCTAATTGCTTTGCAGGAATAGGAGAAGGGGCACCAAGCATTAAGTCTTTTGCCTTTTGGTCTTTAGGGAATGGTGTGACTTCGCGGATATTAGGTTCGCCTGCTAAAATCATCACCACTCGGTCTATGCCATAGGCAAAGCCCCCATGAGGGGGGGCACCGTATTCGAATGCCCGGAGGAGGTGTCCAAAGCGTTTCTGCTGATCTTCAGGGCTGATTCCTAGCATATCAAAAACTTCGGCTTGCAATACTGGGTCGTGGATACGTATTGAACCCGATCCTAATTCGTATCCATCAAGTACAAGATCATAACAAATGGAATGGACTCCGAGAGGATTTTCCTTCCTCTTTTTCCATTCATCGATATTCGGGCTGGTGAAAGGGTGATGACTAAAGGTGAGCGTGCCATCGTCATTTTGTTCAAACATTGGAAAGTTTGTTACCCAAAATAGAGCGTGGATGGAGGTATCGATTAATTGCAACTTTTTCGCTGCTTCTGCACGAATGCGCGAGAGTGATGCACAGACAATCTTAAAGGTATCTGCTCCAAAAAAGAGTGCATCTCCAACCTTTGCTCCTGTGGTTTTTTGTAGCTTCTCAAGGAATCCATCTTTAAAGAATTTAAGGAGTGGTGACGAGGGTCCATCTTCCTTAAAAAGAATATATGCCAACCCTTTTGCCTTTAGTTCTTTGGCAAGTTCGGTCCATGTATCTATTTCACTTCGGCTTAAAACTGCTCCTCCTGGTACTCGTAGAGCTCTGACTGTTCCTTTGTTTTTTAGCGCATCTTCAAAGACCTTAAAACCACATCCTTCAGCAATTTTTGAAATATCGGTAATGGGCAAATCGTACCGTAAATCTGGCTTATCGGAACCATAGGTATCCATGACGTGTTGCCAGGTAAAACTTTCGACTTTTCCCCAACGTAATTTTTTTGGACTACATTCTTTAATGATTTCTTCAATCGACCCCTGAATAATTTCCTGGACATCTTTTTGTTCACCAAAACTCATTTCAAAATCTAACTGCAAAAATTCTGGCTGACGGTCACCACGTAAATCTTCGTCACGAAAGCATCGCGCAATTTGAAAGTACCGATCTAACCCACCAACCATACATAACTGCTTTAATTGTTGTGGACTTTGTGGCAAAACAAAGAAGTTTCCTGGATACATACGCGAAGGCACAACGTACTCTCGTGCACCTTCTGGTGTTCCCTTAATAAGGCACGGGGTATCGATTTCTAAACATCCTTGAGATGTAAAATAGCTTCGGATAATTTGGAAGACTTTGGAGCGTAGTGCAATATTTTTTTGCATTTGAGCACGACGCATATCTAAGTATCGGTACTGCAGACGCAGCTCCTCGTTCACCTGTGTATCTCCGTCTATTTCAAATGGAGGAGTTTTGGCTTTGTTTAGTACCTGTAGAGATGTCGCAGAAATTTCAATGTCTCCTGTGGGCATTGCTTTATTTTCGGTTCCTTCTAATCGTAATTCCACAATGCCTATTATCTGCAAGACCCATTCGGGTCTTACGGTTTCTGCTACTGCAAATACTTCCTTATTTTTTTCTGGATGGAAGACAATTTGCGTGATGCCGTATCGGTCTCGTAGATCAATAAAGATCAGTCCGCCATGGTCGCGACGAGTATTCACCCAACCACAAAGTGTTACTTCAGTTTTTACAACTTTCGCAGTTAATTGACCGCAGGTATGTGTACGTAACATGGAAAAAAAGAAAGTGGATAGAATTCAGTATTTTCTTATCTCTATAATAGCATAGTCTCATAAGCTTCTATTGATTTAGCTGAATCAATAGAGTTTGTCACTCTACCATTAGATTCTTCATTCCGATCGTTAAAACAATAAACTAGGTGTCTTATTTTGTCGTAATTTTTCATTTTTTCTTCTTGAGGGAGGAGTACACCTTGTTCGGCTCACACTGATAAGCTCTTGAGCGAAGCGAAAGGATTATCAGTTAGTCCTGTAAAGGATTTCCTCCTCCCTCAATCTCCCTCCACTTTCCTAACGGTACCTATTGTCCTTTAATAAGAGCTATTGTTGTTATTTCAAAAAGAAGTATAAGTGTTCTATTTATAGTTAGTTTTATTTCTACGTAAACAGCCTTCCTAATTCCTCCTTGAATTCTTCAACATCTTTAAATTCTCGGTGCACGGAAGCAAAGCGAATATAGGCTACTTTATCTAATTTATGCAGGGCATTCATTACATCTTTTCCGATGGTCGTGCTTTCCACTTCTTCTTTATTTTTCCCCCATTTTTCTTCTAAATCTGACAGCATCGTATCAATATTTTTTTGCGACACTGGTCGCTTGGTACATGCCAGCCAAATACCTCGTTCTAACTTACTACGACTATAAGGCTCGCGTGTACTATCTCGTTTAACCACAATGAGCGATGCTAATTCCTGTCTTTCAAAGGTCGTGTAACGATGATCACATTTCGTACACTCCCGACGCCTGCGTATGGTTCTTCCATCCTCTGCAAGTCGAGAGTCGATGACGGCCGTATCTTCAAATTTGCATCGTGGGCAACGCATAATGGTGGGCTTTAGTAGGGTATTGTACTCATTTATCATTTCAATAAAAGCAATTATTGATTTTTTATCTCTGAAATTCGATCTCTTCTTTAGGACTTTGAATAAGTTGATGAAATTTTAGGAGATAGATGAGAAAAAGTGTCATTATTCCCCCACCAAAGAGTCCGATGAACGACATGATTCCACTCTCCAATAACGGTGCAACCTGCCAGAGGATTAATCCAAGCATCACACTAAAAAGTATCCATCGAATTATCAAAGATGTTGATACTTTCATGGGCATGCTCTGTATGGCAAAAGGCAGGAGCGTAATACTTAGAAAGAGATGCACAATAGATGAAGTGCGTATTGCGCCGATAAATCCGTCTACTGGAATCCAAAAAATATTAAGGAGTACTGATAGTAATGCCGCGCAGATCATAGCTTGTACTAGCGGACGCCAACGATGAGTTGTCAGTAAAATATAAAACCAGCATTGGACGATGCCATTAAGGAACATGGGGATACTAAGGAGTTTAAGTGCGGAATCTGCACCAAATTGAGTTGTGCTTCGTAAATATGATTTAGTTGTAAGCAGTTCCATAATTGGCGTACTCCAGAAGAATGCAAAGAGCGAAGAGATGGACCCAAGAAGAAGGACTACAAGGAAAATTTTCCCCATCAATACTCGAGTGTCCTTTTGCTCATTTTCGCGTTCGCTTAATAGTGGCAGCGCAGAATTTAAGAGAAACGTAGGCACAAGATACGCCATTTCGGCAATACGTAATGCAAAGCCATACTCTGCATTTTGCACCTCGAAATCTGGTCGTAAAAGTGCAATAAGTGTGAGGTCAAATTGGCGATACAGTGCCATACAGAAAAAAGCACTTCCATACGGGACAGACTTCCTTAAGAGGGCAACTATTTCCTTTGTATCGAATACTGGCTTTATTGACGCCAGCTTTTTTGAAAATATCAATGAAAGGATAAAAAGTACCAAAGCACCAATTGCTCCAATGCCGATAAATACTTCATAGATGATGACACTTGTACTCGATCGAATTCCCAAAAAAATAATAAGTGCCATTCCACCTGTGGTGAAAATGCGCTGCGATACTTCTGCGATAAAAACATAGTGCATTTTGTATTGGACTTGAAAAATTGTGCGCAGGACGCCGGCGAGCAGCGTGAAGAATGGCACGAATGCTGCTATCATCACTCCTATTCGTAGCGGTGCGCTTTGCCATGCAGGAATAAACCACGCAATACTTACCCCAAGTCCTAGCGATAAACAGGTTATTACTGTGCGCAGAACTAGCAGGGTTCCTAGTGTTTTTTCTTTATCTTTTGCAGTGCTTACCTCTCGCACTGAAACTGCATACAACCCAAAATCTGCAAGAATTGCGAAAATTTGTAGGTAGCTATATGCCGAGTTGTAATTACCCGCGAGCTCTTTACTTAGTCCAATCGCAACAAACTTAACGGATACTGCGGAGAGTATCGCCATGGTTGCTTGGCTTGCTATTTGCCAGAAGACCGATGTCGTAATTTTTTTTGTTGGCATAGAAAAAGTGAGCTGCTTTTTTTTCCAAATTATCCTACATCTTTTTCTTTATGAATGGCATGAATTTCTAGCTTCTTTTTCTCCTTTGTAGTATACTTTCATCTTGAAATGCCACTACCTTTTAAACACTTTACTTCTACTAAGCAACTAACACGAGTTGATACGGAAGAAGTTTTTCGTGTTGCGGAATACATGGAAGAAGTCCGTAAAAAAGGAAAGTCCAATCTTTTAGAGGGGAAGATCTTAGCATCACTCTTCTATGAGCCAAGTACGCGAACCCGTTTAAGTTTTGAGTCGGCAATGTATCGCCTAGGTGGTGATGTTCTAACCGCTGAAGGGATTCAATTCAGTTCGCTTTATAAAGGTGAAACCATTGAAGATACGATGGAAATGGTCGGGCAGTATGCGGATATTATTGCCATGCGTCACCCCGATCAAGGAAGTGCCGACATTGCAGCAAGTGCCAGTGCTGTTCCTTTTATCAATGCAGGCGATGGACCCGGTCAACATCCGACTCAGGCACTGCTCGATTTATTTACTATTAAGCGTGAGTGTAAAAAAATAGATGGCCTCCACATTGCGATGGTTGGCGACTTACGGTACGGTCGCACGGTACATTCACTCAGCTATCTTTTAGGATTGTACGACAATATACGTTGTACATTTGTATCGCCAAAAGAACTCACCATGCCTGAAAAGGTGACTAGCTTTCTTCATGAAAAAAATATTCCCTTTACCGAATCTGAAAATCTTCAAGATGCCCTTGATTGCGATGTGCTGTATATGACACGCGTACAACAAGAGCGTTTTGCCGATAAAAGTGAGTATGAACGACTAAAGCTACAGTACGTTTTAGAAGCGAAGCATGTGAAAGGTAAAAAAATCATTGTTCTTCATCCGCTACCGCGCGTTGGTGAAATAGCTACCGATGTCGATTCTCTGCCAAATGCTGCGTATTTTCGGCAAGCAGGAAATGGAGTCCTTATTCGCATGGCACTGCTTGCACTTCTCCTAGGGAAAGCATAGGCAATTTTTTATCGTTCTCTTTCATGAAAAAAACACTTCTCACCGGTGGTTCAGTTGTCACAGGCGATGGTCTACTAAAGCAAGACATTCTTATTGATATCACCGGCAAGATTGCCGAGATTAAACCATCTATTACAGATCATCGTGATACAGAGGTTCTGGATGTTTCGCATAAAATTCTTCTCCCATTACTTATTGATTGTCATGTACACTTTCGTGAACCGGGTTTAGAACACAAGGCCACAATGCAGACTGAAGCAGCCTCTGCCCTTGCGGGAGGCATTGGATGTGTGTGCGAGATGCCCAATACCATCCCCCCCACTGTGACCATTGCTGCACTTGCCGATAAAGTTCGCCGAGCCGAGTATATTGATGGGTGCACATTAAAATTTTACTTCGGTGTTACAGAGGCAATACATTTACAGGCTCTTTGCGACCTATGGTCTGGTACTTCCTTAGAATTACGACGATTAAAACATCACTGTGCGGGAGTTAAATTATATTTCGATCATTCCACAGGTAATCAAAAAATCGATCAATCGATTATCGCCGAAGTATTTGAGCGATGCGCAGCATTGAGTATACCCATTATTGCTCATTGTGAAGATCCAACGATGAACGAGGCTGCTGCGCTTCAGTGTCTGTCCCTTCCTCAAAATGTCGCGCTCCATTCGCGCATGCGTCCACCCGAATCGGAGGCAAAATCTATCACGGACGCCATTGCATTAGTCGAAAAGACAGGTGCCGCGCTTCATATCGCTCATTTGTCGACTTCTCAAGGAGTTCAACTTGTTCGGTCAGCAAAAGCTCAAAATTTGCCAGTGACGTGTGAGGTGACACCTCATCATCTGTTTTTAACAGAAGATGATTATGCGACGCTTGGGTCTCTTGCGAAAATGAATCCTCCACTTCGTTCATCAATTCATCAAAAGGCTCTGTGGGAGGGTGTTGCGGATGGTACGGTCGATTGTATCAGTACCGATCATGCTCCACATACGCTTGAAGAAAAACGTTCTGGTGAGCCCCTAAAGTCACCAAGTGGAGTGCCCGGAGTTCAGACGATGCTTCCATTACTTTTATCAGTTGCACTAGGTCACTGGCCACATCCACAAGCAAAATTGAAGCCTCCTCCATTTGCAGTGCAAGATATTTTACGTCTTTGCTTTGATAATCCTAATCGCATTTTTTCGTTGATGCAGCCTCCCATTGAACAAGGTGCTCGCGCTCGTATTGTGATACTTAATCCTGCAGTAGAGACCGTCCTTCATGCGAGGAATCTTCACAGTAAATGTGGATGGACCCCGTATGAAGGGTGGAAGCTGCAGGGCGGAATTGAGAGAATTATTTTAGATTAGTGCAGCCGAAAGGTGAAAAATAAGGAGGGTATCGGTGTAAAAAGGATGACTTGAGTGTGCTATAAAGATTGATTGGATCATCCTTTGCAAAGTGGCGAGAGAGTAATGTATCTCTCGCCCACCAAATAGAAACAAAGCAATATCTTTACGAATGGTTTCTCTAATAGTCTTGAGATTTTTTTCGTATACTTACAGGCATGCTTCATTACAAACATCAGATTCTTACAGGTCAACGTAATAAAAGTGGTTGGATTTTCCTCACATTTATGGTGACATCTTTTATTGTTTTGTTCCATAACGTGCCAGTCGCACGGTCTTATGGCGCATCGGCGTTTGTGATGACAGTGAAGACCGATAACCCTGGTACGAGTACGAGCACACAATTTACTATTCCTACTGCTGGGGTTGGATATAACTATAGTGTGGATTGTAATGATGACGGAGTGAATGAAGCGACGGGACAAGTAGGGAATTACACTTGTACTTATGCAACTGCGGGTACATATACTGTCGCTATTACTGGCACTTTTCCACGTATTTTTTTCGCGAATCTTGGTGATAGGCGGAAGGTGTTAACCATAGCTCAGTGGGGTACTGGCGCATGGTCATCGATGGTAGATGCTTTTTATGGTTGCAGCAATTTGACCGTGACAGCAACTGACACACCAAATCTTTCTGCTGCTACCAGCCTCTCTCAGATGTTTCGCAGTGCCTCGGCTCTCACCACTAATGCAGCGATGAATACGTGGAATACAAGCACCATTACAAATATGTCAGGGATGTTTCGGGGTGCCACGCTCTTCAACCAAAATATTGGCGCGTGGGATACGACTAATGTCACGAATATGTCTGCTATGTTCTCGCTTTCAGGCTTCAATCAAGACATCAGTACTTGGAACACAAGTTCGTTGACTAATATTGGCTCGATGTTTGCAAATGCTACGGCCTTCAATAAACCACTCAATACGTGGAATACCTCCAGTGTGACGACTATGAATGGTATATTTCAAGGAGCAACTGCCTTTAATCAACCCCTTAGTAGCTGGGACGTATCTGGCGTGACGGATATGACGAGCGTTTTCGCATCTGCTAGCGCATTTAATCAGGATATTAGTGCGTGGGACACCTCGAATGTAACATTATTTACACAAATGTTTAATGGTGCAACCAATTTTAACCAGCCAATTGGTTCTTGGAATACATCGAGTGCCACAAATTTAAATAGCATGTTTGCTGGCGCACTCGCTTTCAATCAGAATTTGGCGGGTTGGGACGTAGCAGACGTTACGACGGCGTCCCTCTTCCTTAGTAGTGCTACGCTGTCTGTTGTTAATTACGATGCTTTGCTTACAAGCTGGAGTGCGCAGGCTGTGCAGACGGCAGTACCTTTCCATGGTGGAGCATCGCAATATTGTGCTGCCTCAGCTCGGGCAATACTTACAAGTGCTCCTAAAAATTGGACGATTACTGATGGTGGTCCGTGTTATAGCCTTGGAGGAACCGTGTATACAGATGAAGGTACGACACCCATTGGCTCTGGACGAACGGTACGTTTACTCATTAATGGTTCTTCTGCCTTAACAACACTTACTACCTCGACTGGAGCATATTATTTTGCAGCTCCTAAATTTGGAAACAACGACATTATTACCGTGCACTTAGATGGTGCCGAACTAGGTGTGACGGTGACACGTGGTTCAACTGCAAACATCACGAATTTGCATATTTATCAAGATCGTCTCATCGTGCGAAGTGAAACTGTGGCTGCACTTACACATGCCAACCTCAACACGGCCAATGACGGGGACCCCGAAATTACAGCTATCTACGCGGATGGTGCTAGCTTTGTCACGGGTACAGATAAAAAGCTTATCGTTTGGACTGGGAAGCAATTTACTCCCGGAGTGCCATTAGATCTTAACGGAGGCGTGCGTATTCAAGCTGGAGGGAATCTGACAGCAGCAGCTAATGCGATTACCGTTGGTGGTACAACACAAGCGACATCAGAATTTATAAACTTAGGCTCGTTTTCCAGCACAGCTGGCACCAGTTTGACATTCGATGGTACATCTCCCATCCAAATGTTGCGCTTTGGAGCTGCTGCCGCTAATAGCAATATCATCGTTGCTAACACAGTTGGCGTAGTGACATTGTCCGGAGGGGTTGCTCTTAATGCTTCGTCTCGCACCATTACCATTCAGCCTTCAGCCACACTGTTCATTAATGGACAGAATATCAGTATCGGTACCCTCAGCAATAACGGCACCTTTCGCTTACGCGGTTCGGAGACGCTCACTTTCGTAAACGATATTGATTCTGGTACTTTTGAGTATCGTGGAGATGGCGATGGCCTTGCTGACAACTTTAATGTAGCTAATTTTGGGATTAATGATTTTTACAATCTTCGCATTGCTAGTGCTGATACGAACGATACATTTCGCGCAATTGCAGGCACAACAATGCTGGGTAGCTTTGAGGTTACTCAAGGGACATATAATTCCAATAACTTTGCGACAACTGTGACGGGAGTTGTAACGATTTCAGGTGGAACTTATAACGGGAGCACGGTATTGCAAACGCATAATAGTAATTTGATGATCTCAGGTGGCGTAGTCAGTGGTTCTAATTTCGATGTGAATGGAGCTCTTATACTATCGAGTGGCTCGATGAGCGTCACAACATCATTACTACTAGCTGGTGACTTTACACATACCGGTGGTACCTTTACTCCAAGTACTTCAACTGTCACACTCGATGGTTGTAACCAGACAAAGACAGGGTCCACTACGTTTTATAGTCTGTCAAAAAATGAGGCGAGTAATGATGCCACCGATTGTACCCTGACCCTAGACCACAGTGCAGTACAGACCGTCACTAATACTTTGTCACTTAGGGGATTAGATGCAGATGATCGCTTGAATATTGTTTCTAATTCGGGTGGAAATCAGGCCGATTTTTTACTTTCTGGAGCTTCGGCCAATTTAGGGGCTATTCGTGTATTTTTGGATATCACCGATAACGCGATTACGAAAACGGGAGGTTCTGCAGCGGTTTTTCCTGTTAATCCGTCAAATTCAATTAACGGCGGAAACACAATGAATTGGTTTACTGCTTCGGCTCCGGTGGTCACAAATGTCACATCGTCAACGACGAATGGAACCTATGGCCTTGGGCAAGTTATTTCAGTACAAATTACTTTTGATACATCGGTAACGGTAACGGGAATACCGCGCATCCTCCTCGAAACGGGTGCAACCGATCGTTACGCTACATTTGTTTCGGGTTCTCCTGGAACAACGTTGACATTTCAATACACCGTACAAGCAGGTGATGTTACTGCCGATCTTGATGCTACAGCTACTACTAGTTTGGAATTAAACGGTGGGACGATCAACGCTACGACGGGCGGTACACCAGCTACATTAACATTGGCAAGTCCGGGGGTAGCAGGTTCCCTTGGTAACAACAAAGGGATAGTAATTGACGGTAACATTCCGGCAGCTCCAGGTACGCCCGATCTCCTCTCTGGCTCGGATACTGGTGGGTCTAATACAGACAATGTGACGACTGATACCACACCGACGTTCGATATAGCTTGTGAAACGGGGGCGACTGTTCAGCTATACTCGGGTGCGATACTTTTGGGTTCCGGTACGTGTGTAGCTGGAACTGTGAACATTACGAGCCCTTTTTTAGTGGCTGGTGTGTATCCCATTACAGCGACACAAACCGATGCAGCTGGGAATATTTCGGTTAGTTCAAGTGCTCTTTCGGTGACTATTACCACGGCTAGTACTGCTCCCGGAACGCCCGATCTTCAATCTGGTTCTGATACAGGCAGTTCCCCTTCGGATGATTTAACCAATGACACAACACCGACGATTGATGTTTCATGTACTGCAGGTGCGACAGTCGAAATTCTTTCTGGAGCTACTCTTCTCGCTACAGGTACCTGTTCAGTTGGTGGCACAATTTCATTGACGGTTACTCCTCCGCTTGTTGATGGTACTTATAGTATTACAGCACGACAAGATACGGGCGGTGGTTTTAGCCCTTTGTCATCTGTTCTTACCATTACTATTGATGCTACTCCGCCAGTTATCACAGGTGCGCCCGACCTTCAATCTGGCTCGGATACTGGTTCGTCGAGCACGGATAATGCGACAAGTGATGATACTCCAACATTCGATATTGTGTGTGTCACGGGCACTACGGTATCCCTCTACTCTGGTGCAACGTTGCTTGGAACCGGTAGCTGTGTTGGTGGCACTGTGAGTATTACTTCCGTAAGTCTAAGCAGCAGCACGTACACCTTTACCGCCTTACAAACGGATACTGCAGGTAATTCGTCACCGACGTCGGGTAGCTTAGTAGTGATTATTGATACAGGTGTCCCTGCTGCTCCGGGCACGCCTGACCTTCAAGCCGGTTCCGATACAGGTATTTCGCCGACTGATAATGCGACATCTGATACTACACCCAGCTTTACCATCACGTGCGAGACAGGTACTACGGTCGAGCTGTATGCAGGAGTGCTCCTTGTAGAATCTGGAACTTGTGTTGCTGGTACCGTCACCATTACTCTTCCTAGTGGACTATCTGATGGATCGTATTCTTTCACTGCATTGCAACGAGATTCAATTGGCTTTACCTCACCATCTTCTGCAGGCTTGATCGTGATTATTGATGGAACTCCTCCAATTTCTCCTTCACTTCCCGATTTACAATCGGGCTCCGATACTGGAACGTCTTCTATTGATAATATTACGTCCGATACCACGCCGACATTCGACGTGACTAGCTGTGAACCAGGCGCGATTGTAAGGCTCCTCTCTGGCGCTACAATTGTTGCCAGTGGCACGTGTACTGCTGGCGGAACGGTGACCCTGATCGTTTCCCCTGCTTTAGCAGATGGTGTTTATCCGCTTATGATCGACCAACAAGATCCCGCTGGGAACATCTCGCCTGCTGCAGGTCCATTATCAATTACGATTGATACTACTCCATCGGCAGCTCCGGGAATCACATCACCGACGGTCGTGGATACTGTCAATAATCCCACAATTGTTGTAGGTACGTGCGTTACAGGCGAAACCGTGCAAGTAAGTAGCCCAAGTCTTGTTAGTTCAGTTACGGGCAGCTGTGTAGCAGGAACATTTTCCATTCCTGTTACATGGAATGGTGGCACTACTGGAAGTAATACCATTACTGTCAAACAGTTTGATCCTGCAGGAAATCAAAGTCCCACAGCTACAGTTGTGGTTACGGTCGATATTCAGCCTCCACTTGGTACCCCTGATCTCGATTCGGGTTCGGATACGGGTGTTTCGAATAGTGATAACATTACAGCTGATACAACACCCACATTTAATATTACATGTACGGTAGGTGCTACGGTTGATATTATGTCTGGTGCCACGCTCTTGGCGAGTGGTGTATGTCCAGGAACTGCCACTATTGCCCTTACAATTACTACCGACTTAGGTGAAGGGTCCTACACCATTAACAGTCGCGAAAATGCTGGACCCCTTTCGACGAGCTTTACCTTTACGGTTATTGATACCGTTGCTCCCTCCGCTCCCGGTACGCCTGACCTTAGTCCCGATACCGATGGAGGAGATTTAGATACAGATGACATCACGAATGACGATACGCCGACAGTAAGCGTTAGTTGCGAGGCTGGCACGATTGTCACAGTGTACGAAGGTGCTACTGCTCTTGGTTCAGCTACTTGTGTTTCTGGTGTAGCTAGCGTGACTCTTTCTACTCTCATGAATGGTTTACATACTCTTACAGCAAAACAGGAAGATCCAGCTGGTAACGTTTCTAGTACCTCTGGCGGATTACCAGTCACAATTGATACGCTTTCACCTTCGGCACCTGGTACTCCGGATTTACAATCGGGTTCGGATACTGGTGCGTCTACAACAGATAATGTTACGACGGATGCAACCCCGACATTTGATGTCAGCTGCGAGTCGGGCGCTACCGTCCGTCTCTATTCAGGGGCAACACTCCTTGGCACAGGTGTATGCACTGGTGGTACGGTTAGCATTACTAGCTCTACCCTTATTGATGGAAGTTACACTTTCACCGTGACGCAAACTGATGTTGCTGGCAACCTTTCGCCAACTTCATCTGCACTCATTGTCACGATCGATACGGCTCCGCCTGGCGTACCAGGAACACCTGATTTAGATTCTTCCTCTGATACCGGGTCTTCTTCGACGGATAATCTTACGAATGATTCTACCCCATTAGTTACGCTTAACTGCGAATCGACACGGACAGTCTCTATCTATTCTGGCACTACTCTTCTTGGCACAGGAACTTGCGTAGCAGGGTCTGCAAGCATAACGCTCTCTACCTTGATCGATGGGCACTATACCCTTACTGCCATACAGTACGACACGCTTGGTAATGGATCACCTGTTTCCGGCGGACTAACAATACAAGTTGATTTAATAGCGCCAGTCACTCCTTCGGTGCCTACAACGAATAATTCATTAACAGATACTCCAATGTTTAGTGGCACATGTTCAACGGGCGATCTTATTTCGATTTATGATGGTGCTATAGCAGTTGGATCAGCAGCTTGTATTGGTGGCCTTTATAACATTACGGTTTCTACTCTTTCAAGAGGTACTCATACTATTTCAGCTCTGGCAACTGATCTCGCTGGAAATAATTCATCTTTTACGATTCCCGCATCGTATATATCTGGTGGTACGTCCATATCTGGAGGTGGAGGAGGAGGTAGTCGTCGTTATGGTGCACCAGGCAGTTTTACAAGCGTATCTACGCTTACTCCTTCTTCGCCAGTAGAGGAAGTTAACGGTCAGGGAATGTTCTCAAATACAGAAATTCAGGCCTTTGCTAATCGTCTACAAGGAGTCGAATTTCCCTCGACGGATTATCAAGGAAAATGTATCGATCATCTCGATATAAAAAAACTCTTAGCTGCAGATATTCCCTACACGGATGTAGGGAAGAGTTCTTGGTATTTCCATCCCATTCAGCTCTTAACTAAAGGTGAAGTCGTTCATGGTATGCGCGATACTCAGGGGAAGAGCTTGTATCGTTTCGAGCCAGAGCGCGTTGTTAACTATGCCGAGGGAGCCGCTATGCTTTTCCGTGCCGCAAAGGAGCCACTACGACCTGACCCGATTGGTGATCGTTGGTATGAGCCGTATATCGAGCAAGCCGAGGCCTATGGATTGTCGCAGTATCTCGATGCAACGGAACCGTATCAAGAGCTTACGCGAGCGGTAGCAGTACCACTCGTTCTTACGGCAAGCTGTTTGTCGCCAAAGGTCCCAGAGAGTTTTATGATGAGTTTTTCGGATTTGACTTCCGCTCATCGTCGTTTTGAGATTATTCGTCAAGCAGCTTTTCTAGAAGTGGTGACAGGGTATGGCGACGGAACATTTCGTCCCGACCAAACCATTACACGCGCCGAATTTGGTGCAATGATTTTGCGTGCTCTTAAGGTGAGGTATGCCCTCCAAGTCTTGCAATGAGCGAGCTTCATTTCAGGTTATTTCCGTATCATTCGAGAATGCGCATTTCACCAATCTACGTTCCCTTTAATCGGCTCCTTTTCCTGCAAGTACCACAAAAATTGTTCGCCAGATGATCCACAAATCAAAAAGTATAGACCATTCTTCAATATAGCGTGTATCTAATTGAATTTCTTCTTCAAATGACAAATTGGATCGTCCTGAAATTTGCGATAAGCCCGTTATTCCTGGACGTACGCTTAACACACGTCGATCGTCATCTTTATACTTTGCTACCTCTTCCGATAAATGTGGCCTAGGTCCTACAAGTGAAATATGACCAGACAGAACATTGAAAAGCTGCGGTAATTCATCCAAACTATATCGTCGCAGAAGCCGACCAAAGGGGTACACACGCGGATCGTTTTTAATTTTAAAGAGGGGTCCATCTGATCGATGACTTAAGTGATGCATTGTGTGCTTAAGTTCATCAGCGTTTTGAATCATGGTTCTAAATTTTAAGAGAGGAATTTCTGATTTACCATATTGACCGATTCTTCTGCTCCTATAAAAAATGGGCTTACCTGATGCAAGGAGAATGCAAAGAGAAATAATAACGAATAAAGGAGATAGTACTAACAGAAGAATGAGGGCAGTCATAATGTCAATGATACGTTTTGCTACACGTCCCCATCCATCGAGCGGGGTTGGCACTAATCGTAGTATTGGTTGCAGACCTATAAATTCAAGTCTTAAAAGGTGCGGAGTTGAAAGAAACACTGTAGGAATACATGCATACTCGATGTGATGACTGCGCGCAAATTCTGCAAGATGCAGTGTTTCAGTGCTCGTGGAATTTGAATCAACATGAAGAATGAAATCGATTGGTTGATACTTACATTTTTGTACCACTTCTTCAGCTATTTCTTTACTTTCAATGACGGCATATCGCTCATCTTTTTCCAGCGCTTCTTGTACTAGTATTGGCATTGGGAGGGGGCCACAGTACAGTACAGTTCGTTGCCCTATTCCTCTCCGAAGAAGTACTCGTTGAATAATTGTTACTAAGCTGCGTCCTACGACGACGAAAATGGTGGTAAATACGGTTGCTTGCACCAACAGAATTCGTGAGAAAAATAATTGTTTTTGTACTAAGAAGTACCAACCCATTATCATTCCGACCCAAATGATTGATGCGAACAATACTCCTCCTACTTCCTTCCATGGTCCTCGGGTTATTTGTAGAGAATAGAGCCCTAGTAGACTTGAAATTGCAATAAATACGAACGTAGCAGGTAGCGTAAAATGTGTGAGGTAATACGGCAGTGGCGGTAGCGCACTGGGCTCTAAGAGAAGTTGAATAGCGGGCAGTAAATCTATTTGCTTCGTACGTAAAATATACGCAAGGACTAGCGCACTTAAGCAAGCTAAGCCATCCAGAGGAATTTTTGTCAGACCAAAAAGTATTTCAGATCGTTTCATAGTACGATGATAGCGTATCGCTCTTGCTATTCAATCATTGATCGTTTGACTAAATAGGGTAATCAATCATCATTTTTGATTATTTTTTTATAGCGATTTCTTATTTTTGCCATGACTGATGCAATACCAAGTGCTCCAAGAATTCCCACCGGAATTATTTCAGGTCTTTCCAAATTACTCAGTAATCCATTTCGATAAATATCCCTTGTCACACTCATGACGATCGCGATTGTTACTATTTCAGAGAGATAATTTTCAACTCTCAAAAAGGCTTTTTTTGTTTCAGGTTTATTGGGGGTTTCTGGTGATGTCGTCATATTTTTGAGAAAACTCTTATAATAAAGTCAATTGTGCGCTGCCATCACTTTTTTTCTCTTGTGGAGCACAAAGTGATTGTAAGTATGTTAGTGTTTCTTTTCCATAACTTTTTGTTCGCAGTCTTTCATCTAGCACAACGCAAGTTGCATTCTTCGTACTCCCTTCCTTAAAATGCCTTAGAATCCTAAATAGACGATGAAGCAAGCGTGGAAATGAGTAATCGGCAAATCCATTTCGATACTGCGCTGCACGCCGACTAACGACAGCATGTGACGGATGATCGAAAGGCAGTGCTTGAATTACCAGTTGATTGACGGATGCAGGCGCAAGATGCAATCCCTCAAATGACCATGGTGTCATCACTAAGAAAGCTGGGCTTTTAGCTGCAACGAATTCTGCGCTCATACGCCCTTGTCCACCCGAAAACCCCTGACAGATTAGTGTAATTCCTTTTTCTTCCATTGAAATTGCATGTTTAATAAACATATCTTCAATTGTTTTTTTGCTATTTACTAACACAATGGTCTTGCCGATAGGATGATGAAAGATGTCGTCCAGGGTTTTGTTGATCGGCGTTTCAATACGTAGATCAACTGACATATCATTTACTAGCGCAGGAAGTGATTCCATTGGCATGGTCGATGGAACAATCGTCTGCAATCTATCCTTGCTTTTAGGTGGCACTAGCAGCGTTACTGAGGCACGACTATAGAGGAGTTTTTCTAACGTATCTGCAATATTCAGTGGCACTGACCTTAGTGTTTTACTTCCTTCGCGCTGTACCTCGATCCACGTGATGCGATCGTTTAAGTTTGCATGGTCCAGTATACGAAGTACATCACGGAACGACGACTCTAGTAGCGCAGGTAGTGTGTTTGTTTTTTCAGTAAGAAGCTCAGAAATAGCTTTCTTCAATTCACTTGTTGATTGAGCATCAATATCGGACGGTGCGATGTATCGTACATCTTGTTCGTTTCGCATTCGTTCCATCCATAATTCTACACTGTCGACACATTCAGTTAGGTGAGAATCTCCTTGTGCTGCTGCACGAATGCGAGGTATTGAACACGACCACGTTAGTGCACTTGTTGCGGTATCTTCCAGCATTGACGCATCATCGATGACAACAGAAAGATGAGGCGAAAAAATGGGTTCCTCACTTACCGCAAGCATTAATAGGTGCTCATGGGAAAGAATTGCCGACCCTTCTACGCCTTCGTCTATTACTTGTAGGTACTGCGGATCATCGTATCGACATGCAATTTTAGCAGCAAAAACTTTGTATTCCTCTCCATGAAGCGGAAGGTCGGATTGTACGTCGGGCTGATAGAGTTCCATTTTTATGGCGAGGGTTACTTCGTCAGGATGGAATTTTTTTTGCGCGAAAAATTTACGAACATTCGTAGGCGAAACTATTCGTTCCGGTTCATACATTATCGGTGTAGTTAATGTATTTTTTTGTTGATATACATCGATGTTCTTCACAGCAAGCCATGTATCTTTTTTTTCTAGTAATTCAAGAATATTTTTTCCTTGTGATGCTATTCCTTCTTCTTGTAGAAAAATTTTCCCATATTCCTGTTCTGGTGAGCTTGTTTGTTTTTTCTTTTTTTTCACACGATGATTACGATGAAGCCAATTAGGTTGGGTCGTTCCTTCAGATGTTAATGCATCAAAATATTTTTGATATCCAGCCGGACCGCGGTCTGCTAATACTTGTAATTTTGCAAGGGTCGCTTCCGGCAGCGAGCAAAAGCGTTTCGTACATGCTTCAAGGAGAGCCAGTGTTGCTCGTGCATCGCCAAGTGCTCGGTGTGGTGGGTCGTGTGGCAGCTTTAGTACTGCGCTTACGTAGCCAAGCGAATAACTTTCAAGTTCAGGGAAGGCAATAGATGCAAGCATTGAGGTATCAATATATGGTAACGTCGAAAGGTCCCATCCTTCACCTTTTAACATACTAATATCAAAGCCAATATTTTGGCCTACAAGTATTGCGTCCGAAGGTAGTAATTGCCTCATACGAGGCAGTACTTCACTAAATGTAGGTTTTAAGTGCAGATCTCTCGATTGAATTCTTGTTAATACTTCAATAGCCGGAGGGATCTCCTTCTCTGCTGGTAGCGAAAAAAGCTGTTCAAATTCATGAATTTCTTCTTCCTGTACATAGGTGATGGATGCAAATTCGATGACTTTATGTACCTTTGGTACAAAACCAGTTGTTTCGGTATCGAAAACAAAAAAAGTAAGTGGAGGAAGTTTCATGAATACCGACACAATACCTGTCGAGAGCAGGAGAAGAAACCAGAAGTAGCAATTAGAAAGAATTGACGATTACTTTTTAGATCGTTGGTGCTGTTTTTTTTGCTGTCAGATCAGAAATTTTCTGTTTCACACCTTCGTTATATGGCTCAATTTTATTGATGCGACGGTAGGCATCTTCTGCTTTGGCATTTTCGCCAAGTTGCACGTAGCATTCTGCAAGTAGATGCAAAAGTTCGGTATCGCGTGATAATCGCGAAATAGCTTTTTCAAGCAGTGGTGCCGCATCACTAAAGCGTCGTGCTGCAATGCAGGCACGACCAAGTGCTGCGGATCGTTCCGGTGTTTGAGGATCTAAATTTAACGCTTCCTGGTAGGCAAAACATGCGTCGAAATATTTTGCCTGCATGTAGTAGGCTAGGCCCAAATTCGCATAGAAAGATACGTCTTTTTTATGTTGCAATAGTTCTTTATACAGGGCTTCAGCTTTTGCTTCTCGGCCAGTTGTAAGGTACAGCTTCGCAAGCTCGGCTTGTGTTTCCGTTGCATGTGGATGAATAGTAAGGGCCTGAATGAGCAGATACTCTGCTTCTACAAAGTTTTGTAGTGCTATTTCTTTTTCAACTGAGCGCATCAGTGATCGTACTTTTTGCAGTTCAATTGCAGATGTTCGAGGATTACGTGGGGGTTTTATTACTTTTTTTTCTTGCGAAGAAAGATCCTGGGTTGTTGAGTGAAGACGCGTGCGCATTGAACGTACGAATTGACGCACAGACCGGTTTTTTAGGAGTATTCGGGCCAGAAACAGCAACGTGATTCCTGCAAATGCAGTAAAAAAGACGACAAGATAAATCATAAGAGTCTTTTTAGGAGACGCGTAGCATAGCATGTTTTTGATCCCTCAGCCAAGGCGTAAGAAGGTAGAGGAATAAACTTTTTCTTCTCTCTTACTCACCTCGAACTGTCTATGAACATCGTGGTGTATGTTTGATGATTTTCTTATTCGAGACAAAATTTTTCAAACAGTAGTCCCTTATGAACATTAGTTTGCAATCCTTCTACTAGCTTTGTAAGTGCATGGGTACCTTTAATTTTAAGGTTGGGATCTTCCTGTTCGCGTAGAGCTAAAAATAAGTGTTGTACCACTGTGTTTAATCCCTCCTTTTTTTCAACTAATGGCATAAGCCACTGTAAACGTTCTAACACACTGTTCGTCCGCCAAAATTGTCGAGCGTGTATGTGTAATTGCCTTTGTTCGCGCAGTGTATCTGGATCTGAAAGGAGTGAAAAAAATCGTCCTGGTGCACCTTGGCAAATATGCAGCGCAAACTGAGTATCTTCATTTGGCTTTGTTATCATCTTTTGCATGGTACTTATTTTTAGCGGAAAAAATTGTACAACTCTCGTACGTGAGACGATAGTAGGTAGTAGCGTACGAATACTCGATGTCGTGAGGATGAAGATGACTCTTGGCGGAGGTTCTTCCAAAATTTTTAAAAATGCATTCATCGCTGCTGGCTGCATGCGTTCAATATTACGAATAAGACAACAGAGTTTTTTTGTTTCACCAGTGACTGATACTCTCTCAACAATTGCACGTACATCATCAATACTAATACTATTAGTTTTTGCTGCAGGAGCCTTTGCCCTATGTTCTTGCGGAATATTTGAATAGCGTGCAATTTCTGACCAATCATCTGTTTCTTCCTCAACCCAGAGCATATCAACACATAAGAAATCAGGGTGAATTAATCGCTCCATCTGCTCCAGGACTTTTTGTTCTGCATGTACCTCGTATTCTTTTCGTAAAAGTTCAAAAGCAAACCATTTAGCAATAGTAAATTTTCCTATGTGTTCTGGTCCTGAAAAAAGGTACGCATGTGCAATGTTATTTGTTGCAATATCACGGAGTAGATGACCTTGTTCCTTTGTATGCCCAAAGATTTTTTCAGGGAAGAGTGACATGCAGAATATAGAAGAAAAACATACCTTTACTCTCTTTTTGCTAGTGCGTTATTCCGCGCCATGGCATTTTTTATACTTCTTTCCAGATCCACATGGACAGGGGTCATTACGACCAGTTTTTTCAAAATTTTGCAAAGGAATTTGTACATTATTTTTTCGCTGCAATCCAAGGACATTTTCATCAATGACAGAAGATTTTCCTGTTAGTTGCTCTTCAATCTCTTTTTCATTCGTTTGTAAATTTTCATTATCCGCTACTGTTATTTGCTGTTGTGCAAATTGCCTAAAATCGGTTAACAGTAATGCGCGTATTGTTGTGGAGGTAATGGAACGGAGCAGTCGTTCGAAGAGTTTAAATCCCTGATCCTGATACTCGATGAGCGGATCGCGTTGTGCATAACCCGAGAAGGCAACTTGCTCTCGTAGATGCGCCATTGCATCGATATGTTCCATCCAATGTGTATCAATGGAATGGAGAGAGATAATTTGCTCGGCACGGTTTGCCGCTTCGTCTCCAAAGTGCTTACACTTCTTTTCGTAAAAAGAATGAACCATGGTGATGAGCTGCGTTACCACTTCTTCAGTTGTCCCTAACGACCGAAGGTCGTGTTCGGTTGCTGCATGTTCCAAGTCGGGGTGGAAACCACGTAGCGCAGTTTTTAGGGCAGAGATATTCCATTCATCTGCGTCAATTCCTGTGCAGTGCTCTTCTCCCAACATCTTTATTTCTTGCGAAAGGAGCTGATGTAGCTCTTCGTGCAAGCCGTTTACATGCTGCTTTTCCTCTTCAAGTTTCTCTCCTATTGTGTGTAGTAATTTTTGACGGCGTTTGTACATAATTTCTCGGTGTTTGTTCATGACATCGTCGTATTGCACGACATGCCTACGAATATCAAAATTTCGTCCTTCAACCTTTTTTTGCGCACTTTCTATAGAGCGCGACACCATTGAGTTTTCTAGCGGAACATCCTCAGGTACGTTTAGTCTTTTCATCATCGACTTTAGTCGATCTCCCCCGAATAGTCTCATTAATTCATCTTCCATGCTTACAAAAAATTGACTTTCACCCGGGTCGCCTTGTCGTCCCGCACGTCCACGTAACTGGTTATCAATACGCCTTGCTTCGTGGCGTTCGGTTCCTAAAATTGCAAGGCCACCCAATTCCTTTACGCCTTCACCTAACTTAATATCCGTGCCACGTCCTGCCATATTTGTTGCAATGGTGACTACTCCCTTTTGTCCTGCATTCGCTACAATGTCTGCTTCTTTTTCATGATGTTTTGCATTAAGCACAGTATGAGGGATCTTCATTTCCTCTAACATCATGCTCATCACTTCGGATTTTTCGATGGACGTTGTGCCAATAAGCACAGGTTGCCCTGCTTTATATTTTGTCGCTGCAATACTTGCAACTGCTTTAAATTTTGCCTGCACTGTTGCGTATACAGCATCCGACTTATCGATGCGTACAGTATTCTTATTCGTTGGAATTACAAACACACGCAGTCGATAGATCGACTCAAACTCTTCTTCCTCGGTTTTAGCAGTACCAGTCATGCCTGCAAGTTTGCTAAAAAGCCTGAAGTAATTTTGGAAGGTAATAGTTGCCAGCGTTTTACTTTCACGTTGCACGGGCACACCTTCTTTTGCTTCAATAGCTTGGTGTAACCCGTGGCTGTAGCGTCTTCCTGGCATAAGTCGCCCGGTAAATTCGTCTACAATAATTACCTCTCCATTACGCACAACATAGTCTGTGTCGCGCTGAAAAATTGCATGAGCCTTTAATGCTTGCTCGATGTGGTGCACTTCTTCAAAACCCTTATCTGTGTAAATGTTTTCAACATTCATGAGTGATTCTAATTTTTTAATTCCCTCCTCAGTAAGGGTCGCTGTTCGTTGTTTTTCGTCTTTTTCAAAATGAACTCCTTCTTGTAATTCGCGCGTATATTTTGCGTACAGGTCATATTTCAGTGTCGATTCCGCAGCAGGTTGACTAATGATGAGCGGGGTACGAGCTTCGTCAATTAAAATTGAGTCCACTTCATCGACAATTGCATAATGCAGCCCTCTTTGCACCTGTCGATCAATTGCCCCTGCCATGTTGTCTCGTAAATAATCGAAACCAAACTCATTATTTGTTCCGTATGTAATATCTGCGGCGTAGGCATTTTTCCTTTCTTCGTGGTTTAGTCCATGTACAATGGTTCCTACACTTAAGCCTAGAGCTTTATACAGTACGCCCATCCATTCGGCGTCACGTTTTGCCAGATAGTCGTTTACGGTTACGACGTGTACGCCTTTTCCGGCAAGGGCATTAAGGTACACGGGAAGGGTACAGACTAATGTCTTACCTTCACCTGTACGCATTTCGGCAATTGCTCCCCGGTGTAATACCATTCCTCCAAGTAATTGCACATCAAAAGGAACCATGTTCCATGTGAGTGTTTGTGCTCCAATAGTGACAGTTGTCCCCACAAGTAATTCGCATGCACGAACTGCAACAGCAAAAGCTTCGGGCAGTAACGCATCAAGTACTTCTTGCAGAGGTTTTCCTGAGGCCAGTTCGTTTCTTACTCGCTCACGTAATTCCTGAGTTTTCATTGGTATCGTTTCTAGCGTCAGGTTCGTAATTGCTGAAGATTTTTGTATCGCACGTATTGTACCCACAAGGGGCATCATCTTCTTCAATTCCTTTTTACTTGGGTCCCCAAGGAGTTTATTAATGGTATCGATTATTGACATAGGCGTAGAGTATACCATTTTGTGGTACACAGCACTGTAGAAGAAAGAAAATGGCTTCTGCTCTTTCTATTCTACATTCCAAGGCCATACAGGCGGACGCGCATTGACGTAATATTTTAAATAAGCATTCCAATAAGTTATGTATCGAATGGCATGCATTTGGTGTAGCCAAATTTCTTCGCTGCGCTTGCCTAAAATAAGCATGTACCAAAAGTGAACGAAGTTTAAAATACCAAACCAAATTCCTATGATGATGCAGGGTACAATGATGACAGGGAACCACAGGCAACGAAAAATAAAGAGTCGTGAGATTTTTTTATCAAATTTTACTGTAAAGGTTACGGACGGCTTAAATGTTTTTTTTGGTGGCATATCGTTGGGGGAAGTAGGTGGGGACAAAAAGGGGACCCTAGGGGACCGAAGGGGCAAAGGCGACCAAGGTTATGAAGGAAGACAGCCTATCTTTTTCGAATCATACAATACAGGGCTTTATTTTTCTATGATAGTTCCTTTCGTGAATTCTACGCTCCTCGTCCATACCATGGCAGCAACAAGTCATTTTTATAAGAAATTGTGCTGACGAGCGAAGGTAAGACAGATTCTAGAGAATCAATATTTTTTGCAAACCGTAGCGATGGCAATACCTGTAGTTGTTCTGGTAAAAGTTCTCCAACGTATGTTGGACTCTCTTCCTTTTGCAGAAGTTCTTGTAGTTGCGTCAACGAAACAATTTCAGGCTCTGCTTTTATTGCTTCTGAAAGTCTCTGTATAAAAAATAATTCTTTTTTTGTGGAGTGTATCCAAAATATTGTTGATGCTTTGTCTTGTATTCTCTGCTTCCAAACTTCGTCCAGTCGCACTCCTCCGATGGGAATTTTTTGGTGCCACGCATAGGTATTTGCAATACTCAAGCCAACACGGAGGCTCATAAATCCTCCTGGCCCTGTTATCGTCGCAATTCTGGTAAGTTGTACTTTTCCTCCCGCAGTATTTTTTTCTAGTAGATCGTGTAGGGCATTCATCACTTCTTCCTCGGTAGCTTTGGCTTCTAGGCTTTTACTTTCAGCCACAGTATTTCCGTCAATATATGCTATTGATTTTTGATGTGATGCAAAATCGAAAAAGAGGGTTTTATGTATCATAGCAAAGCAAGAATAACTAAAAACATGTACGATGCGTCTGGATCTTCTGGTGGCATTGTACATCTTTTTCATTTTTCGTTTGTGCCTCTCCTCTCCGTTATTATTCCTACACATCGGCGACCGCAAATTTTGCGTCAGTGCTTACAGCATCTTACAATGCAAACTATTGCGAGTGATCTAGAGGTTATTGTTGTAAGCGATGGCGTGGGCGATAGTGAAACCGAGCAGGTTGTACGGTCTTATTCGCAGCTGAACATTTACTATTATGAGGTTGAAAAATCTCAGCAGGGGATTGCCCGAAATTTTGGCGTTAAGCATGCACACTCTCCGTACGTACTATTCATTGGTGATGATATTTTTTTGGATCCAGATGCATGCTCCATTCATCTTCGCCTTTTACAATGCTCTCAGTCACCGATGTGTGTCCTTGGTTTTACAACGTGGGATCCCACCGTTGGCATTACCCCTATTATGATTTGGCTTGAACAAAGTGGGTGGCAGTTTGGGTATCCATTTATCAAACAATATTCTCATCACTTTTTACTAAAAAATATTCAACATCAGTTCTCCTATGCCAGTCATATCAGCTTACCGCTTGAAATTGCTAAAAAATTTCCATTCAGATCAGATCTTCTTACCTATGGATGGGAGGATATTGAGTGGGGTATGAGGCTTAGTGATGCAGATATCAAGCTTTTTTATGAGCCAGATGCAAAGGCGCTTCATCATCACCATGTCGAGCTTTCGCAATCGCTTCAACGGATGGAAACTCTCGGGAAATCGGCAAAACAACTTACTGCAACAACTCCTTCTTTCGATCGTGTGCCCAAAGGTCTAAAATTATTTTTTTACTTCCTTGCTTCATTCCTTCCTACGATGGCAGGTAGGCACAGGAGATCTTTTCTGAAAGGGTTTTATGCTAAAAAGTGAAGATTTTCCTTGCTCATTAGCTTAAGTTTGCTATCATTCCTTTAGCTTCACTAGTACGATTTATTCGTGCTGGTTGCTTTTCCGACTTATTCCCCACCCCATGTATGCGCGCTACATTTATTGCTGCTCTCAATCAACTTTGTGCCGAACGTAATGTAAAGCCGGACGATGTTTTAGAGGCTGTAAAGCAGGCAATTGCCACTGCATACCGCAAGGATTTTGGAAATAAGGAACAAGAAATTCGTGTTATTTTACGCGAAGATCAAGACATGCCCACGGTTCTTCTTATTAAAGAAGTTGTTGATGAAGTATTGAATGATAATTTTGAAATTAGCTTAAAAGATGCACAAAAAATTAAGCCTGATGCTGAAGTTGCCGATGAAATTGAAATCGATGTGACACCAGTTGGTTATGGTCGTATTGCTGCTCAGGCTGCTAAGCAGGTTATTATTCAAAAGTTACAAGAAGTTGAAAAACAAAGTTTGTACGTCATGTTTAAGGATCGTGAGAACGAACTCCTTACAGCGACTGTGACAAAGTCGGAGCCCAATTGGGTCACGTTGGAAGTTGAAGGAATGACCGTCAGTTTGCCATGGAAGGAACAAATTCCTGGTGAGCATTATTACACGGGTAAACGCATTCGTGTTTATCTTGATAAAGTGGAGTTAACAGGCAAAGGACCTCAGTTACGCATTTCGCGTACAAGTCCTAATTTTGTCCGAAAATTATTGGAGTTGGAAATTCCAGAAATTCGTAATGGTGATGTGCAAATTATGGGTATTGCACGCGATGCAGGCATGCGTAGCAAGGTTGCAGTGAAGAGTAGCGATCCTAAAATTGATCCAATTGGCGCATGCGTTGGACAAAAAGGTGTGCGTATCCAAGCAGTGATGGAGGAAATTAACGGCGAACGCGTGGATATGATTGAATGGTCCGATGATCCTATTAAACTTATTTCAACAGCATTACAACCTGCAAGTATCTCGGCAGTGATACTCGTGAACAGCGAAACACATGAAGATTCCGAAGGACGTATTGTTAAAAAGCGCGCAGCAGTTTTTGTGGAAGCAGCACAACGTCCTATGGCTATTGGTAAAAAGGGTCAGAACATTCGCCTTGCGACTCAACTTACGGGCTTCGAGCTTGATATGTATAACTACGAGGAACTTCCTGCATTTAAGGCAAAGCTTGCCGAATTAAAAGGCGAGGAAGTTGATGTGACAATTGTTACTCCTGCAAGTACCGAAAACATGGATTCTTCTGAAGGAGAGCCAACAGAAGTTGCTCCCACATTGGCAGCGTAGTGACCATTTCAACATTGTCCTAGGATTATGATTCGAAAGGGAAGAAGTAAGATGGAGGACAGAAGAGATAAGAGAGTATGCAATATTGTCACTTGGTCATGGTTCGAGACGCGTTCTCGCTGCGTTCAAACACTCCTCACCATGACACGCAGAAAATCAGAAACAATTATACGTAGTATGTTATGTGTCATGGTGAGGAGCACGAACGAAGTGAGTGCGTCCGGAACCATGACGATCTAAAACCTACAAACTACCACCTACAACCTTTTTTCTACTCTTCCACTAACTCCACCGTTACATCTCCCATCACCTGCGCCTGGCACCCAAGCCGGTCGGGGTCTTCTATAATTCCCATATTTTCTTCCCGATCGTTTCGTGCAGATAGCTGATCAATTCCATTCTGCACCTTGCAGAGACATGTTGTGCAAAAACCATTTCCACCACATGCATGTTCCATAGGCACGCCATGATCAAGTGCAATCGATAGCAGCGTTTGGCCATTTTCGGCTTCAACGGTTTTAATGATTTGTCCGCTACGATCGGTAAATGTTACTTTTGGCATAAATGTGTTACATGGGTAGTTTTATTGTACAGATGTATGTTCTTTTGCAGTATAGTATAGCAAATTTTCTATGACGACCTCTCACATCGATCCGTTGCTCTCGGTTCATCATCTTCATGCTTCTGTTGATCAAGCCGAAATTATTCGTGGCCTTTCGCTTGATGTTCGTCCTGGGGAAATACATGCAATTATGGGCCCCAATGGCTCTGGGAAGTCCACCCTTGCCTCAACACTTATGGGCCACCCTAAGTATCAGGTGACAGGTGGTAGTGCGAATTTTGCCGGAGAAGACCTTTTACAGCTTTCGCCAGACGAACGAGCAAAGAGAGGATTATTTTTAGCTTTTCAGTATCCAAAGGAAATTGCAGGCGTAAGTTTGCGGCATTTCCTTTTTGCAGCAGTGGAAGCGCAAAGGAGCGCGCGCGATCCACAGTACCGAAAAATGTCTCCTATTAAATTTCAAAAGTTACTTACTGAAACCATGGCTAGTTTGCACATGGATCCTTCATTTGCTGACCGATCGGTGAATCAGGGGTTTTCCGGAGGTGAAAAAAAGAAGGCAGAAATTTTGCAGATGACGCTTTTACAACCAACACTCGCATTACTAGATGAGACAGATTCAGGACTGGATGTTGATGCACTGAAGATTGTTGCTGATGGTGTAGAGCGACTTCGTGGACCTCAGTTTTCTGCAGTGATTGTCACGCATTATGCTCGTTTATTGGAATACGTTGTCCCAGACTATATTCATGTCATGGTGCACGGAAAAATTGTAGAGAGTGGTGGTCCAGAACTTGCTCATCGATTAGAGAAAGAAGGCTATAAAGCTTTTCAAAAGCAGCGAATTTCCATTGAACTTGATTTGTAGGTAGGTATGAGGTGATTCATCCGCCTTCACAGAAAACCACTGCCGTAAAGTAGGGGGAGGAATATGCAGTGTGTTTTATGGATGCTACAGCGGATTTTGTGAGTGGCGTCTCAGAGGTCTGAAGGGAAGCCATCGGCGTGAGCCGGTTGAGCTACATGGAAAAAAATTGAAAGTATTATCTTTCAATACCGTCTTATACGTACACTACTCTTATCTTCCCCCTATTTTTTATGCCAGAGAATACTACCACTATCGTTCGTCCTCCTGTTTCGTCACTGCTCAGTGCGGTTCTCGTTGGCGGACTTTTTTTCCTTGGAGGAAAGTATATTGAAAGTAAGCCCAAACCTCCACAACCAAAAGAGCCAATGACCATTTCTGTCACTGCTGACGCAAAAGTCATGAGTGCTCCAGATATTGCTGTCGTAAGCTTTGGTGTAGTAACTGAACGGATGAAAACAGCAAAAGAAGCTACAGATTCTATAAAGATGCGTATGACAAAAGTCCTTGATGCACTGAAAGCATTAGGCATAGAAGAGAAGGACATTACGACAGAAAACTTTTGGTTAAATCCAGTGTATGACTATACGAATGGTATACAAAATATGCGCGGTTTTCAGGCTAACGAATCGCTTAGTGTTCGCTTACGCGATTTAGATAAAGTTGGTGATGCGCTAACGGCTGCCACTGCTGCAGGGGCAAACCAGGCTGGGAATGTTAATTTTTCTATTGATAATCCCGATTCGCTTAAGGCTGAAGCACGCGAAAAAGCTATTGCAAAAGCTAAGGCGAAGGCTGAAACACTGGCAAAAAGTCTTGGAATGAGCGTAGGGAAATTGATCGGCTTTAGCGAAGGTGGCGACTTTGTAACACCTCCTATGCCCATGATGGCAAAATCTTTTGATGGATACGGAGGTGGTGCCGAGGCTGTCATGGCATCGGTTCCTGTGCCAGCTGGCGAGCAGGCCATTACTGTTACTGTGACTCTTTCATTTGAAGTTCGATAAATTTATGAAGAGGCCCTCTTATCATTAAGGGGGCCTTTTTTGATGTTCTAGATTTTTTCATTGTGTCTACTTACGAATTGGCTGAAGTTAATAATCAATACTTGTTGATTAAGATTACAGACTTTGCCACCTCAGCACTGTTTCCGTTGTTCAAAGAAAGTGGAAAGAGAAGATGAAGAACGAGGAAATGAGGACTGCATCGAGAGGCTTGATGATTCATCATTAGTCAATTCCTGAGTGGATACTTCTCATGTCCTTGACATAATCATCATTATTGCTTAATATTATTAAGTCAAACTTAAATTTCCCACGATTTATTTTGTGGGGGCGACCCTCACGTAGGGTACCGCAGCGATGATGTTTGATAAGTCCGAGGCTTTGCTACCATGGTGATGGTTTTCCGTCAGTACGGTAGCGAAGCCTCCCTCTTTTTTTCTTACATTTCTAGTTTCATACTTTGTTTCATTTGTACAAATGCTCCAAGTAATGCACACGTTACTATGAACAATAATCCAGCTCCAGATGATGGCAAAGCGCTTGCTGCCGATTTTGTGGAATATTCTTCAGTGTTCGATTTTACACTCGTTGCTTCATGGAGAACGACGTTATTTATATTGGCGACTTCCGTATGACGGCTGTACGGACCACTATTATTACGTGTTCGACCACGCACAGCAGCGTGTAACTGAAGTGCGGGTACACTACTAGTACCATTGTTTTGTGCTGCAACTTGCATAGCACGTGACGCAAGTCGTTCAAGCGTCTTTGAGTTCACTGTAGCATCACTAACGCGTACGTCTGTTGAAGTTGAAATCGTCGGATTGGATTCAATGAGTAATCCTTTTACTGATGAATTTGTAAAAGAATCACTAAGCCAGTACACACCAAGAGCAGCAATAACTCCTAGCATTGCACCTATTAATTGACGAACAATATGAGACTGTAGAATTTTTTCGAACATCAGGTTATTGTACATTATCTTTACTTTTTTTGCAAGCTACTCTTGTATTTTTCGGGATGGTACGGCGGTAAACGTTCAACTTTGCAGTGCAAATCTTCTTCATGTACATGTGGCGGAAGTTTTTGATCGTATCCTAACAGGATGAGACTAGGCTTTATTAATCGAACTGGTTCTAAAAAATCATCTTCACTACCTAATTGAACTTTGCACGAAGGAAATTTTGTACGAATGACTTCCATTCGAATGCCCTCCGATTCCTTTGGAGATCTTCCTTTTATCCTTACTACATTTGTGTCACGAGCAATGATGACAGTAACGCTCCCTCTTTTTATGGCTTCTTTAAGCACAAATTCGTGCCCAGGATGGAAACAGTCAAATGTGCCAAAAATTAATATCGAAGGACGAATCATGAGCATGCGTTGGTTTCATTACCACATACTACTGTAACACAAAATATATTGTCATATGGTTATAGTGATATATTGTTCAATTCATCATTTCCTACGTAACAATCAATGTCTTCTTTACGTTCCTTACCTCCATTACTTTCAATCTATAACCTACCACCTACAACCTATTTACCGTGACTGTAAGTCTACAGCATAGACCTTCTTATCATCTAGGATGTACAGCTGCGTATCTTCTGCATCTACATACAAATCTTTTAGTTTGCCTACTTGATCTGAATCTAAAATGTACTGCTTCAAGTAGAGCGAATCGCCGATGTCACCATCGTTACTGGTAATAATGACACGTTTATCGACAGGGTCGAGGAAGTAAAAATTGCCCGTACTGGAGGATTTGTAGATCTTACTAACATTGCGCAATGCGCCTACAGGCAAGTTGCGAATGGTGAATGTTTGCTTTTCACCACGGAGTAATTTTACAACATCGCGGTCGCCACTTGCACCACCAGACGCCGCAAGATCGCGTAGAACGAATACTGGTCCAGCAATTGTCATATCAATTGCTCCGGTTAAGTCACCACTGACATTATACTCAGAGGGAGGTCCGTATTTATTTGTGAGATGCTCGTATTTATAAATTTGCTTTCGTTCGGGTGCAAGAATATAAAGGTAACGCAAATACGTTTTCATATCTACACCTGTTACCCATCCTGCGGGATCTTCGGTCTTCATGGTTGTTGGTTGGTCGCCTGATACTTCAATAATACTATTTCCAGTTGTGAGGAAGATATTTGCCGAAAAACGAGGGAAGGATACTCCATCTAAAATGAGCTCGTCAGCATTCAGTCTGTCGGAATTTTCGACTGAATTAAGTGACACTCGATACAAATCTTGGCGATCGTAGACAACGAATTCACCATTAGGATACCCAATAAACCCTAGTGCCATGACATCAGATTTTTTTGCACTGATATTCGCCATAATACGTGGCGGAACTAAACGAATGATATGATTCATTTCTTCCCGTTTCGATTTTATACGGTCCAGGAGATCAAGTGCTTCGCTGCGGAATAAGCCACTTTCGTTTGCAATAATTTGTTTTGCTCCCTGTTCCGCTCGTTCAAGATTTGCATTTGCACCATCTATTTCACCTGCAAGTTGACGAGTTTCAGCTGTTGCAATATCGGTTGTCACTTGTGTAAGTGTTTGCTGAAGCTGCTCGCGTGTTGAACTACGCTGACTTGTGAGAGAGAGTTGAACACCGACCCAGATAATAAGAAAAATTGCAGCAGCTCCTGCTAAGAGTAATAAATGCGCGCGCTGCTTTCGTTCGGGATGGAAAAGATCTTTAAAAAACTGTGATGATCTTTCGCGCAAAGATGAGAGTAGTGGCTCACCATGTTTTTTTCGTGATAGGAGCGACGGCAACTGAATTTTCTTTAACACACCTCCAACTGCATCGGTTAAGGTGAACGATGTTGTAGAGACCTGTGGTCGCATGCGTGGCATGTTACGAGTAGATGTTGCTCCAGGAGTTACAATGGATACTTTTGTTGCAATAGAAATATGGAGCACGCATGCAATTTCTTTTTCTGCTGTAAGAGCTGACACAATGGATTCGACTGCATTGTCGCCACTTTGATGCACCATGTGTGCAAGTTGTGCGGGTGTCATAGAGCGCAGAAGTCGCTGTGTAGAGACAATGAAATGATCCTTTTCTTGCACTTCACCACTGACAATGTGCATAAATGCCGATGGTGGTTTACCACGATAGTACTCGGTCACTTGTATCGCGTTTCCATCACGTACAACATATGCCTCAGCACGTCCAACATGCGATAAATGAAGTGTCCCATCTTTCTCTAATAATCCTACTACTGCATGTACATCACGCACGGCATCTGAAAGAACAAAGCCTTTTAAAAGTCCATTGAGCTCCTTTAGCGCACTTTCTAGTCGCACATATCCTTCACCTTCTCCCTCCACGACAGCATGCGTTAATACACTCATGCATTCCTCTTTTAAATTATCAATTCCATGTGGCTTTCCTTCTGTTTGCATGAGCAAAAAAACTCGATCTTCATCTTCCTTGCCCAAAAGAACAGGGAAAAGCATCGTCGATTGTGGTGCCTTTGTTTGACCTGTCCATACCTCTATCTTCATACAGGATAGAAGGCTACACGGCAGCGATGCCTTACGCAAGCTGGTGCGCGAAAAGTAAGAAATTTTGCAAGTCCAAAAATTACTTCTCAGTCGTCGGATATATATTGAAGGTTACTTTCGACTTTTCAATGTAATAATTTATTGATTTTAAGCCAAAAAAAGGTTATTATGACAAATGAAATACTTGCATTTTTCTCCTGAGAAGAGTACGATGTAATCGTGGAAGTATTCCACAAAACTTATTTATTACCACACACACGAATGAAATCAGTGCAAGAATGGGTGAAGACCATTGTCACAAAGACAGAACCTCAAGAGGTTGAGGGATCTTCAATAAAATCTAGCATACCACACGTACAACCTCAAAACCCCCCGAAGGGTTCATTAAATTTTACTCCGCAAAAACCAGCGCAGAAAGTTCCTCCTCGAAAATTCGATAAAACTCCAAAGGTCGAAACCCAGCTACCGACAGGTAAAGGTCTGCGTGTGTATCCCTTAGGAGGATTTGAAGAGGTAGGTCGTAACTGTTTTGTTATTGATGTCGATGGCGATTTGTACATTATCGATTTAGGTTTACAGTTTCCCGAAGAAGACATGCCAGGGATCGATTATCTAATTCCTGATACTTCTGCTTTACGTGGCAAAGAGAGTCGTATTAAGGCGATTCTTTTTACACATGGTCACCTCGATCATATTGGGGCTGTGCAGCACTTGCTGCCTACACTACATTTTCCTCCTTGTTACGGCACTAAATTAACCATGGCAATGGTAAAAAAGCGTCTCGATGAGGAAAAGCTGACATCGAAAGCACGTTTACATACGTGCGATTTTTTAAAGCCCATTCACATTGGCAATGTGAAGGTTGAATTTTTGCGGATGACGCACTCCATTCCCGACTCGGCGGCTATTGCAGTGCATACTCCGTATGGAAAAATTTTACATACAGGAGATTTTAAATTTGATCTTACACCTCGTAACGAACCACCCGCCGATTTTCAGCGACTTGCAGAGCTTGGTGACGAAGGCGTACTTGCTATTATTGCGGACTCTACCAATGCAACAAAACCGGGTAATTCGCTTTCCGAAAAAACAATTTCCGAGACATTATTTAACCTCATGCGTGATGCAAAAGGTCGGTTGATTATTTCAACATTTTCCTCCCTCCTTAATCGACTTGCTCAAGTGATTGACCATGCGAAGGTGTTAAATCGTAAAGTGTATGTATCGGGGCGATCTATGGAGCAGAATATTGAAATTGCGCAGTCACTCGGTCATATTCAAGTGCCTCGTGGACTGATCCGTAAAGTTGGTCCAGGGATGGAAAAAATTCCCGATCGTGAGGTGATTATTTTAACGACAGGTTCACAAGGTGAAGAGCGTGCAAGCCTTTCACGCATGGGCCTTGGAATCCATCAGCATGTTCGCGTAAAAAAGGGTGACACCGTCATCTTAAGTAGTAACCCTATTTTAGGAAACGAACGTGCAGTTGCAAAAGTAGTGAATAACTTGAATTTACTGGGTGCGAAGGTGTTTACGAATCAGGAATTAGCACTCCATACCACTGGTCACGGATACCAAAACGACATCATGCTTATGCATCGATTAGTTCGCGCAAAGCACGTTATTCCTGAACACGGTGAGCCATATATGCGTGCCGCGCATGGGGAATTAGCAAAAAATATTGGGTATCAAGATAATCAAATTCACTTACTCGTTAATGGCGAAATTTTGGAATTCGATTCTTCTGGAGCAGCGCGTAAATCTAAAACGAAATTAACCGCAAACGATATCATCATCGACGGTCGTACAACAGGTGCGGAAGGTCAGCGTATTATGGATGATCGTAAAACCATGAACGATGCAGGAATTTTCGTTGCTGTCCTTAAAGTGTATGCTGAATCGATGCGACTTGTTAGTGATCCTCTTTTACTTTCTCGTGGGTTTATTTACGGAACTGAACAAAATTCCATTAACAAAGAGGCAACGCATGTTATTCGCAAAGCATACGAGGAAAGTCATGCTCGGGGCGAAAAAAATATCTCAGCCTTAAAGCGAGATGTCACCGGTGCACTCTTTCGCTTCTTTCGTCATCGATTAGAGCGCGAACCAATGGTGATGCCAATTATTATTGAAGTCTAATTTTTCTTATGAAGATTTCATTATGCGCTTTGCAGCCATTCTTTTCGATCTCGATGGCACACTAGTTGAGACAATAGAATTGTACCGACGCGCGTGTGTTGATGCTTTTTTATCCGAAGGACTTTTACTATCGCATGATACATTTGCTGACTATTACTCGCGGGGATGGAGCTTAGAAGAATGGAAAGTGGCGCTCGGCGGAGCTGATAACGATGCAACATTGATTCGAGCAAAACGCGACGAAAGGTATACGGAGCTCCTCGCAAAGGAATCAACGTATATTCCAGGTGGTGTCACTGTTCTTGATTCCACAACACATGTTCCTCGTGCAATTATCACTGGCTCATGGAATAACTATGTAGATGCAATTGACCAGCGACTATCAATTCGTGCTCATATCCCTACAATTATTACTTCCGATGATATGGGCGAATATCAAAAACCTCACCCTTTTGGGTTACAACTTGCGTGCGAAAAATTAGGAGTGCATCCGGAAGATTGTTTGATGATTGGTGACCAGACGTTTGATATTGATGCTGCGAATGCTATAGGCATGACGAGCTGCCTTGTGTGGCATCATCACACACCATCACATGCAGAGGGCAAAGCGGATATTGAGTGTGAAAGGATAGAGGAAGTGATGAAACATCTGTACTAAATTAGTTTGTAGGTGGTAGGTTGTAGCTTGTAGATTTAAGGTGATGGAGGTAAAGAAAGTATGGGAGGTATTGAAGGTAGAATTTATTGTAATAGTGAGATATTGCCATGTTGTTACGTAGGAAATATAGCTTTCAACACGATGTCACTATGACCATAGAACGTATCGGTAAACTTCTGTCTTATATTTTGTATCTTCCGTCTGAGGATTCTAACAATATAACACTATGACTATATGACAGTATATTTATACACCACTATCCCGTTCACGAATCCAAAGGTCATGCAGCACACCTCCTGCGTCGGTTAATTCTTTAGGTGTACCCGTTGCAATCAGCTTTCCTTCACGAAAGACATACACGATATCGAACATTGGTAACAGAAATAATTTATGAATAGATGACACGATACATTGCTCGCTAAATTCCTTGAATAAATTTTCGTAAATCATTCTTTCATTTGCGGGGTCAACCGAGCTCGTCGGTTCGTCTAACAAAATAATGTCACTGTCTTTTGCAGCAAAAAAACCACGTGCAAGTGCTAGTCTTTGCTTTTCTCCTCCGCTTAAATTTACTCCCTTTTCGGCAATATTTGTGGCAAGACCTTTTGGTAGACGACTTAAAACCGATGTAAAGCGTGCTAGTTCGATATTTTTTTCTACCAATTCTTTTTGTTGATCAGTGTCCAGTGTCACGTTGTACTCGATGGTATTTTCGAAAATTTCCGGTTCTTGCGGAATAAGTGTCACATGTTGTGAGAGATGTTTGAGGCCATCAGGCAGGCGTTTATCATCCGCATACACCTCTGCATTTGCAACTTGTAGACCACGAATAATAGCCATGATTGTCGATTTTCCACTTCCACTTTCACCAACGAACGCAATGCGTTTTTTTCGTTCTAATTGCAGCGAAACATCCTGTATGTGCGTGCGTTCTTCTTCATTTTCATACTTAAAATTAAGATGTTGAATGTCGAGGATTTTCCACGATTGTGGTAACAAGTGATGCGAATGATATTCCGCACGATCTGCTTCCAGAATTTCTTTCGCCGATTGTAAGTCTGCATACTGCTGCACTATTTGACCGTATTTCCATGCAAACGTGTAAAAGGCACCACCAATGCGCTGCAGATATTCATACAACATGTATAGCGTTCCAATTAGTGGTAATATTCCGCTTGCGATTGAGGTGTATGTGTACCAACCTAAGGTAACCGACACCATCCCTGCAATGAGTGCCGATGCAAAAAACCACTTACACTCGTTGATCACATTATTTTTTTTGTAGAGTGAAAAGTAACTTGTCATTCGTCGCATCACTTCGGTTTGTGCAAGCGTTTCAAGTCGAAGAGTGATCACTGTGATGATATTGGTAATGTAATCGTGCAATGCCGAGGCTTCGTAATGTTCGCCATCGTTTATTTTTTGATACTGAGGTAGTAGTACACGATCAAATAAAAAAACCATGACAAGTGCAGCGATGCACATAGTCAGCGCAATTGCTGCCGCAACAGGCATAATAAAGAAGAGCGCAATAATAGATGATGTTGGGCGCATCGCCATTTCAATTAACTGGAATGTGTTTGACGAGAAATCGAAGAGGGCACTTGTTGCCTTGCGCATTCTATTGATCGATTGTCCAGAATGATGATTTTTGTGCCATTGTGCTGGTAGGCTAGTGAGAATAGAAAATAGATGATTTTTTTGTGCGACGCGAATATGAAATGCTACCGTGTTTTCTAGTATTCGTGCTGGCCCATGAAATGCCCAAAAACCGATGGTGAGCGCAAAAAGAATTGTTAGACTCCTTAACATTGCTCCTAGTGGAGATGATGCAAGTGTTGCATGTTGCAAACCGTTCATAATTTGTCCCACAACATAAGGTTCTGCCATGTAGATGGCATTGGAAATGACAAACATCATTACAAAGATAATGACATGCATACGCTTCTGTGTTGCGGTTGCGTAGTGCCAAAGAGCCGATACTAAAGCGATAAATGCGCGCATGGATTATTAGTTTAGAGATAAACTAAGTGAGAGTCTACAAGAATAGTAAGTAGGTTGTAGGGGGTAGTTTGTAGGGAAAGGTAAAGTAAGTTGAGGTTTTCGCTTATAGAAAGATCTAACCCCATTTTCTCATTTCTACATTCTATAACCTACAACCTATTTACTCATGTCATCACCGCATTATCGTACACAGTGCTTACATCGTCATCTTCCTCCAGTGCGCTAATGAGTTCATCAATTTTTATCTTCATCTCATTACTTAGGGATACTGTTTGTTTTGGAATAAATTGTAATTCGGCAGTTTCTATTTCGAACTTCTTAGTACGCAAAAAATCGCTGATTTTCTGCCAGCCTCCTTTATCTGATTGCACTTTTATCATTTCATCAGTTTGCTGAAAGTCTTCTGCGCCATAATCTATTAAGGCCAATTCAAGCTCCTCTTGCTTTGTTGTATCCTTCAACATTGTCTTTGATGTATCGTTTCCTGCCTTAGCAATGACCACTCCTGTTTGGTCAAACATCCATAGTACCGAACCTTTCTCTGCTAATCGTCCACCATTCTTACTGAGAATAAGTTTTATGTTTCCAAGTGTACGATTTTTGTTGTCCGTCAGACACTCAAGGATGAGCGCTACTCCTTGTGGCCCATATGCTTCGTAGATGATCTCTTCCATGATCTCACCTTTTAATGTACCTGATCCTTTTTGTATTGCCCGTTCGATATTGGCATTTGGTACGCTCTCAGTTTTTGCTGCATCAATCAAAGCTCTTAGACGAATATTGCTTGTAATGTCCGCCCCGCCTTCGCGTACAGCAATCTCTATTAATCGTGCGTACTTTGTGTACACTTTAGCTTTTTTGGCATCTGTTGCCATTTTTTTTACCCTTATATTATGCCATTTAGAGTGACCAGACATAGAGCACGAGGACACAAATCATCTCCAGCTTTTTTCGTGTAGATATCGCTTATTTTCGGTACGCTAACATACCCATAAAGCGTGCGCGCTCAACAGCATTTTTTAACATTTTTTGATGCTTCAGACACAAGCCCGAGTAGTAACGCTTCCGGATGTTGCCGAAATAATCAATATATGGCTTGAGTGTTCCAAAATCTTTGTAGTCGAAATACTTTACTCCCTCACGATCAAAGGGACAGATCTTTTTTGTCTTGTTGCTCATGGATTGCTTGCTAGAAGATTGCATGGGAAGAGGTGGGGAGGAAATTAAATTTTTAAGTCCTCATCGGAAATCATTTTTTCTAATTCAGCCGAGAGGTCAGCCATTTCAATGTCTGCAGTTTTTGGCTTCGGAGCAATGCGCTGTTTTGCAGCGCGTTTTGCCTGTACGATTGTTTTTTCTTTCAATTTTTCTTCGCGCTTGCGTGCGCGAATATCCGATTCGGTCTCTCGATTTTTCAACCAATTTTGGTAGTGCTCTTCGTAACTTATTGCTTCGTATCCTGCTGGTGGAATAACAACAAGATGACGCAAAACTCCCTTTGTAAGGCGGAGTTGTTTGTCTAGCTCCCGTATGGAAGCAGGAGGCATTTCCAGGTAAAAGATTACGAACTTTGCTTCGTGGTACCCACCTATTTTGTACGCAAGACCTCGCTTGGTCCACACGTCCTTAAAAAGCAGCTTGGCTGTTGCTTCAGCAAAATGAGCGTCAATTTCTTTTAGGAGAGTGAGTTCACTTTTTTGATCGAGATCCGGTTGGATCATAATTGCGACTTCGTAGATACGTACTTCGTCGCTACTAGGAATAAGAGTAGGCATAGATTCTTGGGGAAACCTGCCCCGTCTAAAATGTGCGGGGGAGGGAATCGAAAGCTTGCGCAGTGTAGTTATGCTCTTGACCGTTGTCAATTCGCGGTTTTATCTTGATTCCGAAAAAATCTTATTTTTCTACTTGACGAAGAAAATTGACACCATTAAGATGACTCGGCTGTGAGTAAGCCAATCTATTCGTGATGGCTTGTTTTGACTCCTTTTTTTGGAGCTCAATGTACTTACATGCACTTAGCTCCTTCACAGCATCGTGTAGTAGAGAAATGAATAGGTCCAAATTTATTTGTTCGTTCTTTTGCTTCGGCGAAAAACGAAACACTATTTTCTTTTGAAATTAAACAGGTGAGCTACGCCTGTCTAAATAATGTGCAGCCATGCATCTACCATAAACACGTAGATGCACGAATTCTTTTTTTGAAGAGTTTGATCCTGGCTCAGAGTGAACGCTAGCGGCGCGCCTAACACATGCA
>CAZLVC010000002.1:64545-158323 GCA_964562885.1 uncultured Candidatus Peribacteria bacterium | reverse complement strand
GAACATAAGGGTAAAGAATTACCCTAAGTGTTCAACTTCGTTATTGAACTCGTGATTATTTTGTTCTATTCAGTCCGTACAGAGCAACTCCTAGCGCTACACTGACATTGAGTGAATTTTTTCTCCCAGACATTGGAATGGACACAATGGAGTTCGATGCAGCAAGGAGTTCGTCTGGTACACCAAGTACTTCGTTTCCGACAATAAGACACAATGGTCTCTGTGAAGAAAAATTTCTTAGTGAAGTACTTTCTTGTGTAATTTCTAGCGACACAACGTCGTATCCTTCCGTTTTACGTGCTTCAATAACTTTTAATACATTCGCATCTTTTGACCACGGTATCCACCCTTCAGCTCCTAGAGCTGTCTTACTGATCTCAATGCGAGGAGGACAAGGAGTGTAGCCTGTGAGGTGAATGTGCGTAATGCCAAAAGCATCTGCCGTACGAAAAAACGAGCCAACGTTCCACATTGAGCGAATGTTATGAGCGATCAGAATCATGAAATAGCAGGCAAAGTAGGTAGTCGTTCCAGTGTGCTAGCGTGTGGATTGTAAAAAATTTCGAGGAGATCGCTTCGCAGAATGTCCTCCTCTTCAACTTCTCGACAGTCGTAGCAAATGCCGGTTTCAGCGTCGTTTCCCAATTGAGCTAATCCGGTATCTGGACAATTTCGACGAAGGAGCGAAATTCCGCGAAGGACTACCTTGGTTGTTTTTTCCAGAATTTTTGTGGCTGAATTCCATTGATACATGTCACTTTGAATTCGTGCAAATGCTACTTCCTTATTAGGATTAAAAGACGAGAGCGAGCACAGTTGAGTTTCTGCAACGGCAACATTCGGCACTGAAATGTATTTCCACTGCTTTAACCTCAGTGAAGGCGTTAGCCTTCGTGCTGCTTGCTCAACTGTACGCTCTTCATTATTGGTTATCAGTGAACCAATAAAAAGTTCGCATGGCCGATGTGCTCTTACTGGTAATGTAACCGAGTGACCAAGCGTACGAAGATATTTAGATGTCGTATTCTTCTTTTCCTTTAGCCAAGTGTGAATCGATAGCAAGTAGTTATCCCCAAGTGGGGTACGCTCGGGGTGGGGCATCAGTGCAACAACGTTGCCTTCTTTATTGCAAATTCCTGCAATTGCACGCATTGAACCATTTGGCGTTATAGGGGGGTTTTCGTCTACTACTCCTTGTTTTGTGCAGTATTGAAAGGCAATTTGATCGTTTTTTTCAAGTTCGGCTATGCACGCGGGGTCAGTGGTGATGAATCTTCCTTCGCCATGTGCTATGGGAATATGCATCACATCATCCCAGTAGCTGGTCGCGCAGCGACCCTTTGAACAAGACCGAGTTATCCAGACCCACTCGTTGATAAATCCTGGTGATACCCATTGTTCATTTTCCTTGTATGCGTTATGTGCCAAACACATCCGAAGCGAATCACCAAGTGGAATGAGACCACTCTCAATTAACACCTGTGCTCCATTACAGTTCCCTATAACTACTTTCCCTTTTGCTGCTTCTGCACGAATAAAATCGAACAGTGGATCGCGCGCTGCTACCATCCCCGACCTTCCGCGATCTTCGTAGCTAAATCCTGCTCCAAAAAAATAGCCATCGACATTTGCCAATTTTTTCGTTGAATCATTCCAACGAAAAACAAATGCATCAAACCCACAGCGCTTCAGTGTTTTTACGTTGTCGACTTCTCCATTGCTTCCAGGGAAGCTTGGTATGGCAATGACAGGCTTTTTCATGTGATCGTGCAAAAAGAGATGAGTTAAATTGTCATAATTTCTTGCTCCTTTTTTTTCATATCTTCGTCGATCTTCTTATTTCCCGCATCAACAAGGTGCTGCAACTCTTTCTGCAAACGTTCCTTCTCGTTTTCATCAGCGATGAGCTTAATTTCATCGTTTGCTTTTTGTCTTTCTTGTCGTAATGAAATTTTAGCTTGCTCGGCTAACTGACTGACAATTTTTGTGATCTGCTTCCGTCGTTCCTCGGTCATGGAAGGAATATTGAGACGTATTACTACGCCATCATTGACAGGATTAATGCCAATATTTGCTAGCTGAATAGCTTTTTCAATATCTGCAAGAACGGATTTGTCCCATGGCTGAATAATAATCGACTTGGCATCCTGCACAGAAATACTGGCAACAGCCTTTAGCTCCATACGCTGACCATATGCTTCAACGCCGATGTGTTCAACAAGGGAAGCATTTGCTCTTCCTGTCTGCAATTTTCCAAATTCGGCATGTAAATGTGTCAGAGCTTTTTTAACTCCAGCATCAAAAAGTGAAAGTGTGGGGTGCATGCTTTAATGCTATCAGAGTTTCTATTGTGGATGAAAGAGGAAAGATGCATGGAACGAAAAAGACGTAAAAGATTTAAAGAATTGATGGAAGATGTAAGACGGAAGACAGAAGAGATAAGTAGGAAGTATCCCCCTACCATATTGTCATATGGCCATAGTGCTATACTATTCGTTATTATATTTTCTACCTTCAATGCCTTCGTTACTTTCCTTGCCTTCAATACCTCAAAACTACAACCTACTAATCCTTCACCATCGTTCCTATCTTCTCGCCCTTTGCAGCTGACAAAAAAGCATCTTTCTTATTGAAGTCAAAAACGACAATAGGTAAATTTTGTTCGCGACAGAGACTAAAAGCAGATTGATCAAGCACTTTAAGATTTTTCTCAATTGCTTCCTGGAACGTCAGTGTTACGTACTTTTTTGCATCGGTAAATTTATGTGGATCTTTATCGTAAATTCCATCAACGTTTGATGCCTTTAAGATGACATCACAGTTTAGTTCTAATGCACGAAGTGCTGCTGCTGAATCGGTGGTGAAGTAAGGGTTACCTGTTCCGCCCGCGCAGATGACAATTCTCTTTTTTTCCAAGTGTCGTTCTGCTCTTCGGCGAAGATATGGCTCAGCTAATTGTGGGACGTTAATTGCAGAGCATACCCGTGTGACAGCACCAAGTTTTTCAATGGCAGATTGCAGTGCCACAGCATTCATAATGGTTGCGAGCATGCCCATTGCATCACTTGCAGTACGTTCGATGCCACTTTCGGTAGTATCACGGTAGCGCCAAATGTTGCCTGCCCCTATGACAATGACGACTTGAATGCCCTCTTTCCAAACGGAAACTACCTGCGAGGCAATATCGTGAAGTTTTTCGTAGTCGAAACCAAACCCTGTGGATAGCGCTTCTCCCGATATTTTAAGCAGGATTCGTTTGTTGTTCTTTGACATAGGACTAGAGGGTAGAAGAAGAGCCTGATGAAGATGGTTCGTGTTGAGATGCCTGCTTATGCTCCTCATGTTTATGCGAGAAAATCTTTGTATAAAAGACTCGGATATTGTGCAGAGTGCCTAATAGAGTACTAGTAATATCGCGCATTGTTAGCTCACCTCTGGAAAGTTTGCCTGCAAATGGAACATCGTCAAATCGACCTTGTGCTGCGGTTACAAAACCATAGAGCATTCCTGCGACTAGAAGAATAATCAGAATATGTCCAAAAAAAGGAATAAGAGCAGCAGGTAGCGTAAGGAGAAAAAGTACAATCCCCTGCTTACTATGAAACTGTGCGAACTTCGAATCCTTTCTTGCAACGAAAACTACAATCGACATAATCCATACATAACTAAAAGCAGCAATGTCTTTATGCAGACGAATATCACGTTGTTCTTCCGTTTCATGGGGATGCGCAGGCTGGTCGAGATGGAGCGAAGAGTTTGACATTGGTATTTACAGTATACCATACATGAGTGAGCTCTGCAGGAATGAAAGGATGGAAAAGACATCAATGACTCAAAGGAGAGAAGGAAGAAGGAAGGCGTAAGATAGAAGGTGGAAGTATTGATTGTTTACCTTCGTCTCCTCACAAATGCGATGACGACAGTGCGCAGTTCAGCTATACTATAACGAGATAGAGTCGCCCCCGTAGCTCAGTGGATAGAGCAGTAGGTTTCTAACCTATTGGCCGCAGGTTCAATTCCTGCCGGGGGTACCATGTTAGTTTGTAGGTGGTAGTAGGTAGTAGATGCAGTTCCTCACTAGAGCATAGTTCACTTTAAGATTCACTAATTTTCTTGCATTGACTAAAAAGTTTAGTTAAATTTACAGTAATGAATTTAAAATTCTCAGATGAACCTGATGATAGAAGGAGAAGGTCAGATGCTGACTTGCAGAATTTTGTTCATGCCATCTATAACGCAATAGATTCAGGTCAGTTGCAAACACTGACGCTGAACGAATTACGTGGAGATAGTCGTCGACTCATAGAGTCTAGTCTTTTTTCTTTTTCCTTTATTTTACCTAAGGACTTTACATCTTCGTTACAGAGAAGAAATGTAACGATGCTACGAAATCACATTTCAGACCATCTTGTTTTTGCTTCTGATGCACATAATTATGCACTTGTGAGTGATGCACCGGGTCAACTACAGTCGTCTGTTCTACAAGGATGCGAGTCTCTTTTTTGTGAGACTCAGAAACGATTACGAGTCATAGTATCGCAGCGTTGCCAGGAAGTTGAGTCAGAGTTACAAGAATTGGAGAGCCACCTTCAAGGACGCTCACTTCTTGCTCGAATGATGTTAAAGTGGCGAGATGCTTACAAGCTTTGCGTTACACAGAATAAGTACGAAACAGTATTTGCGTCTGAAATTCACAGAATTTCTTCGCTGCGCACTATTCAGGCAAAAATCTTTATTTCTGATTTACTCGTAGAGAACGATTTAGAAGAACAATTTTGTGCAGCTGAGGTTCAGAATGATCTTGAGAAGTTGGAGCAGGAGCTAGCTACAAAGCTTCGCTAAAACTCTATTCCCCTCCTATGCTCTATCTCTATCCACTACCAGATGAAGTACCTCCTCCTCAAAAAACTTTTACGAGGAACGAGACGAATGATCGTTTATCTGCAGCATTGATCTCTGCGATAGACAAGTATCAGTGCACCAAAACCTCCTTACCTGTCCTAGGGCGCCATCTACATGATTCTAAAGATGTTCATGTGTACCCATTAGCACGAATAGAACAGGTAAACGATGGTAGTTCAAGTACTCTCAGTGAGGTACGAGGTGCAGTGAGGACTGCCATTGTTGCTACTCTTGGTACGAACTTTGCTTTACTGCAGGAACGACCGTCCCTTCTGCAGTATCAGCGATTACGAGATTTGGAGAAAAGACTGAGCCACTCAAATGTACTCATTTCAGAACTTGTTGATAAGAAATGTCGTGAATTTCAATTGCAATCGGTATCTGATCCACATGGCTTAGATAGTCAGAGGTTTCAGGCACTTGTTACTATTGACCTTGCGCGCATCGCTGTTTTTAATACTTTTCAATCCGCTCTTTTTTCGTCAGATCTTCGTTATACAAATTCTGACACCCTTACGCAGGATATACGTAAAATTGAATCGGATGTACATACTGCTCAATCTGTACTAGTATCTGCACTCAATACTAACCCAATCAGGCAACTGAAAATGTACCTTCGTCCTTTATAAGCATAACTGCCTTTGTGTACACTTTGTGTATGCCACAGATAAAGCCCTCTTCGGAGCAGTCACGATACCATATTTTTGGTGCAGGTCTTTTTATTGCACTGCTTTCTTTTTTCACATACTTCTATAACTTTTCTTACCCTAATGCTTCATTTTGGGATGAGCCCTACCACATCGCCTCCGCGCAAAAATATCTTCATGGTGTTTTTTTTATGGAGCAACACCCCCCATTGGGCAAATTACTTATCGCACTTGGCGAAACATTGATGAACGATAATGTGAAAACGGATCAATTTTTAGATACCGATTACGCGCGCGATTTTAGCACAGATTTTTCGTTTGCCGGATATCGGCTTTTTCCTACACTCTTTGGTTGGCTTACAGCAGTTGTGCTATATGCAATATTTTTCTTGCTCACAAGAAATTACAAAATATCTACTCTCCTTTCGTTTCTTTATGTCTTCGACAATGCACAAATTGTTCATAGCAGAGGTGCAATGGTTGACTCGACACTGATCTTCTTTGCTCTGGTTTCCATTTTTGCATTTCTTGTGCTCATCAAACAAAAGAGCAAGCCTAAAATTTTAGGACTTATTCTTTTCTCTTCGATTCTAGGAGCCTCGTTTGCAGCAGCGCTCACCACTAAAGTTGTAGCACTCGTCCTCATCTTACTGTATGGAGCGTTGATTATTGCTTTTGCAAAGGAACGAAGGAAGTTAGTGTTCTGTTTAGGGTTTTCTTTCCTGTCGTTTATTCTTGTGTACGTCGGTGTGTGGATGGCACATTTTTCTCTCGAGAAGTCTGTCAATTTTTCCTTGGAGAACAATGGCTACTACCAAGCATCTGAACCCTATAAGGAACTCATTCGTTCAGGAAAGACAAATCAACTGCGGCACTTTCCACTCATGTTAGCCGAGTCCTTAGCCTTTGTTGCTCATTACAATAATGGTGTGCCTCGTCTCAATTTATGTAAAGCTGATGAAAATGGAAGCCCGTTTTACCTTTGGCCTTTTGGAGGACGGACCATTAACTATCGATGGAATAAACCTGGCGATGGCACAACACAGTATTTGTATTTGCAGTCAAATCCTGTTACGTGGGGCGTTGGTTTAGTAGGGGTTTTGCTCGCTTTTGCACTTATTGCTTCATCAGTATTGACTGAACAGAAGCGACCAACTAAGCATCTCTTTTTCCTCTGTGTTTTCTTTATTCTCTATGCGGGGTACATGGGTGCTATTTCGCAGTTGGATCGCGTAATGTACCTGTATCATTACTTCCTTCCACTTAACCTTAGCTACATTCTATTTGCACTCGGCTTCGATAGTCTTCGCGTTATTGGTTCGTATAAGCTGACTGAGGAGCGAAAAATCTTCATTCTTACCATTCTTGGTATTTGTACCTTTATTTCTTTTCAGTTTTTCCGACCACTCAGTTATTACCAACCTCTGACCGATAAGAGTTTTATGCGTCGTAGTCTACTAAAAGTTTGGGAATTGAGTTGCGTGAACTGTACAAAAGAGAGTTCTATTGTTGTTCCTGTCTCAACAGAAAAGTAGTCATTCGTGCTTGTGTATTCGTACTGAATACTGTTGACTATTCAGTAATCTATTCATTACGTATTTACTACTATGCGTTTTACAAAAATCGTTGCAACGATCGGTCCTGCCACGCAGTCAATCGAAAGTCTCCTCAGTCTTGCTAAGCTAGGCGTGAACGTGTGTCGTATGAATTTTTCGCATGGAGACCATGCGTTTCACTTGCAGACGATAAAGAATGTGAGATCCGTACAGAAAAAAGGTTATCCGCTTGCGCTGATGCTAGATACTAAAGGACCCGAAATACGAACAGGTGACACTCGTGATCCTATTAAAATTGAGAAGGGCGACCTTGTTCTTTTTAGCGTTAAAGAGGTGAAGTCATCGAAGTATAAAACACTTCGAGTTAATTACGATAAATTTTCACATGACGTAAAACATGCTCGCAGTATTGTTATCGATAACGGTTCTATTGAAATGAAATTAGTTAAAGTAGAAAATGGAAATGTAATTGCAGAAGCCTTGCAGGCTGGCACTATTACATCTAAGCGTCATATTAATTTGCCTGGAGCTCATATTAGTTTGCCTTCATTTACCGATAAAGATTGGGCAGATATTCTGTTTGGGATAGAGTATGGAGTCGATTTTATTGCACCATCGTTCATCCGTACCGGGAAGGATGTAAAGCAATTGCGCGATTTTTTAATCAAGCATAGAAGCGATATTCATATCTTTTCTAAAATTGAGACCCCACAAGCAGTGGACAACATTGACGACATTATTGCGTATTCCGATCAAATTATGATTGCTCGTGGCGACTTAGGCTCAGAAGTTCCGTTTGAAGACGTTCCAAGTATCCAGGTTTCCATTGTCGAGAAGTGTCGACGCGCATCGAAGCCAGTACTTGTTGCAACGCACATGCTAGAGAGCATGATTAATAGCCCTTCCCCAACACGAGCTGAGGCCACCGACATTGCATTTGCAGCACTTTTGCAGGCAGACGCAACTATGCTCTCGGGTGAGACAGCAGGCGGAAAGTATCCACAGCAAGCGGTTGAAGCAATGGCAAGAATTTTAGAGCGCAATGAAAAAATTCAGTCAAACTTTGCAGTGCATGACGATGATCTTAAATCCAAAAAGGCTGTTTCAATTGATTTACCACGCAAAGAACAAGCAAGTGCTGCCTGCCTCTTGGCAAAAAAGCTTCATGCAGATGCACTTGTCGTGATTAGCAAGCATGGAAAAACAGCGAATGCAGTAAGTAATTGCAGACCAATTCTTCCAATTTTTGCCTTTACAGCAACGGAAAATTCCATGCGAAAACTTCTTGTCACCTGGGGTGTTTTTCCTGAGTGCATCAAATTTTCAGAGCATTCTGAAAGGACGGTCGCAAGTGCAATGGCGATCCTCAAAAAAAAGTCACGCATTAAGCCGAAGCAACGTGTTGTTGTTGTCTCGGATGTTGATACAACCGATGGACACTCGCTTTCGATTCAGGTTCGTGTTGTACGTTAGTAGAGTAATTTTTTATTGTTCTTGACTTCAATATGCTGTACAGCGTTTTTAGCACTACTTATAGCTGAATCAATATAATATAATACAAGAAATTCGATTTTTTTGAGTGAAGAAAAAAAGTGTCCTATTTTTCTGATGTTATTCATTGTTCTTCTTGAGGGAGGAGGACACCATATTCGGCTCACACTGATTAGGTCCTTGAGCGCAGCGAAAGGCTTATTAGTTAGTCCTGCAAAGGATTTCCTCCCTCCTCAATCTCCCTCCATCTTCCTAACAGTACCCGTTATTCTTTAGCGTGAGCCTCCATTTCAAGAAAGAATGTTGATATATCACTTTATGTTGATTTCGCTATAGTTATTCGAACAAAAAATTTACCTTTCTTACATCCCGTACGTTCCTTACTTTCTTTCTCTTATATCTACAACCTACAAACTACCCCCTACAACCTATTCCGGTACCGCCATGATGCGCAGTGCAAATTTTTCACGAGACTCGTGTTCTAATTGTACGTAGACTGGTTTTGTCGGTTTTTTCATTGCAAGAATAAGCGGGTCATTCTGCAAATTTTCAAGTGCCTGTTTTTTTGCTATTTCCATTGTCAGTTGCTCTTCCTTCCTTAATAACTGCGTTCGGTCAAATTCCAGCGAGCGTAACTTGTACCCCTTTGTTGCATTCGCGTTATGATGAAATAATATCAAGCAAGCCAAAATAAAAATGAGTGTCGCTATCACAATCAAAAGTAAGAAGGTGCTATTTTTTACCATTCTCCCAAGTGAGTGCCTTCGTGGCACGGTTGCGGTATCCGCCTGCACAGAAAGACTCGTGAAAAAGGACATAAATGAGGCGAGATAAGTATACTACTTCCGGCGCAGGAGTACACGCAAAAGTGCTGACCGAGCTCTTGGATTCATTGCAATTTCTTCGCTTTGTGCCTTAACTGGTTTTTTAGTTATTAGTTCAAAGTTGGCTTCCTGTATCACTGCTCCTGTCGTCTCGCTTTTTGTTGGTGTGCAGAGGAATCGGAAAGTATCTTTAACCAATCGATCTTCCAGAGAATGGTAACTAATAATAGCGAGCCTCCCTAAGGGCATAAGGAGCTCGGGAGCAACTAAAAGCAGGTGTTGAAGTGCATCGACTTCTTTATTGACGACAATTCTTATTGACTGAAAAATTTGTGGGAGGAATGATTTAGCACGAAATCCGTACACCTCTTCAACACAACAGATAAGATCATCGCTTGTATGTAATGGACGATGATGACGCGACTTCACGATGTGCAGGGCAAGTGAGTATGCTCTTGGCACTTCTCCATAAGTACGAAATACCTGTGCCATGTCTTCCGCACTCTTCTCAGCTAGCCACTCTGATGCAGTTAATCCTCTTTCAGTGTTATAGCGCATGTCTAATGGAGTGAATGACTTAAAGCTAAACCCACGTGATGGATGATCAATATGAGGAGAACTTAAACCTAAATCTGCAAGAATACAGTCAAACTTCATTTTAGGGTCTGGTAGACAATGTGGTAGTTCTAAAAAATTTGCATGAACAAAAGTGCACTGACGAAATTGTTCAAGTCGTTTCGCTGCGCTAGCAAGATTTGTTCTATCTGCATCAATGCCAACAAGTACGGTTTTTCCTGTTGTCTTTTCAAGTATAGCCTCGCTGTGTCCGCCAAGACCAAGAGTACAATCGAGGATTGTTTGTGCATATTTAGGTGCCAAAAGCTCAGTGACCTCGTCTTTAAGTACCGGAATGTGCATTGGCTGAAGTGGCATATTAAATCAAAATGACTATAAAGAACGTACTCCATTGAACTCACCTAATTTTTTTATCAGCAGATAGTAGTCGTTGGTTCGATCGGAATGATTAAACCGAAGTGCAGACTCAACCTTTGCACTATGTTCGATTTGTGTACGCAGCACACTATTGCTCAGTCCCTCGTAAAGAGCTTCTGCAAGAGACGTTGCTGAAGTGCAATCTTTCGAAAGAATTGCTGTTTGTCTGTCTTTTAAAATTGAGCGTAGTCCTGGGCAGGGTAACGCAACGACACACGTGCCAATAAACATTGCTTCTGCTGCAATTAAGCCAAAACCCTCAAGGATAGATGGTACAGCGATTACGCTTGCAGACATCATTTCTCGTACTCGTACTTCTTCAGTTGTAAAACCCAGTACTGAGACATAGTCGTCTAACGTATGTTCGTCAACGAGTACCTGCAATTTATTGCCAATCATATTGCGACCAAGCAAAGTCAAGCGTGCTACGGGAATTCTTTGGCGGAGTAAGTTAAATGCTTCAAGCAAGAGACGTATTCCTTTTCGTTCTTCTAGTCGCCCAACAAATAGTATGCTGTACGATTCTTTCGTAATTTTTGAAGTAGGTATGTGCAAAGGTACTATTCCATTCTCGATGATTTGAATTTTTGAAGCTTCAATGCCGTAGTCATGTATGAGTGAGTCTGCTGTATCGTGCGATACGCAGGTAATAGCGGTTGCAAGTTGGTACGTGCGCTTTTCCAGAAGCGACATGAATCGTTTCCATGTTTTTTGCAGAAAGGTATTTGTTTGAAGAATACGCACTTCCTGTGCATACGTATGATGCGCAGTTGCAAGAACAGGAACATTGGGCTTACGAAGAAGGAAGACCCCCCCAGATCCACAATGGAGATGTAAAAGATTTAGATTCCATTTATGGCAGATTTTCATGCACTGAAGATTGAATAGTATCGAAAAGAGCGGACAGCTCCCCTTCCCTCGTTTCCACCAAGTCGTAAGAGGATGCACAAAATCGTCAGCATGGTCTTGAGGTGAGAGCACAAAAAATTGATCGTCAGTATGCGTAGTACGTAGTGCAGTCACCAAATTTTGTACAACGATCCCCAAACCCCCAATAGAGGGCGCATAGTCGTAGCTTACAACTCCTATTCTCATGGTTTAAGCCTATCAGAAGCCACGTAAAAGAGCCTTGGGGTTGTATTGACAAAATTATAAATAAGAGTAATATATCGCACTTGCAAAAAAATGAGCACAAATTTTGGCTCCTTGTTCTGCTCAGTGCTTGTATTGTTGTTGGCATTTGCTCAACAGCATTAGCTGCTGAATATTTGCCTAGTGAAATACCAGAAGTGGCGTTTACTGATTGGTTGCCTCAAGAAGGAGATTCATTTGTAGTAAATACAAGTACAAATATAGGATACCTCGTTCACCCTAATGGAGGGCATACATCGTTTAAAGTTGCAACAGGACAGCGTCGAGTTGTCTACTACAATCGCACCACATATTTTGCCGCAACTCCATTGCGACGATGGAAAGTAATTTCGACCGAAGTAAAAAGCGACAGGACTACCTTTGGCCCAGAAGGGACATTTTTAAGACTTGGATACGGAAATGACTACGAGCGAACTCCTTATGGAATTCATAGTCATCGATCGATTGATGCAATGCTGAGCGAAGACCTTCGTTACCGAAGCATGGGGTGTATTTTAGTGTCCCTTGATGTAATGCATGTCATCGAAAAAACCTTTGCAATGAATCAGAACAATTTCAGGGTTGTCACTGTTTCGGGCTTTTCAGACTCTGTTGCATCGGCGGAGAGTCTGTTGCGGGTGATCGTAGGGAGTTGAGAGTGTGTAATTGTATGATGTGTCTTTTAGCCGAAGACACCGCGCAGCGGGGCGCAGGATGGCGGAGAGGGAGGGCAAGACTACGCCTCGCTCAGCACTTCGTGCTTCGCAAGGTCTTCGTCTTGTAAAATTCTTTTCTTCAAGATGGTTTTACCAGATCCTGTTTTGAAATACTCTTCAAGACTTCTTGCTTGTTTTTCATGCGGAAGAGCAATACAAAGAGCTAATTTGTAAGGTTTATATGGAGAAGTAGACTGAGTCTTGCCAATATTATGTTCAACAACTCTTCGCTGAATATTGTTAGTAGAACCAACATACAAAAATTTATGTGAATAACTTTGAAGGACATAGACGTACCACATAGAACAATATATTTAGTATAGTTTACTTACCAATCGAAGTCTTGCAAGGTAAATATAAGACGTGGCCTTCCAATGGAAGGCAGTATGTATGACGAAATGGTTGGCCTGCCAGCCGAAGACGAGCGGAGCGAGCGCAGGCTGGCGGAGAGGGAGGGATTCGAACCCTCGAGGCGTTTAACGGCCTGCCACGTTAGCAGTGTGGTGCCTTCGACCAGCTCGGCCACCTCTCCGTACAACAAGAATACCACGAATTGAAGGAGAGAGGAACTTTTATTGTCTCAATACTTTCAGGCAGTAAGTGGTGTAAAAGTACTTACTTACTTCAAAGATGCAGGACATTCCTAATGATCCTCCAATGACTAATTTCCAAAGTTGCAAAGTTAATGGAGTAACAGAGAACATTGACGAAAGCGGTGTGTACAGTAAAAGTATCTGGAGAGATGCCGCAGCTGCTATGCTTATAATGAGCCACACATTTTTGTGAATGGAAAAGAATCCACTCGAGCGGGTCGTACGTGAGGAGACAGCAATGCATAGTTGATAGAAAGTTGTTGTCATGAGTGTCGCTGTTTGTGCAATGTGAAGATTGTTCGTTTGGGACAATGCGATAAAGTACACCCAAAGAGCAAGCATCGCATTACAGAGCCCAGCGAGCACTGTAAGAGCAAACTGATTTGCAAAGATGCCTTCTTGTAGGGGTCGTGGTGGACGCCTCATAACGCCCGGCTCTGCAGGTTCCGCTGCTAATGCTAGTGCTGGCAGACTATCGGTAATTAAATTGATCCAGAGTATGTGAATAGGCAGAAGTGGCAGACCAAAGCCAAACGCAATGGCACCCGAAATTATCATTATCTCACCTGTATTGCTTCGTAAGAGGAACACCACAAACTTTCTGATGTTCTCGTAAATCCTTCTACCTTCTTCTATAGCTGCCACAATAGTCGAGTAATTATCATCCGTAAGGACAATGGAAGATGCCTCGCGTGCGACATCGGTTCCTTTATTACCCATACTAATACCAACGTGCGCTTTTTTTAATGCTGGAGCGTCGTTCACGCCGTCCCCTGTCATCGCTACAATTGCTCCGGTTTTTTGCACGGCTTCTAGTATTCGCACTTTATCTTCCGGACGAACGCGTGCAAATACCGATACTGTTTGTAACTCGTGCTCTAGCTGAAGGTCAGACATGGTGTGTAGCTCAGCCCCTGTAATAACTGATGGCCCAGTAGCTATGCCAACTTTACGGGCAATAGCCAGCGCTGTTGCAGGATGGTCTCCAGTGATCATTATTGTGCGTATGCCCGCACCCTTCGCTTTCATCACCGCTTCGTGGACTCCTTCGCGGGGTGGATCTTGCAGTGCAATAAGTCCGACTAGGTGAACTGTTTCTTCTTTTCCCTCTGCAACAGCAAGGACTCGCAGACCTTCTTTTGACCACTCGTTTGCCTTTGCAAGGAGCTGCTCAGCTGCTGGACTTTTTGTTGTGGCTAAGCTGCAAATAGCCTCAGGCGACCCTTTCATGAATCTACGTTTACTAGCTCCTTCAGTGTGCCTTGTGACCATGTACTGCAACTCTGAACTGAACGGAATTTCTTCGTACTCTATTTTCATTCTTACGACACCTAACCCTGCTGCGTACGAAAGTAACCCCACTTCTGTTGGATCACCAATGTCTGGTAGCTCAGCACGGTTACACGATGCAGCGATGATTGCAACAAGTCGTTCGTTGCCCTCTTCAATGGACCACACATTACACACGCTCATCTTGTTTTGCGTAATTGTCCCAGTTTTATCAGCACAGATTACCGACACACTTCCTAATGTTTCAATGGAATCTAATCGTCGGACAAGTGCATGTATTTTCGACATCTTTTGCACACCTAAAGCTAAACATACCGTGACTATTGCAGGCAGCCCCTCGGGTACGGCAGCAACAGCAAGGCTTATTGCAACAAAGAACATTTCGCTTGCAGCAATGCCACGTGCTATACCTATGGCAAATGTGATACAACAAAGTACAAAGACAATTATTCCTATTCGCTTTCCTGTTTTTTGAAGTTGAGTTTGAAGTGGCGTTGGCGGAGGAGAAAGTTTTTGAACCATCTGACTAATTTTCCCTAATTCTGTCGTTAGGCCAATTTTCTCGACAATTGCTTCTGCGACCCCGCGCATCACAAGTGTGCCACTGAAGAGTTGCTGTGCAGATTTGTCTGAGGACCCAAGCTCATCTAGAGCGCTTTTTGCAACGGGTAGCGATTCGCCTGTTAAACTTGATTCGTCGACTTCTAAGGACGAAGACGATATAACTCTTGCATCAGCGGAAAGTCGGTCGCCTGCTTCAATGACGACAAGGTCTCCAGGCACAAGTTCGCGCGAGGGAATAGTTGTTAGTATTCCATCACGACGCACTCTTGCTGTGCTATCACTTAATTTCGCCAGCGCACTCATGGCATGTTCTGCGCGCCACTCTTGGGCAGTCCCAAGAAGGGCATTCACGAGTAAAATTCCAAGAATCACGAGCGAATCTGTTAGGTCATGTATGGATAGTGTTCCATGTCCTTCAATAACTGTCGCAAGAACAGACAAGATCATTGCTCCAAGTAAAATCCATACGAGAACATCATTCCATTGTCGAAAGAAAATTTCGAGAAACGACGTCTGATGCAAGGGAAGCTCGTTCAATCCATAAAGCTCACGATGTTTAAGTATGTCGGTCTTCGTAAGACCTCCATCTGGTGTTCCAAATGACTGTAGCAGTGTTTTGCGGGTTTGTTGATTCATGTATGCTACTCTAGCAGATATTGCTTAATCATGAAAAAAATAACCTCTTTTCCTATTATTGTCTATTCTACTTTTTCTTCGAAGGTTGAAGCTACTTCGATGATACTGTCACTATTAAAATTGAAGCTCATTGCTTGCGCCAATTGCATTCATTCTACTTCTCTTTACTCCTGGAATAGAAAGATTAAAGAAGCAGACGAGTTTGTTGTCATCATGAAAACATTTTCTCATCAGTACAAAAAAATCGAGATGGTCATCAAAGAGTCTCACCCCTATCAATGCCCATGTATTTTCTCCATTTCTTTAAGCGACATTTTGTACGAGTACGCGACGTGGATGAAGGAAGTTGTTGAGTAATATTAAATTTTTTTTGCATGCATAACCATGCATGTTTTTTCATGGGCTGTTTGTATAGAAAAATTTAAGAGCACGTATCACAAGGCTCGTCTACTTGCCATCAAACGCATCGCGTATTTTTTGCGCATCCAGCTTTTTCATTGGCATAAATGCGTCCATCATTCTTGCAACCTGTTCTTTGTTTCCCGTCATCATCATTTGCTCCATTTCTGTGGGACAAATTTGCCATGTCAATCCGTATTTGTCCTTACACCAACCACATTGCTCTGCTTCTGGTACGGTAGATAATTTCTCCCAATAGTAGTTTATTTCGTCTTGCGAGTCGCAGCTGATTAATAAAGAAATTGCTTCGTTAAATTTAAACAATGGTCCAGCAGCTATGAACCCAAATTTTTGACCTTTTATCGTCATTGTACCGCTTTCTACGTCACCAGAAGGACTGCCCGACATTGTTTGATTCAAGGTCACCTCCATATCAGGAAAGATAGACTTGTAGTACGCAATAATTTCACTGAGATTTTTGTCGAACCATAAATAGGGATATATTTTTGCATATGCTCAGTAGGCATGAACCAACCGCACATTCTCCTTGATAATTTGCTAATGTCAAGAGAAGTTAACAGTGATTAAGGAGGATAAAGCGTTCTGAAAGAACACTCACAGTTAAACAAACCTAACAATGGAGCGAAAGACCAATGTTCAAACAAGAAAATTTTGAGTGAAGGTTTAGGTCTACTATAAGCCAAAATCAGCCGTTCTTTTTGGTGACAGAACGGGGGGGGGTAAGACGGAAAAAAGAGGGGGAAGCGCAAATGGTTGGCCTGCCAACCGAAGACTCCGCGTAGCCGGGTGCAGGTTGGCGGAAGGGGAGGGATTTCCCTCAATTCGCTTCGCTCACTCGGGATAAGCTTCTCATCCCTCCTAATAGTTAAATTTAAAGGAATTTATGCTGTTTATAATCTGGCGGAAGGGGAGGGATTCGAACCCTCGAACCCCGTAAAGGGTTAACAGTTTTCAAGACTGTCGCCATCGACCACTCGGCCACCCTTCCACTTGTACTAGATTATCATACTTCGTTGAGCAGTCGCATCCTATTTAGTCAGCTCATTGAACACAGAATTGCAATAAGTTAAATTATATGATATAATTATATGATGGCCGAGCACCTCAATAACTTTGTAGAGCATGTAACAAAAATGAACGTACTTGATCCTGCTAAACGCATTTGGGAATCGGGTAAAACTGGCAAGAGCGTCTTTGATAAAGGGACGAGAGTCATTGCAACAACAGGTAAAGAGTTAGTTCTTTTACCAGTCTACAACGCGGTGAGCATTATGAACTGGACACGAAAAAAAGCGCTGAATCTCTTAGAGGGCACACTAAAGCTTGGTGGAAAATCACTCATGCTTGTGCCACTCCCCTTCCCTAATGCTAACAATATTGCAGCAATTCGTGGTAGCATTGTGTCTCACCGCGAAGCGATGGAAATGACAGTCCTAGGTAATGGCAAGTCGTTTAAAGAGAATCTTCAATCAATCGCTAGAAAGAATCAAAATGCAGAACCCACAAAATCTACAATGGCCATCTAAACCTTTGCACTTATCACAACTACGTACAGAGAATGGAGCTTCAGAAGGCACGAAGCTTGGTTATCCAACAGTTAATATTGAACCTAGTCAATTTCCTAGCGATATGCCTGAAGGAATTTATGCGGTTCGGGTCACCATTGATGATCATCGGTATCTAGGAGCTCTGCATTACGGACATCGTCCAGTTTTTGACAATGCTTTTACCGCAGAAGTCCATGTCCTCGATACGGAGCTGCATTCATTGCCTTCATCAATCAATATTGAAGTTGTATCACGGATGCGTGAGGTTCGTAACTTCAAGTCCCCTCTTGAACTACAGAAGCAAATTGCAAAAGATATTGAAGAAGTACATGCTATTCTATCTGCATGAGGTCAATTCTCCACAAACTTTTTCCTCACACTCATCCTGCGCGATTATTCGCACATCGTTTCAGCAATTGGTGTATAGCACTCTGGTACTTTTTTCCTGCTCGTAAGTTAGAAGTTATTGCGGTAACAGGCACAGATGGTAAAACAACAACGGTTGCAATGATTGCGCATATTTTACAGGCACAGGGGGTAAAGTATGGTGCAGTTTCTACTGCGTTTTTTGAGGTGAATGGACAACGCGAACCTAATCCTACACAAAAAACATCAGTGAGTAGTCGTCTTCTTCAGCAGTTTCTTTCTCGTTTAGTGCAACGTGGATGCACGCACGTCGTCATTGAAGCATCGTCGCATGGTTTAGCACAAGGACGACTTGCTGGTATTCATCCTTCAATCGCAGTCATCACTAATATTTCCGATGAGCATCTCGATTATCACGGTACACTTGAGGAATATATCGAGGCAAAAGGATTACTTTTCCGAAAGCTTTGCCGAGGCGGAACAAAGATTCTTAATAAGGATGACCAAAGTTTTGCGCAACTTTCTCAAATCAAGACCTCTCAAAGTATCTACTATTCGCCAAAACTACAATTACATGAGCTTCGAACTGAGTCTGGGTGTACGAAAGCCACGGTAGCGTATGAAGGGAGGACTCTTAGTCTTTCACTGCATCTTCATGGATTATTTAATGCATACAATGCTCTTGCAGCACTAGCAGCTGCCCGTGCACTTGGTATTCCACCAGAGGAATCCGTACATTCACTGGAATCATTCCAGGGCGCGGGAGGTCGCATGGAAGAAGTATCTGCAGGACAACCATTTCGCATCTTTATCGATTTTACCGTCACCCCAAATGCATACGAGAAGACACTTCACTCAGTACGAGAACTAGCAAAGGAACATAAGCTGATTGTCGTGACAGGAAGTTGTGGCGACCGCATGAAGGAAAAACGTCCGATCATCGGAGCAATGTGCACGAAACTGTCAGACATTACTATTGTCACAAATGAAGACCCCTACACCGAGGATCCCGAAAAAATTATTGATGATGTTCTCCGTGGAGTCCCTTCAACGATGAAGGTTCTGCGTGGAGTTGCCACGCACGATGTTCATCTCCTTGGTCATCAAAAAATTTGCATACGTGAATCCGATCGAAGAACAGCCATACATTTAGCTTTGCAGCTTGCGTCAGAGGGTGACATTGTGCTTTTGTGCGGAAAAGGTTCCGACACCACAATGATGACTGCGACTGGTCAAGTGCCGTGGAACGAGAAGCAAGTAGTTCTAGAACTACTTAAGAAGAGTAGTAAGTGAAAAAAGTATTAGACCAACGCCATCATTTTAGTCTGATCAGGATTTTCGCTCTCTCCATTAAACGTTTGACGAGTTTCATTTCGACATGCTCCCAGATTTTTTAAAAGTTTAGGAGTAATTTCCGCTGTAGGATACTTCCCCGTAAAGCATCCTTCAGAGAAATTCTTCACTTTAGGGTTGCCTGTTCGGATAGATTTACGCATGTCTTCAACCGTGTTATAGAAAAGACCATCAGCACCGATAATTTTTTGAATTTCTTTAAGAGAGTGATTTGATGCGATGAGTTCGGTGGATGTTGGTAAGTCGATACCATAAGGATCTGGCCCAATGATAGGTGGAGAGGCTGAGGCGAAGTAAACTTTTTTTGCGCCAGCCTTACGTGCCATTTCCACAATTTTTTTGCTTGTATTTCCACGAACGATGGAATCATCGACAAGTAAAACGCTATTTCCCTTAAATTCAAGTTCTATGGGATGAAGTTTAAAATTTAAGCTACGCTTTCGGACCTCCTGACCAGGCATAATGAAGGTACGACCAATGTAGCGGTTTTTTACAAAGCCCTCGCGGTAACGGACTTTTAACTTATCTGCGAGTCCAGCTGCTGCTGGGCGACCAGTATCAGGAATAGGAATCACTGAATCGATCTGTATTCCTGCTTCTTTAATTTGCTTCGCTAAAAATTCTCCCATACGAACGCGTGCCTTATAGACATTCACGCCGTCAATTGTCGAATCGGGTGCTGCAAGGTACACCCATTCAAAAATACAGGGACTGAGCTTCCCCCGCTTCACTACTTCGGAGTGGAGTTTATTTTGATGATCAATAAAAACAACTTCGCCTGGCGCAATATCTCGCACAAATTCGTAGTCGAGTGCCTTAAAGACTGTATTTTCTGATGCGATCATGTACTCGTACTTCATTCCAAAGCGCTTACGACCAAGTTGAAGCGGACGAATTCCATGTGGATCACGAAAGCCAACAATACCATGCCCTCCTATCAGTGCAACTGCAGAATACGCGCCTGTGCAGCGCTTCATGACGGTCTTCACTGCCTTAAAGACGTGTGCAGGTGTTAGCTTTGTCGGGCGTTGCTTGCGTAAAGCAAGTGATAGAACATTGAGCAGAACTTCCGAATCGGAATTGGTATTGAGGTGTCGATAATCTTGTTCCGTGATTTCTTTTGCAAGTTGCGTCGCATTTGTTAAATTGCCGTTGTGTGCAAGTGCCATGCCAAACGGAGAATTTACAAAAAATGGCTGTGCTTCAAATTCACTACTACAACCAGCAGTTGGGTACCTCACATGACCGATTCCCATGGGGCCACGTAACCTTTCTAACGAATGGCGATGAAATACCTCGCTTACCATTCCGTTGGATTTCTTGAGATGGAATTGATTATCGAAGGTGACAATTCCTGCTGCATCTTGCCCACGGTGCTGTAAAACAATAAGTCCGTCGTACAAGTCCTGTATGACATCACGATAGCCCGAGACAGCAAGAATTCCACACATAGTCTTTGAAGATGAAGAAGGAATAAAAAAAGGGCACAAGCCCTCACTCGATTAAAAGTGAAAAGCCTGCAGAATTACTTCTACAACCATATTTGTATTGTACAGCGATCGTTATAGATCGCAAGGGTCTAGTTGCCTTGCTTCCACCTCTTCCTTCTATCATTTATAGTAGAGCACATGAAGATTCACCCCCAGTCACTTTCGCTCTTCCTTCTCCTTAGCTTTAGTGTCAATACCGTAGCCGTAAGCATAACATCTGCTTCCTCAGTTATTGACGAGCTTACACTCTCTTCATCAAATTCGCCTACGACAAATCCTGAGATTTTAGATGGCTCCTCCTCGTCTTCATCTTCCATTGATTTTTCTGATGCGACATCTCTGGACCGTACGTTAGATTCAGTGTCGGAAGAAAAACCAGCAGAAAGAATCCTTGTTCAATTTAAGCAAGATGAATCAGTAAATGACCAGGTACAGGCAAGTGAGCTCAGTGAACAAGTGGTGAGCTTTGAAAATCGTCACGAGCAAGAAGTAAACGTGATCGATTATGACAATTCCATTGCTGTGGTTGAAGTACCCGAGTCTGATTCGCAAGCAGAATTTCTGGCTAAAATTCTTGAAGATACTCACATTGCATTTGCAGAGCCAGATTACCGTCTCACGCTTCATTCGCTTCCCTCTGACCTGGAGTTCGCTAATCTTTGGGGTCTGTATAACGTTGGACAGACAGTGAATGGTACTGTAGGAAGTTCAGGTTCCGATATTAGCGCACTTGATGCATGGACTATTGAGCCTCTCACAGGCACAGCAGTGACTGTTGCAGTACTGGATACTGGCATTGACGCTTCGCATCCCGATTTGCAGGGAAGACTGTGGGACGGCACGAACTGTGTCAGTGATACTGGAGCCACAATTATTGGCGGTTGCCCGTACCACGGATGGGATTTTTTAAGTAATGATACCTCGCCTGTCGACGACTACGGTCATGGAACACATGTCAGTGGTACGATAGCAGCAAGTGTCGATAGTGCTCTTGGCATTGCCGGAATCAGCAAAAAACATGCTGCAAAAATAATGGCACTAAAGTTCATTAGTGCGGAAAATTTTGGCTACACTTCAGATGCAATTCGTGGCATTAATTTTGCTAAGCACAACGGTGCTAAAGTGATAAACATGTCCTTTGGTGGTGATGCGTATTCTGTATTATTTAAACAAGCGATTGATGCTTTTCCTGGCTTAGTCATTGCATCTGCCGGTAATAGTAATGTCAATACTGATGTGTCGCCTCAGTATCCTGCGACCTATACGTCATCGACTCTTATTTCGGTGCAGGCAACAACTCAGACCGATGCACGCGCTTCGTTTAGTAATTATGGACTGACGAGTGTTGATATTGGTGCGCCAGGTACGAATATTCTTAGTACGGTTCCTACCATTACTACTTCACTGTCCGAAAATTTTTCATCACCTGCCTCTGGGTTACCTTCAACATTTACTCCCGGGGGCGAACTGACGAATGGTTGGGGGACTATTTCAGGCAGAATGTGGAGCGATCCGGCTATCCCTTATCAACACTCAGCCGATTGGTCCATTGTTTCAAGTCCTATCGATCTTGTACAGCGCAGTGGAGCACTACTTCAAATGACAGTGTTTTGTGATACAGATATCACGCCAAATTTTGCGGATCACCTTTCGGTGTTAGTAAGCACAGGTAGTACATTTAAAGAGTTACGCCGGTACGATGAATATTCACTATCCACTCTCTCTACTTCCTCTGCACTTTCATCAGGATACGAGTCTACGGTGTTTCTATCGTTAACCCCTTATCTTTCAAATCAAACTCGACTTAAATTTCGTTGGGTGAGCGATGCATCAAATGTTACAGCCGGCAATTACTTAGGCTGCGCTGTTGATACCATCACACTCCGATCAATAGGTCCCTCTACTTCGTATCAGTACTTTAATGGTACCTCTATGGCTGCGCCACATGTGAGTGGCGTTGCTGCGATGCTTTTGCGGGCTAACCCGTATCTTTCGGCATCACAGGTAAAATCACTTATTTTAGATCACGGAGATTCTGTACCAGCTCTTTCAGGAACAACACTCACCGGACGAAGACTCAATGCGTTTAATTCCTTGGTACACGGTCTCCCAGGTTCAGATTCCACTTTGTCGGGCATTACTCTTTCTGCAGGGACGTTATCTCCTGCATTTTCAACTGGAACGCTCCATTATACCGTTCGTCTGCCTGCAGGTACTACGACTATACCTACGATCACTGCAATTCCCCGTGCTACTCGGGCACGCGTTTCCTCAACAGGGGCAACTACTCTTACAGGTACAGCAAGTATTCTTCTCAAAAGTGAGGATTATTCTTCTGTCAGTGGCCCTTATACATTTGCCATGCATGTGCTAAGTAATAACTCTCGGCTTTCTTCCGTTACAACATCGACGGGCTACCTCGTTCCATCATTTTCATCTGGGACGTACGTTTACAAGGTGATTCTTCCATCTACTCGAACAACACTTCCTACTGTTACCGCAGTAAAAACACATCCACTTGCATCGTTGACTCAAACAAGTGCATTGTCCCTCACGGGAACAACGACATTTTCACTTACGTCGGAAGATTCACTTTCAACTTCACTGTATTCCATTACCTTTCAGACTGGCTCAACAGTCACGTCTCTCTCTGGTATTACGCTTTCTGCAGGTACCCTCAGTCCAGCTTTTAGTGTTACTGGCTCTTCGTATTCAGTATTGTTACCAGCAGGAACAACCGCTATGCCTACTGTTAGTGCTGTAGCTAGGCATTCTGGTTCGCTGGTTACTATCAACTCTCCATCGTCTCTGCCTGGTACTGTGACTATTACTGTCTTATCTGAAGACCGTATGCATACACGTCTTGTCACTGTTGCACTTAGTGTAATAGCTTCTCCGGTTGTCACTTCAGGGTCAAGTGGTGGGGGGGGTGGAGGCGGTGGGGGGGGAGGTGGATCAACAGGAATTTCTCGTACTTCGGGTTCTTCTTCAAGTTCTTCATCACGTTCTTCGTCTTCTGCAGCTTCTACATCTTCAACATCATCTATGTCAGCAAGTACACCTGCCGAAAAAGCACGCGAGAGACGCGAGGCGCGCAAGAGGAAGGTGCTTGAACGAAAGTTAAAAAGGTTAGAGGAGAGAAAGAAGAAAAAACAAAGTGTACTCTGGAACATTGTGTATTTTTAAAGATCTTCATGCTGTACAAGTTGATTTTATTCGCTATACTACTGCGTCCTTCTCTTCCAAAGAAGTAGGAGGTATTATTTTTTTCTGCTTGAATATCATGGAGTTTCGAACCATTGCAATTATCGCACACATTGACCACGGTAAAACAACACTCGTGGACCAGATTCTTAAGCAGGGTGGTGCATTTCAATCACATCAACAAGTTGATGAGCGCGTGATGGATAAGAACGATCAGGAAAAAGAACGAGGAATTACTATTTACGCCAAAAACTGCTCAATCCTCTATAAAGGGACAAAAATCAATATTGTCGATACACCCGGTCACGCGGACTTCGGCTCGGAAGTCGAGCGAGTACTGCGTATGTGTGACTGCGTTCTTCTTCTTGTTGATGCATTTGATGGCCCTATGCCTCAGACTCGTTTTGTCCTAAAGAAATCACTTGAACTTGGCATCCGTCCTATGGTGATTATCAATAAAATTGATCGCCCAGGTAGTGATCCTGAAAAAGCTCTTAGCCAAGTTTTTGATCTCTTCGTTCAACTTGGCGCAACGGACGAACAGCTGGACTTTCCATATGTGTATGCCATTGGTCGTGATGGAATTGCAAAGCGAAAGATGACGGATGAATCAAGTAATCTCCATCCACTTTTCGATTATGTTCTAGAGCATGTTCAGCCTGCAGCAAACGATGCAACGAAAATATTTCGCATGCAACCCGTTAACTTAGAGTACGATGTTTTTTCTGGTCGAACTGCAATTGGCCGTATAGCCGATGGAAGTATTGCGCAAAATCAGGATATTTATATCCTCAAACCTGATGGAACGAAAAAGAAAGGCAGAATTACAAAAATTCAGGTGTATCAGGGAATTGCAACAGTAGAACAGAAGGAAGCTGTGGCAGGAGATGTCGTACTCCTTTCCGGTATGCCAGATGTGTATGTAGGTGATACGGTCACAACAGATGAAAAAGCTGAATTACTTCCTGTGATTAAAATTGACCCACCGACAGTATCGATGGACTTTATCGTCAATGATTCTCCTTTTGCAGGTAAAGAAGGAAAGTTGGTAACCACGCGTCATATTCGCGAAAGACTAGAAAAAGAGCTAGAAACAAACGTAGGACTAAAAATTGAGTTTGGTGATCGTACCGACGCGTTTAGAGTATCAGGTCGAGGCGAAATGCACTTAGGAGTGCTCATTGAGTCGATGCGTCGCGAAGGTTTTGAAATTGCCGTATCGCGTCCGGAGGTTATTATGCGCGAGGAGAACGGCGTAAAAATGGAGCCAATTGAAACTGCATACATCGATGTGCCAGAAGGTCTCTCCGGTACAGTTATTGAAAAACTAGGTCGTCGAAAGGGTCTTATGCAGAATATGGAAACTAAAAATGGAATTGCACGACTGACGTACGATATTCCTACTCGTGGACTTTTGGGTTTTCGTAATGAATTCATTATTGATACACGTGGGGATGGAATTTTAACGCACTCATTTTCGCGTTATGCGCCATACGCCGGCGAAATGCCAGGACGTACGACGGGTTCTATCATTTCGGGCGTCACTGGCGAGTCGGTTGCGTATGCTATTTGGCAGCTACAGGAACGTGGAACATTCTTTATTGGCTCTGGCGTAACTGTGTACGAAGGAATGATTGTTGGCGAGTCGCCAAATGGAATGGACATCATTGTGAATATCAGTAAAGAAAAAAAATTAAGCAATGTGCGTGCATCAGGAAGTGACGAAGCTATTCGTCTTACTCCTCCGCGCATCATGACGCTAGATATGGCACTCGAGTACATTCAAGACGACGAGCTTGTTGAAGTGACACCTTCCAGTATTCGGCTACGAAAGAAGCTCCTGAAAGAAGTTGATCGTAAAAGAGACAAGAAGTCTTAAGCTCAAATTCATCGGGTAACTGCTCACTGATTTTCATCTTGTCAGTGCGAGTAAATTCGCATGATGGCTTGCGTTAGCTTCTTATTGAGCTTGCGTTGCGTGGCAATATCGCGAGCTATTCGTCCCCCACCTCCGACCGATCCCCCAACGGGGAGGGAGCAGTTGCATAAATGCAGCCAGTACATTCGATGCCGGATTGCAGAATCACTGAAGAACTCCTTCATCGGCACTAGACTTTTCAATTAGATTATGTTAAAATTAATTATCAGTTTTTTTGTTGTTCATTCACTTAGACTTAGTAAGTATTACTTAACGATTTCGTCTACTATAGTGTCATACATTACTCTCTCACTTATGCGCTTCATTCTTAGGTTCTGGCACTTCCTCCATCGTGTTCTTCGGTTTCTTTGGAATCACCTGAAAACTACAATTGCAGTCATTTTATTTTGCCTCATTGCCTTAGCGGTCTTTGCAGTCACACGCCCAAAGCAACCCGAGTACATCACAGGAAAAGTAGAGAGGGTAACGGTGCGTCAATTAGTTGAAGCAGTGGGTACAGTTACATCTGAAAGAGACTTAGCACTTCAGTTTACGTCACTCGATGTTGTCTCACAGGTATTTGTAAAGGAAGGTGACCGCGTAAAGGCAGGACAAACATTAGCAACACTTCGGTCAGGAATGCTAGGAGCTAGCATTGCGTCTGCGCGTGCACAGGTCGATTCCGCTAACGCAGCTTTGCAGGCCTTGGTGGAAGGAGCACGCCCCGAGAATATTGCAATTTCCGAGGCGCAAGTTCTTAATAAAAAAGCAGCACTAGATGCTGCACGCGAATCGCTTTCGAATGCTGAAAAAAATTTGGTGACAACGAAAAACCAATTGGCAGTCATACAATCCGAGGCTAAGACGAGCCTTTCGGGATACGTCAATTCCGCTGCAAGTACAGCAGCGCAACAGTTGGCTAATTCTAAAAGTGCACTTCAGGCTATACAAGGGGTGTTTAATGCGAACGATGTACAAGACGCACTCGTAAAGAATGCAGTTTCAGATTACAGTTCGGTTATTGCGCAGATACAAGGGCAACTGAGTGATCTTTCGCGTAAGCAAAGTGAGGCTACAGTGCAAACGTATGATGCTGCGTTAACGATGTTATCCAGTGTGCGCTCAAGTATCGATTCCGCTGCTATAAGTGCAAATAGGGCATATGACATCATCGCGAATTTGCCCGTGTCTGGGTTTTTGACGAATGTTTCAAAAGAGACAAATAAGACTACTCTGTCTACGCAGAAATCTCTTCTTCAGTCATCGGTTGCAACGCTCGATGCTACGATCAAGCAACTTCGTGATGCTTCTGCTTCGTACGATACGCGCATTGCAGCACAAGAGTCGTCACTCGTGAGTCAGGAAGGAATCCGCGACCGAGCAAAGGCAGATATTCTTACCTACGAAACATCGCTTCAAATAGATCAAGCACAACTTGCACTCATGAAAGCTCCACCCAGGCAAACAGATATCAATGCTGCAAAAGCACGCGTCAACCAGGCAAAGGCGGACCTCTCGCGAGCTGCCTCGCAGTATAATGACACGGTACTTACAGCACCTGTCGATGGGGTCATCACTAAAGTTAATGTCAAAAAAGGCGAAATTCGTCCAAGTACGGAGCCTTCAATTACGATACTGGGCACCACTCCACTACGTACAGAGATGTTTGTGTCCGAAGTAGATATTCCGTACGTGCTTTTAGGGCAAACGGGCTCAATTACTTTAGATGCCTTTCGCTCAGAAGAGATACCAATGAAAGTAACAGCAATTGACCAAGCAGCAACGGATCGAGACGGTGTCTCAAAGTACCGTGTACTTCTGGATTTTGTACAGCAAAAGGACGGTCTTAAAGTCGGAATGACAGGTGATGCATCCATCGTAACAGGAACACGCGAAAACGTACTCGCCATTCCTGCGCGTGCGGTACTGGAAAAGGATGGAAAGAAAATTGTTCGTATTTTGCTTCCAAAGAACGAAATAGAGGAGCGTATCGTGACGACTGGACTAGAGGGTGAAGGTGGCTTACTGGAAGTTGAAGGACTAGAAGAAGGCGAGGAAGTCATTGTGCTTATTAAGCAGTAATTTTCTCTCCAATTTTGTGTCATCTTCTCCACTTATTGAAATTCGACAGTTATCAAAGTCGTACGAAAATGATGGCGTAAGCACGCCTGTACTTTTTGATCTTTCGCTCAGTATAGAAAAGGGAGAGTTTGTAGCAATTATGGGCCCATCGGGTTCAGGAAAATCTACCTTAATGCATATCCTTGGTTTCTTAGATAGTCACTCTTCTGGACAGTACCTTTTTCAGGGTACAGCAACACGCTCGTTCACTGATGATGAATTAGCTACCGTACGCGCAACACGCGTAAGTTTTGTCTTTCAGGCTTTTAACCTACTTCCACGAACAACAGTTGTGGAAAATGTGATGCTTCCGCTTTTATACCATCCAACCATTCCTGTTGATGAAAGACTAAGTCGATCACTCCGTGCGATCGATTTAGTAGGACTTACCGAACGCAAGGATTTTTTTACAAATCAGTTATCAGGTGGTCAAAAGCAAAGGGTTGCCATCGCACGTGCTCTTGTCACCAATCCTGATGTTATCTTTGCAGATGAGCCGACAGGTAATTTAGATTCTCACTCGGGCGCTGCAGTGCTGGATGCTCTTCAAAAACTTAACGAGAGTGGCCACACGATTATTTTGGTGACACACGAACAAACAACTGCCGAGCACGCAAAGCGCATCATTCGTATTGCGGATGGTCGAGTAGTAAGCGATAAGCCCGTCGAAGTAAGACGATCAACAAGAAGCGACGTGTACAGCAAATAGCACTATGCATCTACGCGATTTAGTTACATCGGGGTTTAAAAGCGTACGGGTTAACCTCCTCCGCTCCGCTCTTACAATGCTGGGGATCATTATTGGTGTTGGTTCTGTCGTACTGATGAGTGCGGTAGGCAGCAGTATGGAAACAGTTATCCTCAGTCAAATTTCTAGCTTGGGCCCAAAAAGCATGGTTATTTTTCCTGGGCAGCAGGAAGGTGGACCCAATACAATTTCGACAGGACATGACAGCTTAACATTCGAAGATTTGCGCGAGCTTGAGTCTCTGAAAAGTATTGAGTCTGTGTCCCCTGTCATCTTTTTACGAGGAACAACTACGTATGGCAGTGCGCAGGGTAGTCCACAGCTTTATGGTGTACGACCTTCGTTTTTTGCGAATCAAAATATTTCAATACAGAGTGGTAGGTTTTTTGATGATGACGACATGAACGGCGCAAAAGCAGTAGCAATGATTGCTCCTGATGTTCAGGAGAAATTTTTTGGTTCAGTGGACCCCATTGGTAAACGAATTCAATTAGGAGATAAGCACTTTACGATTATTGGTGTCACCAAAGCCTTAGGGTCGCAGTTTTTTCAAAATGCTGACAACCGCGTGTATGTTCCGTTTACTGTTGCTCGCAATAGCACAGGTCAAAAGTATGTCAACTACATCACCATGCGCGCAAGAAACTCTTTTGATCTTGCGTTTGACGATGTATACGAATTACTTCGCCGACGACATGGGATAGACAACCCTAAAAATGATCCTAAAAAAGATGATTTTGTCGTCCGTTCTGCAGCTCAAGCTAGCCAAATTTTAGGGTCTGTTTCCTTGGGGCTCACGATGTTCATTACTGCTATTGCTGCTATATCACTTATTGTTGGGGGTATTGGTATCATGAACATCATGCTCGTTTCAGTGACGGAGCGCACGCGCGAAATTGGTTTACGCAAGGCACTTGGTGCAAAAAGTAAGGATATTCTTCTGCAATTTCTGTTTGAAGCTGTCCTCCTCACGATGATTGGTGGATGTATAGGAATTGTCGGAGGTCTCAGTTTAGCATTCGTTATTGCAGCAATTGCGCGGAGCTTCCTTAGTACGTACGCCTTTTCATTTACCACTCAGTCCGTAATTATTGCATTTGGAATGGCAGCAATGACGGGGATAGTTTTCGGCTTGTCTCCAGCAAAAAAAGCGTCTCAACTTTCACCTATTGAAGCACTTCGGTACGAATAATCTCTCTATGCTTTTACGCGACACCTTCTCCACAGCACTGACGGCGCTTCACGCAAATAGGCGTCGTTCACTCCTCACATCATTGGGTATAATTATTGGTGTTGCATCGGTTGTGCTCATGGTCAGTATTGGTAAAACATTTCAACATTACATTATTACCCAAATAGAGTCTTTTGGTACAAATACGATGGATGTTTTTCCTATTGGTATCGATAAATTCGGTGGCAATTTGGAAAGCCTTACCTACGACGATTACGAAGCAGTTGCAGCTCTCCAAACAGTTGAGAGTGTTGTGCCGGTTATCCTTGTATCCAAGCCTGTAGAGTACGGAAAAGAAGAAGTATCCCCTATGGTTATGGGTGCAACGAAGCAAATTTTTGGTAATTATGGTCTTAAACTTCGTGATGGCAGGCTCCTCACTCAAGATGATATCGACGGAGGGAAATCAGTCGCAGTACTTGGGTCACAAACTGCGGTGGACTTATTTGGAAATAAAGATCCACTCGGTGAACGAATTTCTATTGGAGGCCAGACATTCACAATTGTGGGGGTACTACAAACTTTGGGTTCTTTTTTGCTTCAGGACTTAGACAAGCCTGTCTTTATTCCCTTCACTACTGCCAAGGCTGTGAGCGGTCAAAAACACTTATCGTACATTACGCTTAAGACGGTGGGCGACCCCGAGCTAGCAAAACAGGACATTACAGAGCTCTTGCGACAGCGACATCGCATTAAAAACCCGGAGAATGATCCAGATAAAGACGATTTCGCAGCACGCAGTGCTGAGCAAGTCACTGCAACTATTAATTCAGTTACCTTGGGGCTTACAGTGTTTCTTGCCCTTGTTGCAGCTATTTCCCTTTTAGTTGGGGGCATTGGCATTATGAATATCATGCTTGTTTCTGTCACCGAGCGCACGCGCGAAATTGGTTTGCGTAAAGCTGTTGGTGCCAAGCGACGCGATATTCTTTTGCAGTTCTTAGTCGAGGCACTATCGCTTACCTGTACTGGGGGCATCATAGGGCTTATCCTCGGAGCATTTTCCGGGTGGTTCCTGACACAAGTGGCTGCAAAAGCTCTTGGCCCTTTGCAATTTGTTCTTTCAACGTCTGCGATTCTTTTAGCATTAAGCATGGCACTAGGAACAGGCTTAGTGTTTGGAATTTTTCCGGCAAAGAAGGCAGCAAGCCTTAGTCCTATGGAAGCATTGCGGTATGAATAATTCTTTTAGAGAGCGATTTTTTGTGTATTAGATGAACTTAATTAGGTTTATAGGGGGTAATTATTTGCACTGACATTTGGTGAGAGTACACTTTTGACGTTCCTTCTCTACTCTTTCCCCCAATTTCTATGAGTACCCTACTAGAAAACGCTCTAAAAATTGTTCTCGATGACGTGCGAAGGGAAAAGGAAGAACGACTTGAGCGCGAAGACTATTACCTGGCACCATTAACTGTAGAAGAAGTAAGAAATTTACAGACCCAACAGCTTGTCTCTGCTGCTGGTATTGACAGAGACGAGGATCCCTCAAGGTACTTAGATCAACGAATGTATCACAAGGTCGCTGCATTACTCTTGCGAGAAACAGGGAATGTCCATGCATCCCTTGCTTATGCTTTTGGCAAAAAGACACTCGTAGCATAACTCTTTGAACGTTGTAAGTATCTGAAACATAGATCGTCTCATATGGTGCACACATATTCGTGTGCACTTATTCTTTCCCCCTTTTTTTATGTCGAAAGTACACGTCGCGTCTGCTTCGCTTGCACTCGCACTACTATCAAGCACCTTCATCGGAAGTGCTTTTGCACAAAGTTCCTCCAGTTCTTCTTCTGCTAGCTCTGTTTCGTGTTCCGCTGCACTTGACCAACAGCAAGCTGCATACACTATAGCGCTCGATGCACGAACTGCTTCTGAAAAATCTGCTCATCAGACACTGACGAATTCGCTCAAGTCTGCAATTGGCCTGACTGATTCATCGGCACAAAAGACGGCTGTACAGGCAGCGAAGAAGACATTTGCGGAATCGCAGAAGACTGCAATGAAGAAGTTTGAGGCTGATATGAAACTTGCTCGAGAATCGATGAAAGCGTCTTGCTCTTTTGCTTCTGAAGCAATGATGAAACACGGAAGTCGCAGAGGTGAGATGAACAATAGCGTGGACGAGATGCGTCAAGGTTCTGGCTCAATGATGCATAGTCGCGGTGGTTTCATGAAAAAGTTAGGGAACATGTTTAAGTCGAACTAATACTTAGTTCTCGTCGGTTGTACAGCCACACTCACAAAGTGTGGCTGTTTTGGTATGTATGCTTGTCTTTATATTTCTATAATAGTAGTATCGCGCGCCTATGCAGCTACAAAAACTTACAATAAGCAAAAAAGATTCAGCGGTAACACTTGTCGACGTCATTCGTGACTTTAGTGATAGTGACGGGACATTTGCGAAGTGTTATGGATAGAGCGATACTGAACCTGTTCGTCGTTTGTGTACGTTACTTCGTAAAGAAGTTCAGGAGTACTTGTTTGCAGCAGCGTATTTAATTAATTGCCGTTCGCTGTATAGGTACAATCAATTTGGAGTGCAGGGACTTGAGGAATTATGTACGAGCGAAAAAGGCGGAACATCCGTAATTTCGAATTCGTACTTCGATGCTCAGGTCCGTAAAACCGACAATAGTATTTTTACCGCAGGACAGGAGTTTTTAGATGCTGTAAAGCAGCGTACGTTCCTCGTCTTCACTGGCATTACTACGACATCGTGTATTTTAAAATCGATACAGGAAGTGCGAGAAAAGTTTGCAGACAGAGTTGTTATTGTTCCACGGAATGCCGTTGCCTCACGAGTTTCGCAAAAAAAGAAGGAAGACGAGTTGTTTGAGGAGTGGAGAGACTCAAATGATGAGAGAGTGATAGTGGTACCTACTCTGCGGAGTATCTATTTTTCAAACTAGGTTGCCCAAGTACTAGACAATAACTATGTATTGGTACGCGCGATGTTTATTAAATTGAAAGTGGAAACGTTGTCAACACTTGACAATTAAACATTTTAAGTGTATTGTGCAAATGTTTTATTTTTCTCTTCAATAACTTGCATTACCTATTTCCTCCATATCTATGAGACCCCGCAATCTTACGGCGCATACCCCTACACCGGAAAATACATCATCGAATACGCATCAAACTACAGTTGTGCAAAGAGCTGAAAAAGGAATATTAAATTTTTTGAATAAATTTAGACAACTCTTCACGAGGCGGGAAGAAAATTCTCAGCCACCAGTTATTCCACCTCACATGAAGCCTACAAAATTTTTAGCTCGTGGGATGACCATTGAAATTCCACGTTGGAGGGCTGAATTTCACTACAAGTATGCGTTAAAGAAATTGGAGGATTATGGATTTTCTTTTTGCGAAGAAGATGTTGATAGATTATTGATGTGTGATGATCATATACTTTGTGGAAAGTTAATAGTACTAGAAAAATTGACCAGAGTCCCAGTGCCAGGTAGAAATCATATATATGTTAATAGAAAACGTTCTGATATGATAAAAATCCTTAAAGACAATGTTTCTATCCTTGTCAAAATTTTTAACACAGTGGGTATCGTCAACATAAATGGAAATCCGTATACTGTGGAAGGTATAAATGCCCAATTAACATCATTAACTACAAGTGCTGAAGATCCTGAGTAATTGAGATCTCCTATAGAAAAAAATCAAACTTGTATTTATTGTGTTACCTTCGTTTAGGGTGAATCGGGAAGAATTACCTTCAACTCACTTCCCTTGGTCCTGCCTTCGCACTACATGCTTTGGACAGGCAAGTAGGATACACCTCTCATCCTTCTCGCTATTCTCTCATTTGAACTTGATTTTTTAAATGGTGGGCCGGGAAGGATTCGAACCTTCGAAGGCATAAGCCGCCAGATTTACAGTCTGGTGCATTTGGCCACTTTGCTACCGACCCAGAGATCACAAGGGAAATTCAAGAGCACTATCGTGATTGAGGTACTCGCCCACCGAAGCCTTAGAGGCGTAGGAGGGTCGACCCATAGAGAACAACGGTGATTCAAGAGAACTATTAGATAGTGAGGTACTCGCCCGCCGTAGCCGTAGAGGCATAGGGGCGGATGAGCCCAAGTGCGTGAGAGTATAGCAAAAAAATTCTTTTCGACTAGCTATTTAGTCTGTCTCACAACTTCCTTCTTACTTGCAGTTCAGACTCTAAAAGCTATAAACAATCACTGCTTCAGTCTGTCAAACTAAGCTTAAAAAACGGCCTTGTGTTTCAGTAAGGGAGTTCTCTACAATTTGGTCCTCTTCTTTATTTTCTTTCCCCAACATTTTATGATCGTTCAATCTCACGTTAAGGAAGTTCTCGCAAAAATGGGTCTCCGCTGTGGTGGCGACTTCTGCGATGCTCTTGCTAAGTCTGCAGAGGAAATGGTGAAAAAGGCTGCATGGCGCTGCAAGGAGAACAAGCGTCAGACTGTTTACGGCTGTGACTGCTAGTTTGTAAGTACACGTACATTCTAAACCGTCCGCCATCATGGTGGGCGGTTTTTTTGTGGAGCGACTGCCACTCGACATTCATGATACACTACAGCACATGCCGAATGTAAAACAATTCATGGTTCTTCTTTTACTTGTTTTTCCTTTTGTTGCCGAAGCACAATCGTGTCCTTGTGGGGTGCTGACTCCTGCAGAGAAAGAAGTGCAAGCACAGGTTATTTTTGTGGGAACAATTCGAAGTTTTACAATAAATGATCTTCATGAGGCCACAGCTCGCATAAACTTTACTGTTGAGGAACCACTTAAAGGAATTTCTGTTTCAACAATTGAAGTTTCTATTCCAACAAGTACAAGATCGTGTGGATTTACCTCAATGTCCCGCGGGTCTTCGTATCTCATCTACGCTAAAGCACAAAGTGACGGCTCTCTTAAAACAAGTCTTTGCGAAGGAAGTATCGAAAAAGAATTCGCTTCAGCAGATTTGAATTTCTTGCGGTCTTTATTCAAACCAATCACCACATATCAAGCACGATTCCCCGATGTTCCACTTGACCATCCATATTATCAGGCTATTGAATCTTTTAAAAACGATCGAGTTATTCAAGGTTACCCCGATGGCACGTTTCGTCCTGAAATGCCACTGAAGCGTGTTGAAGCACTTAAAATTATTGTAGATTCAACATTCCCCTATCGTACGGAAAAAGATGTAGATGAACACTACGCTTTTACCTCTACGCTCCTCCCCTTCTCCGATATTGACGAAAGAGCCTGGTACAACCTTCCACTTCGACGTGCGTACTACTCGAAAATTATTGAAGGGTACCGTGACGGAACGCTGCGACCCGAGCAAACAGTTACAGTTGCAGAGGCAGTAAAAATGACCGTTGAGTCACTTCAGATACCACTGGAACCTGAAACTGGCGTTTGGTACGAACGCTTTATTGTAGCAGCTGGAGGTAAAAATGCTCTTCCTCAATCGATCAAAAGTCTCCATAGCCCCATGACACGAGGCGAACTTGTTGAGATAATTTGGCGCTTGCTTCAAAACGTTCAAGATCGTGACCATGTTGGTGCGAATGATTTACTAGAGAAAAGTTGCGATGCTTCCTACGGAAGTGAATTGCCATCGATTGATGTTTATCGGGTACGTATGGCGTGGCTGCAGTGGTACAACAAGTATCGAAAAAATTTAGGACTATCACCGTACACACTTGACGAACATTTAAACGCAGTCGCTACAAAATGGTCGCTCTATTCTGCGGATAAAGGTGTCCTTTCACATCAGCGCGAAGGGTCAAGTGAGTATTACGATTACGCACGAATTGAAGATTGGTTTAGCGCGCAAGGTCTGACATTTACCAATACACAAGGCATTACCTTTACCGAAAATATTGGTCGTGGTCCGTATTCCTGTACAAAAAGTGATTGTACTGATGAACTTATTGAAGCGATACAGTCTACATTTAACTTTTACCTTTCAGAAAAGAACGATTCATACAGGCCACATTTTAACTCGATCATCAATCCCCTTTTTCAAAAAATGGGCGTCGGTATTGCACTACGTCATCATGAGTATTATTTGACTATGCATCTTGCGACGTCGTTCTCTTCTTCTCCACCTGATGCATGTGCACTTTCAAGATAGTACAGGTAAGAAATAAGTAGGAGAAACGTCTTATCTTTTGCGTATTATTTTACTTCTTTCCCCCTATTCATTATGAATCGTTTAATCTCTTCACTAGTAGCTGGTGCGCTACTTTTATCATCTACTCCTGTCTTGGCTCAAACTGGAAGTTCTAGTTCCCGTGCTTTCAATGGTGCGTGCGTCTCAACAGCTGTCGAAAAACGTGACACTGCTGTTGGTACGGCATTTACGACATTTGCTTCCACAGTTTCACTTGCCCTTACAACAAGGAAGGATTCACTTGTCGCAGCATGGAAAATTAGCGATAAAACAGCTCGTACCGCTGCAATTAAAACCGCATACGCCACGTATACAAGTGGACACAAAGTAGCAAAAGAGACGTTAAAAAAATCGAAGAAGACTGCTTGGTCAACATTTAAAACCGAAGTCAACGCATGCAAAATTGGTTCTGATGCAACAGATACAACTGGCGAATCCCTCGATAATCAACTCTAGTACTTTTGAAAGCGAAATAGGCTCACATGACGTGAGCCTATTTTTTTTGATGCATGAACATTGGTGAAAGTCCAAGTGTTGCAAGTACCGAGATAATCACAGCGAAATAGAACAGTATATCATTTGGACCTGTGCGAGTAACAGATTCTGGTCGATGAATGACAACACTAGCGCCATCGTACTCACCTGCTCCAGAATGTAATCCTTGAGCCATGCGAAGTTCAGCTTGTCTTGCAAGTAGTGCTGCACGCTTCTGCTCTGCAGTCTGTGTACCTACGGTGTAAGGGTTGACAGGTAGTTCTTGCGATGCTGCTGCATGAAAATCTGTACGACTGGAATGTTCGCCAACAGACAGCACTACTACTTCGCTGCGTTCATTAGAAGCAGCTACGCTGTTGGAAACGGAAGAAGAAGATGAAGAAGTTGATTGAACGACTGATCCGAAAGGAATCGGGAATAAATTGTCGGTTGATTCACCTAATGCCGAAGAAGAACTACTTGAAAAGGATGAAAGAGACATTGCACTACTGATACTTGTAGATGATACAGCGGATGAAGAGCTGTCTATTGTCTTCAGAGCAAGCGTCTCAACTGACAAAGCATTACGTATGATGATCGTAAGAATTTTATCTTCGGGTAACGTTTCGGAGTAGTATTGGTACGAGCCACTGGCGCTCACTGGAATTTTTACCTCAACAGGGTCAGTAAATAGTACGGCGACAGGAAAAAGTTCCTTGCCGTTTTTTGTTTTTAATACCTGAGGATCTTTATTTTCGTTCGTAAAACGAAGAGTTGTGTTTGCTTGAACTTCAATAGTTGAAGGTACGAAATTTCCATCGGCCGTAATGGTCACACTTGGCGTAGGTGGTGTTTTTAGCGTACCACCTGACGAAGTTAAGCTACCACGAAGGTCTGAAAGTCCAAATGAAAAGAAGATGACAAGGCTAACAACCGACACTCCTGTAATTGCAGACAGTGTCATAAGCCGTGGGTTTGGCTCTGAAGAAGGATGCTTCGTGCCTGTACGAAGATCAGTAGGTAGGCAGTTTATAACATTTTTCTGACCCTCAGGGGTGAGAGCAGGTTGGATAGTAGGCGTCTCGGTCTTTGTACGTACAGGCACGTGTTCGCCTTCCGTATCCGTTGATGTCCAAATTGAATCTGATGACATAATTTTACAATGAGAAAAAAAAATGACGCTTGGCTGCAAGGCTGATGCCTATCACCGACGCAGTAAAGGCAAAGACAATAATCCAATTCGTTGGCCCACTTTCGCCAGTAACAACTGTTCCACTTCGAAGTGTCACAGGGTTACCCTCTGGTGCAGACGAGTCGGTAAGCATGGCAGAGAGTGGTGCTGTCGATGTTGTTGGCTTACCGACCGTGACCGAAGCTTCCTGACTGAACGATGTTTCCTGACCTTTCACATTAAACCCTCGAATGGCGACAAAGTACGTCGTGTCTGGTACTAAATTGTGTAGGACAAGGCTGCTGGCGCTGGATGGTAATGTTCTGCGTTGAATGTACTGACCAGAGACTGTGCCATAGTACACATTATATCCCGCAAGCTCTGCACTAAGTAAAGGCTGCCAAGCTACAAAAATATCCGTGTTCTTGGTTGCAAGACGAAGTCCTTGAATGCGTAACGACAGAAAGGATGTAGACGCAGTAGTAGGTACATTCGAGTTTTGTGTAGATGATAGAGGCGTACCGTTATCTAAGCCATCGGCAGCATTTTTTTGTTGAGCAGTTTCTGTTTCCGAATTTGACGAACTTGAAGTCGCAGAAGACACCACTTGCTTCATACGAATGCGTAACACTGAGGGCTGACCAAGGAGCAGCGGTGTCGTCGCGCCACGACAGCCAAGAAGCGTGTCAAAACATGGTGGATCAGGGAGGGCTCCGCTATCTTTAGGACCATCGTTCGAACGCTTTCCATTCACAGCAACTTGTCCAAGACCAGTTGGCAAAAAACCGGAGAAAGCAATTGATGTCTCACTTGTGTCTTTCAATACACGCAACGTCACGCGCGCTATGGTTACGTTATTTTTTGCGAGCAATCCACGAACTTCGCCTCCAATTTTTATCATACCTATTGACTGGTCAATGGTCTGTTCGCCTGGAAACGGTGCTTGAATTGCAGTGGTAAGATCGACGCTTCGCGCTTCAAGGATGAACGGATCGTACTTTACCCAACTTCGTACTTCTTGAATATTTGGAGGATTATCCGACCGCAGCACAATATCAAGGTCCAGAATGTCCCCAGCCGAAAGAGGTTCCGTCGTAAGATTTTCCGCATCCTGAATTGCAAAATCGGGACACGATTCAACGCCTTCGGCACAATGAGGAGCAAATGTTAAGGAAACAGAGTCATTTGCAGCGTAGAGCACTACAGGTGACAGTATTGCAGCAAGGATGACTGCGATTTTGAGGAATGAGCCGGAAGTTTGTGTGCGTAATAGATTCATAAAAAAACTTGCTACGGTTGCTTCTGGATCATTTCAATAAGAATTTCAATGTCCGTCTGTGTGAGCCGAAAATCTTGATTTGGGTCAGCGAGAAGTTGTTCGGGTCTAGCTTTAACTTTTCCTGAAACAATATCCATCGCTATTTTTACATCTATAAGATCAACACGATCGTTCCCATCAATATCACCTATGCGTAGGTTACTATCTGCTTTTGTTCCCTCCACCACTGGCTCGATGTCTCCTGCAGTTTTGATGCCAACAATGAAAGCGGTGACTGTGCTGCAAAGAACAATCACCATCGATTTTAGTGACTTTCTGCTGAACAATTGGTATGGGTGTTTAGGCATATCAAACTATTATACAACAAAATGATATGATTTTGTTTCGACTAGGATTGACGGAAAATTAATAAAGTATGTAATAATTATAGAGTCGACCTGAACTCTGATACGATTTTTTCATGACAAAAGAACAGATCTTCTGCTTTGTTGGTGAAAACGAGTACGCACTCTCCAAGGAACTTGCTCGATGGAAGCTTACATTTTCTACAAAATATGGGCCGGAGAACCTCACAGAGCTTCAGGCAAAGGACGAACATGTTGGCACACTCATTGATGTTGTAAGTTTTGGTCCATTTATTGCAGAAAAGAGGCTCGTCATCGTCCGTGGCTTCCCTAAAGCGGATAAGGATGAAATGAGCGAAATATTTGAGGCTGTGCATCCTGCTACTGTACTTCTTTTTGTCGAACCCAAACCTGACAAACGTCTCTCTAGTACTAAATTTATTGAAAAGGAGGCACAGGTGAAGGAGTTTTTACTTCCCTCCGCACACGAGCTTCGCCGATCTCTTCTTACTCATGCAGCCTCACAGGGAATTCAGTGCAGTTCATCCTCAATTGAAGAGTTAATCACTATTGTTGGTGACGACGAGCGTACGCTCGTAACCGAACTAGATAAACTGTGCTTATACTGTAGTGAGCACAAAGTACTCACAGAGGAACATGTTGAACTTTTAGCTATTCCTAGCGGAAGTCAAGTTATTTGGAAGTTGACCGATTTATTGGGCAGTGGCGACACAGGAGGGGCGCTGAAATTTTTTCGACGTCGAATAGAACGAGGTGAAGATCCCTACGGCATTTGGGTGATACTCCTTAATTTAGTGAAGAATCTTGTTCTTTGCGTTACAGCATATCATGGGGGACTTCGCGATGAACGCAGTATTTCGTCTGCATTTGGACTTCACTTTCTTGCTGTGCGTTCGCTCCTTCCACTTGCTAAAAACATCGATTTATTTAAAGTGAAGCACATTCTTGCCTTAGCGCTAGAAGCTGACCTTGCACTAAAAAGTGGCGGACATCACTATGCTGTAGACCGACCAGACGAACTTATTTCACTCACTGAATCGATAATTCTTCAGTGTGGAGAGCTTTCGACATTATAGTATTTATGACGCAAGAGTATAGGAATCTAAACGACGTAAAGAATTGATGAAAGATATAAGACGGAAGATGCAAGTATCCACTGATAACCTCCAATACCTAAAAACTACAACCTAGCATGCTACATCGATTGAATTTGCTTTAAAATATCTTCTTCAGCTTTTTCTTCATGCACAGCTTCTTGTTGTTCCTTTTTCGATCTTTCTTCTTTTTTTGCTTTGATCTTACTTTCAGTGACCTCAATTGAAGCTACCTCTTTTACCATTGCGTTCTCGGAGTACTTTTTATCAATATCAGCCAGCTGCTTCTTTTCACTTTCTAAAATATCTCGAAGATTTTGAATTTGTTCTTCATTCATCACTGGCAGTATATTAATCCAGTACTGACGTTCCTCATCATTCATGCTTTCAGATGACTTTAGTAGTTCGATTATACTGCCAAACTTTGTAGCAGTATCAGCTGGGATGTGCAATGTACTGGTTGCTTGGTCGTCTGCCATAAAATGATAAGTGTTACGCTACTTTAAGTATTTCGTACTTAAATTTACCTGCAGGAGCAACGACTTCGACTACATCTCCTTTTTGACTTCCAAGAATTGCCTTTCCAATTGGGGACTCGTTGCTGATTTTATGGTTAATGGGATCCGCCTCCATGCTTCCAACAATGGTGTAGGTTTCTGGCTCATCTCCATCAGTTTTATTTCGAACAGTCACCACAGACCCAATCTCAATGACTGCTCCTTTAACAGATTTAGTTTGAACATGCTCAGCAATAATCTTTGCATTTTTAATTTGATTCTCAAGTTCCAAGATTCGACCTTCTACAAAGGCCTGTTCGTTCTTTGCTTCTTCGTACTCAGCATTTTCTGACAAATCTCCGTAGGAAATTGCTTCTTTTAAACGACTTGCAACTTCGCCACGACGAACCGTCTTTAAGAGTTGTAATTCATCTTTTAGTTTTTTTAATCCTTCTTTTGTAATGAGAATTTCTTCTGAATGAGTAAATGTATCACCACCTGTGGTTGTTTGTGAGGTAGACATAGTAGAACGATTGTACTTGGAAGAATGAGGAGAAGCAATACAGGATATTGATGAAGTGGCCAAGGGGAACAGTGGGGATTATAGGGACTGATGGGACCAAAGGGACAAAAGGAACCAATGTGACCAAGGTCCGATTGTTAACCACTTTCAGTTGCGACGTACTTTAGTTCTACCGTAACTGCGACGTCGCATCGCAGAAAAAGTCGTTAGAAAATTAAGCAGGACCGCTACGAGATGATTCGTAGCGGTCCTAAGGAGGAGTGATCAGTGTCCCCCGCGTACGCGGGGGGAGGCCTAGCGGTCGAGGAGGAGCGATCCGTCCCCGCCCCGCTCGCGCTTCAGCGCCCGGTACACCTCTTCACGGTGCACGGGCACGTCCTTCGGCGCCTCGATTCCGAGGCGAACCTTGTCGCCCCGGATCTCGATCACCACGATGGTGATCAAGTCTCCGATCATGATTTTCTCGTCCTCCTTGCGGGTCAGCACGAGCATAAATGCTCCTTTCTCGTGCTAGGACCTTGATCAGCAACTTGTCCGAAACATTCGGACTTCCCTATCGCTGATCTCATACAAATGTAATACTTGACATAAGTAAAATCAAGAGCATTTTAGCAATTAAACTTTGTATAAATTCTGCGAAAATGATCATCTACCATAAATAACTACTTCCGTCTTCCATCTTATTTCTTACTTCTAGAAGTCAACGATCTATCAACTTCAGGCTATGCTACATCTTCAGATCTTCAGACACAGTTTGCCATCACGCTCAAAAATCCCTACACTCCTCTTCGCTATGCCTACCGATAAAAATACTCCAGCGTACGATGCCAGTAACATTCAGGTTCTTGAAGGACTAGAGCCAGTCCGTAAGCGTCCCGGTATGTACATTGGTAGTACCGACCAGCGTGGACTACATCACTGTGTGTACGAAATTGTGGATAACAGTATCGACGAAGCAATGGCAGGGCACTGTACGCACATCACTGTCACGCTCCACGACGATGCGTCTGTAAGCGTGGAAGATAACGGTCGTGGAATCCCTGTTGATATTCACCCAAAAACAAAGAAGTCCGCACTTGAAACTGTGCTTACGGTCCTCCATGCTGGTGGTAAATTCGGAGGCGATGAATCTGGGTACAAAGTTTCTGGGGGGTTACACGGTGTAGGTTCTTCAGTGGTGAATGCACTTAGTAGCTCCATGCGTGCTGAAGTTTTTCGTGAAGGGAAAATTCATATGCAGGAGTACGTTCGAGGCAAACCAAAAGACATCGTAAAAAGTATTGGGAAAACTGACAAGAGGGGTACGCTTATTCGTTTTTACCCTGATGATGAAATTTTTGACACACTTGAGATGAGTCTTTCGACACTCCTTGCTCACTTTCGTCAGCAAGCGTATTTAACACGTGGCATTACCGTATCGGTCATGGACGAGCGCGAAAAGCGCTCCGAAGAAGACGCAAACCTCCCACGACTGTATCGCTTTCACTTCGATGGCGGAATTTCGGCCTACGTGCGCCATATGAACCACTCGCAGCAAGGTATTGGAAGTGTCATTTGGTTTGAGAAAGATGAGCCCGAAGGTTTTGTAGAAGTGGCGATGCAGTACAGTCAGGCATTTCAAGATCAAACAATTACGTTTGCAAACAACATTCACACAACCGAAGGTGGGACGCATTTAACCGGTTTTAAAGCTGCTCTTACACGTACAATCAATGCTTACGCCCGGAAAGAATCGCTCCTTAAAGAAAAAGATGAAAATTTAACTGCAGAGGATGTACGTGAAGGTTTGGCAGCTGTAATTTCTGTTCGCTTGCGCGAACCCCAGTTTGAGGGTCAAACGAAAAGTAAATTAGGAAATGCTGAAATGAAGACCATTGTCGAGACCGTGGTCAACGAAAAGCTGGCAATGTACTTTGAGGAAAATCCTAGCGATGCACGCGAGGTGATAGGCAAATGTTTACTTGCAGCACGAGCGCGATTAGCTGCACGTGCTGCACGCGATGCGGTGATTCGTAAAGGAGCATTGGAAGGAATGACACTACCCGGCAAGCTTGCAGACTGTAGCTCTAAAAACCCGAGCGAATGTGAACTATTCATCGTAGAGGGCGATTCCGCCGGAGGATCGGCTAAGCAAGGGCGAAACCGTGAATTTCAGGCAATTTTGCCAATTCGCGGAAAGATCTTAAACGTCGAGCAAGCACGCCTAGATAAAATGCTCGCGAATAACGAAGTGAAGTCGCTTATTATTGCGATGGGAATGGGAATTGGTGAAGTAAAGGAACTTGCAAAACTTCGCTACGATCGCATTGTCATTATGACCGATGCCGACGTCGACGGAGCTCATATCCGCACACTTCTGTTGACGCTTTTCTATCGTTATTTCCGCGAAATTATCGATACAGGTCACCTGTATATCGCACAACCACCGCTCTATAAAATTAGTGCAGGAAAAGAGTCTCGCTACGCATTTTCGGATGGCGAGCGAGATGCAGTCCTAAACGAATGGGGTATTGCACCAAGGGAGTTAGAAGAAACTGAGGAGGAAGTATCTGAAAGTGAGGATGACGAAGTGAAGGATGAAGTAAAGACTAAAAAAGGAGCAAAAGTTGAGCCCGAGGTTAAAAAAGCTCGCAAAGTAAGTATTCAGCGCTACAAAGGGCTTGGCGAAATGAACCCAGGACAATTATGGGATACAACTATGAACCCAAGTACGCGGTTGATGTTACGCGTCACGTTGGAAGATGCCGAAGCTGCAGATGCCATCTTTACGACCCTCATGGGTGCCGAGGTTGCACCACGCAAGAAGTTTATTCAGACCCATGCGAAGGGAGTAAAGAATTTGGATGTGTAATTAGGTAATGGGATTGGAGATCTTCGACTCTACTTGTTCAGAGCACGTAAAATCTGCTAACAATTCCTGTAATTCCTTGATCTGAACTTGTAAAAGGAATCGAATAAGGTGAACTTCTCGCCTTTGTTTTAAATGATTGAAATAAGTGATATGAGGTTCTGGGGCGACCGATGGGGCTCGAACCCACGACCCTCGGGACCACAACCCGATGCTCTAACCAGCTGAGCTACGATCGCCATGAATGACGAAAAAGAGTATACCGACTCGCATGGTTACTGAAAATAGAATCTCATGAGTATTTTACTGCGAAAGTTCTTTTAATCACTTCGACTCAACATTTTTAACAAAGCGAGACATTTCAGTAATTTCTTCGTCAGGAATCAGACCTCTTACTCGCTCTACTTCGTCAAGTATGACTTGATTTCCCGGGTAACAAATGCAGAATCTAATTGATCATCATCTTGTAAATGCATGAGGGCATACTCGCGAAGTTCTTCTTCTTTTCCATATAATTTCTCTTGTAACACAAACTTTATCTCTCGCGGTATCCGAACCCTGACTAAATATTAAAGCACCATACATTATCCTTTGTTCAGTAGTCATTCTTGCTGTTTTTACTCTTTTCTCTGCTTGACTAGGAAGCGCATTCATCAGATCATGCATCGCCCACTTTTCCACTTCTTCAGGAGTTCTAGGACCAATGTCAGAATCTTCTGGATTGCTGTCTTTCTCATTTGATTCGACGATAGGATTAAAGCGTTTCATAGTAAAGCATTTTGCTAACTTAAAGCATATTGTCAAGCATTAGCCTATAATTCCCTACTATCATACGCCCAATGTAGCAAAGCTTGGCGCTGCCTTCTTCTGCATAGCATATCCCCCGGATAACAATTATTACATATCTGCGTTACGTGTCTCTTCATCGCCAACCACCGTCTTATTTGCCTGTCATCTTCCTCCGGCAAGCGTCGACCTAGGTAGTAACGACAGTACCACTGAAACCACCCACGAGGATCGGCTGGGTGAATCCACCCTTTTTGTTGCCAGACTTTTAAGCTTTGACTAGCGCGGACCCCGAAAAAATTAAGTGAAGAGTCATAGAATTTTGGTGAGAGCTTAGCGTTAGAAAACCATTGAGATGGGTATTCCTCAGTGCAATCCGTCAGATATTTTCCGCCAAAAACTCCAAGCTCTAGCATTTGTGCAGGACTAAGATCAGGAGAAAATCTAGAATCAAAACTTCGTCCTTCTGGCTCAGTCAGGGTGTATCGAGCTTTCTGCATTCGGTCATCTACATGTAGTACGAATGGCCTAATTTGTGATGTTTTCCTTTCCATAGAGCTCTCAAATACGACGGTCATCAAAATACATGATTTACGGGTATATCATAACGAGAGGAAACGATAAAATCCCTAGCTAGACTTAAGTTTTTCTAGTAGACTACTTACTATGTCTGAACTTAAATACCGTTCCCCAAAGGGCGTCCATGACGTGCTGCCATCTGACCATCAGTACATGACGTACATTAAAAAAGCAGTGCGTCACCGCGCTCGTCAAGCAGGCTTTAAGCGTATAGATCCGCCACTATTTGAGGATCGTAGTTTATTTGAACGTGGAATTGGAACACACACAGATATTGTTGAAAAAGAGCTGTTTGCTGTTGGCAGGAAGGGCGCAGAAACCGATACAAAAGATAAGGAGTACGCACTTCGCCCCGAGTTTACTGCAGGGATTTGTAGGTCGTACATTGAGCATGGGATGCAGGAACTGCCACAACCAGTTGAGCTGTATGCCATTGGTCCTTGTTTCCGCTACGACCGCCCTCAAAAAGGACGCTACAGACAGTTTCATCAATTCGACTTTGAAATTATTGGTCTCAGTGACGCATCGATCGATGCGCAGCTGATCCACATGATTACAAAGATTTTTATCGACCTGAAAATTTTAGATAGACTAGAGCTTCAAATTAATAACATTGGAGCAGCAGATGACCGAAAGAAATTTGTTGAGGCACTGAAAGACTATTTTACAGGTAAAGAACGTAATTTGCCTGACATTGATCGTGAACGATTGCAGACGAACCCGCTTCGACTTCTTGACTCGAAAGAAGAAGATACGCAAATACTAGTCAGAAATGCCCCCACACTTGCACAGTTCATCAGTGAAGAGAGCAAAGAATATCATAAGAATCTTCTAACGTATCTAGATGACTTAGGTATCACGTACCATGAAAATTTTTCGCTTGTCCGTGGGTTAGATTACTATAATCAAACCGTCTTTGAATTTTGGGATTCATCAACAGGTGCACAAAACGCAGTCGGTGGAGGGGGAAGGTACGACTATCTCATCGAGGAATTGGGCGGAAAGCCAACCCCAGGTGTTGGCTTTGCTGCAGGCATGGAACGAATTATGTGGCACATGGAGCAGGCGGGAATTGCCCCTCCGAATAAAGATCAAGTTGATGTCTTCGTCGCACAGTTAGGACCAGAAGCAAAGCGAAAGTGCTTACCTCTCGTTAGTAAACTTCGTGACCTCGGACTCCATACAGTTGGTGCACTTGGTGAGGCAAGTTTAAAAAGTCAAATGCGCTTAGCTGACCGTTTTCAGGCAAAGTACTGCTTGCTACTCGGTCAGATGGAAGTAAAGGAGAATACCATCATTCTCCGCGATATGTCAGCAGGAAAGCAAAAGCAACTTCAGTTTGACGATGCAATACCAGAGCTACTGAAGTTTATCGAACAAGATAATCTCGATACATATTCAATTACTGATAAGCTGGGGGAATTTGCTGACCCTGGTGAAGGGTAACATGATTCATGAAAAGGATATCGAAGCGATTCTCTGTTTTATGACTCAAGTAAGCTATCTGCCTGAATGATGGCAACTGGCTGATCGTCCGTTACTAAGGAAACTTCCTCTACCATTTGAGTATTCGAAGAAGACAATATTGGAAAATTTTGTTTGGTCCTTTCTTCGTTACTTTTTTGCGGTACTTCGATGCGATTCATATCACTGGAAGAAGAAGATGGCTGACTCTTCGTTTGAGTAGGACTAGACACTTTTTCAGATTGCTTGCTGACTTCTTTTTCTACTAGATTTGATGCTGTTGAACTCTCTATCGTCTGATTCGCTGCACTTAAAGCAGCGGTCAGTGATGGAGTGTTTAATGCAGTAGAATCTTTTACTGGTTCTGACTTCTTCGTTTCAATCTTTTCAGGAAGAGTATCTTTTGCATTGTTGATGACCCCATCATTTTTGTTAATTTTCACTTTGTCCTGAACCGAGTTCTTTACTGATGACTCTTTTATTTCACTGCTTGTGTTTAAACTTTGCGGGAACAAGGAAGAACTTTCCTTAGGTGTGCGTTGATTCGTTGAAGGAACTGAGCTTTCTGTTCTATCGGAATTCTTCTTATGAGCATTTTGTACCACAGCCGAATTATTACCCATTGCTTGGGGAGTTTCTTTTTTAAGCACCTGAGAGGTTTCTTGAGTCTTCTTTTCGACTTTTTTCTCTGTGTTCTGTTTCGCTGGAGCTACTTTATCGCTCGTCGATGCTGTACTAGTATTTTGGCTTGGAGTCGATTGTGTCGTAGCTTTCTCTGCTGCTTTTAGCCATGGTGGAACCGGAGCGTCTTGCGACGCTAGTGGTGCATTAACGACGGACTGAGGTTGAACTTGGCTTGTCGTTGACGTACTTTTTGCACTTGTCTGAGGAACTGAGGCTGTACGTTCGGACTTTTGTACCGCCTCAGTTTGTGTTGGAACTTTAGCTTTTTGAGCCTGAAGGGGCGAGGCACTTTGATCAGACGCTTTTGCCAGCCACGATGGAACGGGGCCAGCAGAAGTAGTGGGTGTCTCTAGTGTTCGATTTTGCGAGGTAAATTCTGTTTTTTCTTTCTCTGTATCTACGATTACTGAAGTGTCTTCTTGCTTATCCTTCTTCTTTACCTGTACAGGAGCAATGTCGACGACAGTTTTTTCTGTGACATCTTTTTGAATAATTGCTGTTTCAATTTTCTCTAATGTTTCGCGTAACTTACTAGTAGCACGGTTGCGCACCCACCTCCAAAGTAAAAAGAAGAGAACAAGAAGTGCAAGAAGAACAAAAAGAATAAAACCGAATGTCAACGCAATGCCGGCAGGAAGGTATGAAAGGACTGCCGATGAACCTTCTGATCCTGTGCTTGAAGAATCTTGCGATGAAGGGTTTGTTATTTGGTCGATTGTTCCGGTTCCTGGTTGGCTACTGGAAGAGGAAGTCTGACTTGGTACCGATGAAGCGCTTGCATTGGTTGTAATAGGATCAGACGTAATTGGTGCAGGAACAATAGTGACAGTTTCAGTAGCAGCGACAAGCACTTCGCCCGTGCGAATGTCCTGCACTGTGAGTGTCACAGGATACGAATTTGTTGACCCATACACATGCGAGGGTCGCTCTAGCAAACTACGTGTTCGGTCCCCAAAATCCCAACTATACAGAACTTCCTTACCTTGAAGTACTGCTGGATCGAGATTTGGCGAGAAGAAGACAGTGGACCCTTGTATGCTCACACTCATTGCATTCGGTACATGAGTCGTGGATGCTGCACTTGTCATGACAGAAAAGCTGGCAGCTGCAGACTGGTTTTGATTATTAAACACAGCAATTCCCACACTTCTTTTTGGAGAAGCAGGACCAAAATATAAAAACAGTGGTCCGCCCGTTTTTGCAGTAATAGTGGACGTGATGTCATCATCATCAACAGGATTTCCATTTGCACTAGAATCCTGCAACGAATCGAGGTCCATTGCATATCGTTGAATGGAACCCTCGGACGAGGAAGCATCAATTTTAACAAATCCACCATTGGCAGGGAGTACGACTGTCCCCTGGTTTGCAATCGGTTCCGTTTGTGCAACAACCCGGAGTGCTCCACTTTGCACCGGCATTGTGCGATCACTACTTCGTGTTGAATCTTCTGTCACCTCTATGGTAAACGCATAGTACTGACTGACCGACTGCACTTGGTCCACAATACTTACATCTAACGCATACGTACCCGTTTGTGCAAAACGTGTCTCAAAAAAGCGAGTCCGCTGTGCACTGACAAATGTATGATCTTTTGTAAGGATCCAGCTCCAGTCGGCTTCAGGAGTACTTGATACAACGCCAATATTCACACTATCACCAACTGTAAGCCGAATACGTGTTGAGGAATCTGTCGTACTTTCGGCAAATGTTGTTACAAAACCAATACCAACAAGAACAATGATTGTTAATGCCAGTAGTGAGCGAATAAAGCCCTGCATGACTAGGTAAAAATTGAATTGACGACAAGGACAATGGCACGCGAAAAGAGGACAAGGAGTATACCCGCTATGCAATAGAAGATGATATTTTTGGCTTTATCTTTTTGCGCATCATCGCCATTACTGGTAATGAGGTACATTCCCGCAACAATAATTGCAAGAACAGCAAGAATAAGTACAAAATTAAGCAGAAATGTGATAACCGCAAGGATTAGTTCGCGAATATTGGTCGAACGACTAATGCCCCCTATGCCCGATGCCGCGCTTAATCCTTGCAAAATACCACCACCCGTATATACAGATGCCAAAGCCTTATGAGGCATGCAGAAGGTGAAAATCAATAACAGAGCACTGCGCACGAATCCTGAACGATTGCTCATAATTGTGAAAGTGGAAGTATCTCACTATACTAGCACAGATTTGGCTTTTTTTCCAGCTCTTTTGAAGCTTCCTTCGCCTCTGCAACGGCTTCGTTCACATCTCACAAAGCATGCACAGAAGAGGACGCTTCTCATTACGTCACTCACAAATATTGCGTACGTGACCGGTGTACACGTAAGCGCTGGTTTACTGCTCGTCGACGCAAAAAAGGCAACGCTTTTTGTTGATGGGCGATACCGGGAACAAGTTTGCCGTGAACATGTGAAAGGTATTATTGCTGATGATCTCACAAATTGGAGCACGACAATGCAGGGCATAAAGCATCTTGCATTTGAAAGTGAACATATCAGTGTTGCTAAGTTAGAGGGTCTAAAGAAAAAATTTCGGCACATCAAGTTTTATCCAACGTTAAACGTCGTAGAATCACTTCGTTCACAAAAAACTTCTGCGGAACTACGTCTTGTTCTGCAGGCGTGCAGTATCACTAAAAGTGTTCTTCTCAAAATTCCTTCATTGCTTGTGGCTGGCATAAGCGAGCGCGACCTTGCAAGACGAATTGATACACTTTGTTTCGACAAAGGTGCAACTAACATGGCATTTAGCACCATTGTTGCTTTTGGCAGCAACACAAGTAGGCCTCATCACAGTCCAACTGAACGCAAGCTGAAAAAGGGGGATATAGTGCAAGTGGATATGGGCGCACGTGTCGACGGTTACTGCAGTGACTATAGTCGAGTCTATTTCACTGGTCTTCCAACGGAAAAACAAACAAAGGCACTTTCTGCTCTTCTAAAAGCAAAGAAGGCTGCTGAAGCACTACTAAAGCCTGGCGTAACTAATAGAAAATTAGACACAGTTGCTCGTTCAGTTCTAGCAGAGCACGGATTTACCAAAGAATTTTGCCATGCGCTTGGGCACGGACTTGGGCTCGATATTCACGAAATACCTACTCTTTCTATAAAGGCAGAGTTGACGCGGCTTAAGAAGAATCAGGTTATCACTATTGAACCAGGCCTCTATTTCGAGGGAGACTTTGGCATGCGCATTGAAGATACGCATATTATTCATTAACTGCTCTACTATTTTCCTTTGCAAGATGATGGCGTTCGTGAATTTCGTGATGAGCAAGAAAAAAAATTGCAATGAGAAGAGGAAGAAAAAAGAAGATCACACGATACACAAGAAGTGCTCCCAGAATAGTCGTTGAAGGTATTGTCTCAGGTAGTAAGTAGAGAAGTAATGATTCAATGACTCCTATTCCACCTGGTACCTGGCTTAGCACCGCGACGCTATGTGCAACGGTATACATTTCGAAAAAATGTAGGAACGACATTCCAAGATCAGCAGGTAAAAGAACTCTAAGAACAAGCGAACCAAAAAACCAGTCGAACATTCCAATGCACATTTGCAGAATGACAATGAAAGGACGAACGTGTGGAATGGTCAAACCAAGTACTTTGTACTCCTTTTTAGCTTTCATTGCTATGCAAACATAAAGCAGAAGAAGGCAAAGGCATCCATAACCTATGAATGAAAGTGGCAAGAACGATGGAAGAAATTTCTGGAGATCGTCAAGTTGAAAAAAGATAAAGACAAGCGAACTAACAAGTAAAAACCCCACAGTCTGCGTGAGAACTGAAAACGCAAGAATCGACGCAATTTGTTTTGCATTGAGCCCAAATGATGCGTGAAAGCGTGCGCGAAGTGTCGCGTTACTGATGAACGAAAGTCCCGTGTTATTTGCGAGAGCAGCAGCTGTAAATGCAGCACGGGCAATGCGTGTGTATGGTTGCGAGTGATCGAAAAAATAGAAGGAGAGAGTATCGTAACAGGTAAGAATCATATACGTAAAAAACGTAAGAACCACAGCAAGAATTATTGCATCGGTACGGACTAAAGCAATGCCAGCCACAATTTGAGCAAACGAATACTGCTGTAGTTTATGGATAACAACTGTGCAGGCTAGAATAAAAAGAAGTACGCCAATGCCCGAGCTCATAATCGTCCGAGTATTTTTCATAACAGTTACAGTAGCTGAATATTATACGCTGATATACTCTACAAGTATGCAGGGAAAGTTCATAGTCCTTGAAGGACCAGACGGCTCGGGAACAACGACTCACTCTCGATTATTGGCAGAAAAACTGCGCGCCAAGGGTAGTGACATTTTCAGTACTGCGGAACCTACAAGTTCTTCACTGGGCATTTTTATTCGTGAGCAACTCAAGCAAAAAAAAATCCCCTCACCTGCTGCACTACAGTTACTCTTTACTGCAGATAGGGCGCTTCACCTCGAGACCGAACTACTACCTGTGCTGGAAAAGGGAACGACGGTTATTTGCGATCGATACACGCATTCAACACTTGTCTATGGAGAGGCGCTGGGGTTAACCCCAGCGTGGCTAAAGGACATCAACGCTGAATTTCTTCGTCCTACTGCGACGTTGTTTTGTCTTCCACCTTTTTCGGTTTGCATGGAGCGAACACAGTCACGCAATGAACAGGATATTCTTGAAGAAGTTTCGCTCCAGCGAAAAGTGTATGATCTCTACTCGGTTATGGCACAAAACGACACATCTATTGTCACCATTGATACTTCAGGAGAACGTGAAAAAGTAAGTTCGCTCATCATGGAATCACTTCAAAATATTCTGCAGTAATTTTAGCTATGACAACTCAACGTCATGACAACGTTTGTGGTATGCTTAAAGCATGAGTGTACTTCTCCTCGAAGGCAAAACAGCAGCACAGGCTTTGCTTGAGTCACTTCGTTCTAAAGTTCAAGAATTGAATCCGAAGCTTGTGGTTGTACAAGTAGGAAAAAACGAAGCGAGTGCAAGTTACATCCGTCAGAAAATTAAAAGTTGCGACGACGTAGGTATGCGCCACGAACATCTTCAATTAGAGGATTCGTGTTCTTTTGAAGAGCTGCTGCAACTCATTCATCGATTAAATGCAGATGCAGATACAACTGGTTTCATCATTCAGCTGCCCCTGCCACCTCACCTGCAACCACGAGTTCCTGAAGTGATACGTGCCATTGATCCAAAGAAAGACGTCGATGGTTTTGGTGCATATAATTTGGGGAAGATGTTCCTTTCAACTGAGTTTGAACATTTACCGCCCGCAACACCTTCAGGGGTCATCTCACTCCTTGAACACTATCGTATTCCCGTAGAAAGCAAACATATTGTCGTTGTTGGTCATAGCAACATTGTAGGCAAGCCACTAGCCGTGATGCTTTGTAACCGCAATGCTACAGTGACTATTTGTCATAAGTTTACCAAGGACTTACCGTACTTTACCAAGCAAGCCGACATCCTCTGCGTTGCGGTGGGTAAACCAGGTCTCATTACGAAAGAGATGGTTAAACAAGGCGTCGTGGTGATAGACATAGGGATAACAAGAGTGGGCGATAAACTTGTTGGCGACACCGACTTTGAGGCTCTAAAAGATATTGCGTCGGCAATAACACCTGTGCCAGGGGGTGTTGGCCCTATGACTGTTGCGAGCCTTATTCGTAACTGTGTACGGGCAAAAGAACGGCAGGTCGAGTGTAAGTGATCATTAAACCACTACTGTACCCTAAACCAAAAGAAGCCCTGCGGTTGTGTAAGTTTACACGAGTCACTTATGGTAAATGTCTTTGACGTGCTTACTGTTTTTTTAAATCCTGTATCACGCGTCACTGCACTCCAGACATAGGAATTTGTACTGTTACATGGGAGATTACGAAGAGTACGCTGAGTGGCAAATGAGGACTGACGGTTGCCTGAGCTATAATATGGTGAGTAGTGAACCGACGGAATCACAGCTCTACCATTTTGATATCTTAGTTCTATGTCATAATTAAGTAATTCGGGAGGCGTTTCAAGATCAAAACCCGATCCCCACGAAAGGAGTACATCGACAGTTTTACTACCACTTGCAGTCACGCGTTCAGTCAGCATCTGTGCACTTCTTGGTTGAGTATTTATTGCACGATCTGCAGTATCGCTCGCATAGACGAGAGATGAAACTCCTTCCATCGTACATCCTGTGCGTCCCGCAAATTGATCAAGATCACCATCGGCATCAATATCGCCAAGTGCAAGAGTACTCAGACAGGAGGAAGAGTCAAATTCTAAAGCACGGTCGGTAAAAATGCCCATGCCATTATTGAGCCATAATTCAGTACCCCCGCCCTTACCACTCATCGGTTCGCCTCCTATAAGAGCGTCCAAGTCTCCATCGTTATCCGTATCACCTAGGGCCACAGCACGAACACTTCCAATATCGCCAAAGCGACTACCAAGTCCAAAGCTGCCATCTCCATTATTGAGGAGAACACGAATGTCACCATCTTTCTGCACAGTGAGGAGATCAACGTCTCCATCAGCATCGACATCATCATCAACGAGCAAGTCATAAAAACCTGTGATAGAAAGCCTGGAGACAAGTTCTAGTTCTTGGTTTTTCTTGGAGTAGAGCGAAAGAGTACCTCCCGTTGATTCTAAAATCGCAATCTCAAATTCTTCTCCTGAAGCAAAATCTGCAACTGTAGCATAGTCGCCCGATGGAAGTGCAAGACTGGAGGGAGTGAATGAACCAAGTCCGTCATTGATCCAGAGTGCTTGCGTATTTGCGCTTTTTTTCTTCAGCACAAGCAAGTCAGCGTCACCATCATCGTCCATATCTCGCAGCATCATTTCCGAAACATCAGCAATGGTCGTCATGGCTTTCAGTGAACCAGAACCCGTTCCGTCATTTACAAATTGATACACAGTTTGCGTTTCGTCTGAGTAGGCTACAAAATCTACAAAAGAATCTCCTGTCATTTCACCTAGCGTGAATCGACTAAACTGAATGCTGTTCGAAAATAGAAGTGGTGTCGAAGTAAACACTCCATGTCCATCGTTAAGCGAGAGGATCATCGATGCGTGCGAATAGTCTATCTTTGAAGTTTCTTGACCTTGTTCCTGAATGCTCGATGATGCAAGATCTTCGTTTTTTGAAGCGTCGATTGTTACACTTGACGCACTGCTACCCGACGAGGTCTCAATACTATTTTCGCCCTCTACTAAAGCAGAGACATCTGCATCAATGTCAGTTGGTGATTGGCTATCTATAGTTTGCTCCTCAACAACTTGTTCATCTGAAGAGCTTGTGCTGCTCGAAAGAGATTCTACGAATTCACTAGAGGGAAGGACATCGCCGATCTCGTTAGGCTGTTCCAGTGCAACGGAGGAACTGGCATCTGTTGTCTCAAGCATTGATTCTTCTGCTAATGCTTTTGGAAAAAATGATTCGAGCGCTGGTTCGCTTGATGTACTCATTTCACCTTCGCTTGAAGAATCTTCTCGTGACTCTGAGAGCGAAGAACTTGAATCCATGCTCCTAAAAGACGAATCATCCCCTGTCTCAATTTTCTCACTATTCTCTAGCAGTGTTGTTTCTTCACTACTACCGCTCAACGATGATGTACTGCTAGATACTTCCACTTCAGGTAGGAAGATGCTCGGTTGCTTTACTACCGAAAGAACGTCGAGATCACCATCGTGATCGAAGTCCACAAACTGCGCTTGAGTGGTGCGAAGTTTGTAGTCTGTCTCCGCAGAGAGAGAGTACCTTTCTGCACCAACACTGGACATCAGCTGTAACCCCAGTTGAAAGAATGCAAAAGAGAATAAAACCATGAAAGCTACTTCCTTCTTCCCTGCAAAAGCTGGATGCGTCGACTCGATGTCTGCAAGTGACATGTTTGGCATTTGAACGGTATTCACAACCGAATTCCAATCCGTGAGCATGGTAATGACAAAACCTGCAATCACGAAAGCAATAAGAATTAACTTAGGCGAAGACAAAATAGTTACCAGTACTTCCTTCGCATCTTGCAAACTATCTTGATATAAAACAATACCCACAACCATGAGGATGAAAAGGCTAACGCCAGTTTGTAATTTTTTCTGATTTTGAGTTTGAGGCATAATCTCACTATAGTATCACTTTTCATAGTGATAAGCAAATAATAATTGACATCTTGATCCATTCAAGGCAAATTAGCGTCCTATGAATCAACCAATCAAGGCAGAAAACAGGATAGAAAAAGTCATAGAAATGTCGTTTCAACAAACCCTGCCAAAAGAATTAACTTCCGAAGCTGCTTTAGCAGACATTATTCGTCAGAGCCCAATGCTTCGGGGACGAATACGAGATGTTCAATTGAACTATAGCTATCTTATTGCTCAAAAAATGAGAACCAGTATCAGTGTTGAAGTTGTACATGGTGGTGGTTTAGGCGCATTTCATATGGTACCAGTAAAATATCCAGATGGTCGTATTGATCTTATTAAGAAACCAAAAAGCAATATCGATTTAGTAAAACATGTGCTCACCGAAATTTTGCGAGAACAAAAACTTCTAGATTATACGAACCAACTGAGTTAAGGCTATCCTCACTGCTTCTTCCGCTGGTGTTAACTTCACTCCTTCTTTCTGCAACTTTGTGCACGAAAGCACACAGTTACTTCGTTGTGCCTTGACGACAGAAGGCAAATTGCTAAGGTCCAGACGTTGAAAAGTATGAGTAGGGTCAACAATTTCTTGGTACATTTTCATAATTTTGTACGGTGAAATTCCCCCTGGTGCAACCATATTAAAGGTCCCTGTAATTCGCTGAGTAACGAGTTCTTGAATCGCAGTGAGGAAATCTGGTAAATAGGTCACAGAATTAGGAACATCAAGAACCTTCGTATAATTCCGCAGCTTTGTCAGTAAACTTCTTGGATGAGTAGAAGCATCGAACGGCATACGTAAGCGCAGTTGAAGAACAGGAAAACGAGCAAGTAGTTGATCACTCATTGCTTTCGTAAAAGAGTAAAAGCTACCTGTAAAGTTAGGCGTGTCAACTTCAGTCCATACTTCGTCGTGCGTGGACTGGTAAATGCAACCAGAGCCTACGTGAACAAAATAAATATTTCGTTTTAGACATTCCTCTAAAAGTACCAAAGGACCCGTAACATTGGCACGAAGTGTCTCCACTTGATGATCTTCACACCAATCGACATTGGGTCGTCCGGTCTTCCCTGCAGCATTAATCACGATGGATGGTTTATGCTCATCCAAAACCCTCCTCACTTCCATAGCGTCAGCAATATCGAACGATGGCCCTACTGCTCCTTTAAATTGTGTGAGCAACTGTGAACCAATCCAGCCACGAGAACCTGCAATTAGTACCGACATGCATAAAGTATAGAGGAAGGGACTCAAAATTTCACGACGAATGTAATCCGTAGCTGTAAAGTCACTGAATTGCTACGATAGTCGCATGAGGGAGTATCCGATAGTCATTGAGCAAAGCAAAAACAAAAACTCCAGAGCTACTATCCGCCATGGCACACTTGTCATCCGTTTAGCAAGGGGCTTAAACGAAGGAACTAAAAGAGAGCATATTGATGAACTCATTCGACGTTCCAAAAAAATGATGGTCAAGGATCATGAACGAAGTGTCATTGAGCCTTTCTCTCCTTACTTTGCTGGAAACTCGCAAGATTTCGTCGTTGAACCTGTATACGGAAATATAATATTTTTTTATATAAAGAGTGGCATAAAACTATCTGCACAGAAGGTTCCAAATGGTTGGGAGGTCACAAGATCAAAGACAATCAGTGATGTCACCCTTAAGAATTTACTCTGGAAACTTGTCTCTAAATCACTTGAAGCTGAAGTATCGAAACTAGTACATTCTATTAACGAACGAACAACCAAGGCAAAATTTCAGTCAGTGGACATCAAGATGATGCGATCGCGGTGGGGTAGCTGCAGTAGTCATGGAAAAATTGCACTAAGTACTCCCCTCTTTTTTACGTCCTTTTCGCTTGTCCAGTACGTCATCATTCATGAACTTGCGCACAGAATTCACCATAATCACTCGTCATCCTTCTGGAAGCTTGTAGAAAGTCATTGTGCTGACTATGTGCAGCGAGATAAAGCTTTACGACAGTTTACGTTGGATAATAGACATATGATGGATCTCTTCTAGGGGCTTTTTAGTGATCAAAACACTATATTTTATTTTAAATCGTGTTTAAAACCGCGCGAACCTTCCTACGCTCGCTTCGCTCGTCTTCAGAAGGAAAGCCTGCCCTGATCCTCGTGTGCTCGTCTTCGGCAACAGGGAAATTGCATCATGGTTGTGCGAAAGAATCGCGCTCTAAGTTGTTGCAACAGGGTTCGATACCTGCCCTACCGACAGGGCAGACACTTTCTCGCTTCGCTCAAAAGCTCCTCACCACGACACCGCCCCATCCGTGAATCAATTATCTTTAGCAAGACATCTGACCATAACTTTGCAATAAACAAAGACGCTAAGGTCGTGTCATGGTGAGGAGCACGAGCAACGCGAGTGCGTCCCGAACCATGACGATCTACACGCTTCAAGCTACCACCTACAACAAAAAAAGAGTACACTACTAACCGATGCCAAAAGCTCGGACTAGAACCAAAACAAGGCGACGACGTAAGAGTGGGAACGATTTCCCAAGTTTAGATTTACAGGATCACACGCTGAGGCAAGTAAAAGCAGTTCTAGCCATCGGCCTTGGTCTTGTACTTTTCTTAGCCCTTGGTAACGGCGCAGGAGCACTGGGACTAACAGTGTACCGTAGTCTTACATTTTTGTTTGGTGCATACAGCTCACTTTTCCCGGGAGGGTTGATTATCTTAGGATGTTTACTTTTTATTGGTAATTCCCCAAATATCGAAACGAAGCGTACTGTTGGTCTACTCTGTTGTCTTGCTGCATTTTTGGGTGTTGTGCAGCTTACTGCACCCCTGCAAGATATTGCCGAAAAGCGAGATGAACTAGGAGGCGCGGTTGGCTTCCTTATGGCTTTTCCGTTTGCTGCGTTTGCTAGCCCAAAGGTTGGATTCATCCTCCTTGGCGTTCTTTTTTTGGCGGGAGTCTTTATCACCTTCGAGCCGGATATTCCTACTATCATCAAAAATTTGACGACTTCGTCTAAGCCAGAAAAATCAATGAGGCGTATCCGCCCACCTGAAATTGAGGAATTGGATGAAACAGCGGAAGATGAAGATTTGGTTGAAAGTGGATTTCATGACGAAGAGGAAGAAGAAACCGATGAGCCAGACCTTAATATTGTTCGTCCCGCATTTGCACTGGAATCAAATCAAAAAAATGAACAGAAGACATCAAATGACAAAGTGTTGAAAAAGCCAATGAAAGGCTTACTGGAAATGAAAGATACTCGTTATGAAGAGTGGACGTTTCCGTCACTTGATCTGCTGGAGTCGAAACGAAGCGAATTAACCGTGAATGACGAGGAATTAAAGGCGCAGGCAGCACGAATTAAAGAGAAGCTCGCAGAGTTTGAAGTCGATGTCACCATGCGCGATGCTCATCCTGGTCCGACTGTAACGCAATTTACGCTAGAGCCAGCAGAAGGAATTAAACTAAGTAAAATTGAGAGCTTAAAGAATGATTTAGCACTGGCTCTTGCTGCGCAGAGTTTACGTATCGAGGCGCCAATTCCTGGGAAGTCACTTGTAGGAATTGAAATGCCTAACGAAAAACGTAGTACGGTGTACCTACGCGAGCTGCTCGATTCTGCATCTTTCAAAGAGTCTCACTCCCCTCTTACTATTCCGCTAGGCCGAGGGGTCTCGGGTGATGCCTACGTCGCAACGATAGAAGATATGCCACACTTACTGATAGCTGGTGCGACGGGTGCTGGTAAATCGGTCGCGATGAACACATTCCTTATTTCGCTCCTCTTCCAGAATGCTCCACACGAGCTTAAATTTATCCTCATTGATCCAAAGCGAGTAGAACTTATGCCGTATAACGGCATTCCACATCTGCTTACCCCCGTCATCACCGAATCGGATAAAGCATTACAAGCACTGCGCTGGGCAATTGCGGAAATGGGACGAAGGTTGCATCGTTTTAGTGAAGCGGGCGTACGCAACTTAGCTGAGTATAACGAGAAGCAGACCGACGACGAGAAGAAGTTGCCACGTATTGTTATTGTCATCGATGAACTTGCGGACCTGATGATGCGTCAACACCGCAAAGACACCGAAACAATGATTGCTCGTATAGCTCAAATGGCACGAGCAGTAGGAATGCACCTTGTGATTGCCACACAGAGGCCAAGCGTAGATGTTATCACCGGACTCATTAAAGCGAATATTCCTACACGTATCGCGTTTAGAGTGGTTTCAGCAATCGACTCGCGCACTATATTAGATAGCATAGGAGCGGAGGATTTACTTGGACGAGGTGATATGCTTTATATGAATGCAGCAACACCAAAGCCGATTCGTATTCAGGGAATCTTTATTTCATTGAAAGAAGTAGAGCGTGTCATTAATGCAATTAAAGTAGCAGGTGGTGGAATGTTTACGGAAGAGATTACCCTTGGAGAAGGTGGCGATGCTGCAAACGATACGGTGACAGGTGGAACAGTTGCGATAAACTTAGATGCAGATGATAACGGAGGAGACGACATGTTTTTTGAAGCCGTTCGCATCGTACAAGAAACAAACAAGGCCTCGGCTTCGCTTTTGCAACGTCAACTAAAAGTTGGCTATGCACGTGCAGCACGGTTACTAGATATTATGGAAGAACGCGGGCTCATTGGACCTTCTGATGGAGCGAAGGCGAGGAAGGTTTATATTGATAGAATGGTAGGGGAGGATAGTGGGAATGATGGAGAGGAAAGCTAGATTAGATGGTAGAAAGTCATGGTTCGGGACGCACTCACTGCGTTCGTGCTCCTCACCATGACACGAAATTTTTCTCTATTCACTGTCCATAGGATATGATGGTGTCGTGGTGAGGAGCATTTGAGCGCAGCGAAAATGCGTCCCGAACCATGACAGAAAACTACATTGAAAAATAACCCCCTAACCTAACATAGGCAGGGGGCCCTCCATGAACCTACGAGGTTCGTGGAGCTCCTTCGACAACCAGGCTTCACGCCAGCTGCTTCTTGCGGTTCACCAGCGTGCGAATGCGCTCCGCGAGCAGCGCCGTGTCGAACGGCTTGCGGAACGTCTCGGTGAAGACGCTCCGGTCAAGCCCGCTCGCCAACTCCTCATCCGTGAGGAGGGCGATCAGAACCAGCTCCGGCTGGCTCTGCCGGATATACGCCGTCATGGCGAGGGCATCCTTGCCATCGAGGACGAGACAGTCCGGGTTCAAACAGGCAACCCTGGTCCCGGCTTCGAATCCGTTAGTTGCGAACTCGAACGTGAAGTCCTCGTGCCCCATCAGCTCGTTCAGCTGCGAGCGAACGCTGGCGTCGACGCCGACGAGGAGGATCTTCCCCGTCGTTTCGTCTTCCAGCTCGCCCAAGGGCATTCCGTGTTCCTTCAGGAAACGAATCAGGCTGTCGCGGGGGATGCGACGATCCTGCGAGCCGGGGATCCGGTAGCCACGAAGGCGACCGGAATCGAACCACTTACTGACGGTGCGGGGGGCTACCTTGCAGATCTTTGCGACCTGCCCGGTGGTAAAGATGGTGCGCATGGCGCACCTCCTTTCTAGTTGCTCCAGAACGTGAGTTGCCCGCGACAAGCGAGCATAAAAGCCTCCGTTGCTTTAAAGGAGCTAATGAGAATGGTAGAGAATTTAGTTGATGTGTCAATTTTTTGCAGGTGGTAGGTGGTAGGTTAGAGCTTTTAGAAGAGTAAAATACGCAGTATGAATGATTTTGATTGCTCAAACTATTCTATAAAGTCCTAATTCTCTCGTTCATCACCTTCTCTTTCCACTTTCTTTATGAAATAAAGTGGAGTAAAGAAACCGCCGCTTCGCACTGTTATCCTGTGCTTCAATCCACTCGCTTCGCTAAAAACGCGAACTCCTCCCTCGTCCGCGACGGACTCGGTCGTCAAACAGGCGCGTTTTTTTAACGCTCCGCTCGTGGTGAAGCACAACGGAAACAGTGCTGAGGCGGCAAATGTAGTTAAGGGTATCAACGAACTAAGAGAAATATGCATTCGCCAATTCGTGAGTACATACATGAAAAAAGTATCTACAATAGGCTCATGAAAATTCTGCTGGCAACAACAAACAAAGGTAAAATCATTGAAATGAAGGAAGCTCTGATAGGTACAAAATTTATCTTCCTAACCCCAAATGAACTAAATGTCACTGAAAGTCCGCACGAAGAGGGAGATACCTTCCTCGATAATGCAGTACAAAAAGCGGAGTTCTATCATACCAAAACGGGGTTACCGACTATTGCCGATGACTCGGGTATTGTTGTAGAAGCTCTAGCAAATGAACTTGGCGTCCATACCAGGCGCTGGGGCGCAGGGCCGAGTGCTAGTGACGAGGAGTGGATTCGGTACTTTTTAGAGCGTATGAGTATTGAGACGAACAAACACGCAAAATTTATTTGTACACTTGCGTACATCGACGAAGCGCAAAAACTGCATACATTTACAGGAGAGTGCGATGGAATTATTACTGATCAACTTGAAAGTAGTTATTTGCCAGGACTACCAATTTCTGCCTGCTTTCGTCCGAAAGGATTTAATGTTGTGTACTCGAACATGAGCCTAGAAGAGAAAAATCTTTGCAGTCATCGAGGAAGAGCGCTAATGAAGTTAAAGAAGCACTTGCTAGGTGGTAGTTTGTAGCTTGTAAGTTGTAGATCGAAAGTACTAGAGGTAAGTAATTTGTAGTTATTCACTACTTACTCCTTTCATTTGTTTTACTGCAATATCCACTAAGGTAACCGCTCACTACCCAACACCATTTTCTTAAGAAAATAAAAACACAACTTCAAGTTAAACGGGTACCGTTAGAAAGGTGGAGGGAGATTGAGGGAGGAGGAAATCCTTTACAGAACTAACTGATAAGCCTTTCGCTACCGCTCAAGGGCTTATCAGCGTGAGCCGAACAAGGTGTCCTCCTCCCTCAAAAAGAAAAATGAATAGTAAGGGTAAATTAACACACCTAGTTTTATCTTGAATCAAAGCAACTAAACATGAAACAAGGCTTATTGCAGGACTGCTTCCCGCGTTTAGTAGGAGTGATTACACACTGATTACTCACTGAGTACTTGCCTAAACATAAATTAAGTAGTATAATAATATATAAAAATTCACACAAAAAAAATACTGGCTGCCTTAAGTCGTGCAAAAGAGAAGGTTGCATTAATTAGCAAAAATGGCTTTGTAACTTTTCTGTTGGGGCTCAGCATAGGTGTACTGAGTATGAGTTCAGGGTATCTGGTCCAAGGAAATATTCAAGTATTAGAGCACGAGAGACAATCGCTCCTGATAAGAACGACAGAGAAGATGCTTCGAGAACTACCTGCAGAAAAAAATTTAGTGACAGACTTAAGTAAAAAAAATGACAGTATTAAAGTCGAAGCTGAAGGCATTTTACAAGAGACAGGAGAAATAAAACCTGCACCAAAGGAAACTCGAGAACAATCAACAACTACTCACGAAGAGTCGAAAGAGCTCGAAGGAAAAAAGAAGGATAACGAATCAACAACCACACCTCCACTCCATCCATCAGCGCATGTGGAACCCGCAACCGAGTTATTCCCAGAATTTGGGACAACGGTTTTCCCTGTGAACCGTAGTCCCAACTGGGGCGCAATGCGCACGCCAGACGAGTGGAACAGAACGTACGAAGAGTTTTCCAATGAAGATTTTGTGAGGATCCCCCGGTACGATCTTTCTGTACTTACGGAGCCAATGCAAGTGTTGACTAATCCAATAACTGATGAAACGATTCCTCGCATTACTGCAAAGCTCTTCTACTCGACACGGTTTATGGGAAAGTACGACTTGGATAGTAATGAATACGAGGGAAACCATGTAGGGATTGACTTAAAGCTAGCACTTGGCACACCTGTGTCGGCAATTGCTGGTGGACGAGTCCATGAAGTTTCGTATTCCGACGTACTAGGGAAATACATCACCATAGAACACCGTCCAAAAGACGGAAATGTGTACTACTCTGTGTATGGACACTTAGCTTCAGTATCAGTTTCAGAAAATGATTCCGTCACGAACGGGCAAATGATTGGTTATATAGGAATGACGGGCAATACGTCTGGGCCACATCTTCATTTACAAGTTGATAGAGGGAAGAATGCAGAAGAGCATGTCCCATTTAGTGCTCATGGCAACGAAAGTAAAGTATTCATTGAATCTAAAACTATTCACCCACTACACTTTATTCAGCAGTATCGTAACGGATGAAGGAAATGTAACTCAAACATTACTTCTGCACAGTGAGTTGTGGCTGGAATACTGCAGTAAATCCTTTTGGAAGTGCGCCACTCAACTTCCCTTTGCGATCCAGTTGCACTACTAAATCTGGATAATCTGGATGTTGCCAGAGGTTATCGGAATTTTGATGATACTCAGCACAGGTCCTCGCTCGCGAGACAGTCAACGGCCCCTGACGATGATGGATGCGATCGGTATTGAAGCGAATAAGTGACAATGTCGCTTCGCCACGTATACAGGCATTCCAGACCGGGTTCAACGAGACAATAAATCCTTCCGCGTCTACAAAAACTTTTTTCTCCTTCTTAGTTTTCGTTTGCTCTGCAGAAACTTGAACTGTGCAGAATTGATCATCACGAAGCGCGCCTAGTATCATTAAGAATTCTCTATTCATGTGCTGCGCAATATCGGATGCAACCCACTCGATGAGTCCTACAGGAATTTCAGCATAAGGTGAGAGCGATCGTTTCATTGCACAGATATAATCTTTTTCTGTTGAACTAAAAGGGACGGAGCTACTGCCACCAGACCAAGGAATGTCACTTGTTCCACCATAGGCCGGTGGAGGAATTCCTGAAGCAATCAACGAAGCCTCGTGCCCCCCATACAGCCAAGCTAAGTACTGTGCGATTGAAGCAAAAATATTTGTTGAATGTCCACGGTGACTACCCTGACCCGAAAAGCTCGTTTCGCTTTGGGCACTACTCGTACGGCTTTCGGACGACTCTGATGGTAATGACGAGGATGAAAAAGAAGAAGAGGATGAGGAAGAAGAAATTTCGTCTCCCTGAATATTAGGCGAACCGTCACCATCGGTATCCGCATCGAAAATGTTAGGTAATCCATCGCCATCGATATCGGGGTCGATAGCATTAATCAAGCCATCGCCATCTAAATCATTCGAAGCGCCACGACCTCCTGGAAGTGAATCTCCAACATCTGGCGAACCGTCACCATCATCGTCCGAATCAACATCATTTGGCAGGCCGTCGCCATCGATATCGAGGTCAAAAAAGTTAGAAACACCATCGCCATCGATATCCGAGTCAATGTCGTCAAGATTACCATCGGCGTCAACATCTTCGTCCAAACCTGGACCTGAATCCTCGGCATCGTCTCCATTTAAAAATCCATCACCATCAATATCACTATCTACCTCATTCAGTTCACCATCGCCATCAATGTCAGCATCAAACAAGTTAAGCGTACCATCGCCATCGATATCCTCGTCTGTTTCATTAGGTTCGCCATCACCGTCGACATCAGTATCCGTTTCGTTCGGAATACCGTCAGCATCAAGGTCGGTAGTAGAACCTATGCCAGTCGAAGTAGCATCAGATCCGTCGTCGATACCATCCCCGTCATCGTCGGTATCCAGTGTGTTCGGTAAACCATCTCCATCAATATCCTCATCAGTGGCATTAGGGATCCCATCATCATCAATATCAAAATCTTCATCATTCGTAAGTCCATCTCCATCTAGGTCCTCGTTTGAGCCACTCCCTGTTGGCGAGGGATCTGGAAAATCGGGCAAGGAATCTCCATCATCATCGGTATCGATATCATTACTGATTCCGTCTCCATCGATATCGGGGTCACTGACATTCGGAATTCCATCACCATCGATATCCGGATCTTCATCATTTGGAATTCCGTCAGCATCGAAGTCTGTTGGAATACCTACCCCTCTCGAAAAGCCGTCATTCACATCGATCGTACCATCTCCATCGTCATCATTGTCGTTGGTATTGGGTGTACCATCGCCATCGATGTCGGGGTCGAGAGCGTTAAGGATGCCATCGCCATCGATGTCGGGGTCGAGAGCGTTAAGGATGCCATCGCCATCGATGTCGGGGTCAGTTAAATCGGCCAAGCCATCGCCATCGGTATCTGTATCTGTTCCAAGCCCGGTGCTTGTTGGGTCGCTTCCATCATCTGTGCCATCACCATCGTCATCCGAATCGGACGCATTCACACTTCCATCTCCATCGATATCCGGGTCATTAACATTGGGGATGCCATCCCCATCGATATCTGCATCATCTGTATTTGCTATTCCATCGCCATCAATATCGTCACTTGAACCTACTCCAAGTATAAGGGCATCGGAACCATCGTCCACCGTATCGCCATCGTCATCAGGGTCTACATCATTCGTGAGACCGTCTCCATCGACATCCTCATCGTTCATATTGACGATGCCATCGCCATCGATGTCCGGGTCACTATCGTTCTGTAACCCATCACCATCAACATCAAAATCATTCTCGTTGGGTATACCATCACCATCGATGTCCGTTAATGAACCAATTCCGGTGACTGATGAATCGGCCTCGTCAATGAGGCCATCGTTGTCCGCATCTGTATCCGCCGAATTTACTAGTCCATCACCGTCTATATCGTCATCTGTAGTATTAAGCACACCATCGCCATCGATGTCTATGTCGTCAGCATTTAAAATTCCATCTCCGTCGATATCAGCATCGGAAGAATTGAGAAGACCATCCCCGTCGATATCATTTTCTGAACCGAGGCCATTTGCAGACGTATCGCCTACATCGGGCGATCCATCTCCGTCATCATCAGTATCCACCTCATTCAATGCTCCATCGCCATCGGCATCATCATCAAAAATATTCACAGTATTATCGCCATCAATATCTGGATCATTACTATTAAGTACGCCATCACCATCAATGTCCAAATCGCTTGCATTAGGTATTCCATCACTGTCAATATCGCTAAGCGAGCCTTCGCCAGTAGCCGAAGAATCAAGTCCATCAAGTGTGCCGTCACCGTCATCATCGGTATCGCTATCATTCGGTAATCCATCACCATCGATATCTGCATCGGTCACATTCGGTAATCCATCACCATCGATATCCGGATCGAGTTCGTTCACTAGCCCATCGCCATCGGTGTCATTTGCCGAACCTGTGCCCAATGATGATGCATCCACACCATCGCTTACACCATCGCCATCGTCGTCGCTATCAAGACTATTACTGGTCCCATCTCCGTCAATGTCTTGATCCAAAAAATTAGGCAGTCCATCACCATCAATATCACTGTCCACCAAATTGAGTACTCCATCACCATCAATATCGTCATCTTCAGTATTGATCAATCCGTCGCCATCTAAATCCAGATCTGAACCTAAGCCTGTAGGAAAGGGGTCAACGGAATCTGCTATGCCATCGCCGTCGTCATCTCTGTCTGTTGCCCCGGATGGTATGGCATCGTCGCTGATAATGGTACAAACGGCGCGTGTGCCAAACGCAAGCACAACTTGCCCCGTTGCAGTGCAGTCGCCTCCGTAGGTCACAAGATACGCCCCAGAGGCACTTCGTGCGACTGAATAGACTCCTTCGTCAAACCCCAATGTGATATTTGGAATCACCGGACTTCCATTCACCGTATACGAAAAATCCGTAGGTAGAGCAGAACCACTATGATCATTCACGACACTTGGTACAATACGAAGCGATTGAGGGATATACGTAATGCGTGCATAGCACTCCTTTAATGTGGCAAGTGAAAGAACAACCTGCCCGGTGCTGGTGCAGTCTCCAACATATTGAACAGAATACTCAGGGTCTGTCGTCGCAGTGACAACGTATGTACCTACAGTCTGTATAATATTCTCCGCAACTGGAACAACGGCATCGCCATCGAAATAGACCTGAAAATCATCAGGTGTTTTTGTGCCACCTCCCGTATTAATGATATCTTCGTAGACAATGATGCGTGGCGCTATGTCATCGTAGGTCATTCCACACGTTTTATTCTGACCAGGTTCCAGAGGCAACGTCCCATCTGAAGCACAGTCCCCACCGCCTACATTTTGGTAGCCAAATGCAGAGCTAGCAGTAACTGTATAGGGTCCAGATGGATACGACAATGCAACCCCAGGGGCAACTAAATTTCCATTCACGAAAAGGCGAACATCGTCAGTAGTAAGCGTACCTCCGTTATCATTAGTAATGACTCCGTTCACTGTCAGCGTTGGACGAATGTCATCAATGACGACGGTACATACTATCGACTCGGCTTCAGATAGGATAAAGGATCCATCGGCACATTCCGTGCTATAGCTTCTGGTGTATCCATTACCACCATCAATCGTGATGACATGCGACTCGGATGCTGTGACTGTAAGAACGGAATCCCAACTATAGGAAATACCATCAATGTAAGGAGTAAAATTTGTATCGATCAGCAAGCCATTGTCGTCGTTCATGATCACCGGATGAAGTGTTATCGTTGCAAGAGGAAAACCAGAAGCAAAAGCAATACCAAGAGCGTGATTTTGAAAAATCACGAAAAGTATCGTGCTAATCGCTGCTGAAATTCGTGAGCGGAACATCATAGAAGCTGTGAATAGATAATTGAATGTTGAATAATTTTGAGTATACCCTGGTCAAACATTCATGCCTTCTATCAGAATAATTTTTTTTAAAATCACAAGGCAAAATTATGTGTTTATCTACTCTCCATAAAATCTTTCTCATTCCAGCTTGAAAGAAAGATGTCATCATCGAGCGATCTACTTTCTCTTTCTTCTCTTTCCTCTAACATGTCCCTCACATCGTAACTCGTTTCAGTGAGCACACTTTGTACTCTAAGTCGATCCGTTTCTGAAGATACAAGAAGGTAATTTAAGGGGAAAAAGGCGTTCTCCAGTGCTTGAAGATGACGCTTGTGTCGCTGCTCGATAGAAAGAATTCGATACACAACTGTCATGACGTAAATGACTATCACCTGCCATGTACATTCCCGAGCAAGTAAATTTTTCTCGATAAGAAGGAATCCAATTGCAGCAATACTTGAAGCTGGCGCAAGTGGTGAGAGGAGTACATTGACTATTCGGGCTCGAATGCGCTGCACGGTGGAACGTATCGTCTGGGTTGTAAGACGCACATCGTTTTGCAGCTCACTCTCGCTGAGATCTTTTTCAAGGAGATCGTCAATAGAATGATGGTCGGGAAGTATAGTTTTCATAAGCATGTACGAATATCATAAGAAATCGTATCGATACTTCTGTAAAAGGCAAAGAATAAGTAGGAACGTTAAAGTTTCTTCTCTCTCAGACAAAAAAAGTGAGGCTTTCACCTAAGAAGCGACAGGAGGATTTACAAAGGCGTAAAGTCAAGTGCTTGAACCTTCTTCCAAACGTCACCGATGACTTGCTCTAGCAACTTCTTTTCATCCGATGTGACAGAAAAGACGCGTTCGACCGCGTGATGCTCCCCTTCTCCAATAAAATCGAGTACGAACTCCCTTGGCACAAAGTATGGCATGCCCTTCTCAAGTAACAGTGCATAGAACACCAGTTGTCTGAAGTAATCTTCACTGCGAATTTCCAATTCAGTCTTAGGCCTTCCTGTCTTAAAATCGATAACTCGAACGTCTGAACTTCCTGGCTGAAGAGCATCGATACGGTCTATTTTTCCCTTGAGAGGAATATCACCAAGTTGCGCTTGAATTGGGCACTCAATTTTTAGAATAGAAGGGATACTACCCTCAAGCTTTTGAGAAAAGTAACGCGGTAACGACTCTCGCCCTAGCGAAAGCAGACTTACTTGTTCTTTTTCAGTAAGCACTTCGCGAGTGGCTAAATACTCGGCAAAATGTTCAACAAACTGTATAGAGGAAGGCACCTGTCCACTTTGTACCGCAAGTGCCCACTTCTTTAATGCATCGTGCACAGCATTGCCATACACAAGACTAGAATTTTTGGCCTGAGGAACTTGCAGAAGATCACTCTCTAAAAATAGCTTGGGATCTTCCAAAAAGTGATTCAATGCAGTGACAGAGAGCGAGAAGGTTTGCAACTTTTTACGAAGAAACGATGCAAACTCTTGGTCGATGTGTCGAACAGGGGTAAACAAAAGTGTCCCAATTCGTTCAGGGTGCATGAGTTCTCGCTCTGCTTCTGGTAAATCGCCTGCTTCAGCAAAAAAACCAGATGGTGAAATTGCAGATGTTTTATCCGTACGACTAAACTGACGTGCGCAGGTAAAGTAAAGCTCCTTACGAGCACGTGTCATTGCCACAAACGCTACCCGACGCTCGTCTTGCTGCGACTCGTACTTCTTCTGCTCTGAGCTCCATCCAAAGAGAAGATCTTCAGGCATAGAAACCGGTGAGGGTCTCTGTCGTTGATCCCAGTGTTTTTCGCGGAAAGAAGGCAAGAATACGACATCAAATTCTAGTCCTTTACTTCGATGTGCAGTCATAAGCGCTACCCCCTCATCGGTAAGATGTGGCGCATCGTACGTCAGTCGAATATCACCATACTCAGGTTCCAAATAGTACAAGAGATCATCTGCAAAAGATTGTGCGGTAAATGAAGGTTGCTCGTAGGCACGATACTTGACTGTATCAAAGAGTGCTTGAATTGCAGCATAATCTAGTGGATCGAGCGAAAAAGTATCGGTTGGTAAGATGCCCGATTTTTTGAGGAGAAATTCGAACGTCTCAACAATGGTTCTGCTTGAAATGCCTTGATGAAGTTCCAGAATGAAGTCACGAGCTGCAATCACTGACTCAGGACGAAAAAGTGATACAGGGTTGGGTGTACCTGCAGGGTCACCAAACAATAAGAGATACGATAAAAGCGATGTACTGCGAGGTGCAGCATCGAATAATCTTCCAAGATCGGCAGGATGACACTGCAAGCAAGCTGCGCCAAGTGCAGAGGAAAGAAGTGCGGACGACTCGGGGCTCATGCCTGCTTGAAACAGTGCAATGACCTGCGACACAAGTGGATGCTGCAATAAGTCTAGCTTACCGGAAAGCTGCACGGGGATACCCTTCGCCTGTAGGACATCGTAAATGGGGCGCAATTCTTTGTTCGTCTGGGTAAGGATGGCAATATCTTGGGGTAAAACGCCTGCCTGAATTTTTTCCTCAATGCACTCTGCAATCATCCATGGCTCGGCTACTTCGCTAGGGCAACGCAGGAGCGTAGGGGCTGGCTCGTTACGATAGTGAACTCCTGCTTGTAGTTTTTTTGTGAGATGAGGTATTCGTTCAGTTAAACGCTCGGTATTATGACTAATGAGTGCATCTGCAGCATCTAAAATTTTCTGACTACAACGATAACTAGTTTGAAGAACAATAATTTTTGCCGACTGAAATCGATGATGAAATTTTAGAATATTCTGTAAATTAGCACCTTGAAAACGATAAATAGCCTGATCGTCGTCTCCTACTACAAAAATATTAGGGACATCATCCACCGTTTTTGGCGTTACAAGGTGTTCGATCATTTCGTATTGAGCACCATTCGTATCTTGAAACTCGTCAACAAGGATGTACTGATAGCGCTCCTGCAATTCTGCAAGCAACCAATCGTGCTCATGGAGTGCTGCATTCACGGTTAGTAACATGTCGTCGTAATCGTAGCGACCGGAATCAAGTAGTGACTGTTCGTACGCAAGAAACATACGGACAAGATCTGTGAACTTACGAGCAGTAAGGAGATTCTTCTCGTGCGCCTTGGTTCCTTCTTTGCTCTTCTTGGCAAGTGTCGCAGTATACTCTTCTGCAATTGAGTGCAGTCGAACAGAATCCACGACTCCCTCACGCTTTAAGTCACTAAAACGAGACAAAATATCCTTGATGCGAATGTAGGGATTTTTTCGATTGACTAGCGAAACATTGGGGAGCATGGAGTCGATAATGCGTTTCATGGTCCGATAGCGCTCGATGTCACTAATTTGCTCGTGTGCTGACCAGTCATCAAAAACAATAGGGTGTGAGCTAATGATGTCGTTTGCAAAACCATGAATAGTCGAGACGGTGACACCGTACGCTTCAGCACCAAGCAGATGTCGTAACCTTTCGCGCATTGCAGTAGCTCCGCTTGTAGAAAATGTTAGACAAAGAATATTGCTCGGCTTTGCCTGAGTCTTTTGCAAGATTCGTGCAACACGCATGGCAAGGACTTGTGTTTTACCAGTCCCGGGGCCTGCTACAACCATCACAGGACCCTCTACAGTATCAACTGCTTCTTGCTGCTCGCTGTTAAGACGCTGATACTCTTCCTCAAAATTTTTCATATAGCTAGTATGCAGGGTTTTTGCAGTGAGTGAAAGTAGAGCGATACGAATGCTTTACAAAGCAATAACACAAAAGCCCCTCTTCATCTGAAAAGGGGCTCTTTCTACTACGTTACATAACTTATTTCGATACTACTTTCAGAGCACTCTCGCGGACAGCGAGATAGCCAATAGGTAAGCCGCCTACAATGCGACCTTTCGTATCAAGTGTCATCCATAAATTTGTAAAGTCCGGGTGCAACCACACATTATCAGACCCTGGATGATAGTCACGACAAGTCTTTTGAAAGACTTTCGCAATGCGTCCCTGACGATGCGTAACCGTATCAGGATTAGAACGAATAAGCTCAAGTGTAATACCTTGACCAGTCACACATGCATTCCAAAGCGAATTGGTTGAAACAACAACACCCTCGCGCGTGACATGGACAGCTACTGGCTTTGGTGCAGGAGCAAAGGCTTGAGTTTGAGGTCCTCCCGTGCAAACCGTCTCGCTCATAAAGGCATCGTGTACAACAGAAACATCACGACCAATGGAATCGGCAATGTACGCAATCAGCCAATCGATAAGCCCAGGGGTGGCATCCCACGTCAAACTTGCCTTCATGGTGCAAATGAAGTCAACTTCAGCATTGCTTAAAGGAATTGCGGAGCTTCCACCAAAAGACCCTGGGGGAAACGAACCAAACTGTACAAGGTAATGCTGAACAATAGCAGTGTAGCGGTTTGTGCCATGACCACTTGTTCCGCCATTCTGTTGTGTTCTACCTTCTGAACCAGTCACTTGATCGAAGAAACCAGGAAGATCATTGCTAACGATAATACAGGTAATTGTTTGACCAGGAAGAATTGAACCAACACACTCAGGAGAGAGGGTAATTGCATAACCTATGACAGGCACAGGAGTAACCTCGTACGATCCAGCGTCTGCTGTGAGGGTTGAGCCAAGTGCATTACCCGCAAATGACACTGGTGTAAGTTCAGCACCCGTTGCTGTAATGGTGAAATTACTCGCAGCAAACGTGCCACCGTTGTCGTTAATCACTTCTTCAATGACAACAAGTGTGCCTGGTAAGTCACTATTCGTAAGCACGCACGACTTAACGTCACCAATGGCAAGTATCACAACACCATTCGCATCACAATCACCACTAAATGTATCGTCATAGGCAGATGACGTTGTTTCGCTAATAGTGTGCGAACCTACCGTGGAGTCGAATTGCACACCGTTGGTAATTGGATTTCCGTCGATGAAGAGTGGAAAGTCCGCAGGGATGCTTGTGCCACCGTGGTTATTATCGACAAGCTTTGTAACTGTAAGCTTTGGAGCAATATCGTCATTGGTTACAGTACATGTCTTTGTTTCGCCAACCGCAATTGCGCCTGAACAATCGGCAGAAAAAGTTGCGGCGTAACCAGTCGTTGCTGCTTCAGTAACCGCAAACGACCCTGCATTAAGCGTGACATCAACGCCAACTGCACTACCAAGAACTGACGACTGGGACAAGTTTGTCCCTGATAGTGTTAGCGTAAAATCATCAGGATCAAGCGTGCCACCGTTATCGTTCGTGACTACTTTAATGACTGTCAGAACGGGTTGAATATCGTTATTAGTAACGGTACACGTCTTTAACTCGCCAGGAAGAATGGTCCCTGAACATTCGGATGAGTACGAAACGCTATACCCAGCATGCGAAGACTCAAAGACGCTGTAATTGCCTGTATCAACAGTAATGCTCGTACCCGAACCGTCGCCAGGAAAGTTGGAAACACTAGCGTTATTGCCTGCAATGCTTATGGTAAAGCTCGATGCGACACTTGTGCCTCCATGGTCGTTAACTACCTGCTTAGTCACAACAACCGTACCAGGCTTATCATCATTCGTAATGATACACGTCTTATTGTCACCAATACCAAGTGTGATATTTCCATCGGCATCGCAGTCGCCAGTGATGACGTTTGCGTACTGGGTATCCACGTCCTCACTTACCACGTGTGCACCAACGATGACAGTGTTTACTGCTGCAGATGTGACGAGGTTTCCGTCAATATACAGAGGGAAATCGGAAACAATTTTCGCTGCACCGTTATCATTCACGACAACCTTCGTTACCGTGAGCTTTGGAGCTATATCATCATTAGTAATAGTACAATGATACACCCCACCAATTACCATGGTTAGCGAGCCATTGGATGCACAATCTCCTGTAATAGAACCCGTGTAGCCGTACACAGTATCCTCGCTGACTGTTACTGTGCCTGCATTCAATGAATTTTGAACCTGATTTAAGACTGGGCTTCCATCTACCCTTAACACAAAGGAACCCGACTCAGCTGTACCACCGTCATCATTTACGACAACCTTCGTTACCGTCAATGTTGGCGCAATATCGTTGTTGGTAATGATACAGGTTTTATTCTCTCCAGAACCAAGGACCACAGCACCCGTTGAACTACAATCGCCTGAGAATGTTGCTGCGTACAAAGGATCAGATGTTTCGGACACTGTGTACGTGCCAGGAGTTAAAGTTTGTGCAACTGCATTTATGGTTGCATTCCCATTAATGAAGAGCGGAAAACTCCCAGATGCACTAGTTCCTCCGTTATCGTTGACCACAACTTTTGTGACTGTCAGCGTGCCATGTTGTGTATTGGTAAATGCGCACGTTACTTCTTCATCTGCATCTAATCCAACTGTTGCAGTACGAGTGTTAACATCGGTAGACGTATCGCCTCCACCACCTGTACAACTAAGACCTGTTAATGACCAACCAGTCACTGATGATTCGGTGACTGTCTTTGTACCAACGGTAGCAGCTGCCATCCATGTATTTGGTAATGTGACGTTTGCATCATCATCAAGGGTAAAACTCCATGTGCCTGTAAAAGTAAAATCTTGTGTAGAATCGGGAAGGGCATTTTTTGCAACGATCACTGCTCCTACTGCTGTTCCTTCATTTGCAGGACCACACCCCCCAACATCATCGCTACCCGTGTCGCCACTACATGTATCAGCGAGTAATCCACCATAAATAATATCGTTATTATTTCCACCACTGAGGGTGTCAGTACCATTTCCTCCATAAATGCTATCGTTGCCTGCTTCGCCATAAATGCTATCACTTCCCTCTCCTCCGTTTATAATGTCATCTCCACCACCTCCACAAATTGTATCATTTCCATTTTGTCCATCAATGTAATCTGCTCCTGAGGTTCCTACAATAACATCCGAAGCGCTAGTACCTACGAGTACACCATTATAGGTAAGGCCATCCATCGAACCGCCACGAATAACGGAACCATCGATGTATGTTGTTGCAGTCAAACCGTTACAGACACCCCCTACTTCTACTAGCGTGCCCATATTCACAGACCCACCAGTAATGACCGATGTTCCACTGCGAGTGATATTGCCCGTTGCTAGTGGAAAGGCTGCTGTTGGACGTACGCGGACGTTTTGCCAAGTGAGTGTGTTTTCATTTCCATTGTCCGTATCATCTGTAATAGTTATCGTTATGGTTGTTGAAGTAATAATAGCAGCTATTGTTGCATTATCTGGGAGTCCATTAATGTTATTTGCGTTATCACCACCACCCCCACAACTACTCGTACAATCAATACGAACTACTGTAGAAGCTCCGGTATCAAATTCAAACCCTGCTGGTGCTGTAAGGATAATTGTACCATCTCCTATTTCACTATCATTACTCTCTTCAATTATTGGACCAGTCAAGCCTGTAAATGCTCCACCGGCTGTAGATGCTAGTATTTGCAAGCCACCGGTTGCTTGCGTTGTATTTACCGCTGCAAAGAGTGCGTTTGGAAGAATAGAAAACGCTAGGACAAAAACAGTGGCCACTGCAACAAAACTGTAGCAGCTCACTGCGTATGCATGAGTACAAGTACGAGAAGAATGAAATTTCATAAAAGAAAAGGGGGAACGAAAAAATATTACAGTGAAAATGTCTAGAAGACTATGCAATTCGGAAAAGAATCACTTTCTTTATCGAGCCAGTCTAGTAAACAAAAAAATAATCTTTTTATACTATTAAATAATATATTTTATTTTTGTATAGTCAAAAATACTCTACCCATCTTAGTTTTGATGACGAACGGAGAGGATACCATCCATCTCAATGAAGTACGCACAAGCAAAAGCTTGCAAAGTAACACTGAAACAAAGCCAAAGAAAAAAACCTGCTTTAGGGATAAAAAGACTCACCACTGCAGCAAGCAGCATGCAAAGCCATGAGGCGAGAATGATGAAAAGCACAAGGAAAATTAACACAAGAACAACTGAAAGCCATCGTTTAGTAGTACGCCTCATACTCTCTTGAACCGAAGAACCAATACCCTGATCACCCGACACTAAGCGAACAGGTGCAACACAAAAGCGTGGATAATAGTACAACGCTGAAAATATTCCAAAGAAGGGGATCCACGAAAAGGAACGAAAAAACATCCACAAGGAAAGAAGAATGAACTTACACAGAAGGAGCGGAACGCGAAGAAGCGTCTCCTGTGCTGTGGCGTTGGTGTCATATAAAAAAGCAAGAAGAAACACAAAAGAAAAAAAACTTATCAAGAGGGAAGCCAACATACTACAGATGGCTATGGGTAGTATCCGAAACAGGTATTCGACACCAATCGATGAATACGTCATCTCACTACTGGTACGCAGATTTTTAACGTATTGGAGAGCAGATGACTCAAGTTCAGCTGAAGTCATGGACTGCAAGGACTGTAAAAAAGTTTCTTCAGCATCTTCTTCTGACACTTGGTACTGAGCAGCAATATCGCTCATCAGTGCTGTTGCTCTTGAGTCTGCAAAGGTTTGTGATACTGCATACAATAAGGCAAAACATACAATTGCAAGTACAAGTGGCACTGGTCTCGCGCTTAATAAAGACCAAGACTTTTTAACAAGATTCCAGGGGTTAAGCGAAAGAAGTAGTGGTGGAGATTTTCCCATACAATATTAATCGAAATCAGGTGGAGCATCGATGGTGTATGCGCAACGGTCGCACTTCATCACTGTTTTACCTGCTTGATGAATATCGACGAGTGATCCTTTTCGGCACTCGGGGCAAAGTTTACCCGTTAAGAAAGAAGGAGTAGCGAATGCAGGAGCAATTTTTGTAGATGTATGCTCGCGGATAGAAACCGAACGAGGATGATCGCGTAACTTTTGCAAAACCTTCGCCTCAATTTGACGAATACGCTCGCGCGTGACATTAAACTCCTTCCCTACTTCTTCCAGCGTGTGACCAATACCGTCCTTTAAGCCAAAGCGCATCTCAATAATTTTCCGTTCGCGTGGAGTTAAATATTCCAACATTGCGTGCACATTCTCTTTTCGGAGTTGTCTATTTGTTGCATCAAAAGGGTTTACTGCCTCTTCATCTTCAATAAAGTCACCTAGTTTACTATCTTCCTCGGACCCAACTGGTGCCTCGAGCGAAATAATATCCTGACTAATTTTTTGAATGTGACGAACTTTTTTAATATCCATTTCCATTTCGACCGAAAGTTCCTCGACCGTTGGTTCGCGACCTAACTCTTGTACTAAACGGCGTTGTGTATGGGTTAATTTATTGATTGTTTCCACCATGTGCACAGGAATACGAATCGTGCGTGCCTGGTCGGCAATTGCGCGTGTAATCGCCTGACGAATCCACCAAGTTGCGTACGTGCTAAATTTAAAACCGCGTTCAGGGTCGAATTTTTCTACCGCGCGAAAAAGACCGATGTTACCTTCTTGAATTAAATCTAGAAACGAAAGTCCACGACCAATATATTTTTTAGCGATCGAAACAACAAGACGTAGGTTCGCTTCTGCTAACTGTTGCTTGGCACTGGCATCGCCTTTGCGAATACGCCTTGCGAGCTCTACCTCTTTTCGTCCATCAATAAGGGGTACACGACCAATCTCCGACAAATACATGCGCACGGAATCGTTGCTAATTTCCAGTAGATCTACCTCGCGTTCTTTTTTCTTGCGCTTTTCATCCAACTCTTTCTTTTTTTCCTTCAACCGAATACCGGCCGTTGCAACTACTTCAAGTGATTCGTCGTCGGTACTGGCGGCAGTTGCCGCACCCGAACTTGCATCGCTATCTGCTATTTGCTGTTCAGCTTGCGGGTTAGACTTTCGCTGCCAAATTAACGTTTCTTTTACATCAATGACATCGATTCCTAAGTCCATCAAAAGTGAGTACACATTATCCAGTAAATCGATATTATCCTCGGCATTAGGAACAGCTCGCTGAATCTCTTGGTGAGTAACGTAACGCTGCTCGCGACCCTTTTTGACAAGGTGACGTACCTCTTCAGGGAACGCCTTCAACTCGTCATCAGTTGGTTGATGAATGAAACTGCGTGGATGAGAAGCCATAAAGTAGCAAAAGAGTATAGCGTTAGGCTTAGGAAGGCAAGGCATAACTAGGAAAGCAAAACTGTTTCAGAACTTGACAGAACTACTATTTAGTGTATATTAAAATTGTTCATGTTGCTTGTTCCTTCCAACTCATTGAGGAGAAAGTCATGAAGAGCTTTTTGTTATACTGCCTCATCATTGTTGCTTTTGTGAGCGGTGTTGGACTGCTCATTGGAACTATGATGATGAACACTGGGCTTATGTTTGCTTCAACGATTGGTGGTAGTGTTGGCTACATCATTTTGTGGAGTTTAGCACTTATTCATGACTACCTGTCCGACAACATGTAAACTCTCCTTCATACGAGAGCAAAGAACCCTATACCTAACTTTGGTATGGGGTTCTAAAATATTCGATAAATAATCATGCTATACTAAGAGATTCATCAAACAAACTTTGGATACTTAACAATCGATCATGAGAAATAACATGTCTGATTATTTGTAGGAGAATCTGGCTATTTCGAGTAGATAATTTGTATAACTCTTTGGTACTCCAACGCCACTGCCTTCCACAATATCGCTACTTATTATGTTGGAACAATATGTATTGATTGTACTTCGATGTGATTATTTCTAGACTAGAAAACATCAAGATCGATCAGAGGAACAGGTGTCATCTGGCTGCGGTTTTCCTCCAAATTTACACTTACAATCGAACCAGTTCCTTGGTAAGCAACGAGCGAGAATGATCCACACTCTTCGTTGATATTAACCGTTTTAATGAAATACTCTCCGCCACGAACAGGAATTTGCTTTGCGCTTCCTTGCTTGTCTCTTAAAAAAACTAACCCAGAAAAATCTAATGAAAGAAATAGTCTGATGGAATTGACATTTTTTCGACCTTTTTTAAAAGTAATAGAAAGATGTTGTAAGCCCTGTTCGTGAGTCCTTTCAGCCGTCATCAAACCTGTATTAGAGATGGTCAATTTTCCAGTAATGCAATTCTCTTCATTTCGTACAGTAACTCCTACTCCATTATCAAGGACTCCATCGACAGATCCGGTATAAACACCTTCGCCGAGTGCTTAAAAAGTAGTGATTTGAAAGTCTTGAGATTCCAGAGGCACCAACTTATGCATCTTTGACATTGGAAATTCTTTTTCATGTGCAACTATCTGAGACAAGTGACTATCTGGAAACCTTACCAGTGATTTGTCTTCAGGAACGTCGATAGTAGTCCAATGATGATTTCGATACAGTGCTCTGCGCTTTTGTAAAATTGGGTCAGACCACTTACTTATTAACGTGCGATAACGCTTAGAAAATGATCGAGCGAACTGCTGGAACATATTCAGCTTTTCATCATCCAACCTGTGTTGAAAACTACCGCCATGGACAATAGACTGAGAGGAATAATCCTTATAAGCACTGTCAATTTGTCTAAAATCTGGATCACTGTGTCTGCTGTTGACCATAGAAAAGTGGGTGAAAAGAATGAACCAACCGCATAATCTCTTAAGAAATTTTACAATGTAATTAAATAATGTCAAGAGAAGTAAACGGTGATTACTGGAAGAAAAAGTTTTAAAAGAATATGTACAGTACAGCAGACCTAACGAAGCCCTAAAAGACCAATTTTGAAACAAGAAATTTTTAAGTTAATGTTTGCAGCTACAATAAGCCAGAATAAGCCGTTCTTTTTGAAGACAGAACGGGGGGCTCATCCATTAGCTAGTTCCTTTTTTAATTCCTCTTTTAAGTCACGCACATTTAGTATCGTCTGACAAAGAAAATGTAAGGTATCACTACTATCTATCTGGTTTATCTCTTTAATGACATAAGTTCTAAATAATAAAGATGAGAGTAGGAGGTTATCACCAATAAGGTTATGCATTGTATAAAGTCGCTCTAAAGTAGCTGTATCTCTCAACTTTCCTGAAGAATCAAACTCCATTGATTGATAAAATCTATGCACCTCTGTATCTACTCGCAAATAATCATTATCCTCTACAACAATAACACGCGTACGTGGAATTGTATTGAGGTAGCCTTCGAGTAAAGAAGTTGCTTCTTGTTCAGAATTACACAAACCCGAAGCAAAGTGTCCACCACCGTAGGTCACAAATGCAATGTGCCCTGTTTCAAGTTTACCTGCTAATTCTTCTGCGATGACTTTATGAGGGTCATCCAAAATCAACTTCTGCTTTTCTTTTGTAAGAGCATGATAATCTGATGCTACACCTGCCTGATTTGTTGCACTAAGTACAATCGCAAAACTACGAGTGATCTCATCTATTTTCTGCTTAATTTTCTCTACTGTTTCTGTGCGCCCATCGCCGTGCAGATGTGAGATATTGCCCAAATTACTCATCATCTCATAGGTAAATGTACTTGGATCAATATAACTAAAAAGTATTTCACGTATATCAGGTTTCGTTAGTGAAGTCGGGGCAAAATTCTTGTGAATGTACAAGAATATCTTCGTCACTAACAGGCTTTTTTCATTTGAGTTAAGCAATAAATTATGGACAATTGCGCCCTCTTTCATTGCCTGAAGTTGTACCTCATCGTTCAGTAAAAAACGTGAAGTTGATTCTTCAACGTGATGGAGTATTGAGGAATCAATCAACATGCCAGTGTCTTTAATAAACTCAATCACTTTTTTGGAATGTGCTTGTATCATTGATGTTAATCCGTTGTTAAGTTGTGAAAAAAGATAGTGGGTCACTCTGTTTCCATGGATGTGCTTGACGCAGATTATTGTTCTATCTGCTTCGGGCGATGAATTATCGTAGACTATTTTTCCAAACTTGCGAATCCGATCAAGTAAAGGTGTGGCTAAACCAAGACCGGCGTCTTGCTTCTCGCCTTTAATCTCGTGTTTATAACGAAGTTCCGAACCAAAGTTCTGAGGATAAGTAGCCTCGTGATAAGCAGGTTTACGATTAGGAACTCGCACTAACCAGTAATTTCCATGGTGAGAAATTTGAGACGAAGGAAACAATGCCGCTAGTCTCGCTTGTGTTACTCCAGGTTCATCTACAGCGATATAGCCATCAGAATCCTCGGGATAATGACGTTCAATGAAACTACCTTTGCCACCCTTCTTTTTTACATCGCGGTACTGATAAAAATATCTGTAATTGGGCTTACGTGGGTCGCCATCCTCAAAAAGTTCTGGCGTTAGAAGTAATTGTAGTTTAAGAACAAAAGGTGAATATTGAGGTGAATCTGTATTGTAGGTAAGTAACCATCGACGAAGCACTCCTCTATTATTATCTACATAGCCATTGTGCCGTACAGGGATAAGCTTTATACCATCAACAGTAATTGTAAAATTGTCTGCGAAAGGGGTGGAACCAAGTAGCAACCTTCCTTTTTCATGCGTTTCGTCGGAAATGCTTTCAATTTTACTTAATCCCCCTGTCCACACTTCTTGCGTACTGGAGCCTTCATAAAGTGAAGGTCCGACCTTTGCTTTCGCAGAATCATGAATTAATTGTGGTAAGTGTCTCATAAATATGATGATAAAGAATATACAGAAGCTTGAAAGAAAGCGTTATTAATGAAAGATGTGACGCGGGCAAACATATGAAATAGATTGACATCTTAGATGTAATTTAGTATAATTTCAATAAGTTAACTAACTTTTCTACTCTTCTCAATAATCAATATGAGAACGCTTAATCAGAGTTGTTTCAACCATAATGAGCTTGAAGAAGAGCTAACACCGTCTGAGAATTCTTTAATTCGGATGGTTAGTGAGGGAGCAACGACAGAAGAGGTAATTAGACGAGCGAGTTCACAAGAGAAAGCATTAGTGAAAGCAATGATTGAAAATGCCTGTAACGATAAAAATCGCCCTGGTCTTATTCGTGTGGCAAGAGAAACTGACTCGGTTGAAAGTAGAATTGCAGAGTTACAGGAGTTACGTTATTACACGGATATTGATACTCGTTTTCAGGGAGATGACATAGTTACCATAGATAATAAGGTCTTTGCAAAAAGACTAGTTTACAGACCATGTGTCGATCGTCCAATGAAAAGAAAGTGGTACCAAGTATTTAATGCGGGGGAAGTTTCTTACCACAGTGATTATAATGCCTCAAAAGATAATCGAACTGGTACCGTACTCTGTTCACAGGACCCAAGCGTTTTACAAGATTTCATTAATCAAAGAGGATTACATGACCGAGTGTTGAAGGTTCATGAATCGCTCGTACTTGTACGCGTAGATAAGGATAAGTCTCTTAGGAACGAAGTTGAGACAGCAGAGGAAAAGAATCAAATGACACTACAGCACGGTCATCCTACGGTAAATTTCGATTCGGTAAGAGATGGATATATCAATTCAAAACCATCACCTGAAGCATACGATGTGTATCAAGAGCGCGAGAAGAGAAAGTTAGAAAGAAGAAAGGAAGAGCGAGAAAGAAGAAAGAAGAATGGAAACTAGAAAGAAGCAGAGATAGTAACTACATTTAACTTACTCTTTTACTACACCTATGGAGCGCAGTCAAAAGAGTTCTGATGAAATTAATCTAAGTTTGATGAAATCCGAGTCATTTTCCGATGTGAAGCGTAAAATTGTTTCAAAGTGTAGAGAATTGGAAGGCATCTATACAGAAAGCTCAACAGCAAAAATGCAAGAAACTTTAGCTAGGGCATATTTCTCTGATATGCAGGTAGATGCGCAAACCTTTTCGCAATCTTTCTTAGCAAGACAATTAAGGGATGATTTGATTCCTGCGATGTACAATTTCGTCCAAGTTGGTGACAGTAAGATTATTGAAACGGTACTACAAAACATGAGTAAAACAAAAGTGCTAAATAAAAATCATGACGCAGCCCAGAATTGGAAAGAATACTCGTACTCCTACCGAAATCCCGAAAATAAGCATTTAAAAACAATCCGTTATAATCTCGTAGCGAATTTTTGTCGTCGCGAGTTTTTAGAGTACTCACTAGCAGTTACTAGTATTGATGGTCCTTCTGGTAAGTGTTTTGCACTTTATGCGTTGTCAAACATCGCAGATATTGACTATGAGGACAGTGATTTTAGTATAGGCTTTGAACGAAGAATTTTTCCCTATACTTTTCTCGACCCGCATGGTGGTCACTATAATCCAAACACAAATTTTGTTAGTTTAAATAATCGCAATCTTTTGCACTATTCTTTAGAGTCAAAGTTTTACCTAGAAGCGGGAGCAAAAGAAAATCCAATGCTAAAAGAGGTTGTCGAAAGAAATGCTGATAATAATACCTACTATCGTAAATTGGTACTGATGACATTGTGTGAGGAAGTAAAACATGGAATAAATTGGATTATGAGGCGCAAGGTAAATATGGGAAACGATACAGAGGGTTACTGCACTTATGCTTTTCATCGATTACAAGAAAGTTCACCTTTACACTCACTTAAAAGAATCGACAATAAACATGAAGTTGCGGCCGCGATTGAAGAAGTTAATGCCAAGCTGACTGCACTGGCATTTGGTCCCGATCCGCATCTGGATATTGTTGTACTGTTTCAGAACACGGTTAATGAAATTTTGCAGAAAATGCATTCGCACTACCACAGACTTCTTGCGGCGATGCTTACAGACAATATGCAGATCCATCAGAAGCCTACTGACATTTTAGAACTACTAAAACTATCGTCATCCGACTTACGAATAAAAGCTCTGATACTTTTATGTACTAATTTCAACGAAAGCTTTGATGACCTGCCTTTTTGCAGGCTATCCCATGTAGGTACATTGTACGCACACAGTAAATGTCATCCTCTTTTCGCGAACATGGCTGAGTCTAACAAACAAAGTATTTGCAGGTAATACTACCAACTCAGAAACCCTCACCCCTCACTCCCCTTCCCTGCCATCGCACTAAGTTTAAGTAATTGCTGGTACTGAAGGAGCAGTTTAGCCTCCTCGTCTGGGCGTGCGCGTGTGCGGGCATCGCGCAGTGCAAGGACAATCTCTTTTTGTTTTTTAACAATAAATGCTTTATTGGCTGCCGAAATCATTTTTTGCAGTTCGCGTGCTGCAAGTGTATCGGACCAGGCGTGAAATGTTTCCTCGGCATAGAGTGCAAGGACACGAAGTCTGTTTTTAAACTCTTCTGACAAAAAGTCTAAAGCGAAGATTTGGTCGAGTGCTACAGACGCATCTGATGTCTTTACATACGAAAGGAACGATGACTTTTCGGCATCGTCGATGGGGATTAACTCTGTGAGCAACGAACGAGTAACAGGGTATTGTAGCGCTAGAGCAAGACACAAATCGAAGGGCTCGTACTGACTATCCATAGATGTCGATGTAAGAGGTGTAGCGAGCTGACCACGCTTTGTCGGAGTCCGAAAACGCAGAAAATCTGCTTGTAATTCGCTCTCGAGGATCGAGAGTTTGCGTGAAGCAACTTCTAGTGCGCTACGAAGCAGAGTTGACGATGGCAATGACGCAAAAAGAGGAAACAGTGTACTAGCGATAATCGCCTTCCCTGACGATTCGCTCACATCCGACCTCCTTGCAAGTGCATCGATGACTGTCTCTAAATAAGGGACTGCTTTTGCAAGGACAAAATCCTTAAAAAGTTGTGCATCTTTTTGAACCAGTTCATCGGGGTCTTTCGTAGGTAATGTCACAGAAAGTACGGAAAGTTCAGCTGTTGAGAGTAGCTCGAATGCGCGTGAAGCTGCTGCTTGTCCTGCTTGATCTTGGTCTAAACAAAGTACCACCGAGTCGGCCAGACGACGTAACACTTTTACATGATCTTCGGTTAATGCTGTTCCGCTGACTGCAACAACGTTGTGCACGCCGGCCTTATGCGCTGCAATCACATCAAAATAACCTTCGACCAATACCACTTGCTTACACGAACGAATGGCTTCCTTTGCTTGGTGGAGACCAAAGAGAACCGACGACTTATGGTACAAGGGACTTTCGGGTGTATTGATATACTTTGCATCGTCACTACCTAATGTCCTTCCGCCAAAACCAATCACAACTCCGTGTGCGTCGGTAATGGGGAACATCAGACGATGACGAAAGCGGTCGTAAAATTTACCGTCAACTTCTTTTTGGACTGCCAAACCAGCAGCGACAATTTCCTGAGGTGTAAAATCTGCCTTTAACAAAAATTGATACGTCTCGGTAAATGAATCTGGTGCGTACCCAATGTTAAATTGACTTCGTAAAGCTTCGTCTACGCCACGCTTGGTGAGGTAATCTGAGGCAAAAGAATTTTTTTTAAGCGAGGATTCATAGAATTTTAGTGCAGCAAGGTTACACTCGCGCAGTCGCTCTTTTTCATCTTTACTCACCGAGGTCTTTTTTTCGGGTCGATCATTTTTTATTTCCACTCCCGCTTTCTCCGCTAAAATTTTTACAGCCTCAGGGAAATCAACATTTTCAATTTTTTGGATGAAACTAAAAATGTCCCCTCCGCTTTGGCAGGCAAAACAGTAGGCTATACCTTTATCAGGCGAGACTAAAAAGCTGGGGTTTTTATCGCTATGAAAAGGGCAAAGTGACACAAAGTTACGACCCTTGCGCTTTAACTGGCAGTACTGAGCAACAAGTTGTTCAATGGGCAGCCGAGAGCGAATTTCATCTTTGATGTCCATAAGAGGGTGGAAGTATACACGAGGTTAGGTGGCAGGTTGTAGGGGGTAGGTGGTAGTTTGTAGGGAATCGTGGTTCGAGACGCAATTGCCTGCGGCAATTGCTCCTCACCATGACACAGTTTAAGATCAGAAATGGTTGTATAAAGTATAGTAAGGTGTCATGGTGAGGAGCATTGAACGAAGTGAAATGCGTCCCGAACCATGACATTGTACTAACTAAACATCCTCACCGTTTCCCTAGGCAAACGATTTAAGATTGTTCCCGCTTTATACACTCCGCGTCCAAATGTCAGAGGTTGTGGAAATGAACTCGATGCAAAGCTAAGCAGAATATCGCCATCATCAACATTCAACGTGCGTTCAATATTCTTCCCCGACATCATCTCGCGTAACGTGCCTTCGTCAACACTTAGTAGTTGCTTCGTCGCTTCGTGGCCTCGTAGCAGTGCCATCTCGTGCGAAAGTCGTACCAATCCATGAGTAGTCGATTTCCCAAATGGAAGCCCGCCTAAGTACGGCTGTACCGGAAGGGATAATGCAAGTGCCGATTGTGGCATCACGGAAAGTTGCTCTTTCCATTCAATCAACATTTCATCCTCACGCAAAAACGATGCTCCGTACCAATCTTCTAATCGTGCTGCAATTTCTCGCATGCGTGCTTTTGGCACAACTTTCCAATCGTAGTACTCTAATTTTTTTGCATGTCTGTGGCGGGTTGGAACATGTTTTTGGAGTACCGCACAAAAGAAGCCCTCCGTATCAAATGTCTGTGGCCACACACGCAGCATCGGCTGAACCGTGCACGAGGATAAAGATGATGCATCCTTCAGTAAAAATTCCTGCACACGCAACGAATCGTTAATTGCTTGTTGCCACATTGAACCATCTCCTACGTCTCTGCCAATAGCCTCAGTCGGATGCAGAACTGAAAGTTGCGTGGGGAATTTGGACAAAACTTCTAAGACTACTTTTTCGTTTTCTTCTGGCGTAAGGGTACAAGTGGAATACACAATGCGTCCGCCAACTTTACAGGCATGCACTGCCGACTCGAGTAAATCGCGCTGCAAGGTAGACATTTTCCCTACATTTTCCATGGAACAATAGGTAAGTGCGTCGGAATCTTTACGGATTGTTCCTTGTGCCGTGCACGGTGCATCGCAGAGGACTTTATCAAACACTTCAGTCATGTGACCTGCAAACCACTGTCCTACTTTCCGTGTCACAATTGCACTTGTCACTCCACAGCGTTGAAGGTTGGTCACAAGCGACCAAATGCGCTTTTCCTGTACATCATTTGTCACCACAAGACCAGATTTTATCTGGTCGACAGCGTCGTGATGTTGGCTACGAATTTCAATTCTTGATGCAATTTGCGTACTTTTGCTACCCGGTGCCGCACTCATGTCTAAGACAACATCTCCAACGACTGGTGACAAAAGCTCAACCGGGAGCATGCTGCTTGCCTCTTGCATGTAAAAATACCCAAGGAGGTGTAGTAAATCCTTCCCTAGCGCCTCTTCACGATCGACTCGATCGATAAAAAAAGCCTCACGACACCAAGGTACGGCATCCAGTATCCAACCTTTTTTCATACCCCAATCGCCTAATTCTTGCGGACTACATTTAAGTCCATTTGCGCGGATGGACTTCCGCAATGGTTTTGTACTGGAAACAAATAACTCCTCGAGATTCGTAAAATCTTTGTATCTACCAAAAGCCTTCTGCATTGACGATTCACGATGATCCTTCATCATAGAGCAGCGATTGTAGCACGGAATCTAAATACTTTCGTAAAAAATCTTACGACTGCTCAACCTTCAATTTCTTTAACAGTGCTTGCTTAAATTCAAACTGAGATCTGACTAATTCAGATGAAGGATGCACGGTAAGTTCTTGAGAGTAATGTTGAAACTCTCGTGTTCGAAGAATAAAACGCATAAATTCTTTCTCGAAAAGAAGAATTTTTACACGTCCTCGAAGTGCATCGACATGCGACACAACTCCTTCAATAGCCTGCGAGGCATCCAAATTACTACACCACGAGACATAATCCCCTACCTTTACCATCATTCCCTGCGAGTCGAACAGAGGTAACGACTGACAATGTGGAGAAACTCTGTTCACTGCCGATTGCGACGCCAATGATGGAGTCGCCGATCGTAATGGTCCACCGGTACTGTAAAAAATAATCTCTCTTCGTGGGCGAAGATCGTCAGAACTGTCTTGTGGACCAAAGATTCTGTTTCGAGGCATAGTGGTATTATACTACTTTATTGAGGAAAGAGAAGAGCAAGCAAAGTTGGAAGAAGTGAGAGGTAAGATAGAAGATGGAAATCTACGAGTAATGTCATATGGTTAAAGTGATATAGCATCATGGTTCGGGACGCATTTCACTTCGTTCAATGCTCCTCACCATGACACCTAGGACTTCTTCATACGAACATTTCTACTATTATCTAACCGTGTCATGGTGAGGAGCACGAGCAGCGCGAGTGCGTCCCGAACCATGACCGTTACCCCCTACAACCTAACTTCCCTATACCACAAAACTTACTAACTTTTGAGGAACATAAATTTCTTTCTTCAGTGGACCGGTGAGATGTTTGTTCACGTTTTCCAATTCTTTGGCCTTAAGAAATACTTCCTCTTTCGTTGCATCAACATCAATTTGAAGCTCACCACGGACTTTACCATTCACTTGAACTGCGATGGTCACCGTCTTTTCTTGCAAGAGTGATGGGTCGTATATTGGCCACTTTTGCTCGAACACAAAACCTTCTTGTCCAAGGATCTGCCAAAGTTCTTCCGCAAAATGAGGAGCAAGAGGAGCTAAGAGGATAGTGACGGTTTTGCAAAGCTCAAGGCTAAATGACGCTTCCTCTTCTAAAATATTCAAAAGCTGCATCAGCGAACTGATAGCAGTATTGAAATGAAGAATCTCGATGTCTTCACCTACCTTCTTGATCGTTTTATGAAGTGCAGTTTGTAATGCGGGAGAATCCGCACCTTCGTGACGCGCAGTTGAAACAATCGCCTTCCACATTCTCTGCACAAAACGAACAACTCCATTGATGCCTAAATCGTTCCAATCGCCCCCTGCCTCAAACGGACCCATGAACATGAGGTACATGCGAAACACATCCGACCCAAATTTTTCCACGAACGAATCAGGACTTACGACATTACCCTTCGACTTACTCATCTTTGCGCCCTTATTGGTAACCGTGCCCTGATGAACTAATTTTTTGAACGGCTCAGAGTGTGTTGTATAGCCAAAATCTTTTAATGTCATCATGACAAAACGAGCATAAATTAAATGCATGCATGCATGCTCCGCTCCACCAATGTACATGGAAACAGGCATCCACTTTTTTTCAATCTCCTTATCAATCAATTGCTTTTCATCGCCATCTGCAAGATATCGAAGGTAATAAAAACTAGAACATACAAACGTATCCATCGTGTCGTACTCTGGTGTCCAACCTTTCCCAAAAATTTTCTCGGTCCTTTCCTTAAATTCTTTGGAATCTTTCAGAGGAGATTCGCCCGTGGGCTTAAACTCAACATCTGTTGGCAGCATCCACGGAAGATATTTTTTAGGAACAGGATGAGGGTTGCCTTCGGGGTCGTACACAATAGGAATCGGTGCACCCCAGTAACGCTGACGCGACAATAACCAGTCGCGGAGGCGATAATGAACAGCAGGCTTCGCAATTTTCATGACATTCGTCAGGTAATCGATAATGTCATTGCGAGCCTCGCCCCATTTGCGACCATGGAATTTAGCTGGTTGCTCTAGGATTGCATTTTGATCCTTTGCATAACAATAGTCTAAATTCCGAACTTTTTCAGCCTCGACTTTATCAGCAGGAAACATGACTGGACGTAGTGGAATACCATACTTTTTTGCAAACGCAAAATCACGCTCATCATGCGCGCTACAATGCACAATTCCGGTTCCGTAATCCATGACGACAAAGGACGCAACCCAAATTGGCAAATCGCCTGTTCCAAAAGGATTCTCGACATAGCAACCTGTAAAAATACCTTCAACGTGCTCTTCGAAATTGTACTTTTCTGTTGCCTTTAGTTTTTTTATTCGTTCAACAAAATCCATGACCTCCTTTTCTTTAGGGGTGCCTTTAACCATTTTTTCGACAAGCGGATGTTCAGGTGCAATGACGGTAAATGTCTGAGCCATGAATGTCTGCGGAACAGAATCGAATACTTCGAACTCGTCACCAAGTTCCTTAATTTTGGATCTGACATTTACCCCTTCGCTCCTCCCAATCCAATTTCGTTGCATGGTCTTCGTTTTCTCGGGCCAATCGAGGTTATCCAGTCCATCCAACAAACGTTGCGAATAGTCGGTGATCTTCCAGTACCACTGCGACAGAGGCTTTTGAATAACGTCCGTCCCACAACGATCGCACTTACCATCTTGTGCTTGTTCGTTGGCAAGTACCGTTTGATCTTTAGGGCACCAATTTACATTTCCTAACTTCTTGTATGCCAACTTATTCTTGTACATCTCTAAAAACAACCACTGCGTCCATCGGTAATAGGTTGGATCGGTCGTGTTTACCATTGTATCCCAGTCGTACATGCATCCGATACGACTTAATTGTTGAATCATCGTCTCGACATTTTTTGCAGTGGACTCCGCAGGTGGTGTACCCGTTTTAATAGCATAATTTTCTGCTGGCAAACCGAATGCATCAAACCCCATTGGGGAAAATACATCAAAACCTCTTAAGCGCTTAAAACGAGCAAAACTATCAGCTGGTGCATAGTTAAACCAATGTCCAATGTGCAACTTGTCCCCACTGGGGTACGGAAACATCACCAGTGAAAAAAACGGGTTCGTCGCTTTTGCTAGGTCTGAAGAATACAAATTTGCGTCCTTCCATTTCTGTTGCCACTTTTTTTCGACCACTGCGTGATCGTAGAATACTTCGTCCATAAGATGAAAATAGTGTAGCAGAAAGCGATGAAAAAAGGAGATAAAAGAAAACATTTGCACCCACGAAAAAAAACTGTATAAAGATTCTATGCTACATGAAAAATCACCACATTCCATCGAGGGCACACCACAGAAACCTCGTGCAGTGACACTCTTAACCTCACTCGCAGCGCAAATGAAGAGCTTGCATGAATGTCGAGCAGGTGTACAAGAGGCGGAGAACATGAATCGTAGTTCGGTTATACGTGACACTATTATAGATATGAACCCAGAAACACGGACCGAACTGAGCACGTGCATCTCCACGTTAGAGCAAACCAGAGACACGTTAGAAAGTGCCAGAACCGAAACTAATCCTCGCAAAAGAATGAATATTCAAACCTTAGAAGGAGAAGTCCTAGCTTTAGCTCGCCGTGTCCAGGAGTTAAAGACATTGGCGTTTCCTTCAGGGTTTATTGATTCTCGTTATGAAGCAGCAAGGCAAAAACACATTGACGACGCGCGCACATATGGAGAACAAGTTCGTGAAACGCTCCAAAGTATCCTCACTGAAATAATGGAGAATTGCGATTGTCCGCAAGAGGAGAAAGATTCATTAGAATTTTCCATTCAGCGCGTCAGGGAGCGAGTTATAACTGGCGCTCTGTCACCATTCGTTTTACAAGCACTGCACGATGTACGCCTCTCGTTGATCATGGCTTTTGGTCTACAGAATAGTAATCTCGCAGACGAAGACAACGAAGTGAAAACAATACATGTACCGTCACGACGAGAGCTGGAGGAATCAATTCAGGGTAAACTTCGTGTTCAAATTCGTTGGCTTATCCGCAGAGATATGTCACAAGTACTGGAAATTGAAAAAGCCTCATTTAGGCAGGCTTGGAGTGAAGAAGATTTTTTATCGTGCTTGCGTCAACGTAACTGTATTGGCATGGTAGCAGAACACGATCACCAGATTGTTGGGTTTATGGTCTACGAACTACACAAAGCGCTGATTCGCATCCTCAATCTTGCTGTAGTGCCAGAAAAAAGAAGAAATAAAATTGGGTCACAAATGTCTCTACGACTGATGGATAAATTAAGCCAACAGCGAAGGAAGGAGGTCAGTGCCGATGTTCGTGCTAGTAACCTTGCTGCTCAACAATTCTTTCAGGCATGTGGCTTTAGAGCTACAAATGTGTTGCGTGAGGCATACGACGATACCCGTGAAGACGCCTATCAATTTACATATCAAATTCCCCCGGATGATGATCCCTTCAAAAATGAGCATTGAAAAGTGCTGAGTGAAGAGCAGTACGTCAAAAGCATCCATTGCACTATGAACGTAGTTGCAATTCAGTATTCGTCGGACTTCAAGAAAGAAGTATAATTACAGAACAATAGAGCAACCTCGTCTTTCCATCTTCCACCTTCGGTCTCTTGAACTTTTTGCATACCAATTTTTTGGCTTATTTAAGATATAAAACTGATCATCATCGACTTCATTCCAAGAAATGAGTTGCGTACGAACACGAAAATGACAATACTGCGTCACTTTTTTCCAATCCATCCTTATGAATTCACTCGCATCAAATGATGTCTCTTGGCAGCAACGCGGAACGCCAATCCCCAACTTAAAAGGTGCAACATACTATACAGAGGGCGATCCATTAAGGCCTAAAATGGTTGTTGAATTTCATAATTACCGTGCAGAAATGGTCATGAGAAACACTCACGACATCATCGGACATGTCAATGAACTGGTCAACAGGATCTTAAAAAATATCAGTGACAGTTTTGTTAAAGCTGATGGCGATGGATGGAGTCGCGTCTCTAGTTAATCAATCTTTGTATACGTTTCAACTTCCAATGCCTCAAGTTCATGTTGAGTGAAGAGCATGAACAAAAGGCGATGAAAGGTGCTCCTTTCGATGCCGAGTGAATCTGCAACGTTTCCTCGTCGAAAATGATGTGCAATTAATCGCTGGTGTACTGCTTTTTTTAAAACTTCACTCGTAAGCTCTTTCACTCCCTTACGACCCTGCTCGAGTTCTGCCAATTGCTCGTCTGTCACGTACCTCGGCTGAATTTGTTCTCCGACATTGACTGAAGAACCTTCTTGCAGTAATCCAAACTTTAACCTCCACTTATACAAAGTGGTTCTATTCACCTTCATTAATCGCGTAAGTGCCACAGGCGATAAATCTTTCTGACCCAAAAAGAAACGAATGACCTGCTGTCGCACTGCCTGTCGTATATCATCTAAAGTTCCGTGGTACGCAACCTCGTGCGAGGCTTTGCTCTGAGGTAGGGTCTCTTCAGTAGCTAAGGGAAGAGCACTCAGTGCATCTAAAACATGATCGTTAGTATCTAACATAAGAATTAAATCTTATCGCTCAGTTCATTGAATGCAAGGAAAAGGAAGGTAAGTAGCTGCTTTTGGCTATTATTTGTGCTAAGATGCACACTCATTCTTCCTTGGTATGTCGTTCACTTTACGACAGACAAAGAATCGTTCTCTACATTCATGCTCCCTACTGTTGCCATCATCGGCAGACCTAACACTGGCAAATCGACACTCTTTAACCGAATCGTCGGCAGAAGAAAAGCAATTGAAAGTGCCATAGCAGGCACAACACGTGACCACATTAGCCATCGTATTGACTGTAAAGATGTCTCGTTCCTCCT
>CAZLVC010000002.1:0-64445 GCA_964562885.1 uncultured Candidatus Peribacteria bacterium | reverse complement strand
GCAGAAGAAATACAAAGTAACTTTCAAGAAATGGCGATCGGTCAACATTTTATCAGCATCAGCGCACCGCACAACATAGGTGTGCCTACACTACTTGAAGTTATAGAGAAGGAATTAAAGGCACTGCACTTCAGTAAACCAACTGAAGCAGTACAAATACAAGAATCGGACATTGATAATGAAGAAGATACTGAAGGAATAGACTTCGATGATGAAAAAGTACGTTCCGCATTTCCAGAAGACTGGACCCCAAAAATTGCAATTATTGGAAGACCAAATGTTGGAAAAAGTTCCATAGTCAACGCACTGATGTCAGATGCAAAACGCTCGGTTTCGCCCCTCCTCGTCTCACCCATTGCAGGCACCACCCGCGACAGTACCGATACCGATGTCACCTACGAAGGTAAACCCTATACCCTCATCGATACAGCTGGTCTACGGAAAAATGCGAGACGTGAAGACGAAATAGAACGATTTTCAGCCATGAGAACCCTCTCCTCTATTGAACGGGCAGATATTGTTGTACTTGTATTGGATGCATCGGAAAAGCCAAACCAGCAAGACAAGCGGATAGCATCGCTTGCGATTGAAAGTGGAAAGGGTTTGCTTATTCTGCTGAATAAAATTGATCAGATGAAGGGCGAAAAACGAACCCAAGCGATAGAAGCAGTGACTAAAATGATGGACTTCATCAGCAAATTTGTCACGATTATTCCTTGTTCTGCAGTCACGAAAGAGGGTCTTACAAAACTCTTCCAGCGAGTTGAAGCCGTGCAGCAGAGCAGAATACTGCGGCTAACCACACGCGAACTGATGCGCTGGTTTGAGCAGAATGTCCACGGCAAGCCACTTAAAGGGCTTTCGTCCGTGAAGTACATGACGCAAGCAAAAGATATTCCGCCAACATTTGTACTTTTTACCAGAAATTCCGTCCACATTCGTACGTCCGAATTACGCTATTTAGAAAATCGTCTACGCCAATCGTTTGGCTTCGACGGAACACCCATTCGATGGATTACCCGCGAAGCAGAAGAGAAGTCAACAAAACGAAAAGTGCATTAGTCGATGAAAATGAATGGAAGTTACCCTTGTATCCAAGTAAAATTCTCGTGAATTTATCTAAGTATTACATTTCCAAAAAAAGAGCACACCTTCTTACTACTTTCTGTTTCTATTCGTATGACAAAAAAAATTTCATCTGCACTCGCTCTTGTTTTTTTCCTATCTCCACTCGGCGCTTTTGCCAGACCAATAACCGACTATGTGCACGTGTCGAGTAGTACTGTAACCCGCCTCAATTTTATCGATTGGGCTGCCGAGTCATTGGCCGTGCCTCTTGATGATACAAAATGCACTCTGGACATTAAACTACGCATTCCTTCAAGCAAGCGCCCACTCCTTTGCACTGCTCAGGCACGAGGCATCCTTCGCATTTTCCCAAATCTAGAGCGAAAGAACGTCCTTGCTTCACGTATCACGAGGGGCGAAGCACTACAAGTGGTAACACTTTTCTCACGCGAAGCGGAAACAGCAGATGTCTCAGGGTTTACAGACGTCAAAGGCGATCTGCTCAAAAAGGCAGTGATGAATGCGGTAGCACTGCAATGGATGATTCCTGTTCGTGCAAATTACTTTGGTGTCACTCGACCACTAAAAGGTTCGGAAGCGCTAAGTCTACTACAAGCAGTAACAGGGGAAGTGCCAGTTGAAGCAAAGAATTTATCCGTTACCATTCACGGCAGACCCGTCCAACAAGTAACTCTTCCTAAGGCCGATTTACTGACTGCTATTTGGCAACTGCTCATTCGAGATTACGTCAAAAGTGAAAAGATTAACGAAACCGAAGCTGCGTACGCCGCAGCCGAGGCTATCGTCAATTCGCTTGGGGACCCTTATACCAACTTCTTCAGGCCAGCTGTTGCAACAAACTTCCAGGAACAATTAAGCGGAGAGCTCAGTGGTATTGGGGCACAAGTTGAGGATCAAAGTGGTTCTATTGTCATTATTGCGCCACTCCCCGGGTCCCCTGCCGAACGAGCTGGGTTACAAACTGGTGACATCATCCTTAAGGCAGATGATCATGACCTTAGTGGTATTGGTGTAGAGCGAGCTGTGCGATTTATCCGTGGGGAAAAAGGTACGGTGGTACGACTGACGATATTGCGTGGAGGACGCGAAATCAGCATTTCAGTCACACGCGAATCTATCACGCTCCCTGAAATTACTGTTTCATGGCAGGGCGATATTGCCGTCGTACAACTTGCACAATTTGGTCAAACAACCGAAAAACAAATACGGCCCATCCTTGCTGCAGTGCAGGAAAAAAATCCCAAAGGAATTATTCTCGATTTACAAAATAATGGTGGAGGACTCCTCAATGCAGCGGACATTGTCATGAGCAACTTCCTCCCTAGGGGTAGTGTGGTAGCAAAGGTAAAAAAGCCACTTTCAACTGAAGAAGAATTAACTGAATACGAACCAACTATTTCCTCGTCAACAAAAGTAGTTGTCCTCGTCAACAAAGGCTCGGCAAGTGCCTCCGAAATTGTTGCAGCAGCATTGCAAGATTATAAGCGAGCAACCGTGATTGGCTCACAGTCGTTTGGTAAGGGTACCGTGCAGGAAGTCCTTTCGTTCCCCGATGGCGAAGCGCTGAAAATTACCATTGCAGAGTGGTTAACGCCAAATAATCATGCAATTGATAAAAAAGGTGTGACTCCAGATATTCTTGTGGATACGATGGATAAAACTGCAGCACTAAAACGAGCACTAGATTTTCTGCGATAAATATCCATGAACCTCATTCTTGCATCCTCTAGTCCACAGCGAAAAAATTTACTTGATGGCCTACGCTTACCTTTTACCGTTGTGTGCAGTCGCATCAACGAAGAAGGTGAATTGGAAAAAGATCCTGTACGACGCGCTCAACATTTAGCACGTCTGAAAGCACAAGATGTGCATGCTAAGCACCCAAACTCGGTTGTCATCGGCTGCGATACTTTAGTGGTTGCAAGCGATGGCACTTTACTAGAAAAGCCAAAAGATGAAACTGAGGCTCGCATCATGCTCGATCATCATAGTGGTAAAACATCGGTAGTCCACTCGGCAGTGTGTGTGATAGATACGAAGGGGAATCTTCATGAAGGGATGGATTCTTCCTCTGTGACATTTGCCACGTTAAACGAAGAAGACAAAGACTGGTGGATTAGCACAAATCTTTGGCAAGGAAGGTCAGGTGGATTTCAAGTCGATGGACTTGGTCAGATGCTTATTTCGCACATCGAAGGAGACTGGACTGGCATCGTTGGTTTACCAATCTATCTTGTATCAACATTGCTCAAAAAAGCAGGAATAAATTTAAAGAGATGAAGGCTCGCGACCGACCCTGCAAGAAATCTACATGTTCGAATAAAACTGATTCTTCTTGCGTGCAGCACGGAAGCCCTCCCGCTTTAATGCACGAATACGCTGCAAACGCTTGGTTACAGCACGTTTGTGATTTCGACGAGTGCGTAGTAGTTGTACAATGCGCGAATTTTGCACCTGCTTTTTAAAGCGCGATTGCAAACGATCGTTACTTTCGTCACCTTTTTTAATTGCGTAAACAGCCATAGCCAAAATAGGGTAATGCAAAAGTTAAGGTGATGCAAGTGCGAAAATGCTTAAACAGCCTCTCCTTCACTCACTATTCCTGTGCTTAATATATCGGGCCAGGCAATGCAGTGCTCTAGTTCCTCTGGTTTTTCGGCACGTAATTCCAGTGCCTCAATAATTCGTTTTGCAAGTTGTACGTTGGTGATCAGGGGTATCCCACGATCGATGGTAAGCCTTCTAATAAAATATCCATCCGTTTTTTCGCTGGAGCTGGTGTGTTGAGGAATATTAATGACAAGATCGAACCGCTTATTTTCCAGATACTCACGGATATTAGGCGAACGAGGTTCGGACACTTTATGTACGTGTACCGATGCAATGCCGCGTGACATTAAATACTCGTGCGTACGATGTGTTGCAAAAAAAGCAAAACCAAGTCGCTGAAGTGCCTCAATACCGGGCAGCAAATCTACCTTGTCCTCAAAACGACCAATGGTCAGTAGAATATTTTTACGTGGAATGGTAAAACCTATTGCTTTAAGCGAAGTTAATAATGCCTGCTCTACATTTAAGCCAAAGCAGGCTACTTCGCCTGTGCTTGCCATCTCGACCCCTAACCTTGGATCGGCACCCTTGAGCCGCGTAAAACTAAATTGAGCAGCTTTAACGCCAACATGGTCTAAGTCAACAGTCTGGTAGCGCACATCTTCTCTTGCTAAGCCCAATAATGCTTGCGTTGCAATGGTCGCAAAATTAATACCGGTGACTTTACTGGCAAATGGAAAACTTCGACTTGCGCGCAAATTACACTCAATAACTTTAAGCCGGTTATTTTTCGCAAGGAACTGAATGTTAAAGGGACCCGAAATTTGTAAGCCTTGAGCGATTTTTTTTGCAATGACTTTAAGGCGTCGAAGTGTTTCGATGTTAACACGCTGAGGGGGTAAAACAATCGTTGCATCGCCCGAGTGTACACCCGCATTTTCAACGTGTTCCGCAATAGCGTAGAGGATGACCCTGCCATGTTGCGCTACACCATCTAGCTCTATTTCCTTTGCATTCGTTTCAAACTTCGAAAGGACCACTGGTGCATCCTTGCTCACATCCGTTGCTGCTTCCAGGTAATCTTTTAAATCTGAATCGGAATGCACAACAGCCATTGCCGCACCCGAGAGTACATAACTAGGTCGCACAATAACCGGATACCCCACCGTTTGGGCAAACTTCTTCGCTGCCGTAATATCAATAAATTCCTTCCACTCAGGCTGGTCGATTCCTAAGGAATCGAGCAGAGAACTAAACTTATGCCTGTCTTCTGCGCAGTCGATATGCACTGGGCTAGTGCCAATGATGGGCACAGACAATGCAGCAAGTTTACGAGAAAGTGAATTAGGTATTTGTCCGCCCATGGATACAACAATGCCTACGGGCTTCAGCACATCAACAACATCCAACACCCTTTCTAAGGTTAACTCCTCAAAAAATAGATGATTACACTCGTCGTAATCCGTACTCACGGTTTCGGGGTTACTGTTGATGATAGTAACGCAGTATCCCTGCCTCTGAAGTTCACGGACTGACTCGACACAACACCAATCGAATTCGACAGACGAACCAATGGAATATGGGCCACCCCCCAGCACAATAATATTCTTTTCGGTCTCATTCTTTTTTGAAAGAAGTGTATCCGAATTTTGTCCCTGATACGTCATATACAGATAATTCGTCTGAGCAGGAAACTCGCCTGCTAACGTATCTATTTGCTTCACAGTTGGAATGACCGAAGCAGCAAGACGCGCTGCACGAATATCCATCATCGTATCTCCCCGTAGAAGCGCAATCGATTGATCGGAAAATCCAAGTTTTTTTGCATGGTGCAATAACATAGTGCTAAGCCGATCTGCCTTTGTTCGGAAAAGTTCATGTCGAACGAGAGCACACTCCTTCATCCTCATTAAAAACCAGTGATCAATACCAGTCAACACACTTACCTCCTCCACGGACCACTCCCCTGCTAGTGCTTCCGCTATGGCAAAAATTCGATGCGGACTAGGAATCTTCATTTCCTTTTTTAAGTCCTTTGGCTCAAACTTCTTCTTCGTTGGATACAATCCCTCTGCACCGATATTCAACATACGAATTGCCTTTTGTAGTGCCTCCTCGAACGATCGGCCAAGTGCCATCACTTCGCCTACTGACTTCATTTCCGTAGAAATTTCTTCACTGACAAAGTTAAATTTTTGCAAGTCCCACCGTGGCATTTTAATCGCCAGATAATCCAGAGATGGTTCAAAGTCGACACACGTGACACCTGTCATAGAATTTTGAATCTCCGGTAATGTGTAGCCTAGTGCCAATTTAGCTGCAACAAAGGCAAGCGGGTAACCTGTAGCTTTAGAAGCCAGTGCGGACGATCGACTTAGACGCGCATTTACCTCAATGACACGATAATTCCGCGTTTTTGGGTCTAGCGCATACTGAATGTTACACTCGCCAACAATCCCAAGATGACGTATCACTTTAAGTGCAATACTACGAAGCATTTGATAGTCGTAATTATCCAGTGTTTGGCTTGGAGCAACAACAATCGACTCGCCTGTATGGATCCCAAGCGGATCAATATTCTCCATATTACAAACGGTAATACAATTATCGGCTCTATCGCGCACAACTTCGTACTCTATTTCCTTCCAACCAGTTAAATCTTCCTCCACTAACACCTGTGGCGATTCCACAAAAGCAAGACGTAAAATCTCCTCTGCTTTTTCCTGTGTTGAAGCACGACCACTGCCTTTTCCACCAAGAGCAAACGCTGCGCGAATCATCACTGGGAGACCAATAGTCGACACAGCTTTTTTTGCTTCATCAAAAGTATTACACGCAAGTGAACGCGGAACCGAAACATCAATGGACTGTAGTTCGGCATTAAACATGGCACGATCTTCTGTTTTTCGTATGGCAAGGACGGGCGTCCCAAGGACTTTCACACCATACTTTTTTAAGATCCCAGACTCGTCTAATTCTACACCACAATTAAGTGCTGTCTGACCACCAAAGCTTAAGGCAATTGCATCTGGTTTTTCTTTGATAATAATTTTTTCAACTTCGTCTGGCTTCACTGGTAAAAAGTAGACACGGTCCGCAAGCCCCCAACTTGTTTGGTTCGTCGCAATATTTGGATTGATGAGAACAACGCGCTTACCCTCTGCTTTAAATGCTTTTATTGCCTGACTACCCGAGTAATCGAACTCGCCAGCTTCACCAATTTTTAACGCACCAGAACCAAGGAGCAAAATGGTACGAATAGAATCTTTTTCAGGAAAACAGTCACCCTCACCAAGTACTGGCGCAGGGTGGCCAAGAGAAGTAGATTGATTCATGTCCCGTGAATGGTAGCGATAGGGAATGGAAATGGCAAATGCTGACTAGTGCGTAGGTGGTAGGTTGTAGGTTGTAGTCATGGTTCGAGACGCATTTCACTTCGTTCAATGCTCCTCGCCATGACACCTGACACTTCTTCAAACGAACGTTTCTATTTTGAAACCGTGTCATGGTGAGGAGCACGAGCAACGCGAGTGCGTCTCGAACCATGACACTCTATCAATAGAATCATATGACAATATGATATGGATACTTCCATCTTACATCTTCTTTCTTCTATCTTCCCTCTTCTATCTTTTCTATCACTACATTCAATCTCTCAAATAATATCTACTTTTCTTCACTTCTATCATTTCATCTTCTATCAACGATTGTAAAAGTAACTTTAGCCACGCCTGAGAATCTTCCTGAGTCCAATCGTGTATTGCAAGGCTTCCAAGATCATTGAATGCAAGTCCTTTTGTTGCATCTCGTAGGACTTCAATAATTTTTCCACGGAAAATTCTATTAGGAATGTACTTTCCACTCATCAAACGCCCTGGTTCTTTTCGCTTACGCTCGGTACGATGAAACGAATGACCAAAAGACTTACAAATTTTTTGTAGTGGTAAAGGAAACCGTTGCCAATCTGGCGTTTTTTTCGTGCAAACCAGTGAGCCAAAATCCATGAGTGCTGCATGCCAGTCTGACGATAATTTTTTTCCTGATCGATGTTTCGCGGTACATGTAGGACATTCTCCAAGTGCTTGTACAAGGACCTTTTCTGCTAGTTTCAATAATTCTTTATCATTCTTCTTCCACGTTCCATCGCTATTTTCAGGACCAACAAAAAAGCGATGAAGGATACGACGAATATTAGTATCGATGCACGGAGTAGGCAGTTCGAACGCAAAATTGCGTACGGCTGCAGCGGTATAGTGACCAATGCCTTTTATGGAAAGAAGTTGATCGAAATCGTGGGGAAAAACACCATCAAAATTACTGATGATCGTACGCGCAGCATCACGTAGTCGTAGTGCTCTTTTGTTATACCCAAGCCCACGCCAAGCTATAATGACTTCTGAGTTACTTGCCTTCGAAAGAGCTTCTAATGTAGGAAAAATCTGAATAAATTTTTTGTACAAATTTATCACTCGATGCACCTGTGTTTGCTGCAGCATCATCTCGGACACTAAAACTAAATACGCACGTTGGGTCGAATTCTCTTCAATAAGATCGCGCCAGGGAAGCGTTCGTTTGTGACGAGCGTACCACGCCCAAATTTCGTCGCAGAAAATGTTGATGGCATCTGACTGTTTCATGCAAAAAGAATATCATAAAGAACTGTGACGCGATGTCGCAGGCGGAAGGTATATGTAAAAGATGCAAGGATGAATAACAACCGTACCTTGGTCCCCTCTGTGCCTTGGTCACTTCTGTCCCGTTGGTACCACCAAAGCTACGGCATCATTTAAAAAACCGAGGAATGTACGAATGTACACTCCCCGGTAACATGTTCGCCTCCTTTCGTTTGAGGAAAATGGAAGACTCAATCTTGGGACTTGGCCTTCTTGGCCAGGATATCGTTCATGGGAAATTCCAGAATTGCGAGCCCGTCATGCTCGCCCTTTTGGTATTTGTCCCAAAGTTCACGCATCACCTGCACCCAGGTGATGCCATCCGTGGTGTCCCACTGGGGCTTCACGTCGGGATTGGTGGCGATGCGCCGGAGCGCATCCAGTTCAATCGCGACAATGCGGGGTCGGTCGTGAGCCGTCAGTTTGTTCGCATCCGGTCGCGCAAGTGCGACCAAGATACGACAATACTTGTAGGCATCGGCTCCATGCAATGCTGCATTCTTGAAGTACGCTTCAAGGTGCAAGGACTGCAAGAGGTACAACGAAGCCTTAGCCATCGCAATTTCAGACAGATGTGCCGCCTCCTCCTTCGAAGGAGGGACAATCAAATTTGGCGATGGCTTATCGTTCCAACTAACAATAAGATCAAAAATCCGATGACCGAACAGCGTAGTTAAAAAGTCACCCAAAAATTCGCTCTGCACTTGACCCCCAAACTCCCCAAAAATGAGAACCCCGGTATTCTCAAAGAGAGTCTTCTTGATCATGAGACCCTGTTCCTTATGCTGCCGATAAATCTTAATCAAAATGGGAACAATGATAACTGGAAGCAAATGAATGATCGTATCAATAACAAGCTTAAAGAACACTTCAAACGACGCAGCGGACTTCAGGGCTTCGGACATGGGCTCTCCTCTCCTTCAAACGGTGGTGTGAACAAGTTCTTTGCCGAAACATTCAGCAAAGACCACTCCAATGAGTGGGCGTGCATTTTTGCGGAAAACTAGCAATTGTCAAATATTTTTGACAAATTATTAATACACTACTCCTCTACTCTTTCGTAATTCCAATGCGATCTTCTATTTCCTGATCGACCCATTCGACTCGCCTTCGGCTCGCTCGGGGTCTATATTCCACCTAGGATCTATTTAGTGATTCCAATTCGATCCTCAATTTCCTGATCCACAAAGGATTTTTTGCGTCCATACTTCATACGACTATACTCTTTCACAAGTCCACCAAGCTTTTCGTTACGGTCACTTTCGTCATAAATAGTAGCAATACTAAACGGTCGCGATGTTGTGTTATTGATGTTTAGCTTGCAATAACAGTTAAAGTTAGGGATACCAATAACATCTTGCTCGGAGAGCACGGGTGCAAATTCTTTTGCCATGTACTCGGCATCCTCTGCACCAATTTTAAAACTCATAATGGTCCCCACGTTACCAAAAACCGCATCGCGCATTTTTGTACTTGCCTGTCCGTACGACTCGGTTTTACCAACAAGCTGACCTATGTACTGGTGCGCCATAATAAGGCCCAATTCGTACTTACGTGCTTCCGAGAGAATAGTGGCAAATGCATCCGTGATAAAGTTTTGGAACTCGTCTACATAGAGGTAAAAACGCTTACGATCACGCTGCGGAATATCGGCACGGCTCATGGCTGCCATATTCACCTTATTCACAAAAATAAGTCCAAGGAGCTGCGCGTTGACATCTCCTATTTTACCCTTACTTAAATTCACCAACAGCACCTTGCTGGTATCCATAATTTCGCGAATATTAAACGCACTCTTTGGCTGACCAATGATGTTGCGAATGGTAGTATTAGTAATGAAGGGACCAAATTTAGCTGAGAAGTACGGAATCATTTCCTCTTTTTCGCGCTGACCGGTTTTGGCAATTTCGTTTTCCCAGAAACTGCGAACCACAGCATTTTTACACTTGCTCACTTTGTACTTTTGAAAATCTTCATCCACAAATAGTCGTGGGACATCAATCAGTGTTGCACCCTCCTCTTCATCATCCATCAATGTTAAGCAGCCATTACGGAAGTAGTGCTGAATACGAGGTCCAAAAATTTCGTTACCGAAGAGCTTAATAAAAATTTCCATCGCATCCAACGATGCACGATCTTTTTCCTCTGCTGTTTTTGCCTCAAGCAAGTTAAGGCCCATGGGGCGCTCGGTATCTGCTGGGTCAAAAACGACAATATCTTTTGCCCGTTCCTTAGGTGTATGCGCAAGCACATCCTCAATTAAATCGCCGTGTGGGTCCACAACGCACATCCCCACACCCGAGGCAACATCTTGCCTCGACATCCAGTTCAGTAATGCCGATTTACCCGAACCCGATTTACCAATGATGTACTGATGACGCGTGCGATCTTTATCCATGAATCGAATTTTAGTTTCGATTGCACGATAACGATTGATTCCTAGTACCACACCTTCGGCAGGTGCATTTGGAGGGGGTGGAAGCACTTTGTACAGAATCCACTCGATATTCGGTATGGTGTTATAGCGACTATCTGGAAAGTGAAAGAGGCTTGCAAGTTCCTTCTCGACTAAAAGATTTGTCTTGTGACCAAATCCATTAATGCGGTTCTTCCACAGTGGGTACATTAATTTTTGATTGATGAACATTGGGAGAAAATCAATAATCATTCGATGATTTTTTAGATGATTTCCATAGAGGTCCTTAAACACATTAAATGACACCTGAAGATTATTCGTAATATCATTTGCTCGTTCCCACGTTTTTGCTGCGCCAAAAATTCTAATCGTCGCGTCAAAACCACTCATGCCTGCTTTTTCACCCATACGCTTATACAGCTCTTCCTCGGGTTGAATCATACGCACAAACGAGTCACCCGAACTTGCACCTGGTGCCATATTTTTTGTATCCCCACCAAGTGCACTGACAAAAGATCCAAAAAATTTAAGTCCTGGAATTTTGTCAAAAATCGTTTCTTTTTTTCCTTTAAACTTCGTACTTGCTTCGTTCTTTGTTCTTGTTGCCCAACTATCCGAAAAGACCGGTGTCACTATAAGCTGTACTGATGCTGTTTCGCCTGGCTCCAGCTTACTGAGCACGTTCGCAATATCGTTAAACGGATCATCCTGCATTTGCTCGTAAAAACGAATGGGGTACCAATAAGGCTTTTGCGTAATCATGTTATAACATGCCATTTTATAGCCAGCAGGACAGATATCCGGTGTTTTTTGGAGCAATACTTCCGCGTTTGGGTAAAACGACGTAATTTGTTTTTCCACAATAGAACTAATGTACTTAGGGCACAGAACGTAAAACGTAATCAATCCATTTTCCACAAACAACTCAAATGAAACAGTCATGAAACGAAAAATCCAAAAGTGAAGTGTTTGCCAGAACGATAGTTCCTTTACTTCGTTTAGCGCACGAAAGAGCTGCTCCATAGCAGCAATTTTTTCCTTAAAGTCTTTTTCGGTCCGCTTCTCCTGATCGATTTTACTATCGCTACGGGGGAGAATAACCTTCATTGAAATGAGCTTGCTGCCTTGGTGTACAGCGTACGAAAACCTAAATGACTCAATGGCCTTTTTGCAAAGCCAGTATGCCAAGAGGAGGAGTAGAATATTCTCCCAAGGATTTTTAATGAGCCACGTGCCAATGTGACCCCAAATATCTAAATGAAAAACATACGAAGCAACTGCAATCGTACCTAAGAGTATCGGCCAAAAGAGAAAACGTAGTAACACAGCCATACAATTCCAACGGAAAGGATACAGAATGTATCTGCATATTATAGCAGAAAAGTAAGGTTTTTAGTAGGGGAAAAGAGCAAGGAAAAAGAGGTAAGATGGAAGAATTCATATCATATGGTCATACTGATATATTGTTGGGCTTCTAGATTTACCACGAAACAATATGAAACAGTATATGAGTACAACACTTTCATTCACCTTCAATACTTCCCTTACTTTCATTACCTAAATCTACCCCCTACAAACTGCAAGCTACCACCTTCATCCGCATCACGCGTCGGCTACCCGCTGCATCCCCTATCAAAAACTCGTACTCGCCTTCGGTGCTTGGTGCAAAATCGAACACTTCATCGCCGGTTATCCACTGATCCGACCTTGCTGTACGCGTGCCATCTGGGTAGAGGATATCTCGCACGACAAAAGGCTTACTAGATGTTATGCGTAGACGTGCTCCTAAGGGGAGCGTATGTGGGATTCCAGGATTTAGTTTCACGAAGCGAGTCACACGTACCTGGTAACGGTCGCTCTTGCACTGGCTGACAAGCGTACTGTCGCCGAGACGCTCAAACGTTGCCATAATTTTCCCTTTGCTTCTATCCGCGATGGTCGTAAACGATGCCAGACTTAAATCCAAATCTCTCCCCTGTATAAAAGGTCCACGGTCATTAATGCGTACCGTCACCGATTTTCCGTTCTCAATATTTGTGACTTTTACTAAAGTATTTGCAGGAAAAGTACGATGTGCGGCGGTGAGGGCGTACATGTTAAATGCTTCGCCAAATGACGTCCCTTTGCCCTGAAATTTTTCAGCATACAAACTTACTTCGTGCACTTCTTCTCGTAGAATGTTATCAACAGCACGCAGTAGTTCTAAAAGATCTTCCTGCGTTATGGTCGATGCTTCCATAGATACTGGTAATGCATGCTGACTGATAAACATGGAAACATCGCTTGGTTCTGCCAATTTCATAAAGTTCGTACTCCCGTCAGAATTCTTTGCCTCTACACTCCGCGTCCTTAACATCCAGCGAAGTGCATCAAAAGGACTGACGGGCACGTCGGGATAAAACTTGGTTTGGTCATCCGACAAAATTCCGCGCTTTTTTGCAAACGTAATAATGTCACCTCCTTTAGAGGTGAGTGGAGTATCCGTGTATGGAGTTTCCTTTGTTTTTTCCACGGGTCGAGCAATACTCTTCCAAATAGTAATAAATGCATCACGCCTTGAAACGGGAGCTTCTGCATAGGCAAAAGGCACAGTACTTGTAAAAGAAAAAAATATCAAAAAAAATAAGGCAAATATTCGATGCAACATACAAGTATGCTGCCTGATTTTCGTGAAATGAGGAAGAGAAGTCTCATTGCCCCCCCGTGCGTCACAATATAACCAAATCAATATAAAGTGATATACTATATTTTTTATTATAGAGAAAATTCTTACCAAAGAATAACGGGTACCGTTAGGAAGGTGGAGGGAGATTGAGGGAGGAGGAAACCGAACAAGGTGTCCTCCTCCCTCAAGAAGAAAAAATGAGTAACAGAAATAAAGCAGGACACCTAGACTTTTCATTACACTTAGAGTCTAAGAATCTCATTTCTTGTAACAAATTATATTGATTCAGCTATAGTTAGAAGGAAATGACAGAGATGATGTTATGTATTACTGACTGACTGCAACCGGTGCGCCAACTGGCTTACCAATAACAAGATAACGGTGTGAGATGCTGTCTGGTGGCCAGCAGGTATACAAAATAAGTTGTTCGCCACTCGTTGGATCGGGCTCTAGAGGAGTTTTGTCCGATGCTTTTATGGTCAACTTCTGCGTGACACTGTACACATACAGCTTACCCTTATGTGTCACATACATTTTGTCGCCTATCGCCACTTTATTAATGGTACGAAAAATCTTTGTGTATTGCGATAAATCCCACGGATAACCACTAGAATGTCCATACACGACTACTTTTCCGCCTTCACCTGGGTAACTAAATAAATGTCCAACACCATCCTTCAGTGGCGCAAGCACGCCCTTTTGTGTCGTGGTATCTGCCGGATGAATAATGGAGAGATCTGCAATACCAATACTAGGAATGGCGAGTGCAAAATCTTTTGAGGAAACATGTAGCGACTCGCTTGCAGTTAGCTCTCGTACTATCTCTCCTTCTTCAGGGGTAGCAGTATTGTTTTGATTGGTACCTTGTGTCGATGTTTGCTCGACAATGCGGACACCTTGACCGTGTGCAATACGCATTCGGTAGAGCATGTCGAATAACTGCCCACGCGTCATAAGGTCGTCTAACCTTAGCTGGCTTCCTTGCATCACAGCATCGCGAGTAATCATCACACTCACGGCATCGGTAAACCAAGAATTTTGAGCATTTGGCAAATCGGAAGACGTACGGTATTCAATAATAGTATTCACTGGCTCGCCATATGCACGCGCGAGCATCACCACTGCCTCAGCAACACTCACGCCTGCCTCAGGCCTAAAAAAGCCATCTGGGTACCCTTTAATTAATTTGTTCTTAAAGGCAACTTCAATTGCCGGTGCATACCACGCAGTTTGCTTTACGTCAGGAAATAATGGCAAAAGAGGTAACTTTTTTTGAAAATCTTCAACCTGCTTCGCGTACGTTTCGCGCGAATGCATAATAAGCTTTAGTGCCTCGGCACGGTTCACAAAATCAAACACTCGACTATTCACCACACTATCCACTACCTCTGCTTCTACAAGAGCTGCAACTGCATCATCGTAGGCTTCTGGGGGGAGTATTGCTGCGGACTTGGTTGTTAAAGGCTGTAATAAGCCTAAAAACAGAATTAGTGCACCCAGTGTTGAAGGACGAATAGTCATTTGGATGATTATTATAATGCTTTAGTTAGTTTTGTCAAATGGAATGGTTGATTTTCTTCGTTAGTTCCTCATAAGAACCAAAGACAACTGCACAAGCCGATTGATCAAGGTTTCGTCAACAAATTTCTATTGCGCATTTTTCGTTATTTGAGAAGATGAATTCAAAAAAATGCGTTTCACTTTTTTTCGAACTTCGGCGATTGTACTTACGCTCATTTACACACTCAGTACGCCTGTGTTTGCATCTGGCGCAATAAACAACGTGCCTACCCTCACAACGACATTGTACTCGTTAACACTTGTACTTTTGCTTGCAAAAGTCGCAAGCTTAATTGGTAAAATTGGGCTTCCGTGGGTCATTGGCGAAATTACAGTTGGTATTGTACTTGGTAACCTACGACTCTTCGATATTCACTTTTTTGACAATATTGCCAAAAATCCCCACTTACTTTTTTTATCCGAATTAGGAGTCATTATCCTCCTTTTTGAAATAGGGCTGGAATCAAACATTGCACGTATGGCGAAGGTAGGATTTTCGTCTCTCTTTGTTGCGATCATTGGCGTGCTTACCCCCTTTATACTAGGGGTCACACTTATTCCTTTCCTCCTACCTCACCTTCATCCGTACACGTATATTTTTCTAGCGGCGACACTAACGGCTTCGTCGGTAGGAATCACCGCACGCGTGTTAAAAGACAACGACGCAATGCAGGAACAAGAGTCACGAATCGTCCTTGGAGCTGCGGTTATTGCCGATGTCTTTGGCCTCATTCTCCTTGCAATTCTATCGTCGCTTGTCGTATCGAATAACATCAGTACGTACGCTATTCTGTTTATTTCAGGAAAGGCACTAGGGTTTTTACTTGGTTCAATTATTTTAGGGGTACTCTTGGCACCCCTTGTAGGAAAAATTCTCTCAGCCATTAATCCAGGTATAGGAATGAAGTTAACACTTGCGCTAACATTTTGCTTTCTCTTTTCTGCCATCGCACAAAGCATGGGTCTCGCAAGTATTGTTGGTGCTTTTGCAGCCGGCCTTGTACTGGACCCTGTCCATTTTAAAAGCTTTAAAGACCATAAAATGATTCAATGTGTTCACGATGCATTAGATGAAAAAAAGGAGCCTTCAATGGCACAGAAAATACGTACCATCCTCCATAAATATTCCGAGCGACATGTAGGCGATCTTTTAGAGCCTATTGGTCACTTCCTCACTCCACTCTTCTTTGTTATGACCGGCATGAACGTACACGTAGGATATTTACTCCAGACAAAGATCTTCCTCGTCGCACTCGTCATTACCATCATCGCAATTATTGGAAAATTAGTCGCAGGTTTGGTAGCACAGAATCTACGCAAAGCAATCATTGGCTGGGGCATGGTCCCCAGAGGTGAAGTCGGACTTATTTTTGCAACAACAGGTCGCGAGTTAGGTGTCATTAATGATGAACTTCTTGCGATGATTGTTGTTGTAATTTTGTTCACTACCCTCATTACCCCTCCTTTTTTACAACGAGCACTCCATAAAAAATAAAACTGTCACTTTTCCTTTCTCTATCTAATTGGTACTCTACCTTCACTATGAAAAAACAACTTCTGTACTGGATTCCAACAACCATTCTCCTCTTCTTTATGGTGGGTTCTGCCATCTACTATTTTGTAGATACCCCCGCCGTTTCTATCATCTTTACGCAACTTGGTTACCCTGTGTATACTTTGTACTTTAATGCAGTTGCCAAAATTCTTGGTGGCATTGCTATTGTCTTCCCTGTGTCTCGTACACTAAAAGAATGGGCATACGCTGGGTATTTATTCATCTTACTCATGGCATTGCAAGCAGTATGGATGACTAGTCCTGGCGTCCCCTACGCGATGTTTGGATTTATTGCTGTATGGTCTTTGTCGTATTGGGGCTTTCGTCAACGATCATTCATGTAAGCATTCTCTTTTTGTTCTTCCATACGTCTTCATGAAATCAGTGATACTCCAACGCATTTTTGGTCTTGCAATGGTATTAGTGACCGTACCATTTTTTGGCTTCATCTGTATACTTTCTCTTATGGCATTCGACGGAGTGGATCCTGGTGCTAGGGCATGGATTTTTGTCATCAGTGTTTGTTCCGTAAGTCTTCTTGTTGTCATGCTATCTGGAATCTTAAGTTGGAAATCATTCGGAAAAAAACAAAGTATTCGTGGCTTTGTCATTGCGCTCATACCTACTATCGTTCTTGCACTTGCATGGATTTGGCTAAGCATGCAGTCGTTTTCTTAGTATGATATTAAAAGTAGCGAAGTCGGATTGAAGCTCATCTAAAAAAGAGTATTCTACTAGTATGAGAAAAAACTGCAGCGCGTGTTTTATGCCTTTTGCTCAGGACCCTGGTACTCGCATAAACCCCGATTATTGTAGTTACTGTCAAAAAGATGGTAAATTTTGTTTTAAAGGAACGCGAAAAGAGTTTCAGGCAATGTGTTACGAACAAATGCTTAAGCACGGGATTCCAAAGCTAAAAGCAAAATTTTTTGCTTGGACGATTCGTTTTGCACCGCACTGGCGTAAGAAGAATGTGTAATGAGTCAGCAAGGGTAACTCTGTCACGCTAACACGTGATGTACATTGATCGATCGTAATAGCAACAAGGTCAAATGTCTTTTTACTTAAACCTCAATCTATTATTTTAGTCTTTAACAAAGTACCAACAATAGGGCAGGTATTTGCAAATGTACGATTTTGGGTAGAACGCGCTGGTAAATAACAACGAAAGTAATCGTCACGATTATCCGTAAATTTACTTATGATAGTCGTACACCAAGTGTTGTGTACCACCAACACTTTCCGCAACGGCAGCAATAAGTGCCATGTGCAAACTGTTCCGAATAATCAAATCATTAGTTGAGATAACTTGGTTTTCGCCAATAAACTCTTGACGTTGATCATCTGTTACTTCTGTTTCTCCTTCTGCGAACCGCGAGCGTAGCTGACTGAAATATTTCTGCTGTGCAATCTCTAAGAATACTGGCTTCTCTGCTCCTGCTAAAAAATAATCATGAAGCCGAGCCCCAACTTTGTACCACTTTTCACCCGGCGTCAAAGGACGTCGAATGGATGTAAGAAATGCACGAATTCTCCGATCACGCTTCTCCTCAATCGTCAGGCCTTCGAGCTGATGACTATGGACAGAAAACATCGATCGATACATCTGCTCTGCTTCGGCATACACTTCTTGCCTCTTAGCATCAAACTGCATCAACTTCTTTTTTATAGCTATCGGCACGCCTTGAGTATCATGCAACGGTCCTATTAATCTCTCGCCTGCAAAAGCAAGAGAAAAAGCGAAGAGTGTATTAAGTGCAAGTAAGTGCACACAATTTCTTACGACTTCATTTGACAAATGCTTTTGCGCTCTATCGAGCTGAGTCTCTCGTTCTGTAGCAGTGCTATAGGATTCATGAAGTGCATGATTTTCCATAGTCGAATATTATACGCTCTTTTTTTTACATTCTCAATAACTTGTTCAAGTCGTATCTGGTAATCGCAATCAAGCCTATCGCTTCTCAGTAATCTGAAGAAAGCTAAGCACGTGATGTAAAGACTGAAAGATTGCCGAAGCGCTTTGAAAATAATTCCACGCATGACCTTGCGCGGGAACAGCAATAGAAAAAGCGCCAGCGGCATTCGCAGCTGCTATTCCATTTGGGGCATCTTCCGCCATCATTGCTTCATGCGCAGCAACTTGAATGCGTTTCAGAGTTTCTAGAACAAGATCAGGATGTGGCTTTCCTCTCGTTACATCATCGATCGTTACAATTTCTTGAAAGATTTTTTCCAGCTGAAACTTGCGTAAACCCTTCAAGATGTATTCACGCTTCCCCGATGAAGCTATTGCCAATTTCCAGTCGCCTTTTTTCAAATACTCTAACAACTCCGGCGCTCCGGGCATCAGTTGCAGTGTGTTCAATAAGTCATTGATCAAGGTGGACCTCCTATCAACCATATCCTGTACATTGGCCTGTAACCCAAAATCTCTTGTATATGCTTCCATAACATCTCTGACTGGTAGTCCCAAATATCTTCCAAAATCTCCTTCTTTCATGTCATAGCCTAACTCCATAAGCATCTGTGTCTCGGCTTTGAGTGCCAACGTTTCGCTATCGACTAGTAAGCCGTCATAATCGAAGATGAAAAGTTTCTTCATGAACAATGAAGGAGAGAATCACTTGAACCATTTACTCACTACGAACAATCCATATCCAAAGAAAAACTAGCAGTAACACTAGTGCGCTCACAAAAATTGTACGATAGATAGGATGAGCAACTCTTCTGATGACAAAATCGATTGCCAGACCCACAACAAACATTAGCCCTGCCATGGGACCAACAAAACCCCACGGCGACCAATCCCACCCCCCTCCTGGTCCTCCGTAGATCCGTGCATTCGCGTTAAAGAGTGTGGGGAGGAAGCCCATGAGTAAGATCAGCTCAACGATAATGGCAATGCGAAGGATGCGTTTGAGCATAGGAGAAAAAATTAAAGTAATTGTACCATTTTGCACGAGATAATTTTTATCGTGGATTCTACGATTATCTTGTTGAAGGATCTAAAAAAATTAATGCGTATGAATTCGGTATTCAATCCGACGATCGGGAAGCAACCATAGTAAAGCCACACCGACATAGATAGTCAGAGAAATCCACACACTCACGAATGTAGCTACAATACCTAATCCGTACAGTATCAATGAAATTTTTCCTTTCACATCTTTACCAATCGCTTCGCGGATATCGTGATTGGCAGAGTCAATTGAAATAGCCCAAGTTAAAATGGTATACGCGATTGCCGAAAAGAGCAGGACTACTCCATACAACAATACCGGTAACTGAGCGGCATGATTTTCGCCCATCCAACCAGTAACAAAGGGCATCAACGAGAGCCAAAAAAATAGATGCAAATTAGCCCACATAATACTGCCACTGTTATGGGTGGTGGCTTGTAAAAGATGGTGATGGTTATTCCAGTAAATGCCAAGATAGATAAAGCTCATGAGGTACGCGCCAAAGACTGGCACGAGCGGTTGCAGCGCTTGCCATTCCCCTCCGTGCGGTACTTTAAGTTCCAAGACAAGGATGGTAATGAGGATAGCCATCATGCCGTCACTGAAACCTTCCAGACGATTAGTGTGCATGGCTAAACAATAGCAAGTCTTGAAAAGTAACACTAGCGGTTGTTCTGTATTGTAGGTGTATCGGTCGATGTGCTGGATTAAGGAATGCGACCCACTTGTGATGAAGTGTGCAGAAGAAAAATTACGTGTCCTGAAAGATGCGATTATTCGCATGCATGAGTTTGCGATAAAGCATTTTGAACTCTAGAAATGCTTGTTTCCAGCACTTGACCTATTGTATACAAACTACTATACTTTGTATACATTTATAAGAAAATGCCAACAAAGTTCATGGACGCTATCAACATTGGCACATTGCGGGCACAACCGGGAGGCTTTAAAGCCTTTATTCCAGGCCAATTTCCTCCGAAGGAGGGATTTGGATTAGATGTGAAACTCCTGAAGAAGAACGATGAAGCAACAAGACTGCTTGGCAAATTAGACGGCATTACGAAACTTTTGCCGGATCAGGATTTTTTCCTGCTCATGTACTTACGTAAGGATGCCACGGCATCGAGCCAAATAGAAGGAACAATGGCAACAATGATCGACGCCATTGAAGCTGAAGTGCGAATAAGCCGCAATACACCTGCCGATGTCGATGATATTTTGCACTACATTCAGGCATTGAATTACGGAATGAAACGAGTACAGAAAGAAAATTTCCCAATGTCGCTTCGTTTCGTGCGTGAATTGCATAAAAAACTCATGGATAGTGCGCGAGCAACTCATTTTGCAGATCCGGGAGAGTTTCGCAAAAGCCAAAACTGGATCGGTGGCATTCGACCGGATAGTGCGTTTTTCGTACCGCCTCCGGTTCCGGAAATGCAAGCAGCACTGAATGATCTGGAGAAATTTATGCATACAAACGATTCATTGCCTACGGTCATAAAAGCGGGCATTCTTCATGCACAATTTGAAACCATCCACCCGTTTTTAGACGGTAACGGGAGAACAGGGCGCATGCTCATAACATTTTATCTGTGGAAGGAGGGATATGTAGAAAAGCCTGTTCTATTTTTATCTTCCTTCTTCAAAAAGCATCAGAAGCTTTACTACGATAGGCTTTCCGACTATCACAAAGGCCTTGTCAGACCATGGGTAGATTTCTTTTTAGATGGTGTGATAGAGATCGCAAAGGAGGCCATCGACATCGTTGCGGATATTACTAGCCTGCGTGAAAAGGACATGGCTAAAGTCCAGACGCTGGGAAAGCGTGCATCCCAAAGTGCTATAAAGGTGTTGCCGAGGTTGTATGGGCAACCAATCGTCAATACAGCCCTGATACAAAAATGGACTGGATTCACGCGTGCTGGTGCACAGACGGTCATTGATCGATTCATGAGTATTGGTATCCTTGAACCAAAGCATAAGGATAAAAAATACGGTCAGTCGTTTATGTATACCAAATATCTGAATATTTTTACCCGCAGCGATGCGTGAAGAGTGAACGAAGCTGAAAGAAGAGTAGACGTATAGACAGACCCTCACAGCGGGGCAATGTAGACGAACCAATGCATGTCAAAACAATAGCAGAATGGCCCTTCGAGTCGCTGCGGCTCGCTCAGGGTCATTCGATTCGCATGAAACAATGATCAGCCGGATGGTTTACCATGAGTGAGCGTCTCGGAGGACGCGAATCGAATGGTGGACTCGGTACGAAATTCTTGGAACCAGCTGGTGGACATCATTTTTGCATGGCACGAAGCTCTGCAGCGGACATCCTTTGCGTCCTAAGAGCAGACTTTTCACCAAAGCCCACTACCGATTAACACAAGGAGTGAATGCATCCGCAGCTGGGAGACAGGAAGCACGCTCACTTAGTCGCATCTTTCATGCCCAGCTGCACACGCTTCACCATGGCCTCTTCGCCAGGGCTGTGGAAGGCAAATTTCTCCAGTGAGCCATCTTGAGATAAATCGACCCACTCATGGCTCATATGCTCATCAGGGTTGAGACGCACCTTGTCGGAATCAACACGCACTACGAAGGTGAACTGCCTTGTCTTGGTTTCGTTATACGTGATATCGAAATATCCAAGATAGCGCTCTATCGACATATTTTCAGAGCCAACCTCTTCTGAGAGTTCTCTTCGAAGGGCCTCCATCAATTTTTCTCCAGCATCCACTCCACCACCCGGCATCTCAGGAGAGCCAGGTGCGAGGGTTTCCGTCATGGCACGTGTTACGACCAGGACATTATTGCCATGCATGATAATTCCACAGACGACATGCACGTCGATCCCCTCTTTGGTGGCGTCTGCCTGCAGAGCAGCGCAGACCTCTTCCGTAGCCGGAAGGTTTTCTTCATTCAATGCCAGTTTCTGGAAATGCTCAGTCACGGTAGGAAGTGTATCGGATTTCTCGGTTCCCTGCTTTGGATTTGGCATTCCGGGGAGCAATTGAGCCTTCCTGGCGTCCTCGACCGCAATACGCTCAACTTCTACACCTTCAATGATAATGGTCTCAACCGGGTATAAATCGAATCTTCCCAGCTTGGAAACAGAAATGGACCCTGCAGAGCAGGTCTGAGACGTGCTTGCCGGGTTCTTGTAGCCCAATTGGATTCTGTCGCTCGACGAAGCGAGCGGAAGCGGCGCGATACGCCAAACATGCTCTCTCATTGCGGAATAGCTGACGTCTTTTCCGTAGCCTCTCATGTCATGAGCGGTCATCGATTCGTCTTCTTTGGTCGCGAGTCCCTTGAACTGGGTAATGGCACGACCCTGGTTCACGATCTGCCCAGTATCGATCGTGAAGTTTCTATTGAAGAAATAGTGAGGCTCGAAATCAGCCGCTCTTAAAACATCGATATACGTCTGAACCAAGGGCAGGATTTCACCCTCGATGTGTTTGCCAGCTCGCTCATCATATTTCTTCAGCCTGTTGGCCTTAGCCTGAAGCATGGCGATAACTGCCATTACATCTTCCCATGTGGCAGCAGCGAAATGATCGCGACGAGAAAGACTTTTAGACTTTTTGTAATCCAGAATTGCATTCAGAAGATGCCTCGATGCATCGTTATAGCCACTTACTTTCCGTGCGTTACCTTTCGGATAAAAGTTCAATGCAGCAAAGTGCCCATCATCTTTGAAGGTTGGGTCGATCGAGTAGAAAATTCTATCAGCATTTTCGAAAGCGTATCCGTCCCCAAAGCCAATATTGATCGCGTCATCGAAATATTGCTGACCGAAAGGATGCGTATCGGCCAGTACCTCTTCTTTATTTTCCAGGAAAAGCTCCGCGACAGATTTCCAGTCGCCCTCACCGATAAATTGATCAGAGGTGGCGATCATGTAGGGCAAAGCCTCCTCCGAAAATTCAGCGCTCCTGCCCGTAAGAGCGGTGAGAGCTGCAACACGAGGCTCTGTACCCGGCTGCAGTCCCAACAAGAGATGGGGTCCCGATCGGATGACGTGATGATCATTGATCTTCATGACATCAAGATCAGTATCGAAGACGCGCACATGAGGCTTGTGTCTGAGCTCTACGGCAAATTTTTCTTTACCGGCCCCGATCTCATTTAGCAGCGGCCTATAGGTGCGGAGCAGATTCGCGACATCTTGCACATATTCACTGCGCGCACTCAATCCCTCTCTGTCGTGCAGTCCGTACGTATACGGCGTAATCGAAACACGGAAACCATCGATCGCATGCGGTAATTCCGTCGCAATCCTTGTATGCATCTCCTGGAGATCTTTATTGTGGCGCGAATATCCCACGGTTGCGATACGGGCTTTGACCTTAAATTTAGAATCAAGTTCTCCAATCAGATCGAATAGATTTCGATCGGAACCAATGTCGGTATCAAGGTATGGGAAGATAACTCCTGGTTTGTGCTCCTCTCTGCCTCCACCTAGAACGCCCGCCTGATTTGGAAACCTTTCATCAACCACAGTCTTGAGTGCATTCATTAAGTCATGCACACTCTTTCTGGTCATGGCAGTGATGTTCTTGCTAGCACCCTGCGAACACATCGCACAAATGTTCGGGCAGCCAACCTGAGTCTGTAGATACTGGAGATGCAAAAGCGCCTCATCGGGCAACTTCCGCAGACCTTCAATCAAATCGGAACCATTCTTAGAAAGCTCAGTCATATGCTTAATTAAAACAAAATTATCAATTTATGTCAATTTTTATATACATCTGGGATGACCACCTCAAAGATCGCGAACAGCAATTTGAACCAATCTGAGAGTGCCGCCGAAATATTTATCAGCAGCCTTCTGCATAAGCTCATCCTGGGGCCAGGAATTCCTATGAGCCTTTAGATACCGCACAGTGTTCTGGTATGCGGTCACAAGACCTTTGTGAGCTTCTGCGACGTCAGTAGCACATCTGTGAGCGTCGAAATTCGCAAGATCATATCCAGCATTTTTCCATGTCTTCATATGGCCTAGATCGTGCTCCATACATTTTCCTAAAACATCAATGGCCACCCCATTTTCAAGGCATACGACTGCCATCTCGTGGCATGCAACCGAGTAAACCTTCTCTTGTTTTGTCGCATCTCTTTTTGTAGCAGGCAATTCATACCCACTCCCAGACATTACAAGCAAAGCCCTGATGAGATCTTGCAGAGCCAGAGCCTTCTCAAGAGTGAGACTGCCATCAATACGCCTGATGCCCTCTACATCGAACGCTGAGGTCATTAGGACGTTGGACACGCCCTCCCTCAGCGCAAGTACGCGCTCGAAGCTACCGCCGGCCTCTACGAGTGGCGGGCTGATCTTTCGGCGACCATGTTCGAGAGAGTGAATCGCGAGCATATCCATCAGTTCAAAATCGATCGTTTCCTTTCCGACCTTTCTAGAGCCAAACCATTCTGCCTTCACTCCGATACGATCGGTCTTATCAGGCTCACTAAAAACAGACTTCTCATCCTCTGCACATTCCAAGCCAACGCTTTTGCAAAATTCTTTCGTGATCAGATCATCCGGATGTGCCTTCATTGATAGCACAGTTCCGGAGCCATCGAGCTGATTCAACAGAAGCTGGTGCACTTCGTTGAGTAGCTGCTCTTGAGTCATTCGCCCACTAATGTTGAGCATCTCGAAGCACTTCAGATTTCGAGCACTCTTCCCTGAATTCTGAAAATTCTTATTGGTACGGATACAAAAGCTCGTGCCCACGCTCGTGCGTACACTCTCCGGCACTTCACCTTGATAGAGCCATTGCAGCTCGGGTTGCATAGCGGACATGAAAACGGTCGAATATTTTAGATATGGTCCAGTCGGCATCACCGAACCATGTGCTAAATGCTCATAGCCTTTCAGCTGGGCAAAAAGGCTGAGCTGATTTCTGCTGTCTTCACAAAGTGTAGGACGCTCAATTAAATTTTTTTTTGGTGCATACACATTCAAACCTTCAATTCTTAAATTGTTGGGTAAATCACTGCCTTCATTGACTGATTCTGGATTCACTAATTTATATTATGATTATTTTTTTATAAATGTCAATTTGTTGGAGATGCCCCTCCTTCGCTCGCTTTCGCCCTCGGCTCCAGCGAGCTACGGCGGGCAGGCGGGAAGCCCTAAGCATTCCGCTACACGCTATTCGCCAAAACACGCCTGAAGGCGTATTTTTGTCGAATAGGTGGTGGACATCATCCGGAAAAGTTTACACCATTTGGAACAGCTGATTCTTGGCTGGGGAGAGCAGATAGCGCAGCTAAAGCATAAGATAAGACCTGCTTAAATGATGGGGGGCATGTTAAAAAAAGGATTGTTATTCTGGGAGGCATTCAGAGAAGCCACCCCCTCTCCCCCGTTTTGGTTCCATGGCGTAGTAGTAGGTAGAACGGAGTACCGTCGACTCATGCACATCTATATTTTAACCCTCCACATTCCCTTTGCATGATCTAAAAGATATTTAAGGTCGATCTCTTCCGTTTTAAGACCGCCATTTTTGTTTCTGCGGACGATTACATGCATTTTGTTGTTTTTCTTCAGGCGCTTTAAATGTTTGAGTGCCCAAGAATTAATGAAGGCAAGAAAAACTGCGTGTCCAAAAAGTGGTCTTCTAAATTCAAAAATGAGTTCGGGTGATTTAGGTTCGTATTGAAGATACTCATTTAAATATTCGAGTTTTGTTTTGCGAAAAGCTTCTTCAAGATTCTCTTTAAGGAAAATCAATTTTACCTTGTTCCTTTCGATTCGGACTCTTGGTGTTTCGACGTGCATACAAAGATTACGAACGCTGATGTATTTATCGAACATGTGTTGCTTATTCCAAATGTGGTAATCCGCATAACTGCAATTCGGTAGTAAAATTTGATCTATATCTAGGGTTAATTCCCTCAACCGATAAATTGAATTAAGTGATGCAGTAAAACTTCTCAAGAATTGGGAGTACGGATAATAATCATGCATCTTGTGAGAATTTTCCAAGGTAAGAATTTTTGAATAATATTTCATGGCATCTCTTGCGGATTGATTGAACAAATCGATTTCAACGCAAAGATCGACCATGATTTTTTTCTTGGCGGCTTCAGAATATTTCGCCTGATTGATGCTATCTAAATGCAAATAGCAGCTTAGTATTTCAAGTGGCATGTATCCTCCTTTTTTCATCAAAAAACTCTTCGTTAGCAAGTTGGGAATAATCATTTGAATACCTTTCTGATCCACGTAAATTTTCGGCATATTGCAATTTTAGGCTGATTATTAGACGGAAGAAATATACTGGGTCTTAAGAAGCTCACCCTTTCTGTCTCCACCCCCAGAGCTTCTTTGTACAAACGGCTTGTTTACAGCCTACAGAAGCCCTCGTCCTAAGGAGCTCAAATGCTGATATAGACAGATATGATGCTTTTAAGCATTAGGAGCAACCAATATTGACATTTGCAATTATACTATTTTAGTAGTATATTTCTCTACTCGAAACATGTTGTTTCGAGGCGATCTTTCACAGGATCGGCTCAGTCACTACAATCGACAAGTGTTCAAACCACGTGTCACTTTCGGAGGATCAAGACCATGAGTAACCGCATTTTGTCGGGCATGCGCCCGACCGGAAACCTGCACCTCGGCAACTACTTCGGGGCCATCAAGCAGTTCCTGGATCTGGAGGCGGGGGGGAGCGAGTGCTTCTTCTTCGTCGCCGACATCCACGCCCTGACCGAGGTCACGGGTCCCACCGAGATCGATAAGCTGTCCGTCGAGGTCGCCAAAAACTACCTCGCCTGCGGCATTGATCCCAACAAGTCCACCCTGTACCGGCAGAGCGACGTTCCCGAGGTCAGCGAGATCGCTGTCCTCCTCGGCAACGTCGTGAAGCTTGGTCGCCTGCAGACCTGCACCACGTTCAAGGATCGCGTCCGTAACAAGGGCGTGCCCGAGGGCGAGGTGAGCTATGGCCTGTTCGGCTATCCCGTCCTGATGGCGGCTGACATCCTCTGTGTCCGCGCGGATCGCGTTCCCGTGGGCCAGGATCAGACGCAGCATGTCGAGATGGCGCGGGATTTCGCCCGCATCTTCAACCACATGTTCAGTCGCGAAGTGTTCACTCTCCCCGAGATGAACATCAGCAACCCTCTCCGTGTCCCCGGCATCGACGGCGCGGAAAAGATGGGCAAGAGCGATGGCAACACCATCGCCCTCCTCGAAAACATCTCCGCCGTCACCAAGAAGGTCAAAGGCATTCCCACCCAACCCGAACCGGGCGGTGAGATGCAAGCTGGCACCAAGGCTCTGTACACGCTCGTGGAGCTGTGCAGCCCGCCCGACGTGCACACCGAGTACCTGCGTCGCTACTCCAATCGCGAAGGCAAGTTCTTCGGTGAGATGAAGGCTCGACTCGCGCAGGACATCGTCGCCCTGCTCGAACCGATCCAACAACGCTACCAGTCGCTCAGCGACGACCAAGTGCGAGACGTTCTCGTGCAAGGTGCCAACAAAGTCCGGTCTATCGCCGCGTCCGTCCTCACGGATATGCGCAGCGCTATGGGCCTCAACAAGTAAGGAGGCTTCCCGTGGAACTCGAAACCATCAGAAGCAGACTCGACGCCCTGAACTGGCAAACGCTGCTCATCCTCAATGAGCGGCTGATGCTCGTTAGGGAGGTCGCCACGCAGAAAAAAGCCAAGGGAGACGGAGTAATCCACGCCCCGAGCCGCGAAGCAGCCATCTTCGACCGCACGGTCGATCACTGCCGCGTCCTGGGGCTGGATCCCGACTACGTTCTCGAAATTGTCTCCCTCATGATCGCACACGCAAAGGATGCGGAGTGCGACGTGCTGGGAGTGGACACGTTCCTCGACACCCGCCCGAAGAAGCAGGAAGATCTTCGGGCAAACCTCCTCAAGCTCACTGCTGCGACAGCTCCGAACTACAGCCCCGACTACTGCGAGGGGCACGGTTCGGACGCTGTTCAGTCGTACTTGGGAAGGGAACAACAACTCCTGCGGGAGAGCATCGATGCTCTCCCCAACCGAAAGGTGGCGCTGGATCTGGGATGCGCAACCGGCAAGGTCGCCGAACTCCTCGAAAGGTACTTCTGCCGCGTGCGCGGATTCGATCTCTGTCCGCAGATGATCGAACACGCTCGCACGCGGCGGCTTTGGCCCGAATATGTGGAGTTCGAAACGACCGATCTGGAAGAACGGATCCCACAGGACGATGCCTCGGTGTCGTTCGCAGTCGCAAACTTCGGAGCCGCTTCCGAGTTGTCTCAACAACTCCTACCGGAGCTGTCGCGCGTCTTGGAGAAAGGCGGGAAAGCGTTCCTGTCCTTCTACAACGCCGATGCGATCAGCAATCTCTGGTACTATCCGTGGCCCTCCACCATGCGGGCTCACCTCAACGCGTATAACAATACGCTCGAGGTGTGGTACCGAGATCAGGTCTACACCGTGCAAGGAATGGGCATGACGGTGCGGATGCTCCAAGAGGCCTGCGGACTGCATGGACTCGAAGTGGAATGGGTGGAAACCTACCCCACCTTCCTGTCCATCGTTCCACGGTTCTTCTTCGGGTCGCCCCGCTTCCGCCCGCTCGTGAAAGCAGTCACGGAAGTGGATGAGGCCATGGCACGCAAAGAACCCTATCGAGGGACACATCTGACCGCTCTGATTAGGAAGTGACGAGCTAACCTGTGAAACGGGGTGAGGGCATGATGCCTTCACCCTTTTTCTGATTCACTTACAGGTTTTTTCAACTTGCGAAGAAAATGCAAAAAACCACCTGCACCGTATTGCAAAACGCGTGATCCGCGAGTCACCTTACTGATACTGACGTTAAGCTTTTCTGCGATCTCCCGTTGCGATATTCCTTTTGCCAGCAGTTGGATAAGTTGCCAACGCTCTGCAAGAGATTCCATCTCTTGAGGTGTTAGAAGATCCTTGAGTAAGAGATCTACTTCTTTTGAAGAGTCAACTGAGGCAAGAAGTTCACAGAGCTCCCGGTAGTGACGTTCTGGTACTGGCACGACAGTACAATACTCCACAATGCCGTTGACTTCGAGCCTTGCCATACATAGAATTCCATGGTCTGCTTCCTATAGAGGTAGATCTGGGTGCGTAGCTCAATTGGTTAGAGCTCTCGTCTCCAAAACGAGTGGTTGGGGGTTCGAGTCCCTCCGCACCTGTTGGCCCCAATCTATGATTGGGGCCTTCTTTAATATATGCTTTACATAAGTAAATAATTATGTAATATGGGCACTATGAGTATTGAGCTTTCTTGGAAAGATACAGAAGGGCAGCACAAATCCTTTACGACTGGTTGCCCAAAAATTGCTGAGTCAATGCTGCGTTCAAGCACGGATTTTCCCCAGGTAACGGCAGATATGAAGGAGGCATTTCGGGATCAATACGGAAATGTGCTAGGCAGATTTGAGGAAGTTTTGCGCGAGCAAATGGCAAAGAAGCCACTATTCTCTATTGAAACTGGCATTCCTGGTCTAACAGTCAGGGTCAAAAATGATGAAGGCGTGGCGATTTGCTGAGCTCCGCGGAAATGACTTGCGTAAATATGTTAATTAGTATATTTTACTGTACTTTAATCAAGTTACTTTTTTTGTATGGCAACAAAAGCGTCTCTTGAGTGGGACAAACCCCAGCCGGATGATCGAATTGCGTTGGAAATCGAAGCGTTTTTGAGTAAAAATGTTTCGCTAAACAGTCCGCACGATGATCAGCCACAAATTCTCGGTTTTCCTGTGGGAGAACCAGATCCCTTCGGTATCGAAATGCAGTATTTGGCCCTTAAGAGGAATCCAAACAACATTGGACTCCACACGACCGATAGTGAGGCTGAGGAAGGATTCTTAGGCACACAAGAAGCCGAAAGACTCTTTATAGGGATGATGGCCGATGTGCTTGGCGGTGATTTAAAGGGCATAGATGGATATATCGAAGCTGGAGGATCGACAGCGAACATGGCAGGCCTTTTGATCGGAAGAAACCGAACTCATTTATACGACGAGAAAGAAAAACCACTCAAAAATGCGAAGAATAAAACTGCCATTCTCTGTTCGCATATCACCCATTATTCCATCCTGCAAAACGCCAGTAATCTTGGCATAGGAGAAGTAGCGACAATTGGAAAGGGTAACGGCACAGGTGTCCATCTCCTAGGAACTGATGAGGATGGTCACGTACTACTGAGCCAACTTGAAACCCAACTCCATGATCTAATCAAAAATCACGAGGACATTTCCAATATTATTCTTGTTGGAAATGCTGGAACCACCATGCTGGGTTCAGTAGATAATATTCCGGGTATGAGTGAAATAATCGGCGAATTTAAAGAGCGCTTTCCCCAAAAGATTTTCCATTTTCATATCGATGCAGCGCACGGAGGACTGATTGCCCCTTTTCTACCGGAGCTTCCTACAATTGGCTTTGCAAACCAGCACGTAGATACCATCACAATAGACCCGCATAAGATGGGGAAAATTGGATTTGGTTGCGGTGTAATTCTAGCAAGAAAGGGATATTTTGATTGGCTAGCATCTGAAAGCCCCTATGTCCCCGGAGGCAGTAGAACGATTAGTGGATCTCGCGCTGGTGCGGTAACGATCAGTGCATACGCCGCATTTCGGAGGAGAGGAAAGGAAGGAGTCGCCTCCTACGCACAATCGCTGAAAGATATGACAAAGGAAGTAAGAGGAAAAATTGCTGCGCTGGGAATAGAAATGTTTGGAAGCGATTTGAACATCATTGCGGCAAAAACATTGCTTCCTGCGGACATTAGAAAGCAATTTATTGTGCACGGTGATGATCGCATGCCTGTCGATATGGGTAATCCCAATGATAAGGAGCGAAGAAGCATCTGGAATATTGTTGTGATGGAACACGTCCAACAAGGGATCATTCGTTTCGAGGAGGCCTATCGAGCATGGCTTGAAGCAAGCCAATCATAATCAGCCATACATTCACAAATAATCTCTTGAAAGTAAGAACAGTTGAATGTAGTATTGTACCGATACATCATTACACTTCTCATGGAATCTACAACTAAAGCATCGGCGAATCTTATTCAATCGGCAATACGCCTTAAAGACAATGATCAAGCTATTGGTCCGTTGCGCCCCGCTCGAAGTCCTGATGCGGTGGCGATTGAGAAGATAGCAAAGAACATAGCGCAAGGCGTTGCCTCTTCAAGGCAATTATTACTCACAACAGGATTTGGACTTCATCGAAGTTTAAAGGTCCCAGTGCGACTCCCCGCACTTGCCATACCGGGCTTCAAGGTAATGGAAAGAATGCAGGATGCAGGATTGCCAGTCCCGAAATACCTGCTCTATCAAGCCACTGATTTTATTGCGGAAACAAACTGCCTACCCCGAGAAGATTCACATGAATGTTCTCGGAAAATGGAAGAATATCTTCGGCAATATGTTGCAAGATTCCACGGGCGAATTGCTAAAAATGTCATTTTTAAGTTTGGATGCGAATATCCACTCGAAACAAAGCAAGCGGTATCGATGACTGTTGATGAAATCCGATCCCGCATTCTGGATATTGCTCCGTTGCGAGAAGCTATGGAGCAGATCCACGCATACGAAGCACGACATTCGAATGGCACGAATCACTACGATGACTATGCTGCTGCAAATGTACTCTATAGCGGGGCAACACAGCAGTATCCCTTTGGTGATGATCTTCCTGCGGATGTGGAGGCAATCCTTCCTATTGGAGGAAATGCAGAAAAACCATTCTTCACACTAACTGCTCACTTTTCTGAGCATCTTGGTAAGCGCAAAGTTATTCCTATGCTTACACCCATTGGTTCACGTCCAACCTACTATCACTATCCAGAATCAGGAGACCCAATATCAATTTCGGAGTATTCTGACGCCATGAAACAGCCGATCAAAGATGGCCCTATTAGGACCGATATTAACGCAATGATTGCTGATGGAGCTACTCCGGAAACACTGTCTGAGATTTACCCCGAAGACCGATGAAAATACTAGGTGTTCTTGGCGGCATGGGTCCTCAAGCAAGCATTCATTTTTATGATCTTCTCATTCGTATAAGTATTAAAAAATATGGAGTGCAAAAGAATGCTGATTTCCCCCACATTTTAATTGATAACATCCCTGTGCCCGATCTCGTTAAAAGCAAAGAAGATGAAAATAAAACAGTTGCGATTGTAGAGGAAGAGGCACGCCGCCTAGGCAGAGCAGGAGCCGAAGTTCTAGCAATGCCATGTAATACCATGCATTTGTATGTCGAACGTTTTCAGCAGGCATCATCGCTCCCCTTTATTTCAATGATTGATGCAGTCCTAAAAAAAGTAGAGACTGATAAAATTAAAAAAGTCGGTCTGTTGGGATCCATGACAACCATGAAATCAACTTTGTATACCAATCCACTAAGAAAAAAAGGTATAGAAATTGTTCTTCCTGATGAACAAAATCAAAAAATTATTGGGGATCTTATCCACACCGTCATTGCTTCTGAACATGGCGATACAGAGCGCATCGCTCTTAAGAAGATCATTCAGCAACTTAAAAAAGATGGAGCTGAGGGAATTATTTTAGGCTGCACGGAACTTCCTCTATTGGCTAAGGATATTCAAAGCGATGTTCCCCTTTATGACTCTCTAACAATTTTAGCTGAAGAGTGTTGCGCGGCAATTTTGTAACACAAATTACAAGCAATACCGGATTGCATAGCATCATCATATGTCTGTCCTGTAGCCATAATCTCAGTGCCGTAGTAGTATGGATACATGGCAGTTGCACAGCTCACCCGCAGACAACAGGCATTCGTCACCGCATGGCTGGCGAACGGTGGCAATGGCACGAGAGCAGCGCAGGACGCAGGGTACAAAGGTGGCAGCGATTACTTGGCAGTGCAGGCGAGTAGATTGATGAGGAATGATAAGGTGCGAGCACACATCAAAAAGCCACTGGAGAAGGAAGAGAAGCTCCATGAGCGAGTTTTAGATGCCCTGCAAGGTATGGCACTGGCGCAGACGAATGATAAGGTCACGAATCAGGATAAGCTTCGCGCCCTCGATATTCTGGCGAAGGCGATAGGGATAACCAAAGACACAGTGAACGTGCAGGTGAACCTCTCACAGATGATCGCATCACAAGAGACGGAAGCGGAACCCGTTCGATGGGTTGACCTTCCAGCATCTTAAGGCTACAACTTCGCGTATTCATCCAGTTGCTTGTACTGCGTTCCCGTTCCTGTGGAAGGGCAATTTTCTGTCTTCGTTAAAAAAATGGACATAGCAAGTCCACAGGTAACTGGGTCGTGCCCAGTATAACACTCCTGATATGACGATCATATATGCACTACTCAAGGCTCAAAGATGTGTATTTTTGGCTTTAGCAAAACAAATTAAAGTGGAACGCTGGTTCCTACCACTCAGGCGTCTTTCTATCTTAACGTGGGCTCATGTCCATCTGCATTGATCATCAGTACCGAAGTTCTGATCTCCCACTCATAGCCACTTTGCTCCACGAAGGCTTTGAAGTCGAGACCATAGATCGCTCTAAATCTGCCTGCGAGTTTGTGTTTCCCGACTCTCCTGAGTTGCGCGAAACCATCCAGCAGTACTGGCAAAACCGTTTGTGCTGCCCGGCTCAATCGCTCCTGTCCTCCTTTAAGAGGGCCAAACATCTGCTCTACGACGGGCAGATGTGACTTTTTATTTCTCTTTTCTTCCCAATTTATGACGCATTCATTCAATGGAGAAACCTTTGTTCCAGAGGTTAAAACGCCCGTACTAGTTAACCTTTCCGATGTAGTATCCGAGCAAGTTGGCTGGATATGGAATTTACGCGTACCACGCGGAAAACTCACCCTTATGGAAGGAGACCCCGGACAGGGAAAGTCTTGGTGCTGCCTTGCCATAGCCGCAGCCGTAAGTAAGGGGACTAGTCTACCGGGTGAAGCTAGTATGCCAGCGAAAGAGCCTGAGAACGTCCTGCTCCTCACAGCTGAAGACGGACTTGCAGATACGATCCGGCCACGCCTTGAAGGCATGGGCGCAGACCTGACAAAAATTTTTGAGCTCGCTGCTGTACGAACCAAGAACGGGGCAGAATCTCCATTGTCAATTGATGAAGACATTCCCGCGCTGGAAGAAGTTATGATGGAGAAGCCTTACGGCTTGATCATAATTGATCCTCTGAACGCCTATATCGGGGATGTAAATACCCATAAAGACTCGGACGTTCGCCGAGTCCTTTCGCGCCTGACAAAATTGGCTGAGAATTACAACGTAGCGGTGATTGGTATACGTCACCTCACAAAATCAACGATGGATCGAGCGATATATCGGGGGCAAGGTTCAATCGCCTTCACTGCCACCGCACGCATAGTTCAACTTGTCGGATCGCATCCGAATAATAAAGACGAACGAGTAATGGCACCAATAAAGAATAACCTTACCGAAGCTGCCCCTTCGATATTGTTCTCCATTACCAAGACGGGTTTTCTATGGAAAGGTGAATGCGACCTTACGGCTGCAAATTTAATGGGTACAGGGGACGAGAGTGCCCCTACAAATCACGTTCGTGAGGATGCGAAGGAATTCTTACGTGAAGTTCTCAGCAATGGCCCAAAGTCAGCCCGTGAAATCATCGAGGAAAGCAAGGATGCTGGTCTTTCATGGACAACCCTAAAAAGAGCAAAGGAGGAGATAGGGGTTTCATCTAAAAGAATTGGCGGAGCCGGAGAAAAAGGGAGTTGGCTTTGGCAATTGCCCCCAGTCTCAAAAGAAAACGTTTATACGGGTGAAGAGTTAATTGAAACGGTCACTCCCGAAGCTGTAGCCGCTATCTTCGCTACGCCTAGCGTATGACGTTCCTGCCCTCCACCAAGGGCACAGACGCGCATCGTCCACTATCGGTGGATAAATGCCGTGAGCTCATGCAGTGGAAGCACGCCACGGACGCCGAGATTGCCGAGTTCCTTACGGGTCTCCGCTCGTTCCTCTCAAAGTTTCTGGACGAGCACTTTGACGATAGTCTGTAATTTCCTGTATATTCATGTATAATCAAGTCCATTATGACAGATACCCAACAGCAAGGGCAGCAGTTCTACACCCTTCCAGAGGTGGCGGAGATGTTGAGTCTCAGCCACATGACGGTGTATCGGTATGTGCGCACCCGCAAAATTCCAGCGTACAAGTTTGGGCGGCATTATCGGGTATCCAAGGATGACCTTGATTCCTTCATCTCCCAGAAAAAAGTATGAAGCAAGCTTTGATTTATTGTAGGGTGTCATCGAAGCAACAAGCCTCTGAGGGCCATGGAATTGATGGGCAAGAAAGTAGTTGCAGAAACTATGCAAATGCCCGTGGGTATCAGGTCACGAAAGTCTTCAAAGACGAGGGCATTTCAGGTGGAGTGATGGAAAGGCCGGGAATGGATGAGTTGATAGATTTTCTTGATGCGCACCGCAAGGAGGAGTTTGTTATCGTCATTGATGATTTTAAACGGTTGGCCCGTGATGTGATGGGCCACTTTCAACTCAAGGAAATCATCAATTCCTACAAGGCGACCATCGAAAGTCCAACCCAGACCTTCGAGGAATCTCCCGAAGGTAGGTTCATGGAAACGATCTTCGTCGCAACCGCCGAGTTGGAACGCAATCAAAACAAAAGACAGGTGAAGCGACGCATGAAAGCAAGGCTAGAGGCAGGACATTGGCCTTTCTATGCGCCACCGGGTTATAAGAATATAACGCTTGAAGATAAGCAAAAAGTCATTGTTCCACATGAGCCAGTAGCAAGCATCATCCGTGAAGCGCTTGAGGGATTTGCGAGCGGAAAATACGAAACGCAGACCGATGTTCTTCACTTCCTACAATCGAAGGGCTTTGATCACTGGAAAACGGGTAACGGTGCGCATCTTGAGCAAGTGAAGCGACTCCTTACGCGGGAGGTGTATGCTGGGCATATCAGTTACCCCAAGTGGAACGTGGCACTACGCAAAGGTCATCACGAGGCATTGATCAGTTCTGCCACCTTTCAGGCGATCCAAGATCGTCTGGCTGAAAAGAGGAAGAATCCCAAGAGGAGGTATATCAACAAGGATTTCCCGTTACGGGGCTTCGTTCTATGCGCCGAGTGTAAGCAGACCATGACTGGAGCATGGACACAGGGGAGAGCGAAGAAATACCCCTATTACCGCTGTGCTACGAAAGGCTGCTGCAAGCGCAACATCAACATCCAGAAAGATGATATCGAAGATCGGTTTGAGGCGATGCTGAAGGAGATCAAACCCCGCAAGAATCTTTTGGAGGTGGTACGCATCGAACTTTCTGCCATGTATCACGAGCGCAGGGAAAATGTGGCGGCGATTCTCCAGAAGCGCAATGATCGGATAAACGAGATCAAGAGTGATATTGATAGCTACTGTGCGCTCATCAAAGAGGCATCGAACGCAACAGTCAGACGGACGTATGAAGAGAAGATTGAAGAGTTGGATGCAGAGAAGATCCGTCTTGGGGACACGTCAAAAAGCCACAAGACGACGGCAAGGACTTTGATATCGCTTTACACCGCGTCATGGAGTTCATTGAAGATCCCTTCCTGATGTGGAAAACAGGAGATTTAGAGCAGCAACGCTTGGTGCTCCGGATGGTCTTTGCAGAGCCTTTGGTCTACGACGCAGAAACGGGATTTTACACCGCGACTTTATCGCTACCACTAAAGGTTTCCTGCATTCCTGAGCTTGATAGATTAGAGGTGGTGGAGATGCCCCTCCTTCGCTCGCTTTCGCCCTCGGCTCCAGCGAGCTACGGCGGGCAGGCGGGAAGCCCTAAGCATTCCGCTACACGCTATTCGCCAAAACACGCCTGAAGGCGTATTTTTGTCGAATAGGTGGTGGACACGCTGAAGAATAATTGGAACCAACTTCAGGACATCATTTTTGCATGGTCTGATAGGTTATCTAGTACGAAATTTGCCCTTTCCTCTGTGTCTTATGCTCACTAGAGGAGAATTACACCCAATACCTTCTACTTCCTTTCCACGGATGATAGATCGTGTCAAAAGACCTGGTAGAAGGAGCACAATTACGCCGGAGAAGACCGCGATACTACTTATGGGATTAGAAAACGGACTTACAGTCAAAGAAGCGCTCATTCATGCAGGATTTTCACAAGATGCATATGATCGACGATTGCAAAAGGATGTTCAGTTTCGCGGTCAAATCAATACAGCTAAGGCTAAGTTAGTGATTCTTGCAAAATCGAAAATTGCAAACGCTATTCAATCAGGGGATATGCCAACTGTGAGATGGTTTCTTGAGCGCAAAGTGCCACAAGAATTTGGGCGACAGGTTATGGAGAATGATGAGAGCGTTTCGCATTCAAATATCACAGTTATTGTGCCTATGGGAAATAAGCCACACCCGCGCATTATTCCTGAAGGTGAAAGTAAATAGGCTATCTAAGATGATGTGTCGGGTTGAAGAATGAAAAATGCTATCGATATTGTCAGAAAACTATGTAAAATTGGTATCCATGAAGCCTAGTTCAATGAAAAGCTCTGCTACTGCTAAGCAAAAAAAGATTGTTCGAGTCATTGATCTTTTTTGCGGAGTGGGTGGGATGACTCATGGATTCGTACGCCAAGGATTAAAAGTTGTAGCAGGAATTGATAACGACAAAACATGTCGCTACGCATACATGAAAAACAATCACACGGAATTTATTGAAGACGATATCGCAAATGTAACCGGTAAAATGCTGAACGATCAATTTGGTAAGGATTGTGATGTGCGAGTCTTGATTGGCTGCGCTCCATGCCAACCTTTCTCGAATCTAAACACGAAAAAAAGAGTGCAAAGTAAGAAAAAGAAATTCCCTCTTGAAAAATTTGCTGAGCTGATTGCTGAAATAAAACCAGAGATTGTTTCTATGGAGAACGTCAGAGGCTTAACACAAAAAGGTAGAAGCAATGTCTTTAAAAAATTTAAACAAGCTTTGGAAGATAATGGTTACAAAATCTTCTACAAAGTCGTTGATTGCTCAGATTACGGAGTGCCGCAAAAGCGCCATCGTTTAATTCTACTTGCATCTCGCTTGGGAGAAATAAGTCTGATCAACCCAACACACCTGATAAACAAAGTGACTGTACGCGAGACCATCGGCAAACTTCCTCCTATCGGAGATGGGCAGTCTCATCCCAAAGATCCACTTCATAGATCTAGTAAGCTCTCTCCATTGAATAAACAAAGAATAATCGCAACACCTCTGAATGGTGGCAATTCAAGCTCTTGGTCGGAGGAACTGAAATTGGCATGTCACAAGAAAAAAACAGGTCGAAGCTACAGAGGAACCGTTTATGGACGCATGAGATGGGAACAGCCCTCGCCCACAATGACGACGCAATGCTACGGACTTGGTAACGGTCGTTTTGGTCATCCGACTCAGCACAGAGCTATTTCCTTACGCGAAGCCGCGTTGTTTCAGACATTCCCGGCAGATTATCAATTCGCTCCGCCAAACGAGGATTTTCACACGCGAGCCATAGCGCGGCATATCGGAAATGCCGTGCCGGTCAGGATGGGAGAGGTTATTGCCAAAAGCATAAAAGAACATATAGTACGATATGAATGACCAAATCCGAAAATCGCAGCTATGAGATAGATATAGACCCCAAAATCTTGGAGTTGTTGGGTCCTAGCTTGTACACGAATATTTACTATGTTTTAGCAGAGCTCATCGCCAACGCATACGATGCAGATGCGAAGAATGTCTATATCCTGGAAAAACAGGACCGCATCATAGTGGAAGATGACGGGACGGGCATGTCTTACAGTGATGGGGGTATTGGTAAATATTTGGATGTGGCTATAGAAACACGGAAGACAGCCGCAGACACCTATACAGCGAGTGGACGGAGAAAGATGGGAAGGAAGGGTGTCGGTAAATTAGCCGCACTTTCGGTCTCAAAAGACGTGCAAGTAATGACGAAGAAGAACAATGAAAAATCGGGGTTTGTTTTGTCTCGCGAGGTGGATCGTAGTAAAAAGCTGAAGCCCATCAAGGAAGTGGATATCAAGTTTGAACGGGTTGAGGAGGAATCCCACGGCACATCAATCGTGATGCTGCAACCTGAATACAAAATGCATACCACTTTAAATGCTATCAAAAAGAATCTGCTGAAGATATTCCCCCTGGTCAGCTCAGATTTCAAAATTCATCTCATCCAAGAGGGCGAAGATGAATTGGTGATGGACAGTTTCGACAAGGAGATGATCAAAGAACTGGGCGCTGTCATTCTTCTTGGCGATGAATATCATCCGCTGCAAGAATTCTTCGACAGTGGTTTGGATAATAAAAATCAGGAGGAGATAAAAAAAGATTTATTGCAGCTCGAACCGATTAAATCAATTCCCCTGACGCTAACGAAGAAAGATGGTGTTGAGCAGAATTACAATATGGAGATCAAAGGATGGCTTGGCGTTTACAGAAGCACGCGCGACAGAAAGCTGAATCGAACGGATTTCCCAGACAACTTCATTTCGCTTCTCTCGAATAACAAGCTTGGACTGTACAACCTGCTACCCGATGTTGGTGGAAACCGACTTGTGGAGGTCTTCGTTGTCGGACAACTGCATGTTGACTTATTTGAGGAAACGGAACTACCCGACATGGCATTGAGCAACCGGCAAGGATACAAAACGGGAGATAAGAGGTATCAGGCTGTTGCTGCTTTCGTGGGCGACGAGCTGCTGCCCAGGATCACTGAAATGAGGGTGGCATGGACGAAGCATCGAGATGCCAAAAAGAACAAGGAGAAAGATGAAAAGCAGCAAAGTGACGAGAAAGAACTGCGAGATAAGGTTGAAGAATTTAAAGAGACTACATCGGAGAATCTCGCAAAGAAGCTGGAAGAAAGATTCCATACTCAAATGCCCGATGAGATGAAGGAATTCGTTAAAAAAGAAATGAATGCGACGATTGATATTATGGGAATAAAACAAAAGGTGGACTCTCAAAAAAGGAAAATACTCATTTGTCACACCAGGAGAGACAAGTCCTTGGCGGATGTGATCTACAACATGTTGCTGTTCAACAACGTGCCGCCCGAAGAGATAATCTATACTAGCTGCGATGATGCGGTCAGTCGCATCCCCAGCGGAACAGAGGTGTTCGATTATTTGCGAAAGTTTTTCGTGGATAGTTATTCGAATGAAAAAATCTACGTTCTCTATGTGACTAGCGACACTATGGCTGGAAGATGGGGGGCTGTCCTTGAAGTGGGAGCCGGTTGGATTACCAAGAAGGCTCACAAGATTTTCAACATTCGTGATCATGCACCCCTCGCGCCATTGGACATCATGGTGGAATGGCAAACGAGCAAAAAAAGCGCGACCGATGAGATTAGTATGGACGCTGTGGAATTCGATAAATTTGTCATCCGAGTCATGGAGGTTTCCACCGAATTGGGATACTCCACCAAAACCAAGAAAAGCAACGAGGATGAATTAAAGAGATACGTGACTATTGATTGAATGACTCCCAGTCACGAGCTGCCACTCGTCTGATTGAGTTTCAAGACACCTCCAGCGCATTCTGATCTTCACAGGATGAAGAGCTACATCAGACAAGCTCCGACGCGCCACAGGTCGTTTGATGAGACCGACATCCTGACGGAAGTTCCTACTTGTTTTCCAGTATCCATTGTTGGGCTTTGTTTGCCCATGGCAGCGGCAGTTTTACCTTTGCCAGCTCCGCGCCGTTCCCAATGATCTTCAACATGCCTTTGCCCCATCCCAAGCCATCTACGGATACTGTCGTAACATCTTTCAATGGCACACGAAAGTTGTGGCTGTACACATCTTTGAATTCCAAGAAGCCGTTTTCAATGATCAATGTCTTGCCACCAAGTAAGCCGCCAACGCGGTACTTTTTCGTTTCAGAATGAATCATAAAAAAGTGGGGGAAATCAGGGTATCATGGCATCCATGAGCATTTTATTGCAGTCACCTTCTCCAAGCTCAGTCTCCATTTTTACTTCTTTCAAGCAATCATTGCGACCATATATTTGAGCATTGTATCGCTTGGTATCCTTGCAGATCGGATTCTCATACTCTTGAACGCAATCAAGGTTGTCACTATAGCCAGCGGTAGTCAGTTTTACTCTCACACATTCCTCAATGTGCTGTTCGTCGATCTTCACCAATCGCATACATTCGTTATAGCCAGAGGATTCTTTAAGGGCTTCATTTTTTCTTTCTTGTTGCCTTACTTTATCTTGCGGTGAAGCTCCACATGCTGAAAGAGTTAGACAAAGCATGGCTGCAACTGACAGCGAGGATATATGCACTTTATTCATGCGAGAGTGGGGAGGGGGGCAAAAAAGGTTGTAAGCCCAAAGCGGGCATCCGACCTGGTACCCCTACACGCCACTCCTGGACGGAGCGCAGACCGTAGGCAGGCGAATGCCCGCTTTCGACGGTCTTTGCTCACGCAAATTAGGTCCAGGTAGTAACGCGGTGGTAGGGGTACGGTTCAATATTACTGAGATATGATGTTTTTGTACATCACAACATCTGTAAAAATTTCAACTTAAATCACATTTAGCAAAGTAGTTTACATAGACAGTGCTTTTTACTCATTTAGATGCGCAAAGACAGGTGGTGCATCTAAAAATCAAAAGCGGTACAAAGTGGTACTTTGGCTTACATATAAAGAAAAACAGGTGCAATTAGTCCATTGACCGATATCCCTATAGGGCTAGTCTGCTGCTATCGCCTGCGGCTCCGCGGGCGTTTTTGCGTGCCATAATGATTTCTATTGCTGAATGTAGGCGGATTCTAGGCAATCCTGATCTCACAGACCAGGAAATCGAACATGTCCGCGATTCTTTGTATGCATGGCTGCAAAGATTTCTTGATCAGCATTTCCAAGAAAATGGCTTACAATAGCTAAAATTATGAATACTAAGGCAATCATTTATTGTCGGGTTTCGTCCGAAAAACAGGTCAAAGAAGGCCACGGACTCGATGGCCAAGAGTTACGTTGCAGGCAATACGCAAAAGCTAAAGGCTATGAAGTGACGGCAGTTTTTAGGGATGAGGGTATATCAGGTGGAGTAGCTGATCGTCCGGGCATGAGGAAACTTCTCAGCTACCTTGAAACAGCAGCAGTTTTTGAAGAAAAAATTGTTGTTATCATTGATGATATTTCAAGAATTGCGCGAGATATCGGAGCGCATTTCCAATTGAGATCGTCAATCAAATCTCGGAATGGGGTACTGGAAAGTCCATCTATAGAGTTCGAAGAATCCCCAATGGGTAAATTCGTAGAAACAGTAATGGCTGGTGGAGCTGAACTCGCTAGAAATGAAAATCGAGTAAGAGTCATGAAAAATATGAGATCACGTATGGAGAAGGGCTATTGGTCTTTTGATGAAATTCCCGGATATAAATATCAAAAGGATGATATACATGGGAAAGTTCTTAGGAGAGATGAACCCAAAGCATCAGTGATTCAAGAGGCATTAGAAGGATTTTCAAATCATAGATTTGAAACAAAGGTCGATGTGCAAAAATTTTTAGAATCAAAAAAATATAGCCATCGTGCGGCTTTTAAAGGCGTAGTTCATCTAAGCCAAGTCATTCGCCTTCTTGAACGTGCATACTTCTATGCTGGATTTATTGAGTACCCGTTTTGGGATATCTCACGACGTTCGGGTCATCACGATGCGATTATTGACTTAAACACATTAAAGAAAATTGAGGAGCGCCTAAAAGAAAAGGAGAGAAGAACATTTAGAAAAGATTTGAATGAGGATTTCCCTTTAAGAGGATTTCTCGCATGTGCGCATTGCGAAAAGTTAATGACAGCTAGTTGGAGCAGAGGGAGAACAAAGCAATACGCGCTTTATCGGTGTACACAAAATGGATGCCAATTCCAAAATAAGAGCATTCGCAAAAGAGACGCTGAGGAACGCATGTTTGGTTTATTACAACGTATGGTTCCTAAGGAAGGAACAATCAAGCTAGTGGAAGCAGTTCTTCGTGATCTCTGGGATCAGCGGATTGATCTTTTACAGGAGCAGAAAAATGAGCGGCAAAAGCATGCGAAAAGCATTGATCAAGAAATCGATAATCTATGCGAACGTTTGGCTGACATTAAAAGCCCCATTCTCATTCAGAAACTTGAAAGCAGAGTTGATCAATTGGAAGCGAAAAAAAGATCTCTTGATGTAAAACAGCTGAGCAAAGAAGACTCTCAGTGCGACTTTGGAACCGCCCTGACTATGGCATGTAATTTCATGAGAAACCCAGCAGCATTGTGGAATAGCGACGTCTTTGAAGATAAACGCACGGCTTTGAACCTCGCATTCATAGGGATTTTGCCTTATGACAAGCAGTCAGGCTTTGGAACCGTGACTTTTGCTTTACCGTTTGAGCTTTGTAAGGCTTGTGAAACTGAAAAAAGTAAGATGGTGGAGATGCCGGGAGTTGAACCCGGGTGTAGTGTGTACGAAGAAGGTTCGTACGATCATGTTCTTTTCAATTCTCTATAATCATAGGAAAAGAACAAAGAAGATTACAGAGTTGTGACGCAAAAATCGGAATATCGTCGCGTCAAGCGACATTCAGCCTCGCTAATGACGTCTATCCAATGTAGCGAGAATAAAAAGGTAGACGTGGTCCGAAAAAATCAGACCTTAAGCTGCAACGAATTGACCAAAGCTAACAGAGTTAGCTACAGCCTCTACGCGAGCCATGAAATTGCTTTTGGCAATTATAAGGTGCAGCGGTGGGTAACGGGTACCAAAGCAAACCCGAATCGAAACTCAATCAGCGCAAAATCACACTATCGAAACCTGTCATCCCCATAAGGGAGTAGCCTACGTTTTTAATGAACTGAGAGGCTAGTATAGCATGGTCAGGTGGTAGGTGGTAGCTTGTAGGTAGTAGAAGGAGGTAAAGGAGGCATTGAAGGTAAGGCAGGTAAAGGAAGGTATCACTTCCGTCTTACATCTTCCATCTTACTTCCGACCCTACCTCACCATCGGCATAATTGGCACTGTCGAATGCGAATCGCTCTTCGAAAGTTCTGCGGAACTTAGTGGAGCTAATACGGAAAGTGACGATGACTGAATTTTCGCATCTGAAAGGGTAAAAATCGACGATCCTATGCGAAAGATGCGACTGATGTCTAGTCCCTGTGCATCGTACCAATAATCTCCACTCTTCATAAATTCATCAGGAGTGTGATGGGTAATTTTTCCACGGAGCGAAAAACCATTAGCTGGCGAAAAGTTATACACATACGCACCTTGAAAAGTTGCAACAGTATCCGGATCGTACTGATTCACTTTCGGAGTTGAGCGACCTTCGTACACTGTGACAGGAAAGGCAAGGACGCCACGTTCAGCATCGAAAAATAACGCCTTGTGGTCCGAAAGGAGTGGGCTGTCGCTCCCGCGCGCGCCAATTACTTCCTTCGCAATTTCTTTAGGGTTTGCAACATCGGACACATCAAACATTCCCATTTTTACGCCAAGCACAGCCGTGTAATACACAGCGTTATCACTATGAACTTTGTCCTTATCAATCGATTCATCTACTTCTTTTCCAAAACCAATCAGATGATTTTCGTCAACTGGATGAAGGTAATTAGAGTACCCAGGAATTTTAAGCTTTCCTAAAATTTTTGGGCTACGCGCATCAGCAAGATCGATGACAAAGAGTGGATCGATTTGCTTAAAAGTCACCATGTACGCACGTTTGCCTAAAAATCGTACTGCATAAATACTTTCGCCCGGAGCAATATTTTTTACCGCTCCAACCGTCTCTAAATCTTTATTGAGGACAAAAAGATTATTGGTAGATGGGATAGACGAAGTACCGCCAGTCCACTGCTCGCCAATAGTTGTTGCCACTCTAAACGTATCGCCATACTCATCCATACTAAACTGATTGAGGAGATGCCCAGGAACAGATCCATGCGCACTAAACTCTACGCCATTCGACTCCAGCGAAAATCGATAGAGTGTCGTTTGCTCTTCCGATGAACCATGACCACCTTTTCCCCAAAAATAATTCCACTGCGTTGCAGCCACGTACACATTATCTTCGCTCACGTAGATGGTATCGCCATTTCCAAGGATGACACTACGACTAATGGTTGCAGTCGCGCTTAGTGGAATTTGTGCAACGACCAAATACTGTGGCCGTGGAATACGTGGCAAAATACTGACACGTGAACAATCGACTATTGGTTCATCTTTCATGCCCGTAGCAGAATCGTCGTAGACAGGTACAACCGATTTTCCACCGGAATCGGGCATGTTGTAGCCATAATAACGTGTTCCAGCATTAAGTACTGCAATCACTTTTCCGTCGACCAGACGTGTGGATAGAGCATTACCCTCAAACGAAACTGTACGTAGTACTTTTGGCGAAGTGTGAACAGAAACATCGTACAACTTCACTGTCGTTTTTTGGACAGAATAGAAGGGTGGGTAAATCATCGGTGCCATCATTTTGGCAGCCGAATCTTCCATGTATGGGGTGGGAGTATTCCAAGTATTGAGTGCACCAATAGCAACAAGAGTGTCTCCTTGTATGAAGAGGTCCCGAGGCATAAATGTTTCATCGGCAATCGTTGCAATGACGGTAAGTTTTTGCTGATCCCTCGCATCGATAATACGAATTTTTTGATCGCGCTGACTAAGGACGTACACATAGTTTCCATCTGTTTTGACAATGTCACCTTCGTCTACTCCTTGAACCTGAACATTCGTTTGCGAATACGAAGGAGACTGATTAGACGTGCGACTTGAAGCGCCAGAATCCTGTGACATCGTTGCCATTGGAGCCATCTCTAGCCCTTTATTGAGGTAGTACATGCCGGAGGAATCCTGAGCTGTTTTTTGTGTAAATGCCTGTAGGTCAGTACATGTCCTTGCAAATTGAGGGACAGAGGAACTCATATCGATCGATAACTCTGGATGTTTGACATTCATAAAACTACGCGACTCTTCGGTGGTCTTATTTTCCGAAAGTCTCCACATCATTTCGGCCATTTCGCCACGGCTGAGCGGAGAATCTAAGGTATTAATCGTTGGAGGGATCGCATGCGAACTATCGAGTGCAAGCGCAAAGGGCTCGTACCAATCCGTAGAACCAACAGAAGCAGGATTTTGCTTATACGCGAGTGAAAGAATTTTTGCAGCTTCCACAAAATTAATAGGTTGCTCGGGTTTAAATAGTCCATCGGGGTACCCACCAACAATCCCCTCTTCCTTAGCGGTACACACAAAAAAAGCAAACCATTGATTACCAACATCGGGGAAACAATTTTCGCGAGTTACCGCTTCGGTTGCACGTGTACGTAGCAAAATAGCCAAGAACTCGGCTCGGTTAATGCGACTTTCGGGCTTAAAAGTGCCATCGCTATACCCAGTTAATACTCCATCGTTCTGTAACGCTTCTATCGCAGCTTTGTAATCGTACGATGCGGACACATCGATGAATGCTGCATGGATACTTACAGGAAGCATCGACATAGCAAAAACAAACACAAGTAATGCTGATGTCATTCGGGTAAAGGATTGATACATATAATATGCGTAAAAAATAGAAAATTTATTATCGTTAGTGTAGACGCATGCGATAGAGAATTCTTTCAAAGGGGCTTGAAGAAAAAAAGGAAAAGGGTATCGGAATAAAGGAAGAAAAGATGCTGCAACTTTCACCCTCTCACCCTAGCACCTTTCGTATCACCCATTGAAAAATACCAAGAATGATGCTGATAACAAACCACGCAAAAAAACCTCCCGTGACACTAAAAATGACAACATTCGGATCGATGCGTTTAAGAACTTCAACCAGAACCCAAAGCATTGCAAAATTAACGGCACAATCGGTAAGTATTGCAAAAAAGAAGTGAAGTGGAGCAGTAAGTAAGCGTAAAAAAGGACGTACACACAAATTAAGAATCGTAAAGACTAGACCCAAAATTACGTATGCAGTTACGCCACCAAATACATAGACATACTGGGGAAGGTAGCGCTGTACTAAATAAAATAGAACGACATTGCACAAAAACTTCAGTAAGAGTTTCATATATAAAAAATTATTGTTTAATAAAAGCGATGGAAATGGTTTCGTCGTCTAGCTCAACAGCATGTCGCTTTGCATCAACATCCCCAAGTTTGGAACGTGTTTCGTCCATCAGTAATTCGCGATGATGTTCCAGAACATCGTCTGCGCCATGCACGGAAAGGAGGATATCATCCGTAAACTCTAGTCCTGCATCTTTACGTAACTGCTGTACAGCATGGATAAGCTCGCGTGCTTTACCTTCGCGCACAAGATCTTCGTTGCTCTGCGCGTCAATTGTCACAACAATTCCATGGTCCGCAGCAACATGCTTGCCTTCCTTCCCTTGGTACTGCAATACCACTTCATCAGGCGTAAGCTCCTCGTCCAGAATGATAATTTTTCCGTCACGCTCAGTGAACTCACCATTTTTACCCGCCTTGATCACATCCTGCACCTTCTTCCCTAAGCGAGGACCAACTTTGCGCGCATCGACAAGGGCAACCGGTACCGCAAGTGTGCTTGCATCGGTAATAAGAAAAACGTCTTTTGCATTTAATTCTTCCATGAGAAGATCTTTCGCAATGCCATGTGTAAAGACAGCGGGAAGCGCAATGGTGATAGACGCAATGGGTTGGCGAACTTTTATTTTTGCTTCACTACGGAGCGACAAACCTAAATTTGTGACGATGCGCGTCGCATCCATCATCGAAAGAATTTCGTTTTCCTGCGGACTGGGAGGACTGCTCTGTGGCCAGTCCGTAAAGTGGATAGAGTCGTGATCTTCACCTACAAGGTTTAAGTACATTGCTTCCGCAATAAATGGACAAAAAGGCGCAAGGAGCTTCGAAAGTCCTATAAGAACCCTGTAGAGGGTATCCAGTGCATTTTGCTGTGCTTCGGGACCCTGCTTACCTGCAAGGACGCGTCTACTTAAACGAACGTACCAATTTGTCACGTCGTCAATTGCAGCAAAAAAATGAGAAGCTGTCGCCGAAAGATCGTACGCTTCAAACTCCTTTGTCATTTCATCGACCAAGCCTAACATTCGCACAATAATCCATCGGTCTAGTTCCGCCAAAGACTGTGCATTTTTTAATGAGGAATCGAGCGAAGGTTTAAACTGTGCAGCATTTGCATACGTGACAAATAGTCGATACGCATTCCAAAGGGGTAGCAAGGCTCCTCGCATTGCTTCTTCTACCAGTTTTTCGGAAAAACGAAGGTCTTCGCCACGGACAGCCGGCGAACTCATCAATGCCAAGCGCACGGCATCTGCACCGTACTTTTGCACAATCGCCATTGGTTCAGGATAATTTTTAAGACGCTTACTCATCTTTTTCCCATCTTCAGCTAGCACGATGCCATTTACAATACAGTGCTGAAATGCAGGACAGCGAAAGAGTGCAGACGAAAGCACCATCAGGGTATAAAACCATCCACGCGTTTGATCTAACCCTTCGGCAATAAAATTTGCAGGAAAGTGAGGGGGAATATCGCTCTGCTTCTCGAAAGGAAAGTGTTCCTGTGCGTAGGGCATGGACCCTGACTCAAACCAACAGTCGAGTACTTCGTCGATGCGACGTAACTGAGGCGAAAGTACAAGGTCGAGTGTCGAAGCATTTTTTGGCTCAGATTCTAGTGCTTCCTGGTACGACATCTTTCCTGTAATAAAGAGCATCGCCTTCAGCATTCCGCCATGTGCAACCACAAGGATCTTTTTTCCACGATACTCTTGTAGTAACCAATCGTATGCTTTACGGGCACGACTAATAAATTGATCAAACGATTCGCCCCCGGGAGGTGTGTGCCTTGTAAATGAAATACCTTCATGGGGCTTGATTCCGTTAGATGAACGCACCTCATCCGAACTTTTACCACTCCAATCCCCTGTATTACGCTCGCGCAAATACTCACTGGTCGCTTCTACCTTCATCCCTAATTCATGCGCAATAATTGTTGCCGTTTCGCGTGCACGCACTAAATCGGATGAGACAAGTGCATCGAAATCATCTTTCTTCAATGCCTCACCTGCTGCCTTCGCTTGTTTTTTTCCCACACTATTTAATGGAACATCCACATTAGAGCCTTGCACAATGCCAAGCTTATTCATCTCTGTTTCCCCATGTCGCACGAACGTAACCTCAACCGTCTCAGGGTGAGCAGCTAGTCCAGTACTATCCTTCTTTTTCTTTGATACTTTTTTTAATGGCTGAGTCCAAGCAATGCTGTCGACGGTCTCTTTATGTAAATCCATTTGGGCCTTGCGCTCGTGGTCGTAGTAAAAGGTACGAAGCGATGCAAGGTCCGGGTACGGTTGATGCACAATTTTATGAGGGCTCTCTTTCGTAAACCATTCCTGCACCCCCATCACGATATCGGCATGCGTGACAATACCTATTACTTCTCCTGGATGTTTATGAAGGATGTCCTCGAAAAAAGAGTGAAGACGTAGCGCAACCGAACTCCACGTTTCCATTCCATCAAAATGGTAAATGCTTTCCACTTTTCCGGTCTCCATTTTATGTGCCCGGCGTTCACGAATAAACGCAAGATCATCAAAATTAATGTGTCTCCCTTCGTACTCACCAAAATCCACTTCGCGCAGACGTTCATCAATGATAATTTTTGCCCCTGTTTTTTTTGCGACCTCTTCAGCAGTCATGCGCGTACGCAGGAGTGGAGACACATAAAGAATGCCTACAGGAAGTGTCTGCGACCTCTGCGTAACATCGTCCGCAAGTTTTTGCGCCTGCTCTATGCCTGTCGTTGTTAACGGCGTACCGGGCTCCTTGCCTTGATAAATGGCTTGAACATTGCCCTCGCTTTCGGCATGACGCATGACGAAAATTTTGGTAAATCGTTTTGGCGCGACTGCCATCAGTTCGTCACGCGAGCCTATCATACTCAATTCACCTGTCACAGAGTTGCGCCAAATTGGCAAAGGCGTACCCCAAAAACGATTACGCGAAATAGCCCAATCGCGTGCGCCTTCAAGCCACTTTCCAAAACGCCCATCGCGTATATGTGCAGGCACCCACGATGTTTTACTATTTGCTTCCAACATATCTTTCTTTATTTGTTCCACCGCTACAAACCAGCAACTTGTCGCGTAGTTAATGAGTGGCGAATCGCAGCGCCAACAGTGCGGATAGCTATGTTGATAACTTTCCGCTTTGAAGAGCTTTCCTTTCGCTTTCAGCCACTTCGCAATCATCGTATCGCCAGACTGATGATCGTCTTTTGGCTTTGCGTGTTTTCCTGCAAAATCGGTTACATCTTTTATAAAACATCCATCAATACCTACGTGTTGGAGTACCGTCAGCTTTTCGCGCTTCCCAAGGTTAAAGTCATCCTCACCGTATCCGGGGGCAATATGCACAATGCCCGTTCCGTCAGTGGTCGTCACAAAATCGGCTTCGACAACACGAAATGCACTCTCGGCATACTTGTCCACAAAGTACGGAAACAAGGGATGGTAGTGCATCCCCACTAATTTTTTGCCTGCACACTCGCTGACTTCAGCGTACTCTTTTCCTTTAAAAACGGATGCCAGAAGTTCTTTAGCAAGGATGTACTGTGCACCTTCGCATGCTACCGTGACGTAGGTTGTGTCCGGATGCACTGCAAGGAGAAGGTTGCCCGGAAGCGTCCAACCCGTCGTAGTCCACGCAAGAAAATACGTCTTTAAAACTCCTTCGGTCCCTTTGTTAACCTCGGTCCCTTTGGTCCCTTTTATTGCCTTGGCCCCCTTTTTTACCTCTGTCCCCTCACCCTCCTCCCCTACGACCTCAAACATCGCCGTGATGGAATAATCTTGAATATCTTTATACCCTTGTGTCACTTCAAAATTAGATAGTGGAGTTTGACACCGTGGGCACACATGCATTGACTTATGACTCTCGTAGATCAATTCTTGCTCAAAAAGCTTCTTACAAACCCACCAAATGCTCTCCATGTACTCTGGATCCATCGTCCTATAATCGTGGTCCATGTCCACCCAGCGACCCATACGCTCTACTACCTCGCGCCATTCTTTGGTGTAACGCTGTACTGACCCTCTGCATAATTCATTAAAATTTGCGACTCCAAGTTCCTCAATATCTTTTTTACTTTGGAGCCCCTTTTCCTTTTCGATTAAATTTTCAATGGGTAATCCATGACAGTCCCACCCAAACCTTCGCTTCACGTACTTACCTCGCATGGTTTGGTAGCGTGGAACAACATCCTTAATTGTACCAGCAAGAATGTGACCATAATGAGGGAGTCCGGTTGCAAATGGTGGTCCATCATAAAAACTAAATATTTCGCCTTTTTCACGCCTCTTCAGCGAACGCTTAAAAATGTCCTCTTCCTTCCAGTACTGTAAAATACCTTCCTCAAGTTGAGGGAACGATTGAGCGGGATCTATAGGGTCAAACATACGAAGAGTATAGCGATATCTGTAAGAAGTATTGAGTGATTTTTTTTAGATGTTTCCAGCGCACAAATTTTGAGTACATTTTTTGGTCAATTTCCTTGACATGACAGAAAAAATGTATAATATAGTTTACGATGTCTGAAAGTATTTCAAAATCAACTGGCAATGATGTGCTCGACGATGACGCTGAGATTTTAAATAAACTTGGTGACAATGGCGCAGCATATGCGCTTGCTGTTGTTGAAGAAGTTACTGGTAAAAAAATTGAAGAAATAATGAAGGTTCCTGCTGGAGAAAATCGCTTGAGAGCGTTTCTGAACAGCTTAGCTGCTCTTCTCTAATAATATCTACCCTTATTACTAGACAATAGCTTAGATTTTTGTGTATAAAATTACTTGTATGGTAAAAATTTCCCACAAAACTATTGATAAGTATGAAAAACAATCACCTAGCCCCGTTGATAGGTTTGAATGCTTGATAAAGAATTATTTAGACAGAAAAACTAATGGTAGCTCCTCTCATAAACCACTTTCTCTTAAAGATCAAGAAATTAATAGATCCCTAATTATACGAATAGCAGGATATGACGATGAAGGAAATGAATTAGACGAAGATGCTATTGAAAGGGATGCAAAAATTATCGATGTGCTGCACGCACCACAAGTACTAAGACCAGAAAAGCTAGAAGAGCAAATGGGACAATTTCGCAAAAAAATTCTTGCATGCACAAAGGGTATTGTCGACATTGATCCAAAAGAATTCGAATTCATGCAGCAAGGGGGGCATGTACCATCGGTACATTTACCTCAATTGTTGCCTGATATTGTTCGAGGGACACATGAAAGAACCTATGCCCTACTAGTCGAATATAAAGCAACAGAGAAAGGGAAGGATTTTCGTGTACCACTTGCATACCACTTTGGTTTTACAGAGCTCCCTAACGATCATCGTTTTCCTAATTTCTGTCCTTCTGATATCCCTGGTAAAACAGGTCACTTTGCCGAGGCTCATCATGCTGAAATTTGGACACCGTGGCGTGTAGGGGTATTAAGAAAATTAACTGAAGATTATGCGATAAAAATGGAGAAATTAGGCATTGTTATTCCTGACCATCTACTTAACATTACTGCTACCAGAAGGGGCATTAACAATAGTTTCAAGCCGGTGTTTGCTCAGGCAGCAATCGATCTTCAAAAACAATACATTCTGTACAACACTGCAGTGCTTCAGTTGCCTCAAATCGATAGGCCAAGCATTGAAATACCGAATGTTCCTTTGCTTGGCTCAAATGAGGGAATGTTCCATTATCACGGTAAAAGACAAAATGTAGAAGAAATAAAGAATTCAAACGAACAGACTGTAGCATTAGCAGAATGGTCAGTATTCGGTAATTATCCCGAGTCAGTCTTAAAGGCAGTTTTCCGCGACGAAGGCGTACTTAAATACAAAGGTGGATTTGAAGAAAAAGACCGACTTCTCCAGGTAGGTCACATACTTGCTGAAGTTGTAAAGCGACGAGAAAAAATTAGGAGCATTGTTTAAGTTCGACGCACTTTGCGCATGTAACGTTTAGATAAAAATATTATGCTTAGGGCAATGAAGATTGCAATGTATGCAATGCCAGAATGCACAACTCCTAAAAGCGTAATTTCAAAAAATATCGAAAGAGGAACTTCGAGTAAAAAAAGATCAGTGATATGCTTAAAACGAGACGTATGAAGTAGAGCAGAATAGCAGAGTTGAGTAATACAAACACAAAAAATGATATAGAGAATCATCAAGGGCAAAAGCGGATGAGAAAAAATAGAGCTAGTTTGCCAAAACAACATGACTAAGCCCAAAAAACCTGAAAAAAGCCCGCTATACAAAACAAAATAGGGGTAACGAATACCAATTTTCTTTTGTTGCAAAGCCTGCTCTGTTGTAATTGAATAGAGTGTATAGAAAAAAAGTGTCATGAGTGAAAATACAATTCCTATTGCTATCGTGTAATGAAAGGCATAAAGAAGAATGGAAAGAAGAAAGATAAATGCAGTAAATATGGCCAATAGTTCTTTTGATGATCTCCGCGAATGTTGATCATGAATAATTGGAAGTAACAGTGTATTAAAGCGAAGAATCGTCAAATGAATCGAAGGTGGTAAAATTTGGAGCGCATAAAAATAAATCATCATACCGGCATTCATTAATGTTGGCTTAACAACGACAGATGCTAAATGTTTAATTGGCGTAAATTTTTCTTGATGAATGAACTTCCAGACAATAAAGAACAGAGTCATGAAAATGCCTATTGTAATGAATCGTACACAAATCAATGTTGTTGGCATCACCCCATGTTGTAAAAACCATGTTGCTGCTACAGGGTTTAGCCCCCACAGAATGATGACAACTGCCAAGAAGATATTTTCGCGCCAGGTACGTGTTTTACATATCACTTCTTCAGCGCCTGCATTCTTCAACTGTTCAATAAGCACATCTGCCTTTTCGCGAAGCATGGTGACCGTAAGACGTACAAAAAATAATCCATTTTTTAATCGTGTAGAGCGCATATCTTTTATGCGAGCATCATGCGCATGGAGGAGTGTATTCACCTTTTCGGTTAACTGCTGATTGCTGATATCTATAACGTACTCCAAGATGAGTGTTGGAGGAGTGATGTTTTTTTTCTGTGACACACCAAAAAGTGCTTCGTACACTTCGATCGGTTCTTTGCGACCATCGCCTATTGCCTCTAACGCTTCGTCGAGTGTTGCATATCCTAACGTTTCAATCCTCTGCTTCAAAGCGTGCTCATCAAATTCTTCTAAAAAACCTTTTTTTTGCTCACTGAGATGGTGTTGGAGTAAGTCTTTTCCAACATTAATTTTTTGTTCTAGAGGCTGTTTCATTAATTGGTTACGAATTTTTGCAAGTGCAAAGCCCGATTGTACTTTTCGTAACCATGAACGATCACAAGAAACCGATGAATCGGAAAGTAAATGTACTGATGAAGCATTCTCAAGTTTTTGGTCAAATGTTGCTGGTAAACCATTCACTTTAATCTCGCGGGCACGAAGCGCCTCATCCTCAAATAAAAAAAATGCTGCATCCAGTGCTGTAGAACCCTTAGGTAATTGCACGGTTCGGTCGTCTGGACCATGGATAAGAATCGACTCACCTAAAATATCGTTCTTTAAACTTTGCCAAAAGTCGTTACTACTTCCTTCCGTATCCGTCGTCAGTGGCGACAGATGTTGCGTCCATGGTAAAATATCTGCAAATTGAGTTTTGCCTGTAAAACAAACTGTGGCAACACCTTTACGCGCATACTCTTGCATCTCACGAGTGCGAATTTTACAACGAACGCGTGTGCCGTCACTGGTGATAATGGTTGTGTGTAAGCCACGATATCCATTCAACTGAGGCGCGTTGATAAAATCTTCAAATGACAGAACTTCGCGCTTCCAACTTTGGTGCAGCCAACCAAGAATCTGATAGCACTGATCAATATCTACGCATTCAAAGACAATCGTGAGCATGGTAATACCTGTTGCAACCGAGCCTTCAGTAAGTAGCTGAGCACCCAGCTGGTGCCAATTTTTATGCTCAAAATGCAATGATGTTTTGGCTGCAAGTCTTACATGGTCACTTTGGAGCTTCTTTCGGACGTCATCGATAACTGGGGTTGCACGGAACTCATTACCTGCGCGAAGTTCCGCTAATTGGGTATACTTTTCGTGATCTAAAATAGCTAAACATAGTGCCTCGAGCTCATCACGAAGGTCTTGCATACAAAGACGATCGGCAATTTTAACAAAAACATCGTAGGTTTCCTGTGCAAAAGTTTTTTGACGCTCGGGCGACAAAAACTCCACGGTCTGCATATTGTGCAGACGATCAACAAGTTTAATCACCATAATACGGACGTCCTCCTGCATGAGGCTGAAAATTTTTCGGAGGGTCTCAATATTTTCGTCTAAAGTCGGCCTCATTGCTACATCTTTGGTCTTTAATTTCGTCAATCCATTAATGAGCCTTGCGACTGCACCATCAAATTTTTCGTCAATTTCCTCTAGAGTGATAGGAGTATCCTCCACTGTATCATGGAGGAGTGCTGCAATGACGGTATCGGCATCGGCATGCATATCTGCAAGCATGTTGGCGACCGCAATAGGATGATGAAAGTACGGCTCACCAGACTTTCGCTTCTGTCCGTCATGTAAACGTTGTCCTAAGGTAAATGCACGTTCGACTCGTTTGAGCTCACGCGCTTGGATATGCCGTAGGTGAGTACGAAATTCTTGCCACTGCATACAAGAAAGTAGTATACAGGAAAGTGAATGAAAAGGCGAAAGAAAGGAGGTGGTAGGTAGTAGGTTTTAGGTTTTAGCTTTAAGGTAAAAAAGTAATTCTTACCTCTTCCATCTTCTGTCTTACATCTATCTTTTTAATCTTTTACCTCCTTTTCATCTTTTCCAAACACTCCAACAGATACATCTTCACGTTACTAAAAATCTCATGCGTTTCATTAAGTTCCTCAATTTGCGTACGCGTAAACCAATGCATGCGCTCGCTTTCGTGCTCGGCAATTGTCACTGCCTGAGTCTCGTCAAGTGGGCGTGCAACGTACAAAAAGTCCATATGCTGATGTGCAGGCTCGCCTCGCTCAATCGATTCAGGAATTTCTTCAAGGAGCAAAGCAAGGGGGCTCTTGAGCATCTTTCCCTCAGAGCGATTGTTCACGAATAAATTGGACACAGGAGAATAATGATCGTTTATCGATTGATGAGAATTGCTGAAAGCATGAAACTCATTCAGCCCAAGAATTTCAACATCTAAATTTGTCTCCTCCTTACATTCACGCATTGCTGCATCTTCTGGGGTTTCATTTTCATCGAGATGTCCGCCCGGCGGCATCCAACGCTGAAGGCGCTTATGCCATAGAAGTAGCGTCCGTCCCCGTGAATCGATCACAAAAGCTGTTGCAGTGAAGTGGCGTTGCATGCGGAGAAAGAACAGAAAGGATGTAAAAGAAATAAAGGACTTAAAGGAACGCTTGATTCTTGAAAAAGTACATGCATCATACAATAAAAATTATGAAGATAGATATGGATTGAAAACATATAGCCGAATCAACATAATTTGCTACAAAGCAATCTAATTCTTAGATTTCATGAATCTTAAAAAATCTAGGTGTCCTATTTTTATTGCTGTAATTCATTTTTTTTTCTTGAGGAGGACATCTTGTTCGGCTCACACTGATTAGGTCCTTGAGCGAAGTGAAAGGCTTATTAGTTAGTCCTGCAAAGGATTTCCTCCTCCCTCAATCTCCCTCCACCTTCCTAACACCCGTTTTCCTTTGGTATGAACTTTCTTCAGTAATCAATAAAAATATATATCACTTCGTGTCTATTTGATGATAAATAAAGAAATACACATCAAATTGAACAAATTTTGTGTACAAAAATGAATTACGATTTTGTAAATTAAATTTGGCATGATACCTTTCGTATACTTTTTCCTACATTCTTCTATGAAACACTTCCTACTTTCTCTTGCGACAGGTGCACTAATACTTGTTCCAAGCGTTGCTAGTGCAACATATTCAACTCCTAGCGAACTTATTTCTGCTATTCGCGCACAAGGCCCACGCGATTTTACGACAACGCTCCATGGTGCCTTGGGTAGTAAAACCTACGTATCGCTCTGGTCGAAGGGTCGCGCCGAAAGCTTAACATCTGGAACAGAAAAACGCTGGATGATTGGTACGTTAGATATTGTGAGTGGAAAGACTAATATTCGCATTAAAGGAGAATCCTTTACTGTTGCGGGAAACCAGTACTTTAAAGTGAAGTCCATGAATGGCAAGCTCGATTCCGACGGAGGGACCATTTTTCTTGGAGCATCACAAAAGCAATGGTTGCGATTCGATGCAACAGAGCCAGCACTGGAAGCATCGCTTGCCCAAGGCATTGCACTTGACCTTGGTTCAATAAAGCCCGACGAGGCCAACAAAATGTTTTCGCTTCACACAACCGAAGCAAAGGGAACCACCGTATACATCTTAAAGATTCTCCCAAGTTATGCACCAGTGTTAGGAAACCTCATTCGTACAATGCTCCACGACCATGGAGCAGCAACCGATGACTTTTTCCCTTGGGTATCGCTTGGCGAAAAAGTTCGCTACGAGATCATCGTTCGTACAGATGCAAAGAACAAGTTTGCAAGCAGCAGTACATCGCTTAGTCTGCGTGGACTTGGCGCAAGTGTAAGCATGACTTCGGCAGAAACTGCTCTAACAACTCCTTTTACCATTAGCGCACCTACGGAAAGTATTTCGGGAGAGGAAGCTCTGGGAATGCTCTTTGGCATGGTCGAGAACAATCTCGCTGAAAAAAATACCGAAGAAGATGTTATCGATACTGAAGATAAGGATGTAAATTTAATGCTGGAAGAAACATCTTTCGACACAGTAGAAGAGGTCGATGACGTTATCGATAGTGCCATCTGTGCAGATCCTGATGCTAACCCAATCTATGTTCTTTCATTAAAGAGAGTTGGTGCTTGTCCAGTCACAAAGCCATCGACACGTACAAGTTGGTATAGGTAATTAAATGTTACAACAAATAAAAAGTGTCATGGTTCGAGACGCACTGCGGTGCTCCTCACCATGACACTTTTTTTAAAACCTAAAACTATAACCTACCACCTACAAACTAACAAAGGACCTTCTTCAAATATTGTCCTGTGTAGCTTTCTTTGACAGATGCGACATGTTCAGGCGTACCGACTGCCATGACTCGCCCACCTTCATCTCCACCATCAGGACCAATATCAATGATGTGATCGACGCACTTCACCACATCTAAGTTATGCTCAATAACAAGGACAGTATTCCCCTTTTCAACAAGTCGCTGAAGAACGTCCAGGAGTCGTTGAATATCGTCGAAGTGCAATCCTGTCGTTGGTTCATCCAGAATATAGAACGTCTTACCAGTTGCGCGCTTTGTCAGTTCAGTCGCTAATTTAATACGCTGTGCTTCACCACCTGAAAGAGTGGTTGCACTTTGCCCTAGGTGTATGTACCCAAGACCTACATCACTGAGGGTCTGCAATTTCGATTTAATCGCAGGGAATGCAGCAAAAAAATCGAGACCTTCCGCAATAGTCATTTCTAGTGCATCGGCTATGGTCTTTCCTTTGTACGTAACTTCGAGTGTCTCACGATTATAGCGCCTACCACGACACGTCTCACACATCACATACACATCCGGTAAAAAGTGCATTTCGATGCACTTCATGCCATCTCCCTGACAATCTTCGCAACGTCCACCCGATACATTAAAGCTAAACCTTCCTGGTTTATATCCGCGAAGCTTGGCTTCAGGTGTTGCGGAAAAAACATCACGCACTTCTGTAAAAATACCCGTATAGGTTGCAGGGTTACTGCGAGGCGTCCTGCCAATTGGCGATTGATCGATGACGATCGCCTTATCTAACTGATGAATACCCGTGATAGACGTAAAATTTTGCCCCTTAGAATGTGCTTTATTTAATTCACGCTGTAACTCCGGTGCAAGAATCCCGTGGATGAGGCTGGACTTGCCCGAACCTGAAACGCCGGTAATCCCTATAAAACAACCGAGAGGAAATTGTACGCTCACATTTTGTAAATTATGATGTTTCGCACCGGTAATTTCAATAAATTTTCCGTTCCCTTTGCGCCTGGTAGTGGGAACTTCGATCTTCTTTTTGCCACTTAAGTACTGACCCGTCACCGATTCGGGGTTTGCAATGAGCTCTGTTGGTGTCCCTTGAGCAATGACCTTTCCTCCGTTTTTTCCTGCACCGGGTCCAATTTCCAGTAACCAATCGGCTGCTTCAATGGTTTCCTGATCGTGTTCGACAACAAGTACGGTGTTGCCAATATCACGCAAGTTGGTCATGGTGGAAATAAGCTTCGTATTATCACGCTGATGTAGTCCAATACTTGGCTCGTCTAAGACATACAGTACCCCCTGCAACGCAGAGCCAATTTGTGTGGCTAAGCGAATACGCTGTGCCTCGCCACCGGAAAGTGTGGCAGCAGAACGATTAAGGGTGAGGTACTTGAGGCCGACATTTTCGAGGAAGGTTAAACGCGCAATGATTTCACTAATCACTTTACGAACAATGGTGTATTCGTACTCTGTTAGATGCAGAGTTGATGACGGAGTCGAAGTATTTTTCTTCGACGAAGATTTTGCGACTCCTTCCTTTGGAGACAATGGCACTAAACTTTCGAAAAACTTCTTGGCTGCGATAACACTCAATTCTGTTGCATCGACAATATTTTTTTCACCAACCGTCACGCCTAAAATCTCTTTTTTTAAACGTTTACCACCACAATCGTTACAGGGCAGCTCAAACATGTATTCTTCTATTTGCGAACGTGTGTACGTGCTATCGGTCTCACGGTGCCTGCGCTCCAAATTAGGAATCACGCCTTCGTACGTCATTTGGTAGTGACCATCGAACCTTTCGCTCACAAAATCGACATCTACTTTATCGGCATGACCGTATAACACTATTTTTATCGCTTCAGGATCCAGCTTATTCCATGGAGTATCTAACGAAAATTTGTACTTCTTGCCGAGCGCAGATAATGCCTGCAACATGTAATTCATACGACCGGCAGATGTTGCCCATGGATGAATTGCACCTTCGTTGATTGTTAGTTCTTTATTGGGAACAATACTATTGAGATCAATTTGTAAGATTGTCCCAATGCCATGACAGTGGTTACATGCACCATGCGGAGAATTAAACGAAAAGCTGCGTGGTTCAATTTCGGGAATACTAAGTTCGGGGTAATCGGGGTTGACAAATTTATCAGAGAATTTCGTTACTTCGTTTGTATCAGCGTCTAGGACAAATAAGAGTCCATCACCTTTCCGTAGTGCAAGTTCCACGCTATCGGCAAGACGTACCCGGTTGGGGTTAGGCTGCTCCATTTTTGTGCCATCCGAAAGAGTACTAACAACTGGGTCAAAATCGCGAATGATCATACGATCGATGACAATATCGATATCGTGAGATTTTTTAGGATCAAGTACAATTTCCTCGTCTGTCGTCATCACTTGACCATCAACACGCATACGTACAAACCCCTCGCGTTTAATAGCATCGATTATTTTTTGATGCGCACCTTTGCGACCAAGTACTTGTGGCGAAAGAATCATCACTTTTTTCCCTTCAGGTAGCGTCGTAATAATATCCGTAATTTGTGATGGAGACTGACGAGAAAGCAATTTTCCCGTAATGGAACAATGGACATGTCCAACCTTTGCCCAGAGCAAACGCATATAATCGTAAATTTCGGTCACAGTACCAACCGTAGAACGTGGGTTACGAGGAGTGGTTTTTTGATCAATAGAGATAGCAGGACTAAGCCCTTCGATACTATCGACCTCTGGCTTTTCCATTTGGGCAATAAATTGTCGCGCATAGGCCGAAAGCGATTCGGCGTACCTCCGCTGACCTTCCGCAAAAATAGTATCGAATGCCAAAGACGATTTACCCGAACCCGAAAGACCAGTAATGACCGTTAACGCACCACGAGGAATTTCCACATCGATATTTTTAAGGTTATGCATTCTGGCACCTTTGACAATAATTTTATCCATAGATGAATGCGGGAGGAAATACTTGTTTAGGTCTTAACTATAGCCGATGGATTTTACACGAATACCCCTAGTTTTGTCTAGTCTAGAGCTAGAGAGAAAATGATTGTGAAGATGTCAACTTTCGAAGCTTAAGGAGTGCGTCGTTGAATCTCCCACTCTGTAAAAGAAGCCCATATTCCGACATAGCAGGATCACTTAACTTTTCCTGATCTAGTCCACATTCATTTAATAATTGATACACACGCGAGCGAGAAACCTCTAAAATTTCTGCAACACCCTTCGGGCCATCAATCTTTCGATCTTCCTGAAATGCTGCCCATAATTTTCGTATGATCAACATTATCTTCAGTACTTCTTGGGCTGCTAAAAAAGCTTCTAGATTCAGGTCATCGAATGCTTCTTTGGAAATGTTGCTGACAAATTTTCTGAGATTTGGTTCTCCCTTACGAATGGGGAGTTTTTGTGGTATCCAACGATGATCTTGTAAATCAGGAAGACCGAGTGTACCCCAATCAATAATTGTAGATTTTTTTGTTAATTTTGAAGCTCGAGAGCTTTTGCGAAAATTAGATATATCTGGCTTGTTACTTTTCATAATACAAATTCAAGCATAAAGATCGAAAACGCTCAAATATATCGCATGCCTCTGTGTCGAAACATGAAACTAAAGAGTAAAAATCATCTACACAAACCTACGAATTGATGCCCGCTTCCTCGGCAAAACTTAGATGTAATTGCAGATTGCTAAATTCTTTACAAAAACCTGCCGTTGGCACAAGTACACCATCTCGCTTAGTAAGAGGAAAATCGAGACTTAAGCCAAATGTTTCCTTCGGCGGATTCTCGCCTAGTAACTGTTCCATAGGTATTAGGGGATTTACTTTCTTCAGCACTTCCAGCAGACGTACGAAGGAAACGCGATCGGTACTATAAGGGTCTGTATTAAAGGTTAGAATGATCGTGCGGTCAGGTTTAGTGCTTTGTTCGCTCGAAGAATAACTGAGCGAAAGAATTGATCGCTGATGTTTTTCGCTATAACTAAAATAACAGTGGACAGGAACCCGCAGCACCTCATCATCTTCACTCACTTTCTCGGTATTCAATTTTTGTAACTCTAAGCCAATAGCACGCAAATGTGGAAGATAGGAATCGTGCGATTGCACCTGAAATTCTTGAATGATTGCTTGTTGAGCTTTAACTGCAGCCTGCACCCTTCCAACCCCTCCTTCAAGCATCTTTAAATCCACCTCTGCGGGATCGGGAATGTTAACAAGAGCTGCAAGTTTTACGAGGAGTGTATGGGCTGACCATCTATTTGCTATCGCTTCACGGAGAACTGCAATTCTACGATTCGCTCCATTTCTTTCCTTGATCTTCGAAAGTACCTTATCAATAGCAGCGAGATACGTATCGTGATCTCGGTCTAAATCTGCAATGGTGATTAAAACGCAAGTAAGTATTTCTTCTCTCGAAATATCTTTCCAAGCTACATCACCAAGTTCTTTGGAACAATCTAACTTTTCATCGAGCCAGTCACGAATAGGACCCGGATTGTGTGCAATTAATTCCTTCATTTTGTATCCTGAGCTGTGTCCTTCTTTGGGACCATCAATACGGAATTTTGAACTTGTCCAGTCTGAGAATGCATCTCCTATTATTGTAGGATATTCTGGAAGATGCCTTTTACTCATCTCGCGTACTGGACATACCGCAAGTTCTTGTAACTCAAGTGCAGCGTATATATCATCAGACCCCTCATGATCAGTATAAATATCTTGGTAGATTTCGGGTCGAATGGCATAAATACAGCCTGGTTCAATGCAGGGACTGGAATCATCTTCAGAAGAATACACTTCTTGTAACCCTAGCATTGTACTTTCTCCTTCAAGTTTGATCACGCCTACAAGCTCTCCACGGACGTACACAAGAATAGCCTTTGCCGCACCACTAAGCACATTTGCAAAGGTTGCCTCTGCTTGCGGACATGCATTAAATCCATGGTCAAACGACTCATCAATTGAAAGCCCAGTATTTACATTCTTCTGGTATGTATCACTGGTGTACGATTCAATGTGTCTCGACGCCGCTTGATGATCGGTATGAATAAGCAGGCATCCAAGTGCCTGAGTAAAGTTGGGTAACATTGCAAAATGATTTTTCAGTTCATCATAATAATCAGAGATGAGAGAAGGACATCGCAAGAGTAACACTTCAAGACAATCGCGCTGTTCCTGGAGTGGTATAAAATCGTTGAGGAGTGGCAGTACTTGTATAAAGTAATGAAGAATATGACGATTTGATTCGGAATCACTCGAGTGTTTTTTGAGCTGATTCAATGCGGCACGAACAAGCTTCGTGCCGGAGGGTCCTGATTCTTTCAAAGTAGCCCAAGATGACTCTAGCTTTCGGATAATATGCACAGCGTCATCCTGCGTCAGTGAAATGAAATCGCTACCAAGTATCTTACTAACAATTGCGTTTGTTAATTCAATCTCATCTCCTATGACATGTGAACTAGGCACCAATATTGTAGATTCAGGCGCACTTTCGTTTGAGCCTTCGATAACTGTAACGTCATTCATGATGAAAATACTAGAAGATTATTTAATAGATTATTATAACACTTTTTTAAGAATAATACAATTATATTCGCCGTATCAACTAACGAATTGGCTGAAATCTATCATTTCATGTTCGTGGATAAAGATAAAGACTTTGCCACCTCAACACTGTTTCCGTTGTGCTTTCCCACGAGCGGAGCGTTAAAAAAACGCGCCTGTTTGAGCCCGCACTCGCTTCGGCGATGCGGGCGAGTTCGC
>CAZLVC010000001.1:227849-263276 GCA_964562885.1 uncultured Candidatus Peribacteria bacterium | reverse complement strand
GCAATGGTACTACGAACGATGCCAGCAATTTGCTCGGAACGATGACTCATAAAAACAAGAATATACGTGTATAGTACACGCATTCATCCATCTGTGCTTACAATGGTACTTCCTCAACCACTTTCAATCGTCTTCGCAGGAACTTCGCCATTCGCCATCCCTTCGCTCAACGTACTCGCAAAAAATCCATTCTTTCGCATTCAAGCTGTCATCTCACAGCCATCTAGGCCCATTGGACGGAAGCAAGTCATGACAATGCCAGCTGTCGCATTAGCTGCAAAGGAGCTGCACTTACCCCTACTACAACCCGAAAAATTCAATAAAGAATTTCGTGAAAATGCTTCGTTACAATCGTCACCTCCCGACTTTCTCATTGTCGTGTCGTATGGACAAATGCTCTCGGAAGAGGTTCTTGCATGGCCAAAAATTGCCGCCATAAACGTCCACGCATCGTTACTGCCTAAACTTCGTGGCGCATCGCCAATACAACATGCCATTCTACAGGGCATGCAAGAGACAGGTGTCACTATCCAGAAAATGGCATACACCCTTGATAGCGGACCCATTCTGGCACAGGAAAAAATTACACTCCAAGAGCGTGAAACTACTAAAACTCTGCATGATACACTTGCAATTACAGGAGCTAAACTCTTAGAAAAAACACTCTTGAACCCACTTCGCGAAATTCCTCAAAACGAGAATGAGGCAACCTTCTGTCGTAAACTTACAAAAGAAGACGCAAAAATTGATAGAGGAACGATGAATGCCGACGAAATCGATCGTCGTGTACGAGCACTAAATCCATGGCCCGGAGTCATCCTGAAGGATACAAAAATCATCGAAGGATCGCTTATCTCCACAGAGGAATCGTTTTCGATCGCATGCAAAGATGATACAACTTTCTCTATCACAAAAATTCAACCGATTGGTAAAAAAGTAATGACTGGCACAGAATTTCTACGTGGCTATTCCGATTGGTTCAAGGATCTATAAAAAAAGAGGAGACGAAGCTCCTCATTTAAAATTCAAGTTAAGAAAACTTTAAATTTTTGTCTGCATTTCTTGCAATGCACCAATAATTGCCGAAAGATCTTCGACATCAAACACGATCGTCGATTTTTGACCACCGCGTGACTTCTCGGAAATTTTAAAGAACTTTCCGTTGCCCGACTGCTTAAGATCAATATAAAACGTGCGCTGACGTGCGCGGATAGTAATGGAGTGAATTTCCTGACCGTAACGACTGGAATCACCACCTCCACCACCAAACGAACGCTGAGGCCTTGGAGGACGGGAATCGAAAGACTGACCACCAAACTGTGACGTTGGGGCAAGGGGATCTTCGCCGCCGACTGGATTCGTAAGGTCTGCCATGGGATCAAACATAAAAATATGGGGAAAAAAATGAAAGCCTCTCGTAAGCTTAGAGCAATCTCACCGCTTCACCCTTCGCCGTTTGTGGCCAAAAAACTTAGTACCTGCAAGACGTGTAAGGTTCGAGAGTAGGTTCATGATAGCATACTCAGAGCATCGGTGCAGTAAAAGTCTCATGATTTTTCACGGGTGATGAATCTTGCTCCTTTGCATCCATTGCACACGATCGAAAGAGAGCTGCAAAGACAAAAGCAATAATAGCAATATTACGAACCGATACCAAAGATGGTGAAACACTGTGCTCGAAGTCTTGAGCAACGCTTTGCTGATTATCGGACAGAAGAATACGAGGAGAATCTACCATGAGATAAGGCTAAGAGAGTAAGGAAAAAAAGCAAGAAAATATCGACCGAACAAGAAGGAAGTGGCTCATCGAAAAGAAAAGCTAATCAACCTCGCTACTTTTCGAGTGGAGGGAACAAGATTGAAGGAGTTCCACACTGCGTCCACTCCCCTCCCCCACCCCAAGTCTGCATGAGTGGAGTAATGACAAAGCTACGTTCGAGCATCTCCGCAGCATAGAACAACCCTAATTGCACACTCATTTTTTGCGCAGCAAAAGGAATGAACGGTAGTAATAAAAGCGATACATGTCGCAAGCACTCTGCAAAAGCCGAAAGAGTGCCTAACTTCTTATCTGCATCCATTTTCCAGGGCTCGGCGGTATTAAAATCTGCATTCAGTTTATCCACAAAGCTCATGACAAGATGCAGTGAGCTGTGCACATCGAGCTGATTCATTTTTTCTGCATATTCTTGCCATACTTTTGCAACGGGTAACCCATAATCCTGATCCGAAGGAATACGAAGATCTCGTGATTCTTTTTGAAGCATGACAAGAACGCGATTAAGCATATTCCCAAGTTGATTGGCTAGTTTAGCAGTATAGAGCTCGTCGATGCGCTTCCAACTAAAATCGCCATCATTACCCACAGGAATTTCGTGCGAGAGGTAAAAACGCAGAGGGTCTGGGTTCTGGTGAAAGTGCTCCAGAACATCTTCCGGACTTACGACATTCCCTATCGATTTACTCATTTTTTGCCCTTCGCTCGTTAAAAAACCATGGATGAGCAGACGATCAGGCGTGCGTAAACCCGCAACCTGCAGCATTGCGGGCCAGTTAATAGCGTGAAAGCGTGCGATATCCTTTCCGATGACATGCGTGACTTCCGCATCATTCCAGTACTGTGCATGTTCCTCCGATGCTAAAACCCCAAGGCTAGAAATATAGCTTGTTAAATTATCGCACCAAACATACATCACCTGCGTTAAATCATCGGGGACAGGTACGCCCCAAAATAATGTGTGAATGGAACGAGAAAACGAAATATCCTCAAGTCCACTCTCTAAAAAATTAAGCGTCTCTTTTGCGCGCCAATCGGGCACAATTTTATACGAACCTTTATGAGGGTCTAGGAGCATTTTGATGTCCTCCTCTTTTTTACTCAGCAAAAAAAACCAATTTTCTTCGGTCACTTCTTCGGGAGCTTTTAAGTGATCTGGACAAACTCCATCTACTAAATCTTTCGCGGTTAAAAACCTCTCGCAGCCAGTGCAGTACAAACCCGTGTACGAACGTTTCTCTATAAAACCATTCTTTTGAAGGAGTTTCCAAAATTCCGTCACCGTAGGCCAATGTGTCACTGGGTCTGCTGTGCGAATAAAATAATCGAACGATATACCTAAGCGTGTAAATAAATCCTGAAAGACAGGAGCATTTTTTTTCACTAATTGGTCAGGAGTAAGACCGAGTGTTTTTGCAGTCTGCTGAATTTTAATGCCATTTTCATCAGTCCCTACATGAAAACGAACATCATCACCTTGTAGCCGATACCAGCGAACGATCGTATCTGCCAAAATCTTTTCCATCACGTGACCCATGTGCGGCGCTGCGTTAGGAAAGTCGATGGCTGTAGTGATGTAACGACGCATAGAGAAAAGAGGTCAAAAAAAGAAAAAAATAAATCACCTAATCCAAATCGATAAAGATGAATCCATCATCCTTACTGTACAGTATACATTCTTTCCGTTAATTACCCCACAATTGCGTACAAATACCCGCGCCACCTCCGCCAATGGTATACGCAATAGAGCACACAAAATTCAAAATTGCACCCGTGAGTAGCGCAAAAACAAGGCCAAGTGACGCATAAATCAACGCTTTTTTACCAGCTTCTTTGCCTTCCTCTCCCTGCGAAATAACCATACGTATCGCACCATACAAAAACGCAACAACTGCTGTGGCAACGATAATAGTGCCAACAATAGTAATAAGATTTGCAATAAGCTTCGTCACAATATCGCTTGTTCCACAATTTAAAAAACCCGTACACGCCCATCCGTACTGCGTTATACTTACCGCAAATGCTGGAATAGGTGCCAGTAAGCCAACAATGTAGGGAATAGAACGTTTCATAGAAATTATAACGTACTAAATGCATTTACAATTGCCTGTGCCAAGTTAATGATAATAGCACCCACCGCACACCAAAAAAGTCCATCGCGAGCTTTTTGCATTTCGTCATCCTTGCCCATGGCAAGCACCAGGCGCATGCCACTAAAGATCGCAACACCTAAAATGGCAATGTACAGCACATCAAAAATAGTCGTCATCAGCGTATTCGTAACGGAAAGGACAATGTCCTCGCCTGCGACCCTGCTGACTGTTTCTTGAAATACAAATCCAAGAAGAGAAGAAGTAAATTGTGTGACAGCTACCGCAATAACTGCCCAAGTAATGGTAGTCTTCCCCTTTGTCACCATGTCGTCGCGCCCTGCCGCGAGGACCATGTAGCCACCGCCAATCATGACAAAAAGAACCCCCAAGGCATAAACATATTTAGGTAATTTTACGATAAAGTACGCCAATATTGATGTTAAATATTCCTTAAACCCACCACCACACCCCGGTAAATTACTGCAATAAATAACAGGCATCGCAGCAAGCATGCTGGACGGCAAGATGAACGCAGTGAAAGCCGATAGAGAAAGAATCCATCGCTTCATACTTAAGACGAAAAACCAACAGGATTAAGGAACGTTAAAATAGTTCCCGAAAGCAAAATCATAGCGAGGCCTATAGCTGACCACGTTAATCTATTTTTTCCTTCGTCAATTTTTCCACTTTCGCCATTACTAAGCACTATTTGAAAGCCCCCAATTACACCATTGAGGACAGCAATACCAACGCTAAACTGAAAGATAAGTGGCCACACACCTGTATTCACGTAATACAAAAATCCTCCTAAAAATCCTTTCGCTTGAGCAGGAGTTATTTCCTTGGGTCCACCCGGCAATGGTTCTAAAATGCACAGGGAGTTCCGCGGAATACATGCGCAATTACACTGCTGTTCGTCGTCTTTACACTTAGGATTACTGCAAATACCACTAGCAGCCGAGCTTGGCGCCGGCTGAGCAAGTACAGAAACAGGAGCAAGAAATACTCCTAGAAGTACAACGTGTACTACTGCCAATTTGATGAATTTTTGTGTGTTCAAATCTCATTATTATAGCAGAAAGTGCAAAAAAATGCGAGGATAAACGGGGAATAGTAAGGGGGTCAAAAGGTACGATTGAAAGGATGGAAGAAGTAAGAAATAAGATGGAAGTTCAGTAATATTGCCATATGGTTATATTGATATATTGTTTGAATTCTAAATTTCCTACGTATCAATATGCCAATATTTCACTCTAACAATAGCACTCACCTTCAATACCTACCATACTTTCCTTACCTCCATTACCTCAAACCTATAACCTACAAGCTACCACCTACAATCTACGCTTTCCTACCCTCGCATAAACAATGCACCAAGACCTAGGAACGCAAAAAAGCCACAGATATCCGTCATCGTTGTCACAAACACCGTGCTTGCGGTTGCAGGGTCAATTTTAAGTGCTTTAAGTGCAAAAGGAATAAAAGCACCAAAAAGTCCAGCAACAAATAAATTGATAATCATCGCAGCAGCAAGAACAAGACCCAAGGTAATGGGTGCACCAAATGCAACCGCAGCCCCTGCTGCAAAAAGTCCTGTAATAAAACCATTAATCGTACCTGCAACTGCCTCACGAATAATCACTTTTTTTGCTTTATCCCAACCTATTTCACCTATTGCAAGTCCACGGACCACAACCGCAAGAGCCTGAGTCGCAGCATTTCCACCTTGTCCAGCTACAATTGGCATATAGACGGCTAGGATAGAAAATTGAGCAATCGTACCCTCGAAAAGCGATACAACAAATGATGCGAGGAATGCGGTCAATAAATTTACTAACAACCAATTATAACGACGTTTTACTTTCGAGTACGCCGCATCCATCGCATGTTCTTCGAGGTCAACACCGGCAAATGAGTAAATATCTTCGGTTGCCTCTTTTTGTGCGATTCCAACTAAGTCACGCAAATGAATAACGCCAAGCACTTGCTCGTGTTCATCGCTCACACAAAGTGTTTCGGTGCGCATGCGCTGCATCACTTCCATCACTTTTTCACGATCCATTTTATGCGAGACAACAGGTAACGGAACCGTATGGTCATCAACTGTAGGTGACGTAGGAGGAAAAAGAAGCGTCCGCTCGGGAATATAACCTTTGAGCATTCCAAGGGAAGACACAACAAGAACTGTCGGCATATGACGCGTACCCACCATTTGTTTTTGAATCACTTCAATAGCTATTTTAAAACTATCGGACGGCGAAACGACTACAAAATTTAAATCCATCAGCCCTCCTGCTGTCTCGGACCCAAATTTTAATAGCTTCTCAATCTTCTTCTTTTTTTCGGGTTGCATCAAAGCAAGAGTGGTACTGCGATGATGTTCGGATAGATACTGCAGGACGTCTGTTGCATCATCTTCATCAAGAAAATGTAAAAAACGAGCAATCATTTGATCCGGTAACCGCGAAAACACGCGCTTCTTGCTATCTTCAGTAAGGACAAGTGCTGTTTGTGCCTGCTTTTCAGGAGGGAGAACGCTAAACGCTTTACGCTTACCATTTGCAAGCGCATCAATAACCTGAGCGATAATATGAAAATCTCTCGACTCCAGGAGGACGCGCAATTCCTTGTCCAACTTATTCTTAAGGAAAAAATCTGCCTTGAGGAGAAGCTGTTCCATCATGCAAGTAAAAAAAGAATGCACGAAAGGTATACGCCAAGAAGGGCAAAAATGGAAGAGCGAGATGCAAATGACATCGATATTTTTTCTAAATTTAACATACTAAATGATGTGCCCTGATATGCAGCGTACATCCAATGGAACAAACTAAAAACATACTTTATGTCTTAAGAAAAAGAAAAAAAGAACTACGGAGCTTTTATCGAGCCGAGTGAGCGCACTACTAAAGAGCGAAATTTATCCTGGTGATCCTTTACAACATGCTCAAACCCAAAACGAACCTCAGGACGCGATTGACGAATGCGTACTAAGCCCATTCCACGAGCAATGCCATTATGATCTTCCTTACATTCGGCAAGTGCAATTTTCTCTGCTGCCTTAAACCCGTCTCCGTTCTGTTCAATGCTTATGCACAATTGAGCACCATCTAAAAAAACTTCGACAGATACAGGACCCGTTTCGCAGTAAAGGCTGCCATGTTCCCAAGCATTATACAGCAACTCTAAGACATCCTCTTCCACTTTTCCAAAGATAGAATCATCGAGATTTCTCCGAAGAAAAAGGTACAAATCACACTTCTGCCATTCGCGATTAAATGCAAGGTGTAATGGTTCTGATGCCTTCTCTCGAGCTTCAGGTGAAAGCGAAGACTTCTCAAATATCGACAATTGATGATCTAAACGTACAAGAGCCGATTCCTTGGTAAAAAGAAACGACGAATAGCTCCTATTTTCTCCTAACTCATCAAGAGCACTTTGTAAGGTAAGTTCTTGAGAAAACATCTAAATATTATACAAATATTTTTAATTTACGTCAACGACGCATCATAAATACTTTGGATCGTTGCGTTCAGCGCTGCAGTAAATTCTTCGTCGGTTTGCTGCGCACGTAAATCTTCGACCAGTGCTCGCGAAAAACTTGCAGTCATGCCACTATTTAATGCAAGCCTCCGATTCGCTTCATCGCGAGTATATCCGCCTGAAAGCGCAACAAGGCGAAGGACATGTGGATGTTCGATAAGGTCACGATAAAAATTGGATTCTTCAGGAAGGGTCAGCTTTAACATTACTTTTTGATCATGCGGTACTGCATCAAGATGCTTCAATAAATATTCTTTGAGCAATAGTTCTGCTTTGGCTTTATCAGGTGAATGAATGTCAACTTCGGGTTCAATAATAGGCATGAGGCCTGCATCGATAATTTTTGAAGCAGTATCAAACTGCTGCTCGACAACTGCCTGCACACCAGCGTTGGTAGGCTGATGAATGACCGAACGCATCTTCGTGCCAAAAATTCCTAACTCGACTGCCCGTCGTAACAGAGCATCTAAATTGTATATCGGCTTCATCAGTTGAATGCCATGCTCTTTCGGTAAAAGACCATCATCAATTTTAAGAAAAGGGACTATTTTTTTAACGCTTGAAAGATACTTTGCAGTAGGCACACCATCAATAGAATCCTCAGCAGTGCGTTGAAATAATATCGCCCCCGAGACTCGATGATCGAAAGCTCTATTTGTAATAATCCTCGTACGCATCTCGTGCACTAAACGAAACATTTCTTCTTCAGTATTCCATGCATTTTCATCTAAGCCGTATGCTTTAAGGGCTTTAGGAGTACTTCCACCACTTTGGTCCAGTGCAGCAATAAAACCTGGTCCTTTAATTCTTTCTAACGATTGAGCAGTATTCATAGTGACCCGACTGTGCCACGACCAAAATTAAAACGCAAATATTTTGACAAAATGGAGCGCAGACGAAATTTACTTGCCCGACCGGAGAGTATTAAAGGGGGACTTTCGCTTACACTATAGCTGTCGCCCACCTGCGCTAAAGGTTCGGTGGGCAACCTGCTAAGCAGGTTGGAGCGGGATACGAGAATCGAACTCGCGTCTCAGGCTTGGGAAGCCCGCATACTACCATTGTACTAATCCCGCTTGGTTGATAGTGTAGCAAAAAAATACAGCATTGCATGCATCGTCATTCAATAAAAGAGCTTACCTATCTCCTGACACTATTCTCCCACGATGACATCCTCACTCGTTCAGCATCTGCTCAATATTCCTAAAATTTTTCTTCATGAAAAAACACCAGTAAGAACAAGGTTCATCCTTATCGCTGCGCTACTTTACGGGATCATTCCTATCGATTTTATTCCTGATGTTATCCCTCTTTTAGGGATTGCTGATGACGGAATAGTCATCGGAATCCTTCTCATTATTTTTCTAAAATCCACAAAACTCATTCAACAAGAAATAGTACAAAACATCTTCGCAAAAAAAGAAAGCGACCTTGCGTCGAAAGATGAGGTTGTGTAGCATAAACCGGCTCTTTAAGTTGATGCGAGCTTTGTAGCTCGCTCGTAGGCTCACGTCGCGAATTAGCTCTCTTTGGTCACAGAAAACAATAGAATTTCGCTATTTCGCGGGTATCGTACAATGGTAGTACGGCGCCTTGCCATGGCGCAGATAGGGGTTCGATTCCCCTTACCCGCTCCAACCTGCATAGCAGGTTGCCCACCGAAGCTTTAGCGTAGGTGGGCGACAGTTTTAGCGTAGACGAACTCGTAAGCTTTTCATTTTGGGCGCTTTTTATTTTTGAGAACCCAGCCGGCGGACGTAACTGAGCAGTTCTTCTAACCAGGCATCGAAGTTCTAACTTCCTCTAGTTTGGCGCTCCAACTCATTTTGGCTAATGAAGCCAATATTTCTTGATGATCGCAGAAGTTCAACTGTCGCTATACGAAGCTGAATATCGATACGCTGATTGAAGAAAAGTTTTCTTTATCTCCTACAATCTACGATAATCTCCTATAGACCTCTACGGAGATTATATAAGTGCATAAATCACTCCTTGCAGGACACTTTTAGGTGGTAAGAGATTGCAGTAACTCGTTCTAAATTCGACACTTACAAAGCATGTAAAGCAGTATTTTCTGTAGACGCACTCGTAATCTTCTTTTCACGAATAATCAGTAAGCCTAATGCCATTCCACCTAAAATAAGGAATGAAGCGACGGCAAACGCATAATGGTATCCTCGTACGATAGCCTCGCTTGTTTCGGGTAAACCACTTTGAGCAGTGATGCTTGCAGCAACGCTGGAAAGAATTGCAAGACCTATTGCCCCACCCATTTGTTGCGATGTGCTAAAAATACCCGAAACTAAACCTGCTTTTTCAGGCTCCACACCCGATGTTGCGGCAACCGTGAGTGGCATAAATGTCATCGCCATGCCAATAGGCATAATGATAATATTGGGCAAAATATCGGTAAAATAATTACCATCAACAGGTAAGCGAATAAGCCACGAAACACCTGTGGCCACACAGAGTGGTCCTGCGATAAGGAAAGGCTTATAGCCAAAACGCGATACTCCACGAGCCATGCGTTGTGAGAGGCTCCCTAAAATAAGCGGAAAAGGTAAAAAACTGATTCCAGCAATAAGTGGAGAGTAATGAAGAACCTGTTGAATATAGAGTGAAATTAAAAAAAACATGCCAAATGAGCCTGCTGAAATTGGCGCCATCATAAGGTTGCTACCCACGACATTACGCACTTTAAAAATGGAGAGAGGAACGAGCGGATGCTTACAGTGTGATTCGTTGAATAAAAAGGCAAGAAAAAGAACAAGAATAATGCTCCCCGACATTATTGTGGATGCACTTGTCCAGCCCCACATTGGGGCTTCGCTCACGGCATAAACCAAAAGGACCAAGGCAGACGTAATCAACAAAGCACCTGGTGCGTCCAGATGATGTTTTGCCTTTTCCTGTTTCTCGTGTGGTAAAAATTTCGTTATGGCTATACACAGAACGATTCCAAGGGGAACATTGATGAAAAAATTCCAGCGCCAGTTTAAGAGATACGTAATAAGACCACCTAAGAGCAAACCTACCGCAGCACCACCCGTTGCGACTGTAGTCCAATGACCAAGGGCACGGTTACGCTCCTTGCCCTCGCGAAAGGTAATGAGCACTATAGAAAGTGCTGCAGGGGACATAAACGCCGCTGATGCTCCTTGTAGCGCACGTAAAACAATAAGAACAGAGGGTGAAAATGAAAGACCGATAAAAAATGAGAAAACCGTGAACATTCCAAGGCCAACGAGGAGAATTCGACGATGTCCATAAATATCCGATAATCGTCCTCCTAAAAGCAAAAACCCACCAAATGTGAGAGCATAGGACGTCACAACCCACTGCAGCGCGGTATCCGAAATATTCAGAGACTGCTGAATTGCTGGTAAAGCTACATTGGTAATGCAAACATCGAGGACAACCATAAATTGTGCAACTGCGACGAGCGTAAAAATTTTCCACGGAGAAGAGTGACTCACAGAATTGAGGGGTAGTTGATAACTAAACTAGGGTAAAGATGTAGGCAAGAAGAGTCAATGAGCAAAAAGTACCTTCGCCTCTCCGCTTAATGATGAAAATCTCTCTCTCGCAAATTTCTATAGACATCTTTTCGGTGACCAATTTTTACAATCGTGATGATACGAATGGTCACTGAAACTTCATACACAATGCGATACGTTCCAATTCGAATTCTATAAAAATTTTTATATCCTGCAATTGGCTCCGCACCAGAAGGAATTGGATTATCTGACAAAGCCAGAATACGCTGTTGAATGCTTTGCAGAATGCTCTGTGGAAGAGAACGAATGTCCTTCAAAACAGATCGCTTAAAGACAATTTTATAGAGTGCAGCCATTTTTATTGCTGCGAAAATACTTTTGAGAAAGTGAGTATTGGCTCATTTTTACGTTCTTCAATAGCTTTTATGTCCTCTAATTCTTCTAGTGCTGCAATAAGCATCGCATGCTCTGCGGGAGGAACAAGGACCGATTTGATCTGAGAATTCACAATTAAATATACAGCCCTGTCGTCGGGAATTGCCTGAGCACCATGCGATTTTATATCTTGAACTGTAATTGTTGTCATACTAAATTAAGGACTAATAAAAGTCCATTTATTATACTCTTTTATCGTACCATATACAAGATAATTACACACTAAAAAAGATGCTGCTTCAGGTACTTGAACCAAAATCACAAAGCTGAAAGATCAATAATGTCGTCTATCTGAAGCCGATCCACAAATTCTTGATCGTGACTGATGATAATCATTCCGCCCGTAAATTCATTGAGCGCGTCAGCAATGATTGGAAGATGTCGAAAGTTGATGTGGTTTGTAGGCTCATCAAGAATAAGAAGTGTGGGTTTTTGCAGCATGAATCTAGCAAAACAAAGCAAGCCTTTTTGCCCTTCCGAAAGACCTTCAACCTTTGTCTGGACCTTATCCCCAGGAAGCAAAAACCTGGCTGCCGTTGCGTAAATCTGCTGATGATTGATGGGATCCATCGCAGACGCGAGAACGTCGTAGACAGTTTTATCGGTTGGCAAGCCCGAAAAATCCTGTCGGTAATACCCGACTTTAACCCCCGGCTGTATAACGACGCCTTTTTCCGACCCATTGACCATCGATTCAAGAAGTGTCGTCTTTCCAATGCCATTAGGACCCTGAACCAGCACTCGGTGTCTTCGTCTCACGGCAAAATCGAGCTTCTTCTTTTTAGGCTCATGATTCTGGATAACAGTGAGCGAACTAATTTTCACCAATAATCCGGAGTAATCGGTACTTTCGATCGTAAAAGGAGGAATGGTCTTATCTTCCTGACGCACATCAACCATGTTTTCTTCGGCTTCTGCAACGTCATCGCGCATCTTGCTAGCAAGTTTACGCATTTTGCCGCCTTTATGGGAAAAGAAGTTAATTTTATCCTTACGATCTTGGATGCTTTTTTCCATTCGAGCATTCTGCTGTTTTTCAGCCTCAATTTGTGCCTCAATTTCCGCAACGACATCAAAATAGTCGCCAACATACTGCTGTGTTGTATGTGTAAAAGAATCCAGGTTAATAACGCCATGAGTAAAGCAATTTAAAAACGCCGCATCATGTGAAATGACGATGCATGTTTTTTCATATCCAATTAAAAAACTAGTGAGATGATCAATCCCCTGCTTATCTAAATTGTTCGTCGGTTCATCGAGTAATAAAATATCTGGTTCCTGAATAATGGCATAGGAAAGGAGTAAACGTGCCTTTTGACCTCCGGAAAGATCTGCCAACTTTCGGTCGTGTTTCACGGGTAAATGAACAATCTCAAGTACTCGCTTGATGTCACGTTCTAGATCATACTTTTTGTCACGAAACGCTGTCGCAAAAAATTCATCAACTGTTAAAGATAAATGCGCTGGAGAAATAACTTGCTTTGCAATACCGATCGTCGCTCCTTTTTTGATGTGGATAGAGCCGTCTTGAGGTTTTAACTCGCCAGTCATCAGCTTGAAAATCGTACTTTTGCCAGCCCCATTTTGTCCAACTATTGTTACCTTTGCATTCTCACGCACGGTAAAACTTGCCTCTTTTAAAATTGGCTTCTTATGATCGTAGCTAAAACTGACAGCATCAAAACGTAAAAGAGTGTCGCCGTGGTTTGTCATAAATGATTAAGAAATTGGCTTGTGGCGAGGCAGTATATCGATTGTTCAAAAAAGTTGGTAGAGGAATTGGGTGTGCGAAGCAAGGAAAGTGCAAGACAGGTTGTAGTGGGGTGGGCGGTCATGGTTCGGGACGCTTTTTCGCTTCGCTCAAAAGCTCCTCACCATGACACCGAATTCTCCAGAAACAGTTGAGCGAAATGAAGAAAAAGATCGTGTCATGGTGAGGAGCACGAACGAAGTGAGTGCGTCCCGAACCATGACACCTATCAATATAACCATATGACATATGGACAAACTTTCATCTTCCATCTTACTTCTTCTATCTGTAATCATTGTGAAAGGAAATTTTTTCGTTCCTCGGGTAATAATCGTTCTATCGCATACCTGAGCATTGTTCGTGGCATATGTTTTGCATGTTTGATGAGAAAACTCTTCAGCTTCTTCTCATCTTTTTTTCCTACTTCTCGCAGCATCCAGCCAGTCGCTTTGTGGATGAGGTCGTGAGGATGTCCTAGAAGCATTTTGGCTAGACGAAAAGTGTCCGAGTAATCACATCTCCGAATAAAGGCGAGCGTGCTGACGATGGCCACTCGCTGCACCCAAAGATTATTACTCAGTGCCATGTCGTAAAGAATCGTCCGAGAACGAGTAAAAAGAAACTCTCCAAGAATTTTATACGCGCTACTGTCGACTAAATCCCAATTATTGACGCGATGAAGGTTCTTCAAATAAAAGTAGCAAGCTTTATTTTTCATCTTCTCATCGGCGCTTTCGTATTGATCAACAAGAATAAGAAGTCCAAGCAACCGTGCTTCGTGCCATTTACTCTTCAAAAGTAATTTGAGATCTGGGAAAGAGAGGTCTCGATATTTTTTAACAATCAATCGAATAGTTGGAACAGTGACACCTAGGAATACATCACCTTCGCCATATTGCCCCTTCCCTGTCTTAAAAAAGCGACGATACACCAAAGCCTTTGCAGGGTCAGCGATTTTTTGAAGGTCGTGAATAGCGTCTGCTGATGTCATAAAGGAGAAAGAATTACCCTTCCGTCTTCATGAAGACCCCAAAAAGGATTATGGGCTACTTCCCAAAGATAGCCATCGGGGTCAGCAAAGTAGCCACTGTAGCCACCCCACGAAGTTTTCTGTGCCGGTTTCACAATGCGTGCTCCTGCTTGCTCTGCTTCTTGTAGAACTTGGTCAACTTCTGTCTCGGACCCAACATTGTGTGCAAGTGTGATGCCAGTAAAACCTTTCCCATCATGTGGGACAGTTGCATCCTCAGCGAGTAAATGTTTAGGGTAGAGCCCAAGAACAAGTCCACTGAGCTGTATAAATGCGACCGTATCGGTCGGCTTCGCATCGGTCTGCCAACCGAGGCCATCTTTATAAAAAGAAAGTGACTTTGCAAAATCTTGCACGCCAAGGGTAAGTAGCGAGAGTGAAGGCTTCATGCACAGTTATCATACGCGATGAGCGCTCATCAGTCATGTGCAGCCTGAATCGCCATAGCTTAACCCCCTCCCTACTTTCACTACCTCCACTAGCCCCTTCCTTGCCAATCCGTATGGTGCGCTCGGCGGGGGTCGAACCCACAACCTTCGGCTTCGGAGGCCGACGCTCTGTCCATTGAGCTACGAGCGCAGATGAGGCGATCCTTGCCCTGCCGTAGCCCCGAGTGCAACGAAGAACGAAAGTGGCATCCATGAACCTACGAAAGCATGACGAGAATAGAATACAGGAAACACTTACTTTGTGTTTCGCAAAAAAAATATCTAAAAATCAAAAAACTTTCTTGCATTCTGGGTTGTAGAGCCATCAACTTCGGTAAGATCAACTCCCTTTAATTCTGCAATTTTCTTTGCTACTTCTGCCACAAACATGGGCTCACATCGCTTACCACGATGTGGCACTGGTGCTAAATACGGCGCATCCGTTTCAATCATCATTTGATCTAAAGGACAAAGACGTGCTGTTTCTTGCACATCCAAAGCCTTAGGATAAGTAACTATCCCTGTAAAAGACAAAAAATATCCAGCTTCGACAAATCGCTTTATGTCGATCCACTTTTCCGTGCAACAATGAATAACTAATGTTGAAGGCTGAACATGGTTCACTATTGTCCAAAGGTCTTCAACTGCATCACGACAATGCACCACTGCTGGCAAATGCAACTCTTTCGCAAGAAGAAGTTGCGCTTCAAACACACGTTGTTGCACGTCTTTTTCGCTCCGCATGTAATAGTAATCTAACCCTATTTCACCAATGCCTTTGCAGGAGGGATGACTTGCCGATTGACGCAAAAATGGTACATCAGTTGTCATATTAAATGTCGCAGCATGGTGCGGATGAACGCCCACTGTATACAAAATGTTCTCGTATTTTTCCACAAGTTTTTTACACTTTTCCACATCTCCTAATTCATCACAAATAGTGATGCAATGGGTAATGCCAGCCTGCTTAGCGCGCGCTAAAACTTCTTCGCAATCAAGATCAAATTCAGTCGCCGTGAGATGACAGTGAGAGTCGATCATATCTTCATTGTACCCGACGAAACCAATGCTTCCTTACAACTTTTTTTCCACTGCTTTACTTCGTACTCGCGTTTCAGTGCAGATGATTTGCTACGAAACTTCTGAAGATATACCAGCGCTACAGGTCCGCGTGAACGAGTGTATTTAGCGCCTTTACCTGCATTATGCATGTTGATGCGCTTACTTGGATCAGTCGTACTTCCTGCATATAACGTCCCATCGCTACAACGAACAAGGTAAAAATAGTACGCCATGAAGCAAGGGTAGTGACAAGAAAAAATTATTTCGCTTTAGGTAATTCCTCACAAGCAAAGCCATCGTTATCGCGGTCCAGTCCGTGGACATCGCGTTTCGTGCCACAGGAACGTAAAAACTCCTGTGCTTCGTCTTGCGTTGTAAAATCACTGCAATTATAGGTGCCTGTCTCGCATAGTTCATTCATTCGCTTAGTTTTAGACTCTGTCATCTCCGATACTTGCGATGAAGACGAATTTGTCATCTTATCTAAACTAAAATGATAATCGGCAACTTCCAGACCAAAAAGACCTAAGAGAATAACGACGATACCAATCATCAACCATCGAACTTTTTCAAAAAAATACGCAAGTACTGCAGCTATAACGATAAGTACAAAGAGGAAGATAAGTCGTGTTCGCTTACTAAAGCCCGAACCAATAAAATTTTGAGAGCTCATAGATGCTCACTTTACGTGAAAAAGAGATTTTTTGCAGTAAAAAAGAAGTACGGTTGAAGTAAAAATCAAGCTAAAATTTTACAAAGTAAAAGATGAATATCAATAAAGCGCAACAATAAGCCAAAATTAGAACATAGGCTTGCAGAATCTTGACGAAGGAAAATGAAAGGCAGAAAGTGCACACACTTTTTTCCCCAAACACCATGACCATGCTCGATCCACTCGGTAATAAAGGCGAAACACCTCATTGGATGGACGAAATTACTGTACCCGAAGACACGTATGCATTTGCACCTGAATTCGATTCTGTCATGCAGGAACAAGTAAATAGAATCGTTGCATTCTTGCACAGTATGGCTAAAACGGATTCTCGTTAAGCCGAAATTTCTTCGATGTTAGTGCCTAGAGCAAGAAAAGCTGCCTACCAGTAGGGGGGATTTTTCTCCAATGCTGAATAGCTACCTATACACTTCATTTCCTGTGGCCAATTTTCACAACCGTCACAGTCACAATAGCTTTTTGTACAGTATAAATAATCCTATAAGGCCAAACTCGAAGTGACCATGCTCCGTCGTAATCACCATGTAATTTCTTCCCTTGAAAGGGATTAGTCTCCAAAGAAATCAATACTTCCAAGACACGTTCCTGATCCTTTAGAGAAAGCTTAAGTCGCTCTTTTTCCGCATGCTTAAGGACGATAACCCTGTATTTGATCATGCGCGAGGCTGCTTAATGTTTCGCTGAGCGCGGTGTTTCTTTTTAATTTCTTCCAATGTCACCGTCTCTTCTTTATCAATATTGCGTAATCTCTTCAAAATTTCAGCAGCTTCTTTTGGATGAGCCATGATATCCAATGTCTCCATGTAACCCTCAAACTCATCAAAGGACATCAGGACACCGGCAGGCAGTCCTTCGTACGTGATCTTTACGAAAAAACCAGGAGTCTTCACTGCTTTAAGCATGGCAAAAAAATTATTCCGAGCCTGTGATGCGGTGACCGTCTTACTCATGCTGATGGCTATTATAATGTACAATGCTTCATGGGGCAATCTAGTGAAAAGTTAAAAAACTCAAAAAAGAAATGAAGATCTCTTCATTAATGGGTAATTTTGTTGCATACTAACCGTCGCATTTGTTCTTTTCTTATCGAATGGGTCGGTAGCTCAGTTGGTAGAGCAGTGCCCTTTTAAGGCATTGGTCGCGGGTTCAAGCCCCGCCCGACCCACCAATCATCCCAAATACGTGGTGTTCGCAGTCATTCAGTTATTCACTTTCGGACTCATAGCTAGCAATTTTTTACGATTCTAAACTTAAAAATATCTCAACTCAGAAATTGTTCTATTTTTTGCTATACTTGAACAATGAAAGTTGCCCTCGTCCATGAGCTTTTGACCATGAAAGGTGGTGCCGAGCGAGTTCTAAAAATACTTGCTGACCATTTTCCTCATGCCCCAATTTACACCTTGCTCTACGACGAAAAACGGCTTGGAGACTGGTTTCCTTCTACAAGAATTAAACCTAGCTGCCTCCAACAATCACTTAAAACTCAGTGGGCTATCAAAACTGGAAGGCGACTCAATCATCATCTCTATTTATCATCATTTCCACGTGCAGTTGAGCAATGGGATTTTTCAGGCTACGACCTTGTCCTCTCCACCTCATCTGCATTTGTGCATGGCATTATAACGAATAGTGCCCCTAAACACCTTTGCTATACGCACTCCCCTGCCAGATACCTCTGGGACCGTACGCACGATGTCATCAATCAATCCGGGAGCGGAATTCTCGGACCCCTTAAAAAAATATATCTTCAATCTCTTTTCCACACACTACGCATTTGGGATAGCGAAGCAGCGGACCGTCCAGATCAACTCCTCGCAGCATCAAAAGAAGTACAACGTCGAATGGAGTTATATTGGAGAAGGGAAAGCGACGTACTCTACCCACCTATTGATGACTACTGGCTACAATCGAAGAATATGAATACAGGAGCGATGGAACGCGACGATTACTTCATTATTGTCTCATCACTTGTGGAATACAAACGCATCGAACTTGCCATTGAAGCATGCACGTCACTCAATCTTCACTTAAAAATTATTGGAGAAGGACCACACCGAAAGTATTTAGAAAAAATATCAGGCTCAAACATCGAATTTTATGGCTGGAGACAGTACGATGAACTACGCAATTTGTTCGCGAGAGCGAAAGCAACTATTTTTCCAGGACATGAAGATTTTGGCTTAGTACCATTAGAATCAATGATTTGTGGCACGCCAGTCATAGCCTATAAAGGTGGTGGGGCACTTGAAACAGTAATTGAGGGAGTAACAGGAACATTCTTTGCAGATCCTACTACGAAGTCGCTAGCAGACACCTTAAAAAAATATGCAAAAAAGGATTATAAATCAGAAATTCTACAAGAACACGCCAAACAATTTTCGAAAGAAAAATTCCTCAAAAAAATTCAAGAACACATCGACCTGTGCATGCAATCCTAAAAAAGTGCATCCTGACTTTTTGGGACTTCTATTCCTAAAAGTTCGTACGCTAACTTTGTCACCATCCGCCCCTTCTGTGTACGATGAAGGTATCCACACTGCAGTAAGTAAGGTTCGTAGACGTCTTCCAATGTTTCTTCTTCATCGGAAAGTGTTGCAGCAAGTGAACCAATACCGACCGGACCACCCGCAAATTTTTCAATAATCGTGAGCAGAAATAAACGATCCGTACGATCTAATCCTCGCTCATCAATACCCAGCGACTGGAGTACAAAACGCACACGAGCAGCAGTAACACGATCTTCGCCATGCACTTGGGCAAAATCGCGTACCGAACGAATGAGGCGATTTGCAACACGAGGCGTAGCACGCGATGCATCCGAGAGTAATCGTGCTGCATCGGAATCGATAGCTACCGATAAGATGGATGCCGTACGCATGACAATATATTCAAGTTCTTGAGGTGTATAAAACTGCAATTTAAAATTATGAATAAACCGATCACGAAGCGGCTGACTAACAGCACCTGCCTTTGTTGTCGCACCAATGAGTGTAAATGGCTGTAATTCGATACGCATGGAACGTGCCGAGGGACCCTTGCCAATGACAAGATCGAGGGCGTAATCCTCCATTGCACTGTATAACACCTCTTCAATGGCAGGACGCATACGATGAATTTCGTCAATAAAGAGAATGTCGCCCTTTTGTACATTCGTAAGAAGCGAGGCTAAATCGCCTGGCTTTTCAATTGCTGGACCAGATGTCATACGTAGTTGTGCATTCATTTCTTTTGCTAAAATATGCGCGAGCGTAGTTTTTCCTAGTCCCGGAGGACCATGTAAAATAGTGTGTCCAAGTGGCTCGGATCGATGTTGCGCCGCTTGTAAATAGACGAGTAAATGCTTTTTGATATCTTCCTGACCAACATACTCTCGTAAAGAAAGTGGGCGTAGCGAGTGCTCAATGCCATCTTCTTTCTTTTGTTTTGGAGTAATCACACGTTCATCTTTCGCCGGCTGTGTTCGCTTCGTCACCATACAGTGGCAGTATAGAAAGAATGATCACGAAATGATAGTTCGAGATGAAACGATTGAAGACGAAAAGGATGTAAAGGACGTAAAAGATGAAAAGGGTAGAAGTAAGATGGAAGAGGTAAGTGACATACGATATTACCATATGGTTCTATTGATATACTGTTAGGATTATTCATTTTCTACGTTAACGTGCGGCAACAATATAACAATATTTCACTATGACAATACAGCCTACCTTCAATACCTCCCTTACGTTCCTTACCTTCTTTACCTTAAGAGAGTACCATACCAAGTAATACAATCGTCTATCTTTCCCAACTTCTCCTCCCATGTTCATCCTAGAACCTAAAACAATCGCACTCATTGGAGCGAGCGCAGAAGAAGGCAAAGTCGGCAACTACATGCTTAAAAACCTCATGCAGTCATCGTGCCAAGCTAAAATTTATCCCGTCAACCCTAAACATTCAACTCTCCTCGATATCCCTTGCTTTGCCTCAGTCGTCGATATTCCTGATCCTATCGACATGGCTGTAGTGGTAACCCCTGCACGAACGGTAGTAACAATCGCTGAGGAATGTGGGAAAAAAGGGGTAAAAACACTCGTAGTCATCTCAGCAGGTTTTGGAGAAGTGGGAGCGGAAGGAAAAAAGATGGAAGAAGAACTAGGTCATATCTGTCAACAATATGATATGAGCCTCGCTGGACCAAATTGCTTAGGAATACTCCGCCCTTCGTACGGTCTTAATGCTTCGTTTGCGAAAACACCTATGCTAAGTGGAGCCATCGCGCTCGTGAGTCAATCCGGTGCAATTATTACTGCACTGCTGGATGAAGCGGAAGAAGCCTGCATAGGCTTTTCGTCCATCATAAGTATGGGTAATAAAACAGTGATGGATGAATGCAAGTATCTGGAAATTTTTGAGCACGATTCTCAAACGAAAGTCATAGGAATATATGTAGAAAGTATTCAGAACGGACGTGAATTTACGAACATTGCCAAACGAATTACAAAGACCAAACCTATTGTCCTGCTCAAGGCAGGAGTATCTGTCAAAGGTGCAACGTCTGTCGCTTCACATACAGGAGCACTGGCAGGCTCTGACGCTGCGGTGGATGCAGCCTGTACGGAAGCAGGAATACACCGAGCAAATAACCCACGAGAATTTTTAGAATTTTTAAGTGCACTCGCCACTCAGCCACTACTTCTCTCCGACAAAATCGCCATCATCACCAATGCGGGAGGAATAGGAGTACTGGCAACGGATGCAACGGAAAAAGCAAAACTATGCCTGCCATCACTGCACTCTCAAACACTGGAAAAATTACACAAAGTACTACCAAAGGCTGCAAGCACACTCAATCCTATCGATGTTCTAGGAGATGCAGGAAGTGAAACGTACAAAGCAGCACTTTCGCTTGCAGCAAACGATGAAAATATTGACGGCATTGCGTGCTTTCTTACTCCGCAAGTTATGACACCAGTTCAGGAGATAGCACGTGTAATTATCGAAGAAAAAAAGAGGGTTCCGCTCATGCCCATCGTCACATGTTTTATGGGAGGAGCCCAAATGCAACAAGCGCGTACAGAGGTTCGGACAGAGGGAATCCCCTGTGCCGAAACCCCTCACGAAGCGATACAAATGCTTTCTGCTCTTAGACCAAAAAACCGAAAAGAAGAAGTGAGTGGAGGCGAAAAAGATGATGATCGATGTAGTGCTGCACATGGCTTCTTAAAGATGAAAAAAGGCTTACTCTCTGAAGATGCAACCTCCGAATTACTGTCGCTGTACGGACTAGGTATGGTCAAAGGAACGGTAGCAAAAAGTGCAAAAGAAGCAGTGCAAATCGCCTCATCAATTGGCTACCCCGTCATTGCGAAAATTAGTTCACCTGACATTGTACATAAAACAGATATCGGTGGTGTTCGCACCAGCCTCAATACCCCCGAATCAGTAGAAAAGGCGTATGAAGACATTATTAAAAACGTAAGCCAACAGAAGCCACTTGCAGCAATCGATGGCATATTTGTACAACAATTCCTACCGATAGGAAACGAATTCATTATCGGAGGCATCCGCGATGCGTCGTTTGGTCCGCTGATTCTTGTAGGTCTTGGGGGCATTTATACCGAATTACTACGCGACACCTCACTTCGTCTTGCACCTCTTGCGCTCAATGATGCATACGACATGCTGGTGTCCCTTCGATCATGGAAACTTTTACAAGGACTTCGTGGTCACGCGCCACTACACATCGATAAACTTGCACACGTCATCTACACACTTTCAACCCTTTTGCACGACTGTACCAGCATACTTTCACTCGATTGTAATCCTGTTCTCGTAAGCGAGACCGACGTGCTTCTTGCTGATGTAAAAGTAATAATCGATACACACTGAAACTCTTCAACCCTATTTCTGTTATACTGATTATTGTATGAATCGAATAGTCGCGATGACTCTCGGCATTGGCATCATCATCACGGGTCTCATGGGCGCTGATTATTGGTTGAAAGAACGGCAACGAACGAACATCGCTCCCACTAGTGCGCCTCAAAATGTTGTTGAAATCTCCTCAAGCGAATCAAGCGCAACTTCTCGTTCAATATCTGAATCTAGTACATCATCGAATGATAATACTGAAACCGCTGTAGAGCCCACCATCCCTCTGGCGTCATCAGCAGTATCCTCAAGTACTGTCAGCACTAGCACAACTTCTGTGCAAGAAGACGCGTCAAACATCGTAGTGAAAGGGTCAAAACGAAAGGAAAGTATCAATATAGATGGCTTACTCCTTGCGCAAGGTCTAGTACAAAACGAATCGACAGAACCCAGCCTCCTTTCGCTGATGACAAATGCGCAAGCAAAAACAATGATTCTCCTACGTGAGAACGATAGAGCTGTCCTTCTCTCGTGGATTGAAAATGATGATGTACAAACAATTGTATACGGAATAAAAAAAGCACTACAAGAAACTTTTTCCATCCAACTGAAAGATTTAGTAGATGAAACGCGTATATCGGAAACCGGAGTCCCCTATGACTTTTTACACTTTTTTGACCCTGCAATAGCAGCCGAACCAATTACTTTATTACGTGTACGTGACAGACTCTATGAAATTCACACCGCAAAAAATGGAGTAAGTACACATACAATACTAGTTGATGAGTTGACGAAGTAAAAAGGTAGTGGATTTGAGATAATGGAGGTGTGAGTCAGGCTGTAGGTGGTAACTTGTAGGTTGTAGATCTAAGTTAATAGAGGTACGGAGCGTAAGGAAAATATTAAAGGTAGGATTTAGTGTTATATTGTTGTGCAGGAAATGAATAATTCTAACAATATATCAATAGAACCATATGACATTATCGTATGTCTCTTCCGTCTTCTATCTTCCATCTTACTTCTCATAGGTAATTGATATTGACCCTCCTGACCCTTTCCTCTAAACTCTCACGGCTATGGCGAAAAAAGTTGTTAAACTCATCAAAGTGCAAGCACGCGGAGGGCAAGCTAACCCAGCCCCACCACTAGGACCAGTACTTGGTCAAGCTGGTATTAATATTCAACAATTCTGCACACAATTTAACGAAAAAACAAAAGGGCAAATGGGGCAAGTTATTCCTGCAGAAATTACTGTGTACGACGACCGATCTTTTACCTTTATTCTTAAACAACCACCTGCTTCGTATTTAATTTTAGAGGCAATAGGAAAAGAAAAAGGATCCGGTAAGCCAAATAAGGAAAAAATCGGCAGTATTAAAATGAGCACATTAGTTGAAGTTGCAAAAAAGAAGCTCCCCGACCTTAATACAACTAATATCGATTCTGCTGTGCGCATGATGGCTGGTACAGCAAAAAATATGGGGCTCATTATTGAAAACGATGTAGCAAAGGCTGCGTAATGAACGACGCACATATGGCAAACAGGAACATCTCGGACTTCAAAATGTGTTATTTTTTCTACACGTTTTTTTCTCAAAGAACAGTTTAAAAGAACTGCAAGATGTTTCTCACATCTTCAAAACGATAAAATGTACAATAATGAAAGATTTTTCACCTCCCCCAATTCTATGATGAATTACTTCGCAGCATCGGCACTCCTTTCAACAGGAACCATGCTCCTTGTGCCAGTCGCTATCATTGCCACTTTCGCCATTATTCTCATCCCGAGCTTGCTCGTGCAAGGAGCCAAGCCCGAACTCGCTGCACGTGCAATTTCGTGCTGTGTCCTTAAATCTCTTGCAATTGTACTCATCTTCTTTTCGGGTCTACAGCTCGTCCTTTCAGTACTTTCAGGAAATTTCATGGTGGACAAAACTATCATCACCAGTCTCACGATTCTCGTTGTTCTTGGCATTATCATGCTTATTCATCAAGTAAAAGTGCTCCAAAAAATCGATGAAGCCTCTTCAATTGTTCCTCAGGTCATCTTTCTCTACTCGTACGAACTCATTGGGGTATTGCTCTCGCTCTTTGCAACGCTGACACTCGTTGTTTCTTCAATACTAGAAGGTGGTGCATTTGCATGGCGTATTCCTGCGACTGTACTCATTATTGGTCTTATCATCAGTATTGCATCCTCGCTTCATGTGCGCAGCTTGCAAACTAAGTGGAAAAAGATAAAGAAGAAGTAAAAAAAAGATGCCTAATCCCTAACAAAGAGAAATGAAATAATGTTCTCTTTTAGGTACTAAGAAAAAACTCATGAATTGGTTAATTCTACCAAGAATTACACATTAACAAGTGATAAATACTTTGCCGCCTCAGCACTGTTTCCATTGTGCTTTCCCACGAGCGGAGCGTTAAAAAACGCGCCTGTTTGACGACCGAGTCCGCCACGGACGAGGGAGGAGTTCGCGTTTTTAGCGTAGCAAGTGGATGAAAGCACAGGACAACAGTGCGAAGTGGCGGTTTCTTTGCTCCACTTTCTTTGTGCAAAGAAAGTGGAAAGTAAAGGTTCTGAACGGGGAAATAAAGACCTTATCGAATAGTTTGAAGATTTAAAATCAACCAAAAGGTCTTAGTGGGTTCTCTTTTTAAATCTTGCAATAAAAATAGAAAAAGGCATACTATCCCCACTTTCGTGGGAGTTCGCTTTAAGAACACCTGCACCACGTTCCCCCAATCACTATGGCTAAAGCCAAAAAAAGTAACCCTGCACTTCGCACAACTGGCGAAGGTAGTAGAAAGTACCGCGAAAAAAAAGCCCTTGTCACAAAAACAATTTATACATTAGATGAGGCTGTTGAGCTTTTAACAAACCTCCATACCACAAAATTTGATGGCAGCGCCGAAGCACACTTCCGCATTGGTGCCGACATGACGCAAGCCGATCAGTTGGTACGCGGAACGGTCACTCTCCCTCATGGAACTGGTAAAACTGTTCGTATCGCAGCTTTTGTCACACCCGACTTTGAAGACGAAGCGAAAAAAGCAGGAGCAAAGTACTTTGGTGGCGCAGAACTTATTAAAAAGATTGAAGGAGGTTTGATGGATTTTGATATTACCGTTGCAATGCCGATGCTGATGAAGGACCTTGGTAAATTAGCAAAAACCCTTGGACCTAAAGGCTTAATGCCAAGCCCAAAGTCGGGAACAGTATCCGATAAGCCAGGAAAAGTGATTGAAGAGCTCATGAAAGGACGCATTGAGTTTAAAATGGACAAACAGGGCATTATTCATACCGTCTTTGGCAAAATGAGCTTTGGAGCAGAGAAGTTAAAAACGAACCTCCAAGCGCTTATTCAGGCTATTCAAGATGCAAAGCCAAATGCTATTAAAGGCTCGTATATCATTAGCCTATCCATTAACCCAACCATGGGTCCTGGTATAAAGGTGCAGCTTTAAGATGAGACGAGTGTAGGAGTGAAGAGGAAAAATTTGACTTTTCTTCGGGGAAAAGGAGAATATCCGCATACCTTTTGTGAACTCTCTCGATGGAGCTTCAAAAAAAGATATCATACATTTAGCTAATCATCTCCATAAAACGGGAGATGAAGACGTAAAGGATTGGCTTTCTGTAGCAAAAAGATCAAATAAAGCTGTCGTGATCTCGCATGCAGTGAAAGGCGTTATTGAGCATATTTTAATACGTAGGTAAGGAGACAGAGGAGTTATCTGCTGTCATCAACGCTAAACCGACAATAAAAGTGATTGTACTTCAGGTAAGGACTCGGTACACAGGACTTTTATACGTAATTCTTTTGCGCCATCAAAACCTTTAATGTAACTACTAAAATGTCGACGCATTTCCAGGACTCCCCTGCGCTCCCCTTTCATCTTCACTGAAATAGAAAGATGATCAAGAATTGCAGGAATCCTCTTTTTAAAAAGCAAAAAACGACCTTCGTGCGACGGGTCATACTCTTGAGATACGAGACCATTCGTAAGCGCATCCGCTACCTCACGCATAATCCAGGGGTTACCAAAAGTCGCCCTACCAACCATGACACCATCTAAATTTCCTATTCGCTCTAGCGCATCCCCACCTGACGCAATGTCTCCATTTCCTATGACAGGAACGTTCACCTGCTTTTTAAGTTCATAGATTGGGTTCCAATCGGCCTTGCCTGTAAATTTATCGCAATAACGCCTTCCGTGAATCGCAAGTGCCTTTGCGCCTGCATCCACAAGACCTTTGCAAAAATGTACGAGTTGATGAGAGGAATCCCAACCGAGGCGAGTTTTAACACTGATAGGAATTGAGACAGCCTTACTTGCAGCAGCAACAAGCGTAGCAGCAAGGGCAGGGTTACGCATCAGTGCTGAGCCGTAACAGGACGAAACGATTTTTGCAGCAGGACACCCCATATTAATATCGATACCATCTGCACCTATTTGCTCTATCACCTTACATGCTTCTAAAAATTTCGATGGATCAGACCCAAAAACCTGTACGATAAAAGGTCGCTCGAGCGCAGCATCAAATTCCAGCATTTTAAGCGTACGCTCAGCACCGTGTACAATGGCATCAGTCGAAAGAAATTCAGTATACACAATAGTTTCAGGGGCAACTTTTTTTACAAGCTGCCGAAACGAAGCATCTGTCACGCCTGCCATAGGCGCAAGTGCAACAATTGGACGAGTAATGGTAGACCATGAAAAAGCCATGTGAAGAGTAGAATGCCATATTTTTAGCTAAGAATCATGCCAAAAGATGGAAGAAATAAGATGGAAGACGGAAGTAAACATACGTGACATCGTATCGTTGACGCAACGCGATATCAGATAGATAACAGCAGTGAAATCTGGAACATCATACGTTGCAACATTCCTACTTCCATCTTACTTCTTACCTCTTCCATCTCTCACGGCAATGTGTAAGGTTTGAACATATATTCTTTACTGCCAAACAACTCAACTTGCCTTTTTTAAGCCAAAAGAGCATAATAGTACCCATGAAGTTGTTGTCACTCTTCATTCAAAGAGCACACGCACAATCGACACTTATACAAAAAATACAACCACCAGAACCGTGTAGCTTTTCCGATGGCGGGTTTAGTAAGCCTGCAGGTAGTGGATTTTACTGCATTGCAAATTATATTGGTTTCCTTACTCAAGTTATTATCGGCTTCGCAGCATCCATTGCGCTTATCATGCTCATCATTAATGGAATTCGTTATATGATAGGCCCCGCGACTCCAGGCGGGAGTTCAGACGCAGCAAAAAAGGGAATGGTCTCCTCGATTGCGGGGCTTCTTGTCTGCTTACTTACCTACGTCATTATTGACACCTTTATTTCTGCCGTTACCCAATAACGTTTTATGAACCCACGTAAACAAGAGCCATCATTTCGTTCTATGCAAATTATCAGCGAAAAAGCTCAATCGCTTTGGGCTAAGGCTAAATCTAAAATACAAAATCCTGCAAACGATCAAAGTTTCGCAGAAACAGAAGAACCGGTTCACGTGCAATCTGAATCCATCCGTTTTGATCTCAGTATGCGGACGATTGCCAAATTTATTGTCACAACCATCATCGTTTCTGGCCTTGCATATAGCCTCTTTCTCATACGCGATAAAATACTCATCCTCTTTCTCGCTGCATTTATCGCAATCGTCATCGATAGTGGCGTCCGCCAATTAGAGCGGTGGCACGTTCCTCGTTCTATTGCCGTATTACTGCTCTACATCGCATTTTTATCCATTGCAATTTTTCTCATCGCATCACTTATTCCTATCGTTGCGTCGCAAGTGCAGGAAATGGCACGAACACTCAATCAATCCACTGATGCATTTTTGCTGGACCCACACGTGCAACTATCGTTCTTATCAGATGGAATGAACGAAAAGCTCACAGTACTCATGCAGGAAACACTACAATCGATGGGCATTAAGGATCGTACGTCTGCGCTCTTACAATTTGGACAAAATTTATCAACAGTTGCGCAAAGTTCGCTTGGGTTCGCAGTAGAAATTGCGGGCTCTGTCTTTAACTTCTTCGTCAATTTAATCCTCATTCTCGTCCTTGCATTTTTTATGCAATTGGAACGTGAGAAGATCGTCGATTTCATTAGGGCATTAATGCCAAGACACTACCGTAGTTACTTTGACGCAAAAACGGATGCCGTGTATCAAAAAATCACCCAGTGGTTTCAGGGACAATTACTCCTTTGTCTCTCTATCGGGGTCCTGGTCTTTATTGCGCTACTCATTTTACGTATGCCTTTTGCGCTGACCCTTGCGCTCCTTGCTGCGTTTACTGAGTTTATTCCCTACGCAGGACCACTCATTGCTGCATTACCATCGGTTTTTATTGCACTTTCACAACAAGGTTTTTTATGGGCACTTGTCGTCGCGGGTATTTATTATATCGTCCAATCATGCGAGAACAATTTGCTCGTTCCATTAATTATGAAGCATTCCGTAGGCCTATCCCCTATCGCCATTATGTTTGGCATGCTTGTAGGTGTTAGCTTCCCCGATACCATTCACCCTGTTGTAGGGATCATCTTAGCTGTCCCCACCACTGCAATTATCACCATTTTTGTGCAGGACTTCTATTTGTATAGGAAGAAAAGGTAAACATGTCAGGTTGTAGGTGGTAGCTTGTAGGTTATAGATTTTAGGTAATGGAGGTAACGAACGTAAGGGAGGTATTGAAGGTAGGCTGTATTGTCATAGTGAAATATTGTTATATTGTTGCCGCACGTTAACGCAGAAAATGAATAATCCTAACAATATATCATTATAACCATATGGCAATATCGTATGTCACTTACCTCTTCCATCTTATTTCTTCTATCTGATGTTAACCCCGACTAACATTTTTTATCTGTACTATGAGGCAAAAACAAGCGCAATTGCTTTACTTCGTAAACTAAATGCGATCATGCTATACTGAGTGATCAATTGCGATCTTGTCACTCTTACACGGAGAGTGATAATATGATTCCTCCCCCCCTACTAGTATGCATCCGTTCGATCGATTTACAGCAAACGCTAAACTTGCTTTGCAACTTGCAGAGCAAGAAGCAAAGAACATGAAATCGCTCTACATTGGTACCGAGCATTTATTACTAGGCTTACTTGGGATTCCTAAATCGTTAGGATTTTCCATTCTTACTGGTGCAGGTGTCACACACGAAAACGTGCGTATTCTGTTAAAAGCACGTACAAATGAGGATTCCGAAGGTCAGCATGTAAAACACGGACTTTCCATCTCGCTCAATACAACCATTGAACAGAGTGTCCTTATTGCGCACAAATTTCGTCACGCCTCTATAGGTACCGAACACTTGTTATACGCACTTATTTCCAACGGAAAAAATGCGGCAATTGCCTTACTGGAAAGCATGCAAATTAACCCAGAAGACCTCAAAATGCATATTGAAGAGATGTTTGGTCAAATTAATACGTTCCGCGATCAAAAGAAAAATGTCGAATCTTCCCTCGAGTCATTTTTTCATGGCTTACAAGGAGCACTGGCAGGGATGCAAGGGCAAGCACAGGGTGACGATGGCTTAAAGCGTAGAAAAAGTGAAGGCAAGAGTAAAACACCCGTACTCGACTACTTCAGCGAAGATATCACAAAAAAAGCTCTTGAAGGAAAAATCGACCCCATTGTAGGTCGCGATGCCGAAATTGAACGTGTTATTCACATCTTAAATCGTAAGACAAAAAATAATCCTGTGCTCATTGGCGAGTCGGGTGTTGGTAAGACAGCGATCATTGAAGGCCTTGCACAGCGCATTGGGAAGAATATCGTCCCCGTTTCATTAAAAGGGAAGCGTGTATTACAGCTCAACATGGGCTCCGTCGTAGCTGGAACAAAGTATCGTGGCGAATTTGAACAACGTTTCGATGACATTATTAAAGAGGCAACCGAAAGCAAGGGTTCTATTATTCTCTTTATCGACGAAATTCATACCGTTGTCGGCTCCGGTTCAGCGGAAGGCTCACTCGACGCTGCGAATATTCTCAAGCCAGCACTTAGTCGCGCTGCACTACAAATTATTGGCGCAACAACGACTGACGAATACCGCAAGAGTATCGAAAAAGATCGTGCGCTAGAACGTCGCTTTCAGTCGGTGATGGTGGAAGAGCCATCCGTACCCGATGCTATTACCATCTTGCAGGGGCTAAAGCACTCATTCGAAAAATTTCATCGACTCACGATTAACGATGCGGCTATTACCGCAGCAGTAAAATTAAGTAAGCGCTATTTAACCGAACGTTTTTTACCAGATAAGGCTATTGATGTACTCGACGAGGCGGCTGCAGGCAAAAGTATCCATATCAAGGAAGATAAGCCCCCACGACTACAGGAAATTGAAACTGGACTAAAGTCGATTGAACAAAAGAAGCAACAGGCAGTCCGCGAACAGAAGTATCAAGAGGCACTTGCCCTACGAAAAGAGGAAGAGGAACTTCTGGACGAAAAAAAGAAGCTGCTCGCAGAAGTGGATGGCGACGAGAGGTCACCCATCGAAATTCATGAAGATGATATTCATGCCGTTATTGCACGTATGACGGGTATCCCCATGACACGTTTGATGAAAAACGAAACTAAGAGATTAAATGCACTAGAATCTGTCCTTAAAAAGCACATTATTGGTCAAGATGAAGCCATACAAAAAATTGCACGTGCTATTAGGCGTAGCCGTGTTGGTATTGCCGATACCAAGCGTCCAATTGGCTCCTTCCTATTTATGGGACCAACAGGAGTGGGTAAAACCGAACTTGTCAAAACTCTCGCCACCGAAATTTTTGAACGCGAAGATGCCCTTATTAAAATTGATATGTCTGAGTTTATGGAGCGACATAATGTATCGCGCCTTACAGGAACCACTGCTGGGTATGTAGGGTACGAAGAAGGAGGGCAATTAACCGAAGCTGTGCGACGTAAACCCTATTCCGTTGTCCTTTTTGATGAAATCGAAAAAGCTCATCCAGAATTTTTTAATATTCTTCTACAAATTATGGAAGATGGTCAGTTAACGGATGGACAAGGCAAAACTGTTGATTTCAGAAATACGATCATTGTCATGACCAGTAATATTGGTGCCGATAAGTTAACGAAGGAAGCAGGAAAAATTGGCTTTAAATTAGGCGAAGAAGCAAAGCGCGAAGAGGAAGTCTACGAAGAAAAAAGGCAAGAAGTTCTTCGCGAATTAAAAGAGAACTTCCGGCCCGAATTTCTCAATCGTATCGATCATACAATCATCTTTAATGCACTGAATCAAGAAAGTATCCGGAAGATAGTCTTGCTCCATGTGCAGCAATTAACACAACGCATGAAGGAACATGGTTTTCACCTCATCGTGGACCCTAAAGCTGTGACACTCCTTGGAACCCTCGGCTTCGACCCCGAGTATGGTGCAAGGCCCGTCCGCCGTACGCTGCAGGAAAAAATAGAAGATGAAGTAGCGGAGAGCATTTTAAAGGGCATGTTTAAGAAGGGCGACACCATTCGTGTTGTCGTAAAGGGCAAAGACGAACTTATGCTCATGCATGGTGAAGCTGAAGTGAAAGAAAAGCCCAAGCGCGAGAAAGCGATGTTGGCATAGAAAATGTATACCAAAAAGTCATATTTTTTGGTATAATAGAGAGATTCTATGCCAATCGAAGCTGTTAAAATTCCACAAAATGTCTACGTCGAAGACCGCATTGTTGGGTCGGTAACGCTTAAGCAGATCATGATCTGTGGTATTGGCGCAGGTATCAGTTACGTCATCTATGCCACACTTTCTGGTGCTGGCATCACTCAATTACCCTTCCTTATTGGTGCATGGATTCCCGCAGTCATTGCAGCAGCCTTTGCCTTTTTAAAGATCAACGACTTAAGCATGTTTAATATCATCTTGCTGATGATCGAAGGAATCAATAAACCAAAAGTTAGATACTGGAGTCCTCATCCTGGAATTTCCATTAATCTCATTACAGGACAATCGAATAAAATTATCGAAGAAGCAACAAAAAAGGCAGCCGACACAGAAGAAAAATTACACGAGATGACCAAGATGCTCGAAGCACATCAAAAAGCACTGAATACTCTTACGCGATCCGACGTTGCAAGTGATGTCGATGATACAAAGCCTATTAAGAGCATGGTATCCGCGATGGAAGAAGAGCACACAACGAACAATCAGCAATCCTCGGGCTCATCTTTGCCTGTCAATCGCTCGCGCATTCGTGCATCTACTCTCGACCCTCACCTCAGTATCGACACCATCCATGTCCGTGCATGGCATGGAAAACAGGCGTTTCAATCCCCTACCGACTTATGAGCACAGCAATTTCATCAAATGATCAGCAGGCAAATATAGGGCAAGGCGGAGCCGTCAAAGACAGTGTCCGAAAAAAGAAGAAAGCATTTTCACTGTCGACACAACGATACTTGCCCATAGCAGAAATCCGTGAGGATACGCTCATCTTAAAAAATGGTGGCATGCGTGCAGTGCTTAAGGTGAGCGCGCTTAACTTTAACCTGAAAAGCGAAACCGAGCAGCAAGGAATTATTGCAGGCTACCAGGGATTTTTAAATACGCTCATCTTCCCTCTGCAAATTATTGTACGATCCGCGCGCCTTAATGTTGACCCATATATTCAAAATCTCAAAAATAAAGCCGATGCGCAAAAAAGTACACTCCTGAAAGAACAAACCTTAGACTACGCCGATTTTATGGGAAAGTTAGTGGATGTAGCCGACATCATGCAAAAAAGTTTTTATGTCATTGTACCTGTGGATGCTCCGGTACGAGTAAAACGTGGACTACTGCAAAGGTTTTTTGATTGGCTGAATGTCGATGATAGTCGTGCCAAAGCACTGCAACGTAACCGAGAATTTGGATCGTATTCAAAAGTACTTCGCGACCGAGTAACGCTCATTCAATCGGGACTGGAAAATGTTGGAATCAATATGAAGCGTTTAACAACGCAAGAACTTGCAACGCTCTTTTACGAAATCTACAACCCTGGAACATCGCAAAAGCAAAAACTAAAGAGTAAAGAAGAGATGAATATTGATGCAGGCACATTGCTCTAGGAGGAAGTGACCAACCAATTTGCCCGAAAATTTTCTTTTAGGTAAAATGCTCCCCTATGAGCAATGACGATACCCTGCCACTAACAAAGGCTGATGGGAAAGAGATCTTGAACATGATTAAAGCACTTTTTGAGAGAGTAGATACGATGGATGCAAAAATAGATACTATGGATGCAAAAATAGAGGAGATGGATTCGAAGATAGGAGAATTTAAAAGGAAATAACACACGAATTCAAGCTTACAACTGAGTTAATCCGCGAGGACCTCAAAGGAGCATACGGCGATAAGATTGCGCAGCATGATGATAAAATTCTCGATCATACACATCGAATAGTGCGTTTAGAACGAAAAGTTGTTGGGGTGTAAATCGATCCATCGCTTCGGCTCTGGAGAGGGGGAGATTTAATGTGTCATGACTTTGGAAATTTAGCTCTTCAAAATCTTAAAATGAAAAAAGGCTTCTATAAAACAAAGGAGCGAAGGCGGAACTTGCTTCCGCGTGAGCGACCACCTTGCCCGAAGGATGGCCCACGGAAGGAAACACGGAGTGTTGCCTTCCGTGCATAACCTCACCCCCCTGCCCCCTCTCCATCGCTACGGGTCTGGTAAAATTGTGTCGTGGTTCGGGACGCACTGCGGTGCTCCTCACCACGACACAATTTGATCGTCATCAGAGCTATTTCAAAAAAGTTCGAGCATGATAAGCAAATTTGGAGTAACAAAAGGTAAAGGTCAGGTATCGTGGTGAGGAGCTTAAAAACAGAGAAAGCAGGTGTCGTGGTGAGGAGCTTTTGAGCGAAGCGAAAAAGCGTCCCGAACCATGACACCTCAAAAAAGTTTCAACAAGACCAGATCACAAAACACAATTCCCGAAATAGCAATTTTAAGTGCAAAACCATACACTTCACTCTATGAAATTTTCGCTTGGTAGCTTTGGCAAAGACAATAAATCATCCACTCAAAAACAACCGAATTCATCTTCCCATCAAAAACAGAGCTCCTCTCTCCTGAAGCCGGAGCGAAGGAGAGGGGAAGGGGGTGAAGTTCCAATCCCGGAGCGACCAAAAAATACCAATTCCAAGGCCCTACGCGACCTTACCATTGGTATGATGGTAGGGGTAATGGGCGTAATGGTGATGAATGGAATTGCAACACAAAAAAATGGAGCTGAGAAGGTGGGGGCGCAGGGGACAGGCACATCAAGTTCTTCCAATTGTAGATCTTACTGCAGACAATGTAATACATCTACTTTAAGATGGGAAGACTGTGCTGTGGTGCAACCAGATAGTCCTGTTTATCCAATTGCTATGGCATGTTATAGTGCAACTTGTAATCCATGTTTAGATGCAAATCCAATACCTCCTTTATGTGAGCCTCCAAATCCTCCAACACACAATACGATGTGTGGCGATATTAATGGCAACAGCGGACAAGCTGCATGCTGCAATGAAGATAACACCTTCAACAGTACGCCAATGTCGACACCAACATTATGCGAGCGAAGTACCCCCCCCAAATACTGCTATGTAAATAATCAAAAATATGATCCACCTCCTATAAATGGATTAGTTGGTGTCTGTCAAACCGAATGCGAAGCGGGTGTTTATCCTACGTGTACTACCCCGCCAGGACCAGGGCAAAATTGCTCAATGACATCAGCAATGTGTTGCGATGAAGATGGAGATGCAGTTGCACCAATGAGTGGATGTACATCAACAGGCGACGAAAGTTATATCTGTTCTACATTCGCAGGAAGCACTCAAACAAAATGTATTGATGTCCGATGCAGCAATAGCTCTGTTCCACTGTGTTCTACCTACGAAGGAACAGGAACAATCCCGTTAGGCGAAATGTGTGGAGATTCTACCAAACCTTGTTGCAACAATGATGGAATGTATATTGCTGATTTTAAAGACACAAGAAAGTGTAACGAAGCTGCTGGGGAATTTTGTCCTACAGGAGTTTGTTCTAAACAATGCTGCGACCGTAGCACAGGTATTTGCTCCTCTGGTGCAGGTTCTGATTATCAATAATCTTCTTTCATGAACGCACCAAAAACTTTAAAACATCTGGGATTAGGCTTACTGCTAGGCGGAGTTATTGGGCTCATTGTTTTGGATTC
>CAZLVC010000001.1:22568-227749 GCA_964562885.1 uncultured Candidatus Peribacteria bacterium | reverse complement strand
ATCTGGGATTAGGCTTACTGCTAGGCGGAGTTATTGGGCTCATTGTTTTGGATTCTAAAACTATCTCTGTACCAAAAAAAGGGTCCTCCTTAGGATTTGGATGTACACAAAGTAGTGATTGCCCCGGTTTTCCAACTAGTGGGTATTGTGATCCGTCATCACAGAGGTGCGTATCAGATTCCTCTGCTATCTGCTCAGGAGATGATGACTGCGGTGATACTGATAATTATTATTGTAATTTACCTTCAACAGGAGGCATAGGAAGGTGTAAAGAACATAGCTGCAATTCCTGTGGAGGACTTAGTAACACCTGCATTTATTCGCCAACCACCACAGGTGGAGGTTCACAAACAAGCTGCACCTCCGACGGCGAATGTGAAGGGAAACCTACACTCTGGTCTATTTGCCAAACAGGCAACTGTCAAAAATGTAGTTGTAGTGCAGGATTTTGCACAAATTCTCTTGATCCTAATAATTGTAATATTGGGACAACGGGAGGTACAACTGGCGGTAGCTCGGGGGGTTCTTCAGGAGGTTCTTCTGGTGGCACAACAGGAGGAGCTACCGGAGGTTCTTCAGGGGGGTCAGGCGGAGGAAGTTCCAGTGCAACGACCACCACAACAGGCGGAGGCACGGGGGGAGGAAGTTCCAGCACAGCTACAAGTAGTGTAGCGTCTTCCGTTAGATCTTCCGTTTCAAGCGTTGTAAGTAGTGTAAACTCCAGCAGGCGCACTGAATCAAGCGTATCATCGTCGTTTAGTTCTGTCATTAGCTCTTCATCTTCAACATTTTCTAGTCGTCCCAGTAGCGCTAGTTCTAGCATTACATCATCAAGTGCTTCTTCCTCTCGCCCCTCATCTAGTTCGTCACTATCAAGCAGTAGTTCTAGTAGCTTCTCCTCTAGTAGGCCATCCTCATCTTCAAGTTCCTCTTCTAGTAGCTCTTCTAGCTCATCATCAAGTAGTAGTTCTAGGAGCTCCTCGTCTTCTAGCAGCTCTTCAAGCTCTTCCTCTAGTTCATCGTCCTCGCGCTCATCAACGAGCAGTTTTAGTAGTAGCGTTAGCTCTTCCTCAAGCTCACGAAGTTCGTCTGTGTCGTCCTCATCGTCTACCTCGTCATCATCCGTTGCATCGTCATCATCGTCCGTTTTTGTGTACGTCCCTCCTGTCTATACTCCACCCGTCATTCCACCCTACACACCACCTACCTACACACCACCACCAACATATATTCCACCACCAGTTACTAGCTCGGTACCACCAATTGTTGTGTACACTCCGGTGTGCGGAAACCGAATAGTCGAAGCTGGCGAGGGTTGTGACGATGGTAATAATGTAGGAGGAGATGGTTGCAATGCATGTAGCCGAGAAGTTGCGATCTGTGGAAATGGAGCAATGGAAGCAAGAGAAGAATGTGACGATAACAACCGACGCGATTTCGATGGCTGTGATAGCAGGTGCAAGCTTGAAACAGGCGGATGTGGCGATGGAATTTTGCAAAGAGGATATGGCGAAGAGTGTGACTTGGGTCAACTGAATGGAATAAAAGACGCAGTGTGCAGTAGTGTATGTCAAAAAGTGATTCTCCCCCGTTGTGGTGACGGAATCGTAGACCCTGAGAGTGAAGAATGCGATAACGGCAGCCTTAATGGAGATTACTCGACAACAAGTTGTTTAAGTAACTGTCTCCTACCTTACTGCAGCGACGGAATTCGCGAAGTAAACGAGCAGTGTGACGATGGTAACCTTTTTGATTACGATGGTTGCAACTACGCATGCGAAGTAGAGCAAGCCGCGCCTCCAGAGGAAAGAATCCCCGAACCTACCCCTAAAACAATCACTGCAGCTATTATTCCGTACGAACGTGTTCCTACACCCACGCGTAGCAATGTAGGCCCCGAAGCCGTTCTCTTTATTGCGGCAGGTGCAGCAGCAGGTATTGGTTGGGCGAGGAGGAGAATGGGGAAGTCATAGTTCGAGACGCACTCACTACGTTCGTGCTCCTCACTATGACACAGTTTCAACACAGAAATATTTAGAACGAAGAAATGTCAGGCGTCATCATGATGAGTGCTTGAGAGAGGAAAAGTTCAGTGTCATGGTGAGGAGCCTGCGAGCGAAGCGAAAAGGCGTCTCGAACCATGACCAAACCTTCTGTACACCCGCCCTCCATTCCACTATACTATCCTTCGTTGTATTGCTGCTCGTGCAAGAGCCCTACAACACTTTTACCCTTACCCTTGCACTTTAAACTTCATTATGGCCAAAAAGACCGTAAAAATTGCAAAAGGTTCTGCAGCAATGCAGGAGCTCCTTAAAGATGCTCCACAAGTATTTCGCGCCAGACCGGGCGAATTAGTTGAAGGAACAACTGTTTTTAAAGGTAAGAATAAAGTTTTATTAGACTTACAGGGTGTAGCAACTGGTATTATTTCAGGTCGAGAACTCCGCGATTCGCTCAATACCTTCCGCGAATTAAAGGCAGGAGATAAAGTATCCGCCTTAGTATTAGAAGAAGAGAACGACGAAGGAATGGTAGTCATGAGCTTGCGCATGGCAACGCAGCAAAAAGCATGGGATCGTTTCCAAAAAATGATAGCGGAAGATAAAACCATGAAATTCATCCCTCAGGAAGCGAATAAAGGTGGCTTACTTGCGAATATCGATGGTATCCGCACCTTCTTGCCTGTCAGTCAACTTTCGCCAGCCAACTACCCACGCGTCAGCAATTCCGACAGTGTCGAAATTATCGATCGCCTGAAAAAGTTCATCGGTCATGCATTTACGGTAAAAATCATCACCATCGATGAATCTGCAGGAAAAATTGTCGTCTCAGAACGTGAGGCAATGGCTGAGGAAAGGTCAAAGGCACTGGAGGGCCTTGGTATTGGCGAGGAAAAGGACGGTATTGTCAGCGGACTCGTTAAATTTGGACTCTTCGTCGCTTTCGATGGACTAGAAGGACTTGTACATATTTCCGAAATTGCATGGGGGCACGTCAAAAATCCATCAGAGTTTGCCGCAGTTGGCGACCGCGTTCGTGTAAAAATTATTGGCATCGATGGTGAAAAGCTCTCGCTCAGTATTAAACAACTCACCAAAGACCCATGGGAAGCAATTGCAGAGCGGTATCCTGTAGGAAAAAAGGTGAGCGGATCGGTCGTACGCTTTGCGGATTATGGCGCATTCTTGACCCTCGAAAAGGACATTACGGGCCTTGTGCACCTAACAGAAATTTCGCACGATAAGGTAACCGACCCCGCGCAGGCACTTAAAATTGGGCAAAAAATTGAAGCACAAGTCATTAACATCGACATCGACGAACGTCGTATTGGCTTAAGTATTAAAGCACTAAAACCTATCGATGCAGCAACACTTGAGCGTCTTAAAAAAGAACACGAAAAAGATTCCGTGAAGGAAGTAGCATCTACTGGAACAAACTTTATCGCATCAACAAGCGGTAAAAAATACTATCCTGCAGGCTCGGCTCAGGCAAAAAAAATTAGTGAAGAATTTCGCGTAGGTTTTGCAACTGCCGAAGAGGCTGAGGCAGCAGGCTATACTGCTTAACGTACCTACAATCTAAAGCCGGAGCAATACGCTTCGGCTTTTTAGTAAAAAAATGTTATGAAGTGTCAACTTACGAATTGTCTGAGACACATGTTTGTTGACCAATAAAGACTTTGCCGCCTCAGCACTGTTTCCGTTGTGCTTTCCCACGAGCGGAGCGTCAAAAAACGCGCCTGTTTGACGACCGAGTCCACCACGGACGAGGGAGGAGTTCGCGTTTTTAGCGTAGCAAGTGGATGAAAGCACAGGACAACAGTGCGTAGTGGCGGTTTCTTTGCTCCACTTTCTTTGCACAAAGAAAGTGGAAAGAGAAGGTGATGAACGAGGAAAAAAGAACTCGTGCAGTAGATTATATCTCTACAAGTGCCAATTTCTTAATGATTACTTATAAACTCATCTCACTCAAAAAATGCAAATGAAGGTACATCACCTCTTGCCCACCTCCTCGCCCTACATGAAATGTCAATTTATACCCATCTATTCCCTTCTCTTTGGCAAACTTCTGGGCTTTAAGAATCAGCAAACCTGGCAAGTGCGATGTTTCATCCGTGATATCAGCAACTGAAGCAACAAATTGTTTAGGAATAAACAACAGGTGTGTAGGTGCCTTAGGATAAATATCCTTAAAAACCAGCACCTCGTCATCTTCATGCACGATCTGTGCAGGAATTTCTCGTCGAAGAATTTTATGAAAAATCGTATCAGATGACATGGAAGAGAGTAAGGATACTAAAAATACTGAATGAGGATTACATTCTTTGAACCATTTATGAATGGTTTTTTTCGCTAAAATAAGGTAAAATAGTACTGTTATGGTTCAAATGAAGGTGGCAAACGTTAGCCCAGAACATTCAGGCTCTTCGCTTAGCACTGTGTCAGAATCTGGTCCGGCAATCGTCTTTCAACCTAAAGCGTTAAAGGAAGTCGTCGATATTATCGATTTAATGGGTAACGTCTCGACAAGAGTCCGCGAAGATGCTTCAAGAGACCTTGGTGGAGGGAATGGCGGAGGCTCAAGTGGTAGCCAAGGAATAGGAGGAACGAAAGCAGGGAAAACCGCGCGCGACGAAGCTATTGCACAAGCACCTTCGGTCATCATCATGCAGAAAAAACTTATTGAAAACGTTCAAATCGAAATGAAAACGATCAAGAAGCAGATTCAACTCCTCTCCAGCGCACGTGGAAGGGGGTCTGCATTTCATCTATCGCAGTTAATGAGCAAGTTACGTCGCATGAGCCTTATTGTTTCAAACTTGCTGCGCGCTTCTGCAGATGTAATAAAGCGTTACTACGTCTCAGTCTTTATTGACCATCAACCAATTATCGGGTCAGAGCAAAAGTCGGATTAATCAAGGTAAGGAAAGTATTGAAGGTAAAGAAAGTAAGGGAGGTAGCTAATTTATTTGTAGCTTTCAATCCAACTTCGCCTCGCTTCGCTCAGCTACACCAAACGAGAAGTTATGATGTTACTACACTTTTTCCAAAGTCGATGGCCTGATTCCTCAGTGCATGGTCCGGGGTCCATACCAATGATTTCACTTAAACAATGCCACTATCATGTTTTTCACCATACGATATTCCTGTAAGAGGATTGAAAGAGTGAATATCAGATTCTATGTGTAAACGATCGATGAGATCTTCCGTGCTTGGTAATTTTTCTGCATCGATACTACGAGTCTTCCACAAAGCTCGTAATGAGCGTATGTAAGAAGGATCTTGGAGTAAGGCAAGAAAACGAGTGCTCTTTGGCAAAAAACGAGTGTGCGAAAGTCGCTCTTGAAGTGCATAGACAAACGCAACAAAAGCCTCTTCTCCACCTGCTAAGCGATAGGCAAATTGATCCTCAGTCACTGCTGCAATATCATCCGCAATAAGCCCTGCAATAACATAAAGATCTTCCGCTGGACCAGATGGAAAGTAGTGTCGTACACCAATACGACGTAGTGTACACGGTGCACAAGTATCGGCGATAAGGTCAGCAATTTGGGTTGCTAACCCACCTTCGGTATGATGATCTTCCGCGATGATGAGGTGCTGCGTTTCAACTGCTGCCTGTAAAATTGCAGAGGCATCGAGCGGTCGAACACACGCACAGTTAAGTACGCGAACCGTACGTTTTTGCTGTAAGAGCAAATCAGCGGCCTTTATTGCTTCATGCAACACAACGCCATAACTAATAATTGTGGCCTCGTCTCGTGCATCTCCGTATCCACGAACAGCCGATGCCGAGCCATCAAAAACATATGCTTCATTGTAATAAGGCTTGCCATCAGAGGTAAGAATCTGTGGATGATTCGATCGTCCAGAAAACACATATACACTCTCGCTACCTTGTGCGGCAATTTCAAGTGACTTCTCGGCCATAGCACCTGCCTGATTACTATCCCCAGCGACCCAGACCTGTGTATGATCGAAAGGAAGATTGAGGTAATTGCGTTCTTGATGTGTTTCACCATCTTCGCCAACACTTAAGCCTGCATGCGTACAATCGTGCACTATTCCTAATGGGATATGACCTGTATTAATATCAATAAGACGTGCATTTGCACGGGCTTCATTTATGCCAAATGCAGCGAATGTATACGTAACAGGTAGTAAGCCAGCTTGGCGCATTCCTGCTGCCATCATGTACATGTTTGCCTCGGCTACACCGACGTTTATGACACGATGAGGAAATGCTTTTTCGACAACTCCAAAGCCTCCTGAATCCGCTAAATCTGCATGAAGGACAACAATACGTTCATCATGCTTCATGAGTGAAAGTACGTGTACTGCACCAAAATCTTTACGTGCTGCACCAGCAGCCAACGTAATTGACCGCTTATATGCTGCAGGAAGAGCAAATGGAAGTACGCAGGATGATCTCCTTTTTTTAGCCTCTTCAAATTGTACACTCAATTTCTTTTGAATTGGTTTGTAAGACTCTGTAAGAGTTGTAAGACTAGGAAGTTGTAACGATTCCAAAGCCTCTGATGCTTCATCTTTACTTAACGGAGATCCATGAAAATTCTTTTTTCCCGTATTACTCCCCTCTTCCATTAAAGGCACACCATAACCCATGGTCGTGTAGTAGCAAATAAAAATAGGGTGCCCCTTACCAACAAGCGAATCAGCAAGATCTTGCGCTGCTCGTACTTGGGCAATGTCATTACCATTCTGAACTTCAATTACGGTCCATCCTGCTGCATGCAAGATAGAAACAAAATCACACGCAACAGTCTTAGATGGCACGCCAGATAATTGAATATCGTTCCAGTCGCCATGAACGATAAGTTGATCTAATTGTAAGGCACTTGCTAAACGAACTGCTTCCATTACTTGACCTTCTTGACTATCGCCATCAGCTAACAAGACTTCTACTTTACCAGACTTCTTCAAATATTTTTTTGCGAATGCAGTACCAAGAGCATTGGAAAGCGCCTTGCCAAGTGGTCCGGTACCAAAAGGAATATCACCAATACCTGCTTCAATGTGACCAGGCAACCCAGAGACTGTACGAAACGAATTCATAATCGCCTGCGGAGACTGCAAGCGTGAATCGGACCCTTGTCGACCAAAGAGCCACTGCAACGCATAGCCAAGTAACGATAAATGTCCAGGACTCATGCGTAGTGGCTCGTCCAAAGTAGGGTTAGCCCGACGCATTGCTTCATAACATGCGGTAAAAGCCGAAAGAGGACCCCCAGGATGCCCCGATTTATGCAGTAAAGGTGCCTCGATACATAGTCGAATCATGATGTGATGAGCAAGGGTATACGCCTCTTGATCTTCCTTAGAAAGAGCGACAGAATCCTCCGGACCAATCCAATGACGACCTCCAAGCTTCTGCGCTCTTGTAATACGCTGAAGCGACATAGGTACTTGCTGTGGATCTTTTCCTACGAATGATTTTGAAGATGGTTTAGTTGACATGAATCAAAGCTTACTAGAAACAGCGAACGTACGGAAGGCATCGTCAGGTGGTATTTTTAGGTAATGGAGGTATTGAAGGTCGACTATATTGTTACAGTGAAATATTGCCATATTGTTACGCAGGAAATGAATAATTCTAACAATATATCAATATAACCATATGACGATAACGTATATTACTTCCTTCTTCCATCTCTATTATTTTTTCTTATGCTTTTTTTCACCATGACTACTGCGTACGCCTTCTATCGCACCAAGAACCCACGTCACAATAGAATCGATAGCACCAATGGGTTTTAAAATGACGCTCTCAACATCTTTGGTAATTGAATCGACGCGCTCGGCTACGCGCCTCAGTGAAATAGATACAAAAATTAAATTAAAAAGAATAATGAGCACCATGGCAACTCCCACAATTGAAAGAAGTGTAAGGACATCGCCGTAGGTAAGTTGCACATTCGCTAACATTAGTTGATATACTGCAAACCAATTATAGCAAATAATGAGCATGCTTCACAATGTACTGGCACGTGTTTTACGGCTTCCTGCAACCGTTTTCATTCTGCTTATTTGGATCTACCAACGGACGTTCTCGTTCGATCATGGACCATTGCGGCACTTTTTCCCTTTTGGATACTGCATCTATAAGCCAACGTGCTCAGACTATGCACTCCAAAAATTACAGGAAGAAAATTTGATGTATGCACTTTGGCTCATCATGAAACGTATCGCATCGTGTAACCCGTGTGCACACCCTTCAAAAGAAAAAATAGTAGAAACCTTACTAAAGTAGGGATTCGTGAAAGAAATTGACAACACGATGCCACCTCAATCAGAATCTAACGCGCTGTTCTTTAAATTTTTCTTTGCGGGTGTCGTATAATGGCTATTACCCCAGGTTTCCAACCTGGTGACGCGGGTTCGATTCCCGCCACCCGCTCCAACCTGCGCAGCAGGTTGCCGGCCGAAGCTCGCCGCAAGCGAGCGTAGGCTGGCTGTTCGACGAACTCCTGCTGCTTCGGTTGGCAGGCCAGCTAAAATTTACATACAATACACCACTATGTGGCACTACGTTTATATTCTTAGAAATAGTCAGAGTAAACAATATGTGGGCCAGACGGTCGATTTGGAGTCTCGCCTGAGGGAACACAATGAAGGGTCGGTAATTTCAACAAAAAATTTACGGCCTTGGCATCTTGAATGGTTTTGTTGCTTTAACGACAAAAAACGGGCTATTGAATTTGAAAAGTATTTAAAGTCAGGATCAGGTAGTTCGATCCGTTTCAAGCACATAGCTCCAAAGTAACAATGATCGAAAGTCAGGGTACTACAATTAATAACACGGATAAGGCAGAAGTTCTTTGAGTGTTAACGTTTTGTCTGGTTCAACCAGAACTGCAGTTGCTGCATTTTCAGGATTGATCTGCCACATAAACTCCCTGCACCGTCCACAAGGAGGAAGAATCGTATTCCCCCAAAGTGCGACGATCTTTTCAATTCTCGATTCTCCATTCATAAGCATAGCAGCAATTGCGGCATGTTCGGCGCAGAATCCAATTCCACAGCTCACATCAATACAGACCCCAAGGTGCACTTGGCCTTTCTGCGTTACCAACGCACAAGCGACACCGCCCACCTCACATTGTCCGAAATTCTGTGGATTCATGACAGTTCTTGCCTTTTGTATAAGTTCTTTATTGGAAATACTCATGATATTGTCAGTTTAACAGAATCGGACACAGGCTCCTAGTACGGCTGTAATTGATTCCAGTAACCCGCTCCATCCTCATTCTAGCCAGCGCTTTACTAACTCTTACACCACTGACCTGTGTTCAATAACAAGAATGAATACATCCGATTGATGAATGCGGTAAATTACACGATACTCACCAACTCTAAGGCTCCAATAACCTCGTACATTACAACGTAAGGGCTTACCGAAAACATCTGGCTCAGTTGAAAGCTTTCGTTCAATGCTGTTCTTAATTTTCGTTAAATCATCTGCAGGAAACCTCCACAAACTTTTCGGATTAAATAATGAGGAATACAGAATAAGAAAACTTTTCATGATACTTTCGACCAGAATTCATCATGCGAAAGAAACTTAGCATTCTTCACGTCTCGTTTTTTTGCCAACTTGCTAAAAAAATCATCCTCAAGTAATTCCATAGCATGCTCTAAAAGCTCAGCAGCTTTTTTTGCTTGGGCATATCATCTCATAGAGAAATTTTCTTAAGAAAGAGAGCAGTGTCTTTTTCAAGCGTAATATTGATGCGTTTTTTGAATGTTGGCATACCTAAAAGTAAAGCAGTATTTTTTGTATCAAAAGTGTATCACCTATGCAATATCATTGTTAAGTAACTCGGTGAAAAATTCTTCGACCTAACAGTGAAGACTAATGCAAAGCTGCAATAGGAAAACATCATGGTATCATTACTCTGTGCATGCACAATCAACATCTTTGGAGCGAATATGTAGCAAAGGACACAGCTTTACAGGCAATGATCCATGTCCAATTTGTAGACCATCGTATCGTGTTTTTACCATCAAAACAAAGATATGGCTTTACCCTGGCAACGCAGCATGGCATTTTGTCACGATACCGCAAAAGGAATCTAAAGCTATTCAGGAGCGATTTGGTGCTTTTCACCGCGGATGGGGCTCGTTAAGGGTAACAGTCACCATAAAGAACACTTCATGGAAAACATCTATTTTTCGTGATAAAAAAAGAGAAGGATACTTGCTTCCTATAAAGGCGGATGTTCGCAGAAAAGAAGGTATCTACGCTAGGGATGAGATAATCGTACGCATCGAGATAAACGATTAACGAATTATCGGATTTCGTACAATTTCAGTAAATCAGTCCCAAGAGATTGAATGGTAAAAACTGGAGTTAGCGATGCAAAGACTTTTTGCTTTTCGCGATCATACCGGTTAAAAAATAGAACGTATGCTGACTGCGATGAACATCCCACAGTTAAATCTGGTCGAAGGGCGTACCAATCGAGCAGCACATCTGCAATAGGGACACAAATTTCTGCATTCTGCTTTCCATTTTCGTTCAGCCAATCAATCCCCTGTTTGTAGCTTGCACCCCAATACTCGGTATCAAAGTAACGATCAAGGGAACCGGAATAATACCAACGAATGAATTCGTTGCGATACGACCCTCCAAAGGGAAAACTCCGAAAGACTTCGGATGACAAAAAAGTGACGTATAGCACACATACAACGACAAAAAAACTTCGAGAAAATTTATGAAAAAGCGTTGCCAAAATGCGCTCAATGCCTATCGCAGAAATTATCACAATAGCTGGTAACACGAAGAAAAACTGTCGAATGCTATCGTAACGAACAAGATTTGGTTTGAATGAAATGGTAAAAGGAACTATGATCCAAAGAAGAAGAAAGACTAAAAGGAGGTTAGGCGAACGGAAACGATCCAAGACAAATCTCCAAATGACAAAAAATAGTCCAGCAAAAAAACTAAGAAGAAGGGCGAAAGGCATGCTCATGGCATACTCAAGAAGAATGTAATGCCATGGCAAGGCAGCACCTGTAAAAGATTGTCCAAAATAAAGCACGTGACCATGCCAAAAATCTGGCTCGGAAAAAAGCAAGAAAGAACGCCAAAGCAATGAAATATCGCCCCAAAGACTTGGCCAAAAAAGGATCACTCCGCCAAGAAAGGCAGTACTGCAAGCGAGCAGCAAAATAATCAGTGATTGTACAGAATACATCTGACGATGTTGGCAATAAAAGAAGATCATGCTCACAGCAATAACCGGTGCAAACAGTACTGCGCTTACCTTGATTGCAACTGAAAATCCAAAAAGAAAAGAGGGAAAAACGAAATGCCTTACTGACTTTTTTTGTAATGCTCGAACAAAAAAAGTGGAAGTGAGAACGACGGCAAAAAGTAAGACAATATCTTTAGGATTATACTGAGCGTGTGCAATAAACGGAGGAAAGACAAAATAGAGTAAGCCAGAACATGCTCCGATTAATCTTTTATTTGTTATCTGAAAACCAAGGATTGCGGTAAAAATGATGGAAAGACTTGCGATGAAAATATTGAGAAAGTGAATACTTTGAACAAGCGAAAAACCAAGAGAGGTAAACCACTGCGATGAAAGGTACACGAGAACATAATAAAGTGAGCCATAATACATACCACCTCCTGGCATAGACGAAAGGTACTCGGCGTCTTCTTTCTGCCAATACAAAACAGTCATCTTGCCCCAAAGGTATTGTATGGGCTCGTCCCATGTGACACCGTACAAAGAACTTGTAGATACACTAAGGAACAAGAAAGCGATGCCTAATGCTAAAGCAATAATCAGCATTGAATGCCTTATAGAAAACGATCGTAAAAATGTCAGGATGTACGACATGAGTTTTAGAAACAAAACTATAGTAACCGATGCACACAAAAGCTACGATAGTATTATGAGAATCATGGCAAGCTTCATCGTAGTTTTAGCTGGAATAAGTGTACTTCCTACGCAAATATTTGGAGCAACGAACTGCAGTAGCGAGCGTCTTTTATCAATGTTGCAAAAAAAAATTATCCTTGGTGAAGCGCACAACATTCAACATCAATCGTGGTGGAATCGTTGTCCGCTCAGTGTACGAAAAGCAGTATGGGAAGCTAAATCAACCACTACAAAAACAAATACACCTTGGCAACAGGGAACCTCGATACCTCTCCCTTACCTTAGTATCGCTAAAGAATTTGAGGGGTTGGGACAATGGTTCAATGGACAACCATTCAACGTACTTCAGCAACGGGGAAAGGTACTGGTCGTTCAATTTTGGACGTACGGATGCATCAACTGTATTCGTACACTTCCAGCGATGAAAAGCTTATGGAAAAAATTTGGACTCAGTGAAAATTTTCAGATGATTGGTATTCATACACCCGAATTTGCGTATGAAAAGTCTGTACAAAATCTCGATGATGCGATCAAGCGATTTGGACTACTGTACCCCATAGCACAAGATAACGAATTTGAAACATGGAATGTATTTGGAAATCAATACTGGCCTGCAATCTATGTCGTAGATAAGCAAGGGTACATTCGTTACACATACTTTGGCGAAAGCGACTATAAAGAAGCCGAAAAGGCGATAGTAGAACTCATGCAAGAGTAGGTGATATTGCTAAAGGAATACAAAGTAATATTTACATTATTTTTCATTAATGGAGAAAATACTATTGATTCAGCTATCGGAGGTAATTAATAGAGAAGATGAAATACTCTATAGTAGACCTACTGCCTTCTTCACTCTTTCCATTGTTTTCTGCGCAATAAATGAAGCTTTTTTAGCGCCTTCGTATGCAACGGAACGCACAAAGTCAGGCTGAGATTGTAATGCAACTCTTTTTGCTCGCATGGGAGCAAAGTAATCCATATACGTAGTCAATAACATTGTCTTTGCGTCACCATAACCCATGCCTCCTGCACGATACTTTTCAGCAAGTGCAAGACAATCGGTCTCTGAAAGAAAAAGCTTATGAAGTTGAAAGACTGTGCAAGTATCTGGATCTTTAGGTTCTGCGATTCCCTTAGAATCAGTCGTGATGCCCATTATCGCTTTCTTTATAGCTTTTTCATCACCAAAAAGAGGAATGGTATTACCATAGCTCTTGCTCATTTTTTGACCATCAGTACCAGGAACAACGGCAACACTTGCCTCTATTTGAGGTTCCGGAATCATAAAGGTATCTCCGAAAGTATGATTGAATTTAAGTGCAATATCACGGGCCATTTCCACGTGCTGTTTTTGATCTTTCCCAACGGGAACAATATTCGTATCGTAGAGCAAAATATCCGCAGCCATGAGGACAGGATACGTAAAAAGCCCCACCGAAGCAGCAATGCCTTTTTCAACTTTATCTTTGTAACTTACAGCACGTTCTAGTAAGCCCATCGGCGTAATTGTGGATAAAATCCACGAAAGCTCGGAGTGCTCTGGAACATCTGACTGAAAGAAGAGGATGGCCTTCTCTGGGTCAAGGCCAACAGCTAAGTAGTCTAAAAGAACATCTTCACGATATGTTCGCAAAAGCGATGCATCGTGAACTGTTGTAAGAGCATGTAAGTCGACAATAAAATAAAGGCTGCTCTGTGCCTTGCCCACCCATGTAAGGTTAGGGAGCATAGAACCAAAGTAATTACCCACATGCAAGGTGCCGGAAGGCTGCATAGCAGAAAGGACGCGCATAAACGTAGTGTACTAGGGAAGTAGTGAGGATGAAAGATCCTCTAAAAGTTAATGAATAAAGAGAAGATGCAAAATTATCGCTTCTTCTGTACGTTAATTGCTTCACGAAATGTCTTAAGGACTCGTTCGAATGTCATTGGCAATGGAGATTCGACAAAAACTGCTTTTTCAGTCACGGGATGGGTAAAAGAAACGGAAGAAGCATGCAGGAAGAACCGATTCATCTTTAAAAATTTCGCAAATGCTCTATTAGCTTTTTCGTTTCCATAGAGTGAGTCGAGAATTAATGGATGACCAATCATGGATAGATGTCGACGTATTTGGTGACGCTTACCGCTCTCAATTTCGCACGCAACAAGCGAAACATCAATAAAAGACTCATCAACCGAATAGTGCGTAGTCGCTGGAACCTTTTCACCATCCGTACGCGATGGTAAAGCAAGTTCAATGAGCCCGCTTCTTCTTTTTGGTGTACCAAGAACCAGGGCGAAGTACTTTTTTTTCCATCCCATAAATTTTGTATCCAGAACCGTTTCAAGAATTCCCTTTGTTTTCGTAAAGACCGTGACGCCTGACGTTTCAAAGTCTAATCGATGCAGTGCGTGAAGCGTAGGGTACTGTTTGCGGAGATAATCGAGCAGAGGTAGTCGATCAACCTTCCCCTTCCCCTTCACCACTAATTCCCCACTTAATTTAGTCACCGCTAAAAACCAATCATCTTCAAAAAGTATTCTGTGTGTATCAATAGGCATAGGAAGAGTATAACCTAACTTTACTTATCAGAAAGGTCATCGAATGGATTAGGAGGAGTATCTCGATACTCAAACCGTGTCACATCTACTACGCCTTCAGAAGGATGTTGTTTAAAAAGTCCAGTAAAAAATTCATGTTGATCTTTAGGAGATCTCAAGAAACCTTTCCCAAACGTGACATAGTTCGCAGGAATTGCGGTTAATAGCAATTCTTCTTCTGTTGGTCCTTCGGGTATTCTGGAGCGATTGAATGAATTCATAAGTCAATGAAGTGAATTTATAATATTTTAATAAAATAAATGAACTTGTCAATATATTAACACATCATACACTCTCGCAAATGCAAGTATGAGATTTTCGATGTACTGATATTCTTCAAAAGAATGCGGAAGCTTATTATCAACGCTGACGATTTAGGAGTCACTGAACAGCGGAGTCATGGCATTTTTTTGTGCACAGCATTTGGAACAGTCACAAGCGCCAGCCTCATGGTTAATGGATACGGTAGTACACTTGCTGCACGCCACGCGCGTGAAAAAAATGTCCCCGTTGGCATCCACTTCAACTTCACGGAAGGCGTACCAATCAGTAAGCCTGGCGACGTATTTTCACTTTTGACACCTGATGGATTTTTCATCGACCGCGAATCGCTGCTGCGAAAATTATCAATAGGTGAAATTCAAAAAGATCACATCTTACGTGAGGCGAGGGCGCAAACCGAATGGTGCATTGAGCACTACGGCATGCCTACACATGCGGATAGTCACCATCATCTCCATGTTCATCCTTTTATTGCGCCAATCCTTACGCAAATATTCGATCGTTACGGAATATCGTTCGTTCGTATCCCAAGTGAACCATTACCGCCATTCGGCTTTGAAATTCCAAAAGAGAAAATACAACACCTTACATCAATCATTACATGGACAGAGGAATCGAAAAAACTTTTTGCTGCACACGGAATGAAGTTTGTAGACCACTTTCGGGGTCTTGCACTTTCAGGGAACGCATCAGCACGAAACTTGCGTCATATCCTTGGTCGCTTACCGGAAGGGACGACCGAATTAATGGTACATCCAGGGAGTCCTAATGCAATTGGCGATGCTTTTGAAGTTCACCCACAACGCCAAACTGAACTAAACATGCTCCTTTCGGACGAATTAAAAAAAGAACTCAAGGAACGGAACATCGAACTTTGTTCGTATCGTGAACTATTTTAACTCTTCAAGGACATAAGAAATTCACATGAAACTCTCCGACCTTTGCTCGGGACATGCATGCTTCCATGCAGGATCTATACATGGCTTACTTTACGTTACCTAAAACCTACAAGCTGCCACCTACTAACTAACATAGACCTTCCTTACTTTTTGCCCGACAGACAACCGATGATTTTTTACAAACAAACCTTTCGTTTCATCAAAGACACTACTACACTGTGATCATGGTGAAGTCAGTTGCATTTTTCTATACCACAGCTACTGGCAATACAGAATTCGTGATCGATACTGTAATACAAGCATTAGAGAAAGACGAAAAAGATCTACGCATTAATAAACAAAAAATTGAATGTACCTCCGAAGAGGACCTGCATAAATACCAGGTGATTATTTTTGCATGTGGGAGTTGGAATACCGAAAATATTGAAGGGCAACTTTCACCTTACATGCACGAATTTATCCATAAAAAAGCAGTAGACACACAATTATCTGGCGTTTACGCAGCAGCAATAGGCCTTGGCGACGACCGGTATCATTTCACCGCAAAAGCAGCAGATCATCTTACGGATTTTCTGCAGAAACATCATGCAACCATCATTGTCCCAACGATGAAAATTATTAACGATCCTTACGATCAGATAAATAAAATTCAATCATGGGCCCAGGAATTATCAGCCGTCCTCAAAACCTTACCCTCACAGAAAAATACCTAGCATTCGATCTATGGAAAGAATTTCACTAAAAATTGTCGGCTCATCCGGACAAGGAATAGATTCCGTTGGCGAAATTCTTGCAAAAGGGCTGAAGCGAAGTGGGTACTACGTATTTGGATATCGCGAGTATCCCTCCCTCATTAAAGGTGGACACGCAAGTTATCAACTCGATATCAGTAATGTGTCCATTGAAAGCAGCGAAACAAAAGTGAATAGCATTGTCTCGTTTAATCATCATGGATTAGAACACAATATTCCAGATGTAAAGCCTGGTGGAAACTTCATTCACGCTACAAAAAACTGGAATTTTACAGAAAAAGACAAAAAAAAGATAGAAGAGCTGAGTTTAAACTGTATCGAATTACCTCTGGAGGAATCATTAAAAAAAATGGGAGCAAAACCCCTCCTCTCTAACGTAATTTTTACAGCATTTATCTGGGCAATGTGTGGGCTGAATATTGATACACTTAAAATTATCGTTGGAGAAAAATTTGCAAAGAAGAAAGAGTTACTAGACCTAAACATGTTATGCATCGACGAAGGCTTTTCACTGTATAGAGATAAAAAAAATTTACGGATTACACTGCCAGCACCCACGAAAAAAGCTCAAAAAAATATCCTAGTTACAGGAAGTAAAGCAATGGGTCTTGGTGCAGTCCATGCCGGTGTTCGTTTCTATGCCGGTTACCCTATGACACCCAGTTCACCATTGCTCACGTATATTGCGAGCATTCAAGATGAAACAGGAATGATCATTAAACAAGCCGAAGACGAAATAACCGCTGCTCAAATGGTATCGGGTGCCATGTACATGGGTACAAGGGCATTAACAGCGACGTCAGGTGGTGGCTTTGACCTCATGAGCGAAACCTTGTCACTCAATGCAATGATCGAAAACCCCACCGTATTCGTGTTAGCGCAACGTCCAGGGCCCGCAACAGGCCTACCTACATGGACAGGGCAAGGTGACTTACTAATGGCAGTCCATACAGCTCATGGAGAATTTACACGTTGTATTGTATCAGTTTCAAATAGCGAAGATTCTTTTTCGTTAATAGGCGAGGCATTTAATATTGCCGAAAAATACCAAATAAGTGTAATTGTGTTAACCGATAAACACATTGCAGAAGGGTTATATACCCAAGCGCCATTTGACCAAAGAAATACGACGATTGACCGTGGAATGCTCATCACAAACGAAGAAGATCTACAAAAATTACATAGTTACGATCGTTACCGGATAAACAATGAAAACGGAATTTCGCCACGATGGTTGCCAGGGAGTAATGCAGCAACATTTGTTGCACAAGGAGATGAGCACACACCAGATGGAACGGTCGATGAAAGTGCAATAAATGCCATAGAACAAATGGAGAAGCGAATGCGAAAAGCAAAAGCACTAGCAAAAGGCCTGCCTGAACCAACGTTTTATGGTCTGAAAGACGGAAAAGTAACAAGCATAACAACAGAAGCAGATATTGATATTTTGCTCATCGGTTGGGGTAGCACAAAATCCGTGATTGTGGACCTACTACAAAAGGAAATGAAGGGTAAAAAAATAGGATATCTTCATTACACGTACCTATGGCCACTTCACACGAACGTCCTTCGTTCGCTCATGGACAAAGTGCAAAAAACTATTCTGGTCGAAGGAAATTACCAAGGTCAATTAGGGATGCTCATTCGCCAGGAATCAGGAATTGAAATTCCTGATAAAATTCTCAAATTCGATGGTCGCCCCTTCTTTGTTGATGAACTAGAACAAAAAATAATGAATATTCTTGATAGATAACAGCACTTCCTCCGAGCATATGACTATCCCTCTTGATATCGGCAAATCCATGAAGGAGTACTACTCGCCCAATCGCTGTACGTGGTGCGATGGTTGTGGCGACTACGGCATTTGGACCGCAACAAAAATGGCACTTGTTGAGCGTGGGCTTAAACCACATCAAGTAGTGCTATGTTACGACGTAGGGTGTCACGGTAATACATCCGACAAAATACAAGGATACCGTTTTCACGGACTACATGGACGAGTCATTCCATTTGCTGCAGGCGCAAAGCTTGCAAATCCTACAGTACCCGTACTTGCATTCGGAGGGGATGGCGCAAGTTTTTCGGAGGGTATTGGGCACCTCATTCATGCGGTGCGGAGTCATTACCCTATCGTATTTGTGCTACACAATAACGGAAACTACGGCCTAACAACCGGTCAGGCTAGCTCGCTCACTCCACAGGGACAAAGCATGAATTCGTCCCCTCATGGCATACCCGAACATACGCTAAATTCGATGGATCTTATTTTTTCACTCGAGCCAACTTTTGTGGCACGAGGTTTTTCAGGAGACATTAAGCAAATGACCTACATTCTCAAAGAAGCAATGAACCACCGAGGCTTTGCATTTGTCGATATGCTCCAGGCATGCCCTACCTATAACAAATTTGCAACCCATACAATGCTCACGCAAAAGTGCTACAAGGTAGAAGATGAACATCATAACTCTTGTGACAGAAAAAAAGGACGAGAAATTGCCGTCGACACATCGAAAAGAATTGCAACAGGAATTTTGTATCGAACAGAAGAAGTGCCTAACTTCTACGAACGACTAGATGCAAGGAAAGAGATAAAAACGACAGCGGTAGAAGAGGTAAAAAAAGTAGATATTACAAAACTCATGACAGAAATGGTATAAGGAATTTCATTGATGTTGTTATTTTTTACAACAATAATTTTTATTGATTCTGATGTTCCTAATTCTAACAACAGAAGATGAATTCATTTTTTAAAGGTCAAAAAGAAAAGTTTCTCACAACTCTATCTTAGAGAGCGTCACAATTGCTCTAACACTTTTAAAAGTAAGAAAAGACTAAAAATAGAAGTATTTTACTGAAACAGAAATTGAGTATGCTGAAAAATAACGGTTACTTACTCTTTCGCTGAGGTCACGAATTCAGGATCAATACTCAGGCGACTTTCTTCTGGTAATACTTGCCCTTGATACTTACTAAATGGCTTCATGTTATAAGGAGTTTCAGCTGGTGAAGACATTTTTTCGAATGCTAGTTGGCAAACACGCATGCCTGGATACAGTGCAACCGGCAAACGATTGAGATTACTAATTTCTAAGGTAATCGTTCCACTAAAACCAGGGTCAACAAAGCCAGCTGTGGAATGAACGATAATCCCAAGACGTCCCAACGAACTTCTGCCCTCGACACGGACAACTAAATCGTCTGGTACGGTAATTTTTTCCTGTGTGACGCCAAGAATGAATTCGCCTGGCTGAACAATAAATGCTTCACCATCTGGTACGGTAATAATGCGCATATTCTGGGCAAAGGTCTTTGGATTTTTAGGGTCTAGCACTGCATACCGACTATGTTCGTACACTTTAAACGTATTCCCAAGCCGTAAGTCCATACTACTGGCATGAATGTACTGAAAGAGTTCAGATTGATTCGATTCAATTTTTACACGTCCAGACTGAATAGCAGCTTTAATATCGCGATCGGAAAGAATCATAAAAAGAAAGTAAGTACGTTCACGGTACCACACTCTTTACTTATCAGAGAATAGCAAATGAACAAAAGTACTATTCAACGAAAAAAAACAAATGATGTATACTGAAAGCTCTCTATGATAAATGTTATTGAACATCAACAGCTAGAGCGCAACACTATGCATGAAGAAGGGGTTTTCTCTGGCAAAGATCTTCTGGAAAGATCGAGGTTGATACAGGAAAAATATCGCGAGTATTTTCGTATCACCTTAGAGGAACTTGGCGTCGCATCAACATCGCAAACGGAAGAATTAAAAAAGTGGGCTCTTGAATTTCCTCTCGACGAAAAAGAAATTGCAGAACGAGAACACTTCTATAACGTAGACTATCAACAAAGATTAGAATCAGGAAAAAACCTCTATAAAGTATTTGCTACTCATATTCAGGAAGCAGCAAACAAAAAAAACATTTCCAAGAAATCTGCACACGAGTGGATGAAGCGCTTTAAGGATCCTTCCATTAACTATAAACAACGAGAATACTGGGTGGAACACCAATTGCCTGAATACAAGAAAAACTGGGAAAAAGTAGCCAATGAAAGGCAGGAATTACTGAAGTTAAAGGAATTCAAGAATATTCTTAACCTTGATCCATCTCTAAATATTCTCAAACCCGAGCGTGAAGAAGATTTTCTCGATCTACATTTTGACAATCGAGTAAACCTCATCAAAAGAGCAAAAGCTGCAATCGAATCAATAAAAAAGCAACGAGAGCAGTGCTATAAAGATGCAAATCAAATCCTTGAAAACGCGGTTTCGGAAGGAGTATTGTCAAAATATAAAACAGGAAAATGGCTAGAAAAGATTTTGAACGAAAAAAATACCGTACAAGACATTCAGGATTTTATCGTTGGAAAAAACTCAAACAGCCTCTCCGTCCTGATACAAAACTGGAGAGAGGTACAACAACGATTTATACAGGCAACGAAGAAATTTAATACAACAAACGAAAAAACAATGCCAAGAGGTCTGCCTCAACTCACCACACAAAAATTTCTGGATTTACACTACCGCCAGCGATTATCGTATGTAAAAGAACTAGAAGATCGTCTGCATGAATCGCCAAGTATTGAAAAGGAGCTGCCAATCTTTATCGAAATTCGACACGCAATAGATATGAAAGACTGGGAAGAGGCAACAAAGCTGATGACAAGAGCAAAAATGATGAATATTGATGATGTACAAAAAAAGAGACTTCGCTCAATGGAAGAGTACGCTTCGCAATTTACGAAAGAAAAATCTGAAGATGAGGAAAGCGACAAAGATGAGAACGAAAAAATGGTAAGCGTAAGAGAAGCACACAACCGTATTGGCACCGTGCTTGCACATATGCAAAGCACCCACCCTGGCATGGTTCCACTAGTACGACGGCTACTACAAAGCAGAATGCCAAATAGAGCACTTCATCAGTTGCGATGGATTACGTACAATAACATTTGGTGCCGTACACATGGTCCACCATGGTTAGACGATGACATTGCGCGCAAAGGTGCAAGCGAGGACGCCATTGCGATGACAAAATATCGAGCTGAACATGGGCTAGATGTTGGCAGAAACGATAGTCTAAGTACCGAAACTGCAGACTTAGCCTACATTCGAGATAAAGAAATCGCGAAGAAGAAAGCAACCTTATTACACGCAAACCTCGCAAGTGGTGGCGTACAGGGAACGCTTGCAGGTGAAATGGAGCGCGAGCAACATCCAAAATGGCTCTATTGGACTACCGTCAACTTTCATAGCGACGGACATCCATACAGCGAAAACTGGCACCGAGATTTAGTCTCTTACCTTACAGAATTACGGTCCGAAAGTCGTACGATAGAAAATGCGGGCTTTCGCTATACCGAATTTGGACCACCAATGTGTCTCAATTAAGATATGTCTACCATTCCACTTTTATCATCTTCAATTTCCCCCGCATAAAACATGAACAAAATGTCCACCTTAGCTCTTGCACTCTCCATTATCCTTCTTGGAGGGTGTAGTGGGGCCAAAAGCACAATATCTTCACACAATCAAAATCCTCTTACTGCTTCGCGGTATGGTGACGAACTTGCCGATGCGCTTGCAAACCTTGTCATTAATGAAGACCCAATCACCAAAGACGAGACGATGATGAAGGTTATAAATCAGCAAATTGGCGAAGCGAAAAAAATAGCAGCAGATGCGCGCGAAATGTTAAGCGAAGCAATGCAAGGAGCATTAATACCCATACAAAGCGATGCACACGGTTTTGCTGCCTATCTTCACGATCAACTATTTCTCTCCTCAGATTTTTCCGTCGAACCTGGTATTAACCTCCATGTATACCTAACACAAGCTGTTGATCCACGAGATGTCGTATTTCCAGATACAACTGCAATTGATTTAGGGGAAATACAAGGCGTTTATGGCGCACAAACCTATCAAGTGCCTCATCAGGCACGACCCGAACTGTATCGCACCGTCGTACTTTGGGATATTGTGCTAAAAAGACTCCATGCATTTACACAATTATCGAGTCGCTAAAAAAAGTGGATGACCATCATCCACTTTTATGAACGAACAAGAAGAAGTTACAATGCAATATTGTTGACGCTCGATAGTGCAGCATCAACTGCTGTTTGTAGATCATCAGCTTTTTCAAGTTTTACTTCAGTATCATTGACGAAATAAGTAGGAGTCGAATCAACCTTCAATGCATTCCCCTCTTCGGCATCCGTATTCACTGCATCTTTTTTAATACCAGACTCGAGGCAACGTTCAAAAAGACTAGTATCGAGGCCTAATGTTTGAGCCCACACCATGTAAGGACGAGTCGAGAGTTGATCTTGATGTTCGTAATTATAGTCGAGATATTCCCAAAATTTACCTTGATCAGATGCGCACTCTAAAGCTTGGGCAGCTGTAAAAGCAAAAGGATGTGCCTGACGGAGTGGAAAATGTTTAAATTCGAAACGAATACGCTGACCGTACTTCTCAAGTAAAGGTTTGGTGATGAGTATGTGAGCATTTTTACAAGCAGGGCACTGTAAATCTGCAAATTCGGTCACCACGACTGAAGCTGTTAATGAACCTGCTGGCTGCTTTGAACTCTCAGGACTAATGCCTGTGGTATCAATACCGCAACCGCTAAGAGCAAGTAACGTCAGAAAGCCAAGTGAAAAGTGTACGAACTTCATAGAAAATGAGGTAAAGAAACAAAAAACGAAAGAATACACCATACGAGTCATCGGCACTCGATCGTCGAATACTATCGTACATCTTTTTAGAGCTGAAAAATAGCACGAATTCAGCGAATGCTGTACGATAAAAATAATGACACTCTATCTACAATATCGGCCTCTATCTTTTGCGGATGTTGTAGGACAAGACCATGTGGTCACAACGCTCGAGAATGCAGTAGCGCAAGATCGTTTATCGCATGCGTATTTACTCTCGGGCACGCGTGGAACAGGCAAAACATCTGTAGCACGCATTATCGCTAAAACTATTTTACTACGTGGCATTGATGATCCAGTTATTCTCAAACACATGACAAAATCTATTGAGGAAGGAAATCTTGTAGATTTCATTGAGATCGATGCAGCAAGTAATAGACGCATTGATGATATTCGCGAACTCATTGAAAAAATAGGATTTGCACCGTCTGTTTCACGTGCAAAAGTCTACATCATCGACGAAGTACACATGTTAACAAAAGAAGCATTTAACGCGCTACTAAAAACACTGGAAGAACCGCCAGAGTATGCATACTTCATTCTTGCTACAACGGAATTGCACAAAGTCCCAGATACTATTCAATCGCGTTGTCAGCGATTTTTGTTTAAACGAGTAAAAGATGAAGATATTGTGCGCAGACTACAGTACATTGTTGATCAGGAAAAAATCTCCATTGAGCGCGATGCACTGCGTGCGATTGCCAAACATGCATTAGGCAGTTTTCGAGACGGAATTTCGCTCCTTGATCAACTTCGAACATCCCCAAAAATTACTCTGGAAGAAGTCACTGATCGTATTGGTGCAACAAGCATACATTATGTCAGCGATATTATTGAAGCAATTCAAAAAAAAGACACCCATGCAATGACGATCATTGTGGGCAAAATTGAAGAAGCTAATATTCCTCTGGACAGTGTCATCGTTGATATCCTGTCATTCTTGCGGACGGAAATGCACACTGCACTAGAAGAAAAAAAAGATGCTTCAGTTTTTGCAGCTATGATAAGCCGACTACTACAAACATTAAAAAATATTCGACATTCCCCCCTTCCTGGCCTTGTACTAGAAACAGGACTATTAGAACTTATTGGAATCCATGAGGGAAAAGAAAAGTCACTATCCGTACTTCATGCGCCAAAAAAAGTTGAAACACCCATGAGTAAAGAAGAGCGAAATGAGCAAAACATACCTGAAGAAAAAAGGCCTTCAATTATCAGTGTGGCAGAAGTGTCAAAGGAAGAAATACTGAAAAATTGGGATGCGATCATCAAAAACATACAACCACCGTCGGTACGTATGAGCTTAAAAAATGCATCAATACAAAATGTAGAGGGCACAAAGGTTACTTTTGTATTCGAATCAGCCTTTCATCGAGATAAGGTACAAGACATTAAGGCAAGTAGAGGAGTGGAAGAAGTCCTACAAGGAATCTTTAAAGTACCCATTGAAATTCAGTGTATTCTGGAAACTGAAAAAAGAAGTACAAACGTATCACCCAATACTGATTTAGCAGAAGCAGCAGCCGAAGTCTTTGGCTTTAATGCATAACACGCGTTCCTGTATGCAATACACCTTACAAAAAGCGAACATACGTCGTTCAATAAAGGAACGGTTGCAAAAAATGAGCGAAAACGATCGTCGAGTCGAAAGTGCGGTCATCGTTCGTGAACTAAAGAACATGACAGGATCGGAAAAAAAAATCATTGCTATCTTTTCTCCATTTCTTGACGAACCAAATATTCGCCCATTCATTGAGGATGCAATAAAAAAGGAGAATGCTCTTTGCATCCCCAGGGCAGAAAAGCATGGGATGATGATGGAAAAAATAGAGAACTTAGATGATATTGAGAAGGATGAAAAAACTGGAATACCCCGTGCGAAACAAGGTAACGAACGCATCAATGAAGAGCATATCGACATTGTTCTCGTTCCGGGAAGAGCTTTTACAAAGCAAGGAATACGATTAGGTCGTGGAAGTGGAGGATACGATCGATGGATCCAAAAACAGAGAATTCGAAACCCTGCCACAATGTACGTAGGAGTATGTTTCGACTGCCAAGTAGTGCAAGAAATTCCACATGAACCGCATGACGAAAGAGTAGATATCGTGATAACATCTACAAAAATCTATCAACCTGCAAAAAAATAAAATGGAGATGCATGAAAAAAAAGATCGATGAACTTCCGTGAAAGGACTTTGTACATTATGCTTAAGGCATGTTCACCTACTCACATCTTCAAAAAGCAGATCCCAATATTTATCAAGCGCTCATAGGCGAAATGAAGCGACAAACAGAAGGAGTAGAGCTCATTGCATCAGAAAATTATGTTTCGCCAGCAGTATTAGAAGTGATGGGAACAGTTTTTAATAATAAATATTCTGAAGGATATCCAGGAAAACGATACTACGGAGGCCAGGAATACACAGATATTGTAGAAAACCTTGCAATTGAACGTGCGAAAGCCCTCTTTGATTGTGCTCATGCAAATGTGCAGCCACATGCGGGTGCTCCAGCAAACCTTGCAATGTATTTTGCACTCCTAGAACCTGGGGACACTGTGATGGGGATGGACTTAAGTCATGGAGGGCACCTCACCCACGGTCACCCTGTCACCTACCTCACCAAAATATTTAAATTTGTACGTTATAAAATGAAAGACGTTGAAACTGGCGAAATTGACTACGACGAAATGCGCGAAGTCGCAAAAAAAGAAAAACCAAAAATAATTCTTGCAGGATTTTCTGCATATCCACGGGAATTAAACTACGCAAAAATGAAATCGATCGCCGATGAAGTGGGTGCAATTACCGTTGCGGACATGGCGCATATAGCTGGGATGATTGCAGGAAAAGTACTCCGTAACCCTTTCCATGATGGATTTGATATCATCACCACAACAACGCACAAGTCATTACGAGGCCCTCGTGGTGGCATGATCATGGCACGAGAAGCAGAGCTAGGAAAAAAAATTGATAAATCTATTTTCCCCGGAGTGCAAGGAGGTCCAATTATGCAAATGATTGCTGCAAAAGCAGTGGCGCTAGGCGAAGCACAAAAACCAGAATTTAAAGAATACGCAGCACAAATTATTAAGAACAGTAAGCATCTCGCTGCTTACTTTATGGAAAAAGGCGTGAAACTTGTCACCAATGGTACAGATAATCATCTCATGCTAATCGACTGTGTGCAGTCTTGGAATTTAGGCGGAAGTGAGGTAGAACATCTTTTTGATCGCATTGGAATTACGCTCAATAAAAATATGATCGCTAATGACACGCGTAAGCCTATGGACCCTTCAGGAGTACGACTAGGAACACCTGCGATTACAACGAGAGGAATGAAGGAAAAAGACATGCAAACATTAGGAGGCTTCATGTTGCGGGCAATTGCAGCACGTGAGGATCCATCTGCTATTGCATCGCTACACGAAGAAGTAAAAAACTTCTGTCGACAATTTCCTGTTCCTGGTATTTCATCGTAATTCATTCTATGAAAAAAGCAGTGAAGAGTTTTACGCACTCGGTGCACGGCCTTATACATGCCATACTAACCGAAAGAAATCTTCGCTTCTTTATCGTGGGAGAAATTCTGGTAATTGGGCTTTGTTTTTTTCTCAAAATCAACACTTTAAAGATGATCATCATTCTTCTCAGCGGCGCGATATTCATCAGTATAGAATTACTAAATACTGCACTGGAAAGACTAGCCGAAACGCTAGATGACACTCAGAAAAAGGCATACCAGGGTCACTATCATATTGGCATTAAATTAACCAAAGACGTTGCATCTGCTGCTTCACTCATTGCCCTCGTTATGCACGGAGTTGCTATTCTGCTGCTACTGCTGCCATCCATCGTTCTGCTACTACAATGAATAGTACTTTAGTAGTGATTTTAGGCATAATTGAAGGTCTTACAGAATTTCTACCAATTTCATCAACGGGGCACTTAATTCTTGCTCAAAAGATTCTTCATATCGAACAAACATCCATCATCAAAAGCTTTGATGTCATTATTCAGTGTGGTGCGATTTCTGCAGTTATGGTTGTATACGCAAAAAAAATCTTCCTCAATACAAAAATATGGAAACCACTCATAGGAGCTTGTATTCCAACAATGGCGATTGGGGGCTTACTGCATGGTCTCGTAAAAAAACATCTCCTGGGCAATGAGGTCATTGTCCTCCTTGCAATGATCATCGGAGGAATCGCGCTCATCCTCATGGAAAACAACATGAAGCAGGAAGTAAACATTATAGAAAGAATAGAGAATATTTCTCTGCCTCAATCTATCGCAATTGGAGTAGGTCAAATGCTTGCACTTATTCCAGGAACTTCACGATCAGCAGCGACAATTATCGCTGGATTACTGCTAGGAATTTCACGCCCAATTATTGTTGAATTTTCCTTTTTTCTGGCAGTACCTACAATGCTTGGGGCAAGTATTCTTGAATTAAAAGATTCATATCACCTTTTTTCTTTGGAAGATTTGTGGATCATCTTCCTTGGATTTTCAGTAGCATTCCTCACAGCACTTATAGCAATGCAATGGTTAGTGACATACGTACAACATCACTCGTTTAAAGTATTTGGATTCTATCGAATACTCATGGCACTGATTCTGTGGCACGTATTCTATTAGTGTGGAATGAAGCTCCTCGAGCTTACGGTCGAGGTTTCCATGAATGCACCTTCGGTACTCCCTGCGAAATCCCGCACCTTAAGCAACCTCCACTGTTCCTCTCGCATTCATTCCTAACCTAACGGTCAGGGCTTTCTGCGGTGCGGGATAAAAAAATCCCTCCATACTGGGTCGCATGGAGGGATACTGTTATAGAACGTCACTAATTATTAATGGTGATAGATGCAAAGGAAGGATCCGAAAGAGTAACTCCATTTGTTGGGCTATTAAGACTAAGATTCACCGTCTTTCCTCCTGCAGACGCAGCAAAGGGAACGGTAAACATTTTACTTGTTTCACCCTGAGCAAACGACAACGTACCACTCGTAGCAGTATAATCAGTTCCAGCAGCAGCAGAACCATTATTGGTCGTATAATTTACTGTTGCAGGGAAAAATGCTCCAATTCTGCTCACGGTAATATCTATTTTTCCCTGACTTTTTAATGCGGTGTAAGACGACGTGCTAAATTTAAACGAGCCACTTCCCGTGAGCACACTTGCTTCGTTGTCGTTAATAGTTACTTCCGCCACACTTGTACCAAGCGCAGTGCCAGCAGAAGGATTGCGCAAAAGAACACTGAACTTCTTGCTGCCATCAATAGACGTATTATCAACAACCGTCACAGAAAAAGTTTTAGAAACTTCATTCGCAGCAAAACTAAGCGTACCAGATGTAGCAGTATACTCAGCACCTGAATGAGCAGAACCATCACCAGTAGAATATTCAACGCTCGAAGTACCTGAAATCACGCCCGTACGCACAACCGTCACTGTTAGTGTCGCACCATTCTCTTGTACTCCGTACGATGCAGCACCAAAAGAAACCGTAGGACTAGAGGAAGCACTGCTAGACGATGATGTGCTGGCATTTGAAGAGGAAGCAGAAGTCACTCGAGGATCGTTAATAGTTAATGTAACAGAACTAGGAGAACTCATACCAAGTGCGCCGGTGGGACGACTAAGGACCAAATTTACAGTTCTGGAAGCAATATCCGAGGTATTATTCATAATGGTCATTTGCAACTTCTTACTTGTTTCTTTGCTTCCAAACGTTAATGTTCCTTTAAGAGGTTGATAATCTTTCCCTGCAATTGCGGTACCGCCACTAAATGCGTAGTCGATAGTACCAGCCCCTTGGTTACCACCTGTACGAACAATCGCAATCGTCACAAGACCCGTCGATACATTTTTATCAACATTGTACTGATTGACATCGAAATGCACATACCCACCGGCGTTATATGCAAGGCTAGAGCTACTGGAAGATGATGAAGACGAACTCGAACTACTAGATGCAGTACTACTTGAAATACTACTGGAAGAACTATTGACGGACGAGGAGCTAACACTGCTGGTTGAGCTCGATCGTATACCGAGAATATTATTTCTTAAACGCTGAAAAAGCAAAGCAGCCTGTCCACGCGTCAGTGGAGCATCTGGGTCGAAATGGGTACTATCAATACCCTTGATGATTCCTAAACTGTACATTTCACCAATCGCATCATTAGCATAGTGCGACGATGAAACATCACGGAAAATTGCGGAACCAGTAAGCGCAGCACCAACACCCAAGCCTGTCCCAAATACGGCTCCTAAAACTAGGGTAGTTGCCATGACTGTCGTCAAACGTTTTTGTAGCATGAAAAATTGGGGAAAAAATCTTCATTATTCTGCAAGTGAAGAAAGAAAAAATCAATGGAGTTTCCAGTCATAGTCTTTAGAAAGGAAGCTAAAAAAAGCGCAAGAACAAAGATAGAAAGGATAAGAATTACTTTCCTTACTTAAAGTTACAAACTACAAAGTATCACGTGCAACCTGACCATTTCCTCCCTTACGCATCAAGGCTTCGTTAATCGCCTTGCTTGGTGCCGGGACTCCACCACTCTGCTCTAGTTTTTGTTGTAATTCAGACATCTTTTGACGCTCTTCTTCTGTCAAAGATTCAAGGATAGATTTTTTACGTAATGCATTAAAATCATTCGTCCACATTTCCCTATCTCTCCATGCGCGATATTCAACTAACTTCATACCTTTTTTTCGAGCTTTCTCGTTTTCCTCTGCTTCTTTTTCTTTAGTTTTCTCAACTTTTTTCAGACTGTTACGTGCTTCTTTTGCACTTTCAAGCCATGCATTAATTTTTCCTTCAACAATTGACCTCTTTTCGCAATACCTCTCACGCGAAGTTCGACGAATAGTTTCTAATCGTCGTTCATCTGCTACAACATGCGGAGGTGCAAGTGTGGAAATTGAAAATGGCTTACTTGGCATCCCATGAATCATTAAACGAAGGTACGCATGATACTTGGGCAAACTAAGAATATCCTTAGGCTGGACCATTTCTTCAAACTGCTCACTAAAAAGCTCGGCATCTTCCGAACCTATTTGGAACGATACCATAGAACCCACGTTCCCAAACACTGCATCGCGTAATGCGGTACTTTTATCACCAATCAGCAACTGACCAACGTATTGATGCGCGAGCGTAAGGGACAAACGATATTTACGTGCCTCCGAAAGGATTGTCGCAAAACTTTCAGTGGCAAAGTTTTGAAATTCATCCACGTACAGAAAAAAGTCCTTACGCTGCGATTCCTGAATATCCGCTCTACTCATGGCATCTAACTGAAATTTAGTGACAAGCATTGAGCCTAAGAATGCCGAATTATCTTCGCCAATATTACCCTTACTTAAATTGACGAGAACAATTTTCCCTGTATCCATCGCCTCTCGGATGCTTAACTTACTCGTAACCTGACCGACGATATTGCGAATAATAGGAACCGAGAGCAATTGACCAATTTTATTTTGAATAGCAGCAATGGCTTCTGTTCGATACTTTTCAGACCACTGTGCGTATTCATCTTCCCAAAAACTTCGTACCAGACGATCCTGCGTATGTGTGACAATCTTTGTGCGAAAGTGATCATCCGAAAACATGCGGAGAATTCCAAGCATCGAATTTCCTTGTCCTTCAATAAGGGCAAGAAGTGCATTACGCAAAATATGCTCCATGCGCCCGCTCCAAACATCTGGCCATAACTTCGTAAACACACTCATCAGACCAGAAACAACAAGTGGATACTGATCAGAGTGTGGTGCCGAAAGCATATTGAAGCTTAAAGGATACTCACGATCGGCAGGATCAAACAGGACAACATCATTCGTTCGTTCGGAGGGAATAAACCGTAGAATGGCTTCAATTAAGTCACCATGTGGATCAATAACGCCAACACCTCTCCCTGCCATGACATCGGAATAAATCATATTGAGGAGCAAAGTCGATTTACCCATTCCCGTCTTGCCAATGGCATACAAATGTCGCCGACGATCATCTGTTTTAATACCAAACGTTTTACGCTGACCGCGAAAAACAGCTTCGCCCAGTACAGTACTATCAGTAGAATCAGCAGTGTACGTGGGTAAATCTACAGGGGGCTCTAACTTTTTACTGAGGACCCAGTCGATATTTGGAGTTTTTACTAATGCATTAGGAAAATGCCACAGTGTTGCAATTTCTTCCACCGAAAGAGCGTATGGATGAACGCGGACAGGTGAGAGAAAAGATTGATGCTGATATTCTTTAGTTGGCTGAAAGCCATTGCAATGTGGCAGAGAAAATTGACGGAAACTGCTGACCATTTCCGCTAGTTTATGAATTGCTGCTTCTTCGTGATCTTTTGTTCCAACCACAGATAGTCGTACTGTTGTTGCAAATAAGAACCGATTCACTTTATCAACAATCGCACTGAGAGCATCTTCATTCTCATGACTGCGTTTACTTACTTTATTTGCCTCATCACTGCTCTCGTCCTCTTGTTCCACGGCATCGGAAAGAAGCGCACTAAGCGACGGAAGAAACGAAAACCATGCCCTAAATCCACCCATCGCAATATTAAGGGGAAGACCTATCCACCAGCGCCATCCGCGTGCCAAATGAACCGTAGCAAATAGATGCGCATACCAACCGAATCGTTTCGAAAGTCCTCGTTTCATGAGTGGCAAAAATTTAAGAACTCGCTTGCGATAAGATTGCGACAGTGGCGAAAAGCTCAATTGAATATGGCCCCGCATCCCAGGATACGGATACCGAAGAAGTGCCGATGTAAGACCTGCAATCGTGTCTACGTTTTGACGACTTAAAAGATCATCAAATTGTGGATGTCGCTTAATGGGATACATTTCGTGTTTATCTAATCGTAAATCTGTTGAAAAAATAACTTCACCATCTTTTGGCTCTAATGCTGTGATGGCAATGTGTTCAATATCAATGTCTGGATACTGCGCGTATAACTGACTTTCAATAATAGGTAATGCACGCCTTAGTGCACGGACAAAAAAACAAATCTTGCCCTGGTATGACCCAATTTCAAAACTAATAAACCCACTCTGACCGCGAAGGGAATGAAGTGCAGCAATGGCAGACTCAATATGAAGTGGACCACGGCTGCTCCCAACATCTTCTTGGTCGGGAAGTGTAGGTCTTATGCGGAGAAGTGCCAACTGTGATGCTGTTGTTGCTATAAAAATCGACAGAAATTAAAAATCGTTCAATAAACTGCGCACCATATCGAGCGCAACAGTATTATATCCGTAATCCATGCGTACGGGGCCTAAAACACCAATCGCACCAACTTGATCGCGTATGGCGTACTTTGTTACAAGCATGGAGCAACTTTCAAATTCGGAACAAAGATTTTTCTCGCCAATAAAATATTGAATCGCATCAGTGAGTGAAATGCGATTGAGTAATTCTGCTAAACGTTTTTCAAGCACCTCTACAACTCCAGACATCAATTGTGTGTCTCCCTGAAATTCCGGTAAGCGTACCGCATTGGAAAGTCCAAGGTAATACACTCGCTCACGGTGAGGAACCGTTGCAAATGCTACGTTTGGCATCATTCCTGCAAGGAGTCCTACTGCTTCGTACACACGTTCACGGTCTTTGTGCTGAAAATACTGCTGTCGAAGGACATCGAATTTATGTCGTACAGCCTTCTCATGCGTCGTGACATCTAAAAACTCATGAACATACATTCTGTACCCTTTGACTGTAGGAATACGACCGGCTGATGTATGAGGCTGATGCAATAAACCCTCGTCGCTGAGCGCACGCATTTCATTGCGAATAGTCGCACCAGATACAGGAAAAAGTCCCTGTTCAATAATGTGATGTGAACCAACAGGAATCGCTGAGTCGATAAACTGATCGATGATGGCCGAAAGTAGCTTCGCCTGACGACTATTCATGCTTCTAGTATAGCACAAAACACAAAAAGACGCATGGATAAGCGAAAAGGAAGATATCAGCGCACTGAAGAAAAAAACATGCTACTTTTTCATCACCTTCTTCGTCTTTACCGGCTTTGTTTTGCGCTTTTCCTCAATTTCCTTCAAAACTTCTTGTTTCTTTTTACTAGCTTCTGCAGCCTTACGGAAGCGATCGACACGACCTGAGGCCATTGTTGAGCGGAATTCACCTGTATAGACAGGATGACAAAATGAGCAAACTTCAACTTGCATGACCTTTACCGTACTAGGGACATCAAACTTCGCGCCACATGACATACACGTTGTGACGGAATCGAAATGCATTGTTGGATGAATATCTTTCTTCATAGCTATGGGAGTGTACGAGAAAACAGACTAATTCGCAAGGCAAATGCGCCTTCTTACTTCTTCTTCTTTTTAGGCGCTTCTTCTTCAGCCTCTACTTCAGGTAATTCTTCTATAAGCATCTGATCTTCTTCTGCTGCCTCTTCTGCAGCTTCAACCGCATTAGCATCGTGCATAATAACGCTAACCGAAGCAACTTTATCGCCAGCATCCAAACGCATAACAATAACCCCCTGTGTTGCACGACCACGAATAGGAATATCACTTAAGCGCATGCGAATTGCCTGACCCTGCTTACTAATACAAATGAGGTCACCCTGATCGTTATCCTGCAAAATACAGCCCCCCACAATATCGCCCGTTTTTGCATTGAGCTGCGCTGCTTTTACGCCACTACCTCCACGTCCTTGTAATCGATACAAGTCAACTGGCGTAGCCTTGCCTAAACCATTTTCCATGACCACAAGTAGTTGCGACTTTTCAGCAGCAACAAGTGCAGCTGCTTCAACCACTTCGTCTCCCGCTCCAAGCCTTATGCCACGTACACCCGCAGCGGCTCGGCCCATTGCGCGAACATCTTCTTCAATAAAGCGAATGGACTTTCCTTTTTTACTCAAAAGGAAGATCTCGTCTTTTCCACTTGTTGCAACAACCCACTTAAGCTCATCTCCATCGTTCACTTTTTGAGCAATGAGACCAGAGCGACGAATATTGGAAAACTCTGCAAGATCGGTGCGCTTCACCGTCCCCTCTTTAGTTGTCATGAACAAGTGTGTTTTGCCTTCAAGTTTTGCCTTCATAATTGCAGCGACCTTCTCACCTGGTTGCAACTGCAATAAATTCACAATGGCCTGTCCCTTTGCAGTACGACTTGCTTGTGGGAGTTCATACACAGGGAGCTGGAAGACACGACCTGTATTGGTAAAGAAGAGCATGTCATCGTGGTTACTAGCACTCACAAGGCTCATAATTTCGTCTTCTTCTTTGGTCGTCATTCCCTTAATGCCCTTCCCTCCACGATTTTGAGCACGGAACTGAGCTGGACTCAAGCGCTTCACGTATCCATGACGCGTTAATGTGACGATCATTGGTGCGTTTGGGATAGTATCTTTTGCAGAGAACTCACCAACGGCATGTGGCACAACAACCGTGCGACGATCATCACCATACTTAGACGAAATATCCTCAAGTTCTTGCTTCATAATAGCATCGATACGCTTTTTATCTTTTAAAATTGCTTCACATTCTTTAATAAATGCCAAGGTTTCCTTTAGTTCATCTTGAATTTTCTTGCGTTCCAAACCTGCCAAACGTCGCAATTGCATTTCTAAAATAGCATTTGCTTGAATCTCAGAAAGTTTAAACTTCTTGATGAGGGACTGACGCGCGTCGTCCTGTGAATCACTTTCTTTAATCGTTTTAATGACAGCATCAATATGATCTAATGCTATGGTAAGACCCTCAAGAATATGTGCACGCTCTTTCGCGCGATCGCGGTCGAATGTTACACGTCGCGTGATAACCGTCCGTCGATGCAAAATAAAGATACTTAGCAGTTCCTGCAAATTAAGAAGCTTAGGCTGAATGCCATCGGAAAGTGCTATGCAGTTATACCCAAAACTTGTCTGTAAATCAGTATGTTTATACAGTTGATTCAGAATTTTTTGAGGATAACTATCCTTCTTTAATTCAATGATAACGCGAATACCGTCACGATCGGATTCATCCCGAATATCCGAAATTCCTTGAATCACTTTATCGGTCACGAGCTCAGCAACGCGAGTAATAAGTACTGCTTTATTAACCTGATACGGTAACTCCGAAATACGGATAATATGCCTATTCCCTACCTCTTCAATTTCAGCCTTTCCACGACAGATAACCGAACCACGACCCGTGAGGTATGCTTGCTTTAGGGCCTCTTTGTTGTAGACAAACCCAGCGGTAGGAAAATCCGGACCCTGTACAAACTCCAGTAAATCCTCAACAGTTGCATCTGGATGATCAGTAAGATGCAAAATGGCTTGTACAAGCTCGCGCAAATTATGCGGTGGAATATTGGTAGCCATACCGACCGCAATACCCACTGTTCCATTTAAAAGAAGATTGGGAATTTTAGAAGGCAAAACCGAGGGCTCCTTGACCGTACCATCGTAATTGGGACGAAAATCAACGGTATTTTTTTCAATATCTGTCAAAAGTTCTAGGGCAATTTTTTCCAAACGACACTCGGTGTAACGATACGCAGCAGCATTATCGCCATCAATGGATCCAAAGTTCCCCTGACCATCAATGAGGGGATAGCGCATAGAAAATTCTTGCACCAAGCGCACCATCGCTTCGTACACGGGGCTATCACCATGAGGATGATATTTTTTAAGTACCTCACCCACGACACCCGCGCACTTGGAATACTTATGCGAAGGTAGCAACCCTTCTTTCAGCATCGCGTACATAATACGTCGATGCACAGGCTTTAACCCATCACGAGCATCGGGAAGAGCACGCGACACAATAACGCTCATGGCGTACGACAAATAACTATCCTCCATTTCAGTGACAATAGGACGCGGGTTTACCTTACCCATATTATTAATGAGGAGAGATGCCTGCTCGCTATTATTGCCCGATGGAGGTATTTTAGCCATAAAATGAAGTGCAAAAAGCCTGTAGAGACTACCAGAAATTAAAAGAAAGGAAAGAGGGCAGTTAAGAACAAAAAGTACACGTAAATCACGAAACGTTGTTCAGCTAGTAGCACAAAGCAAAACACGATACCCTAGGAACCATGCTGACAATTGTCCCAACACCTATCGGCAACTTAAAAGATATCACGCTTCGTGCAAAAGAGGCTTTAGAAGTATGTATAGCAATCATCTGTGAAGATACGAGAGTGTCCGGACATTTACTGCAACTGCTTGGCCTCCCAAGGAAAGAACTAATCTCATTCCATGGGTATACTGATCACAGGAAAATAGAAATTATTCTTAACCGATTAAAGCAAGGCGAACATTTGTGTTTAGTATCGGATGCGGGAACTCCCGGCATATCCGACCCTGGCTTTACCGTTGTTTCAGAGGTAAGAAAGGCTGGTATAAGAATAGAAGCGCTTCCAGGACCTTCGGCATTTTTAGTCGCTTTAAGCGCTAGCGGTCTGCCAATCAACCAATTTATGTATCTTGGATTTTTACCCCTAAAGAAGGGAAGAAAATCACTCATTGCCTCTTGGACAGAGGAAGAAAAAACAATCGTCTTCTACGAATCACCTCACCGCATAGTAAAAACACTTGCAGAAATTTGTACCGCATTATCCAAAGAACCCAAGCGAACAATCGTCATTGCACGAGAATTAACAAAAATGCATGAGGAAATACTGACAACAACTGTAAATGACGCGCCAGTATTGATTAAAAACCTCAAAATAAAAGGTGAATTTGTCGTGATTATAGGACCGAAGAATCGATAAAAAACTCAATACTTCATGATCTCTTCAACCATTTCAGGATTCGTTTAAAGATGCCAGGAGCATCTTTTCTAGGTTGATCCTCTTCCTCTCGCCTCCCTCTTGCAGCATCGATTGCAGCACGCAATGCTGGAGGAACTGGTTGACCAAGAAGAGTTTTCTCTCCTGGTCCAAACGTTACGTCACGAGGAAGAAGGGAAGTTCCTTCCATAGATGCAGAAGGCGAACGAGGTAAAGAAGACGCTGTGCGCAATACGATCTCCCGCTGTTCAATCTGCGTCAGTAATACCCTTAATTGATCGGATGTGATTTCACGAATATCCAGTACTCTTCGTCGAATCACAGCTTCCTCTTGTGCCTCACTCGTTTCACTACCAGATCGAATGACCATTTCCTCTTCAATACCCTTCCTTATCTCTTGCAAATCGCGTGCATCACCATGTGCGATGATCTCTGCTATGTCCCGGAATGAAGTTGGAGTCATAAAAAAAGAAGGAATAAATTAGCGAGGAGGTAATGCAAGTAGAGGGTCAAGATGTGAACCATCTTTGAGAATTTCAAGATGCACATGTGCACCTGTGGTCATATGCCCCGCGCCTGCCGTACCCGGCACCCCACCAGAAAGCGCAATCGTCTGACCAGCTTCAACTAAATCTCCCTTCGAAACAAGTGCCTTCGAAATATGTCCATAGAGGGAAGAGTATCCATCTGCATGCGCAATAATAACGTAACTGTATCCTGTTTTTCCACCATCTTTTAAGGCATACACAATACCATCGGCAACGGAGCGAACTTTCGTTAGTGGATTCACCACAAGGTCAATTCCTTTATGAGGAATATGAAAAACATGCTGATATTCCTCGTCTAAATATCCCGCCGATACTTGTCCATCGACAGGCCAAACAAACACTGGTGGTAAGCCTATGGTCCAAGCTTCCGCGTCATTCATCTGTGCGATGAGTTGATTAATTTTTGCCTCAGTTTCTGCTCGTGCTGTTTCTTTCGTAAGCAAACGTGCCTCCACCGACGCATGAATGCTCTCAGCAATATTCATGCGCTCCCGTGCTTCGGCAAATATTCGTGCTGCATCGCTCGTTGCACCTTTTGTCATCTGCTCTATTTGTATAAGCAGAATACGAATCTCTTTTTTTAACACTTCTTTCTCCCTTAGTGTTAGTAGCACTTCATCTTCTTTTCGACCAGTATCGGAAAAAATACCACGCTCCAGAACATCTTTCTTCGTCGCTAATTCTTGCTCTTTTTCAACAATTTTACGGTAGAGCTTCTTATCTGTATTTTTTGATGCGTCCATTGCCTCTTCAGCCTCACGCAATGCTATCTGCGCGTCTCGGTAGTCTGCATCTTCTTGCTTAAGCAATTGAATATTCATTGCTATGTCATCTCGTATCTTCTTGTGTGCTTCAAGTTCAACTTCTTTCGCTTTACGTTTTTCACTGGTGATCGTTGCACCCACAGTACCAATGGTTGCCTGTAGTTCGTGAACACGTGCACTGGCTTCTGCAGCCTCAGTTGCAACGGATTTTAATTCAGACTCAGTCAATTCCTTTGTCTGCCAACTGGTATCGATCAATACTGCAGTTTTTGACACAATCTTCACCATCGATCGATGCTCATTCTCAAGTCCTACTAATTCCTCTTCTAATACATGCCGTACCACAGTAAGACGCTCCATGGTTAAGCGAAGATGTTGTTGGTCTTGCTGAAGTTGAGCCATACGTTCGATGTGTCCTTGAGCTAGATGCTTAGCGACGAGCAATGCGCTGACGGTATGATCTCGTAAGAGCGACGTCACCACGCTAATATCTGCCACAACAATCTGTCGACGAACAAGGTAACCTGCAATGGTGCGAAGAGCACCACTCTCTACTTGAATTTGAAGCGAATTCGCAGTATTCATTGATTCCAGTCGTTGTACTTGCCGAGAAATTTCCTCGATATACGTACGGTGATTAATAATACGAAATCGAAGATCGTTTCGCTTTCTTGATGCACTGGCTAAATCTTTCTTTGCCTTGAGCATCTTTTCATCTGTCATCCACAAATTTTGGAGCAAAGCTGCTTTGTGCTTTGTTGCACTCGTTGCTGTATTCCATAGTGTTTTTATTTCGTCAATTGAAGGAGATGGTTCCTTAATATTTTTTGCAGACACCGTACCAGCAACAGTGAGCATGCTCTGTAAAACGATCGTCAGAATGACCTGCAAAATCAACAATGTGTGTTTATGTTTCATGAATAAATTATTATAACATAATTATCACAAAAAAGAAAGTTAAATACTCTTACAGCTGCCCACTCCCATTCTTTCATCTTCCGTCCTACATCTCACCCTCAACATACTCGAACTTTTATCTTCACCTTCAAAAACACATGGTACTTTCGCGTGGCACCCTCACGCAAATTTGCTATGATCACCTGCGATGATTTACTCACTTCATGGTACGGTTCAGAGGCTCGATATTCCGCAAGTTGTTGTCACAGTAGGAGGAGTAGGATACATCGTAACAGTCACAGCACCGTTCTACGAAACATTAAGTGAAGGAGAAGCAAAAACACTCGTCATTTATACGCTCGTCCGGGAAGATCGATTGGATTTGTTTGGATTCAAGAGTAACGATGATAGGGCTCTTTTTGTGGCACTCATGAATATTGCAGGTATTGGCCCAAAAAGTGCGATGGAATTATGCTCGGTTCCACGCAATGTTCTTTTTGCTGCTGCAAGCCAAAAAGATGCTACGACACTTTCGTCAATTAAAGGAATAGGTAAAAAAACTGCGGAAAAGTTATTGGTCGACTTAGGTCAATTATTGGAAAGACACCCCGAATGGGCAATGATGCAATCAGACAAAAAAATATCAGGAGCAGCAAGAAGAGACGATGAAGAAGTGGAAGCACTTCTTTCCTTAGGATACGACCGAAAAACTGCACTTTCTGCCCTTAAAAATATTCCAGAAAATCTTACAAAAACCGAAGATCGTCTTGCGGCCGCACTTCGATCGATTTAAGCTGAAGATTCACCTACTTTCCATGCTCACCATCGACACAAAAGGAACATTGGCAAAAGTAATTACACCAAGCTATGGCATCCCCGATAGTGAAATTGCCAGTATACGAACACAAATTAGAAGATATACTGAAGATTGGCTAGCAGAACGTGAAAAAGGAATGCATGCCTGGTCCATGAATCCGTACGATAAAGAAATGGTGAAAGACGTTACTGCCCTCGTTGCACAAGTAAAGACAGAGAATATTCAAACAATAGTCTGGATTGGCATCGGAGGCTCAGGGCTTGGGCCACGCGTCATTCAAGAAGCGTTTGAAAGTACAAAAACGCCTGCCTTTGTCGTGATCGATACCATTGATCCTGCAACGCTTGGGATGCATTTAGACATGATTAACTGGAAGAACGCCCTGATTGTTGTAGTCAGTAAATCTGGAAGTACACTTGAAACAATGGCAGCATTTTTTGCCTGCTACGAAAAACTAGCCGAACACGTGAAGACACAAATTGGAAGCAGAGTAATTGCTATTACTGATCCTGAAGGAGGTCCGCTACGTGCGTTTGCAAAAACAAATCGCCTCCATGCTCTTTCGTTACCCCATAACGTTGGTGGACGGTTTTCCATTTTTACTCCAGTGGGCTTACTTGCGCTGAGCCTTCTCGGTGGCGATTTAAATCAATTCATGCGAGGAGCGAAAGAAATGGACACATTTTGCCAGGAAACAATGCTCGATAAAAACCCTGCTGCATCACTTGCAGCTGTGCAGTATTTGTTGGATACCAAACGAAATTACCCACTACGCATCATCATGCCCTACGGCGACAGAATGCTCTCGCTTGCTCGGTGGGAACAGCAATTACTTGCCGAAAGCTTAGGGAAAACTGAGGGGATGAACCCCATTCCAGTTGCAGCGATTGGTACGCAAGATCAACACTCACTATTGCAACAATGGATGGCAGGACCACGAAAAGGTTGGCATCTCTTTTTAAAAGAAGTTGAGCGACCAAGGTTACAAGTGCCAAATTCAATCCCTGATGCATTTGCATACATTGGCGGAAAATCATTCGGACAACTGCTGGATGCGTGCTACGAAGGCACAAGTCAGGCTCTTACTTCTGCAAAACGTCCACAAGTAACCATTAGCATTCAGCGATTAGACGAATTCCATTTAGGACAACTCTTTTTTCTCTTCATGGCGGAATTAGTGTATCTGGGCAAGCTCTATCGTATTGATATCTACGGACAACCTGCAGTTGAAATTGGCAAACAAATTACCAAAGGAATTTTAAGTAAGGGGCAGTAAATATTGAGATAAAATTTCAAATTTCAGAGTAAGCTGTTAGACTAAAATAGTCATCATTTCTTTCCCCATTTCTCATGCCAACCTCAATAACTGACGCAGACTTTGACACAAAAGTTCTACAATCTTCTATCCCTGTACTTGTAGACTTTTGGGCTCCTTGGTGCGGTCCTTGCAAAGCGATGCTCCCTGTTATTGAGGAATTAGCAAAAAAGTACGAAGGAAAAGTAACTTTTGTCAAAATGAATGTTGATGAAAATCAGGAAACACCAGGCAAATTCAGTGTGATGAGTATTCCAACATTCATACTTTTTAAAAACGGAACAGCAATAGATACATTCATCGGAGTACATTCAGGCGCAGATGTATCTGCTAAGCTGGACGCAGCGCTTTAAGTCTTCGTTTTTTCTACTTCTCGTATGCAGTTCGTTTTAGGTATTTTTGGCATCGCGTGCTCAATACTCCTTATTAAATACCGTGAAGGTGTAGGTGACGCCATTGGACAACCCGAGTGGGCAAGCAAAGTTGGGGGCATTTATAACGTCCTTCTCATCTGTGCTATTTTCGGCTTTTTCTGGAGCGTCGCAACCATGACGGGCACTACTCACTTTCTCTTTTCTCCCATTATTAATCTCTTTCAAAACAACGCTTCGTAAATTTAAAACTAGATATTGAGAAATTGTTAGAATGTCAGTAGAATCGATCGGTAATATCCAGTACGTAACCCTATATGTGGGGCTGTAGCTCAGCTGGTAGAGCATCTGGTTTGCAACCAGAGGGTCAGGAGTTCGAGTCTCCTCAGCTCCACCAAATACATATACAAAATCAATGCTTTTTCATCATGCCCCTACGTCACAACTTCTTCCAATCTTTTTTGTGCTACGGCATTACTTATTTCCATGGCAACGCGCTCACCAACACTCATCGATGAGCCGTACAAGTAACCAGAATATGGAGTGGCTGATGTACCTGGGGAACCCGGAATACGCAGTGAAACATCAAAAATAACAATGTCTTCCTTCCCCTCCTCCGCAACAACAGCGCCTTGCAATGCAAAAGGACCAATAATTCCTTTGCCACTTGGGTCAAGTTCCTTTGGTAATTGTTTACAGGCAGTAACAAATTTTTCTCCTAATTCAAATGCTTTTTCCAGTATCGATTCTTTCACTGTGCACGCGATATGTCCTGTTTCGATCATTTTGAGCGGGACTGATTGCAGAGCTAAAACTTGCTGATCACTCGTCATACGTAAAAAACCATCTAAATTCGTTTGACGACGCGTATCGGTACCAAGTAATTCCAGTTCACCAAGTAACGGAGAGTAGAAGAAGTTAAAATTAACAGGAGCTCCAACGACAAACTCCTCTATTGTCGCACTTCGCCAGTCGTCCGACACCTTTCCTGCAGCATGCAACTGTTGCCCCTTTGCTTCGTAATCCTGCTCGCTTGTTGCAAGAAAAAACGCGCGCTCGTAACTACGAGTAGCTTCCGCTGCTTTTACGAGCACCGGACGATCGATATCTTTAGCGCTTGAAAAAATTTTCGGAGTCCGAATTCCAGCTTTTCTTAGTAAATCATACTGAGTAAAGGGCTGATCTCTTTCTTCTAACTTCAATAATGTTCTCGAACCAAAAATAGGAAGTTCAAAACTATGTTCGACCTGACTAAAATCATCAAAATACACCCAAAAATATCTGTTATGAACAAATATTGTATTCATTTTTTTGAGCTTCTCTTGAACGTCTTTACGTAAAACATCCTGAAAATTCTCAACAACAATAACGTCGTCAATGCATCCGCGCTCGCCCTTCATTTTATAGTAACGATCGTACGTTTTTTCCCTGCCTTTGCGGGCAATTGCAACGGTACGAAAATCGAACTGCTTGGCTCCATGGCAAACATCCAAACCACTATGACCACCTAAAACTCCAATCGTTAATTTTTGCTGATCGTACTGCTTTAGAATGGATGAAATGTCCATAAAGAGAAAAGGAGAAATTTTCAAAAAGTAACACGGAATGATTGAGAGCGTGTTGACATCTTACCCCAGAATTTCATCTAATCTACCCTGTTCAATAGCCTGCTTAATATCACGAGCAATACGACGACCGGTACTCATGGGTTCGCCATACTTTAATGCAGTATAGGGTGACCCTTCGATAAATGGATTTGTACCTGCAACAATGCGCGCACTAATTTCAAAAACAAAAACCTGCAACTTACGAGTAACGATCGTTTCAAGACAAAAGGGACCAAAAAGACCTTTGTGAAGCTTCTCCTTTGTTTTTGTATTAAAGAGTTTACGACTTGCTTCCACGACTCGTTCACCCATCTCAAAAAATTCAGGGAGCATCGATTCGCGTACAACTAAGGGAATGTTGCCAACAATGGTATAGCTGGTGTGAATTTTTGCAGCGAGTTGATCTTCTGCTTTTATGCGTCCGATAGAATCGGCATTACTTTCGTAACGCTTGTCAAAACTCATGATTTCAAGCTCATTGGTAATAGGAGAATAAAAATAGTGTATATAGAGCGGTACGCCAACAATGTATTCCTGAATTGTAAAATCGTTATCATCAGGATACTTACGGTTTTTTACTTCGTAAAACTGTTCAGGTGTCCGGACGACAAAATAGCCAAAGCCTCCACCAGCACCGTGGAATTTTACAATCACAGGGCCATCGATATCTTCAGGGCGTTCAAAGACACGAGGTAAGAGTAATTTCGCATCTTCTAGCCATACACGTTCCATTTTTCTGTTGCTCTCCCATTCTAAAATTTCTTTTGTACCATAATACTTCGCCTTCATCGACTGGACACGATCGTGTCCCATGTAGGAGATAAACGAACCATGCGGAATAACAATTGCATTGCGCTTGATCAGCTCTGGCTCAATCTTCTCCTCCCACTCATCCCACGAATCAACGAGAATTATTTCATCAGCAACGCCAAAATGCTCATAGGGCTTTTCAGTTCCACGCTTGCAAATGACAAGGTTCCGAACCCCCTCATCACGAGCTCCTTTTAAGATCTGTAACGCAGAATGACTGCCAATTGTTGCGATGCAATAATCTTTTTTTGGAGAACTTTTTGCCGAGGAATTTTGAACAGTTTTTTTCATGAGATTTTACGGAGTATACGTGTAAAACCTACGAAAATGCAAGGGAAGTTTACGTCATCGACAATATTACGTTGAACACAGATGAAGAAGTAACGATAACTGAAGTAAAAGCATAAACTATTTTTCCTTGCATCTTTTTCATTTCGCTCCATGACAAAAAAACTCAATGCTACGATAGCAGCATGAAACACACTCGCTTTACATTCGTTCTCATGGCTGTTGTACTCTGTACTGCTTGCAGCTCTAGCACATCTAAAAAAACTGTCGTCTGTACACAGCAATACTGGAATGGATCAGTAGGCGTATGCTTACCTGCTGGATGGCATGTGCTTAGTAAAGAGTCGATGCAAACACTTGGAATTCCACAGGAAACGATTGCTGCGTTTCAATCGGATATTCCTCATGCTGGTCAAATTGATACGGTCACTATTACCAGCGAACCACTCACAGAAGAGATGAAGATGAAAGACTATAGCGCGGCAAGCATGCTCGCAGTGTCGGCATTAGCCGACTATCAATTGATTGATAAGCAGACAATCACGGTTGATAGCGAAGAAGTTTCGCTCCATGTCTTTAGTGCGAGGCCAAGCCCGGACCAGCCGTCTCGCCGTTACTATCAAGTATCTGGAGTATCAAAAAAAATAGGGTACACATTTACTGGATCTTTTCCTTTGAGCATCAGTGAAACCGAGGCAGCCGAAGTAAAATTGATTTTAGAGAGCGCGACATTTATTGACCCTTCGACGCAAACAGAGGAATAAGCTAATTTTAGAGTACCAACGAATGTATGCTACGCTTTCTTGAAAGAAAATCTTGGCAAAAAGATGTAGAGAGTCAAATACTGGTTGCACGAAAGACATTGCTAGCTTTACCTGAGGAAGTACGTGCGAACACTCTAAAAAAAATGAGTGAGGGACTACGTGATGCGCTTGAAAAATTTTTACGAACAAATACACACCTTACATTTGCAGATGCCGAACTGTTCGATGAAATCATTCATCTGAAAAAAAGAAAGCAGTCTGAATAACAAAAAATACTCTTAAAAATGGAGGTGCCGGCGGGAATTGCACCCGCGCATGGGGGTTTTGCAGACCCCTGCCTTACTGCTTGGCGACGGCACCAAAAATCCTCAAGACGTTTTAAAAAAATATCAAAACAAGAAACGAGACCAAAGGTACACTGAAGCGTGAAAAATCGCTACACATTCCATACACAACTTGAGGTTGACAGTATGACATAGTTGAAAGATAGCACTATGTCCATACATGGGAGAATGATGGTATTTTTGCTATAATAAGCTGAAATATGTCCTCGATGCGTACCACACTACTTTCATTGGCAATACTAAGTATTCAATTTTTGCCAGTACAAGCTCTGGGGGCATCCACTTGCTTTGTCTCAGGACAAGATACCGTTGCAGGACTAGGAACTGAAATTATCATGCGGGGATGCAACGCTTCTCAAAGTATTGATATTTCAATTCTTGGTCCTGGTAACTCATCGTATCAACAAAAAATAGTCACCGATGCAAATGGTAATGCAATGACACTTGTGCCCTCTAAGGTGACAATGCGCGCAGGGACGTACACGGTTCATGCACTCAGTCAACAATCTCAGTTTTCCGTTCTGCCAGATACACCAGACGATACTCATTCTCAGCTTATTGCATCGCCAAATAGTATTCCGGACGATCAGCAAAGCCTTGTGACCGTCACGGCAATACTACGAGATAAATTCGATAACCCAATCGTAGGGAGGCCCATCGCACTCATTAGCAGTAGAACAACCGACGAAATTCGTGCAAAATCGGGTCAGACGGACGAACAGGGACGATTCATCTGGTCGGTACACCCACTTGAAAATGGCATCATGACGCTTACAACGTTTGATGTCATCGGCGGAAAGCAAATGAAAATGAGGGCGCAAGTTACTATAGGAGAACGGACATCGTTCCTTTCAGCAGCCATTGGTGGCGACAGAACGGTCCTGGCGCAAGATCCTTCGGCTTTTTCACCAACGTCTCTCAGTGCTGATGCAGGCCTGAACGCAAGTGTCGACCACTTCGAAGTTTTTCTTCCTAACAATGCTACATCGGTTAAGGCTAACGAATTGTTTAGTATGACCATTCGCGCCATGCGAGGCACTTCCATTGTACGTGGATACATTGGAACCCTCATCGTTACAACCAGCGACCCAGATGCAGAGCTCCCAAAAAAAGGTGATGATCCTAAAAATCCCATGGCTGGAAGAATTGACGTACGAAATATTGATCAAGGGGAACGCAAGGTCCCCCTCGCCTTTGTACTACGGAACAAAGGGACACAAACCATTACCATTACCGACCTCCTAGACCCTACAATTCAAGGTACCATTATCCTTAATGTGGAACGTGATGAAGCAAGTTTAAAAGGTAAAATGATGATTATCGACCCGCCGGATCGCAGTAAAATTAAAGGAGGAAATTTCGTGACCATTCAAGGCAAAGCACCAAGTCTCATTAATATTTCTGTGAAAGGGGGAGCAAGTACTGTTGAAGGCGAAAGCGATGCCGAAGGTGTTTTTAGAATCAATGTTCCATTGGACCCCGAAAACAGAGAAGTCACACTATTTGCAGAAAGCGAGAATGGAACGTATGAATCCGAACCTGTTCATCTGTTCATCGATAACGAACCACCAACAATAGAGACAATCTCCATCGATCCAAGTGAAGGAAAAACAACGGAAACGGCCATTGTTCGGGTACAATCGGAGGCGAAATTAACTTCTGTGACTGCAACGATTCTTAATCAAGTATCTGTCCTCACTGAATCGGGTGCCGGAATGTACATCGGGCTCATTACAGCGCCAAATACGGAAGGTCAGTATGACGTCAGTGTCAACATTAAAGATGCACTCGATCAAGAATCAACCACGCTCATGAAATGGACCGTCAAACCAAAAAAAGTCCCACGTGTTGAAGGGGTGGAAGCAAAAGCTCATGCGAACCAAGTAGCACTCACGTGGACACCGATCCACAGTATTCCTATCGCACAGTATAAAATTTATGTATCCACCGAGTCAGACCCAAATAATTACCTCTACAGCCTTGAAACGAAAAGCTCTACATCATCTGCAACGCTGAAAGATCTTCCGGTAGGGAAAACGTACCTATTTTCTCTCACTGCAATAAATGAAGATGGTGACGAAAGCCCTGAAAAAAGCGACCCTGCAAAAGCCGAATCAATTGGCCTTCAGGTATCCGCGATTCCAGGTAAAGCATCCGTACTGTTAACATGGGTACCTATCCCTGATCTCCCCTTACTCCAATACACTGTAGAGTATGGAACGGATATCACGACACTCAATGAAAAGAGAATCATCAACGGTCAAGCGACTTCCGCAACCATGCACGATTTACTTCCAGGTATTCGTTACCTCTTCCGTCTTACACCTATTGCACTAGGAGGTAAAACCATCAAAGATCTTGAAACAACCGTAGAGGCAACCCCAACAGGAAGTGGGTTTGTCCTTGGTGCATACGAAGCTGCGCCAACAGAATTGCTTCAAAAAAATACCACCCCCCCTTCAAGTCTCCATGGAGGCGCACCAAACTACCCCCCTACTATCGTACGAACGAGCATTCAAAGTGGTGTTTCATCATTTGTGCTCCTGGTGACACTTCTCACAGGTTTTATCGCAACATTCCTGTGGATCCAACACCGACGCATGCAACAAAAAACTCTTGCATTTTTGGTCGCAATGAAAAAAAACATCTAAATCATTCACTGTTCTCTTGTACTTATGAACAAAAGCTCCATCCTTTCACTTTCAATCGGAGGTGCAACATACGACGTTTTTTTGCGCCTACCAGAGATGAACACCGATCAGAAATATCTTCATCTTCCTTCGGGAGGTAAAATTCGAGTCGAACATTGTGTTGAAGCAGCTGGGGGAGGTGCAGCAAATACATCTGTTGGACTATCAAGGCTAGGGTTCCATGCTTCCTTTTGTGGTGTGATAGGATCAGATCAGTGGGGAGAAATGCTCTTAAGCACGCTACAGAAAGAAAGTGTGGATACATCCGCGTTGACAATTGTGGAGGATGAAACAAGTAGCTTCTCCATCATTCTCTCGCTGAGTAACGGAGAACGCACTATTCTGTATTCATCGGGTGCCAACGAACACCTGCACGACACCACGTTTGATAAAGGAGCTCTCCAAAATGCAAATGTTGTGTATCTGAACCATCTTTGCGAAACATCATGCATGATTGAAGATGATATTTTAAGCACCATTGCTGAACTTAAAAATATTCGACTCACCTGGAACCCAGGTGGTTGCCAAATAGATGCAGGAATGCATCATCCCGATAAAAAAAAATTACTCGCAATGACAACGGTGCTTCTGCTGAATAAAGAAGAAGCGCTTCAATTTACCAAGGCACACAATGTGGAAGACGCATTACAAATACTGCGAGATGCAGGGGTACATACCATATGTATTACAGACGGAAAAAACGGAGTGATAGCAATGAACGATGAAGGAATATTCCATTGTCCTACTCAAGCGAATGCAAAAGTAGTGGAAGTAACTGGTGCAGGCGATGCTTTTGGCACGGGCGTCACCTGGGCACTTGCAACAGGAAAAACATTGTCTGAAAGCCTCATTGCTGGTACACTTAATGCCACAAGTGTTGTCGGTTCGATTGGTGCACAAGCAGGGCTACTCACACAACGCGAAATGGAAGATCAGCTACGCACGAATACTCTAAGCACTCGACGTCTCTCATAAATACTCATTCCCCTACCCTTTTCCCCTGAACCACCATGTCCGATGACAAAATTCTCGCCGTACAAGAACTACTGGAATCTGCAGCATCTACACTAAAAACTGCAAGTAATGTCCTACGCGAATTAACAGGGGTACAAGATCCTTCACGAGAACGTATTGCAAATAGAGCGGTATCGATGGGGCAAAACATTATTCATGGAGCGAACACCAAAATTGTTGAGGGAATTTTCGATGGACAAAATATGATCGACGCATCCGGCCAGTCATACCCAATACCAGCAAACTACGCGAGTAAAAGCAAACTTGTTGAGGGAGACGGAATGAAATTAACCATTACCGAAGATGGCAAATTCTTGTACAAGCAAATTGCACCAGTCGAAAGACGTACAGTTGTAGGTGTGCTTATTACGGAAGACGGTCAATACAAAGTACTTGCCGAAGGCAAGGTATACCGGTTACTTCTGGCATCTGTCACATTTTACCGCGCAGAAATTGGTGACCAAGTCACCATCATCATCCCAAAAAATAGCGATGCAAAATGGGGGACGGTAGAAGCGATTATTCCTAAACACCTTGTTGAAGCTGCTGCTAAGGCATCAGTGACACAGGAAATTACTGAAGAAGTAAAGAAAAAGAACACAAGAAAGAAAAAGAACGATGACGGAGAACTAAGCCCGCTCATGGGCTAGAATATCGCCGATGTAAAGCTTAATTCAAATAAAAAGAGTGCTTTATTTTTTATGGAAGAAAGTTCTTGCCAAAGGAAAACAGGTACCGTTAAAGAAATTGATGGAGGAGGGAATCTTTTACGGGACTAACTGATACCTTCCGCTATCGCTCAAGGGCTTATCAGTGTGAGTCGAACAAGGGGTCCTCCTCTCTCAAGAAGAAAATGAGTAACTGCAATAAAACAGGACATCTAAACTTTTCACTATTCGTGAAACCTAAGACTGCAATTGTCTGTAAAAATATTTTGAGTTAGCTCTAACTATATGTAATAAGAAAAAGGAAATCATCGAATATTTTCATTTTTTAACAATTGCTGAGAAAAAAAAGGCTGCTACGCTGACACTGTGAAAATTCCAATTCGTATCTACGCACCAATAGTTATTGCCCTCTGTTTTGGCGGAGGAATCATGATGTTCTATTTAGGACAAATTCATCGTTCTATCGCAGAAATTGAAAACGGAATAGAAAAAGGACCATCATCAACATTATTGGAAGGAATGCCGGTAAAAAACAGTTCAATGGAGTTTTTTGGCTCAGAATCGGAAGCGTTAACGTCGCTACGCGAAGCAGAAATTTTTGAAGTAAAAGGAATATGGCAACAGGCAGAAGAAAAATACAAAGAAAGCATTGCCAAGGGAGGTGGGGCAACCGCAATGAAAAAACTTGCGCTCTTACAGCTACAACGACGAAAATACGACGAAGCCAAAGAGACGATACAGCTCCTAAAGGAAGTAAGTACGAACGACGATGACCTTCTGTATTTTGAAGCAATCACCGCACTACGAATGGGCGATGTCGATACTGCACAGAGTATTCTTTCGCGAAATCCAGCTTCGCCAATGGCGAAGTACATTACAGCCCTCATAAGCATCACTAAACTTCAAATGGATGAAGCAAAGGTCGCACTAGAAAAAGTTGCCTCAGAAGGAAATATTGTCCTCCAACAAAACGCAAAAAGTATCATCAAGGCAATGAATGAGTTTGCCCTCTTTCCGCATGGACAAGATGCGCACCTATTCACACTAGTTGCAAGAGCCTTAGCCGAAGTTCATGAATGCGAAACAGCGCTTCAGCTCCTTCAAACCGTGCTTAAAACTGAAGGCAAATATCGCGATGCATGGATCGTAAAAGGCTACTGCGAATTTTCAACTGATAGGCAGCAGGATGCATTACAATCATTACAAGAAGCCTACAGTATCGACCCTCAAAAGCCAGAAATTCAATACTTTCTTGCTCGGACATATGCTGCACTTGGTGACCCACAAAACGCGGTGACATTTTTACAGTACGCCGTCATCAACGGCTTTCAACCAGAACGAGACGCACGTCAGCTCCTTAGCGAATATGCACGAGAGCTTGGCAATATTGACCTTAGTCTTGAACAATTGAAAATAATTGCCGAAATGCCACAGGCATCAATTGATGATTTTCGCATGTATATTACCCTTGCAACGACGACCGCAACGCACGCACTCGATGCATTGGAAGTCGCAAGAGCAGGGCTTGCGAAGTGGCAAGAATCGCCAGAAATGCTTTCGTTGAGCGCTAAAGCAGCTCTCGGTGCTGGTGTGCCTGAAGATGCGAAAGAATATGTGAATCGAGCGTTACGCCTTGACCCACGGAATATTGAAGCACTGAGTATCGAAAAAACACTGAAACAATAATACGAAATATGGTATACAGACAAAAAGACCATTGCTGGTCCTTTTGTATTTGTTTTCGCCTCCTCGGCTATCAACGAATGAATGATGCAAACGTTCGCTGAGCCTGCGTGCGGAGGGTTAACTGGGTGAATGAGCCCCGAATTCTCTGCCTTGTTTTGGTCTCTTGTTTCTCCTCGGGACCGACCGAAGTCCCCGTACCGGTCCATCACGCGATGCAAAAAGCTTCGGGAGAACACTGGGGAGGAAAGGATGCACATCGTTAGACTCATTCGTACCAACGATGCGTCATTACAGAGCAGAGAGGAGCGTACACGCATATCGCGTACGTACACGATCCTCTCAACTGAAGAAAGAATGAAAATCATCTGAATGTCTTCCACTTCTTTCTCTAAAACATGCAATGGTGAGAAGGATCTTTTGTATAAGGTGGCTCCGGAGCCTTATGTGTTTGTATCTTTCTTTTTTGTGTTTGATTTCTTTTTCTTTTGAAAGAAATCGTTTCATTGTACCTTTGTAAGAAAAAAACACAAGTATTACATATTGATTTTTTAAGAAATTATGTTCTTCGTTCAACAAATGTATTCACAAGGAAGTACTGTTACACTGCATCTATGCAGCTAAATGACTACGCAAAAAGAGGAATTGTGATCTCGATAGCAACACTTATTGTCTTGTGCATGAGTATTGTCCTAACACAGTGGTGGATGCACGTTGAACACAACAAAAAAACACTTGCTACGACGCAAAATTTAAACAATACCATTGTATTTGCACGAACATTCTCATCAACAACTGAAGAAAGAGCCGTACAATTCATCAATTTCTTTATAAGACAATTTACAAGAATCGACCCAAGGACCATCGTTAAGGCAGAACAACACATCGAAAATGAAATTGTGCTACAGAAATCAGGCTCTTTACTGGTGTACAAGGTACTTACCCAAACACCACTTGGCTTACAGCAATTGTACGAGAATGGAGTGCAGAAGGAACTAAGAGGAATAAAAAGTAAAAAAACAATGCTCGAGGATACTTTTTTTAAAGAGGAAATAGGATTAAATCACGAAGGAATTTGGGCTTCATTGGAGCCATTGCATGAGCATTCGACCAAAAACGAAATACTAACTATCCTTCAGTCAATCCTGCATCCTTGGTACGCACTAAGTATGAAATGGGTAGACGATGCTCATCTGAGTGTTGCACTCCAAAACAAATCAAAAAATGAGGGGGTACATCATGATCTTTCGCATGTTATTCAATTACCAGAGGGTTATGTCACCTTACTCCGGTTCTCGCATCAATCCCCTCTTCACTTTGGAGCTCAATTCATACAGCAATTACAAAAATACAATGAAGACCTTGCGCAAGGCCTAGAAGGAATTTTCCTTGGAATACTAGAAGAACAATCCATGCTTTTTCTGCATGATTATGCAAAGAATGTCCTAGCAAGGCCTATAGAATTTGTTCTCTCGCGCAATCAAGAGAAAAAAATATCATTTACACTAATAGGAAGTACCGAAACACCAAAACATTTAGAAGAATTCATCCAAAAATACCAAGCAGAGTATCGCGGAGGAATACAACGAAAAATTCCCCTTCCTGACAAAAATGTACGCATCGATATTATCGCAAATACTAATCAAGAACATGTGAAAAAGATTAGGGAATGGAAGATGCAGAATATAGGGTCACTCTGGCTCGCACGACAAAGCAATAACTACATCATCTCAAATGATAGGGAAACTATTGAAAAAACAATCAATCGTGAAACAGGGAAAAGGGTCGCGCAGAACGAGATCAGACTAGATTGGCTGATAAACGAAGCTTCTTTCATTCCATCAAATATACGAGGGGAACTCCGTGATATTCTTAAAGAATTTTTTGACAAGATACCAAGTGAACTCCTGTGGAATATCCAAGAATTACACGATAAAGTAGTCCTAGAGGTGCAAGTATAATAATAAAAACTATCAAAGCACCTGCCATTAAACCCTCATTTCAACCAAGATGCTCTAGTAAAAAAACTTGCTCCGCGCTACCCTCTCACCACTATGGACTTCCTCAAGCCTGCCAAATATTTCTTTTTACTCTCGGGTGCTGCAACTGCCATCAGCATTTTGCTCCTCCTCTATCCTGGTCCAATACTTAGCATCGAATTTACTGGTGGAACACGGATGGAAATAAGCATGGACGGAAATGTAACTGCCGAAAAAGTTCAGGAAGCCATTGTTGAATTACCTGGAACAGCATTAAGCCCTACGGTAAATAAACTTGGTAATGGTCAATTTCTTGTGAAAATGCGCGATCTCAATGACGAAACACGTAAAAGCCTAGAGAAACACTTAGGTAAAACATTCGAAAATTTTACCATTCGTTCCTACACCGTTATTGGCCCAACGGTTGGCAGTACGCTTAAATTTCGTGCATTCATAGCGCTCATTGTAGCATCTGCAGGTATCATTCTGTACATCGCAATGGCATTCCGCAAAATTCCACGTCGTTATAGCCCTTGGAAATTCGGCATTACAGCGGTAGTAACACTTTTGCACGATGTCATGATTACTGTAGGAATATTTGTCATTCTTAGCCACATTACAAATTTTGAGGTCGACACCCTCTTTGTTACGGCTCTTTTAACAATTCTGGGCTACTCAGTCAACGACACCATTATTGTTTTTGATCGTATTCGCGACAATTTGCTCTTCGAAGAACGAAAAGAGTCGTTTGCAGAAGTCTGCAACCGTTCGGTGAATCAAACATGGAAGCGCTCGTGTTATACCAGCTTTTCTACGCTCATCGTACTAACCGCGCTCTTCCTTTTTGGTAGTCATGCCATTCAGTGGTTTGTCCTCACGCTCATTATTGGTATCGCACTTGGGACATATTCATCTATTTTCGTTGCAACTCCACTCCTCGTCTATTGGAATGATCGCTCGAAAAAATACTAATCTTTTCGTAAACTACGCTTCTATCTCGCAACAAAGATTTCGCCTCTTTTTTTGACCCTTCCTCTGTCCATGTATGAAAACTACCATCGAACAATCGAAAGACGCACGTATTGTTACTAAAACAATCATTGATAAAGACACAGAACAGTCAGCGGAAAAAAAAGCACTGGAAGCACTGAAGAAGCAAGTAGAAGTAAAGGGTTTTCGTATTGGGAACGCGCCAGAACATCTTGTACGAGAAAGGGTAGGAACCGATGGAATCCTGGAAGAAACAGTGCGAGTCCTTTTACCTAAAGTTGTAGAGCAAGCGATAAAACAAAGTGATGCTAAACCAATTATCAGGCCAAAAATATCCATTCGTGAAACTAATCCCCTCACCATTGAGGTAATCTTTATTGAAAGACCTAAGGCAACCGTTAAAAAACCACAAACAATCACGATTGAAAAAAAAGATACCATCGCAAGCACTTCAGATGTCGAAACGTTCATCGAAAAACTTTTACGACAAGATCGAACGGAAGAAGAAATCGATAAAAGTGCGGAGCAAGGAGATGCGGTGAACTTAACAATTGAGAGCAAAGAAAATGGTGAAATTTTTAAAGACTTCACTCTTTCAAGTTACAGAATTGTCCTTGGGGAAGAAGAGCTAATACCCGAGCTAGCAGCACACGTACTAGGGATGAAGAAAGGAGAAGTAAAAACGATCAACATTCAATTTAGCAAAACGCATGATATCCCCGTCCTCAGGAATAAAAAATTAGACGTTACACTGAACGTACAACGTGTCGCATTATTAAAAAAACCTCTTCTCACGGAAGAGTATGTTACACAACGATTGAAGACACAAAGTACAGTTGCATCATTTAAAGATGAAGTGCAAAAAATGCTCACTCAACAGAAACTAAAAGCTGAAATGGAACGTCGTGAGCAAGAATTATTCGATAAAATCAAAGAAGCGACACAAGTAACATTGCCACAGGAATTAGTGCAAGAAGAGCTAGAAGAAATGCTGAAAGATGTTCAGGAACGTTTAAAAGAGCAAAAAGTAACCATGGAACAATGGGTAAAAGCATCAGGAAAAACCAGTACAGATATCATCAACGAAATGAGGGATATTGCAGATGGAAGGCTAAAGCTCCGGTACGGAATGGAGGAACTGGCCAATGTAAAAAAAGTAGAAATTTCTGATGCAGAAGTGGAATTAGCTCTGAAAAAAGTACAAGAGGATCCAATTCCTTCGCCTGGAAGTCATGAGTTTGAAGCCATGCGCTTCGACCTTAAAATGCGTAAAATTGTCGACCTCATGATCGGTGATCATCAATAATAATTTAACGCGCCCATTGAACCTCAATTTTTCGTGCTGCATTAGCCCCTTTCCCCATACCACATTTTTCCTGATGAACCGTAACCCCTCCACGAGTAATAACGCCCGTAAGTTTTTCCGGACGTGGATTAGCAAGGTGTGGCGAGCAGCACTTAGCATAACGGTAAGGCATACCGTGTGCTTCATGATCGAGAATAACCTCCGGAAGCACAGAGGAAGTACGAGACGTCTTTTTCTTTGAAGAAAGCTTCCGTGGAACAGAGGGAAGTGCAAGATGAGAAAAAATAGATGACGTACGAATGGAGCTCATCCCTATCTTTACGAGGAGGTCCTCACGCTCTTTCATGGAAAGTGGAACATCATCAAACGTACTTAATATTGTAAGATCGTTATCTAAAAGTGGCAAATGGCGCGACTGCAATTCGGCATTGAAAATACTTTTACCAGAAGAGAGAAAATCGGCCCGATTATTGGAGAAAAAATATGATTTTAATTTAGTACGTGCAGATGATGTCACTAAAACTTCTAACCAATTCAGTGCGGGCTGAGGATGCTTATGCGTCATAATTTCTACGGAATCTCCATTATCCAATTTATACGATAAAGGAACAATGCTTCCGTTCACACGTGCGCCTTTAAAACGTAACCCAACATCAGTATGAATAGTAAACGCAAAATCTAATGGTGTTGCACCATCAGGTAATTCAATAATATCCCCACGAGGTGTCAGAACATACAAATGATCAACAAGTGTCATCTCTTGCTCTAAATGTGATGTACCAGCGGTATGAGAGACTTCAACTGCATGCTGTCTAGAAAGAATTTCGGAAAGCTGAAAATGCTTCGCGCTTTGCATCACGTGACCCGACCCTCGCTTATCCTGTTTATAGAGCCAATGAGCAGCAATACCGTATTCTGCCTCCTCGTGCATTTCAGGTGTACGAATCTGAATTTCAACAACAACGTCTTTTTGCACATGTGGCAAGCCAAGGAGTGACGTATGGAGACTTTGGTACCCATTCGGTTTGGGAAAGGAGATGTAATCTTTAAATCGATGGGAAAGTGGCGTACCAATGCGATGTAGGAGTCCAAGAACTTGGTAACAATCCTGAACGGTCGGAACAACTAAGCGAATAGCAAAAAGATCATGAATCGTGGAAAGTGAGCCTACGCTCTTCTGTCGCATTTTCTGAAAAATACTATACGGCTGCTTTTCACGTGAAAATACAGTGCACTGTACCCCCTCAGAGGTCAAAAACTGACGAATAGCATCTGCTGTTTTATGTAAAAACATCCCACCCTCATCGTGTAAACGCTGTAGCTCTGCCGACAGTCGCTCTGCATCTACAGGATAACAAACCTGAAAGGCAGAACGTTCCAAACGATATTTAAGAGTATAAATACCAAGACGCGAAGCAATAGGTGCAAAAAGCTGCAACGACTTCCGACAAATGCGTAATCGAAATTCCTCATTCATGAGCTGTAAACGAGCAATATACGAACAAGCAATAGCTAGCACAATAAGGATCACTCGCACATCATCAGCAACCGACACTATCATGATACGCATGTCTTCTATAGATTTACGCCACTCTGTTGTATACAGGTGTGAAAGTAAATGAATTCTACTAACCATCTCTCGCACTTCACGTCCAAATTCTTTTTCAATATCCTGAAGCGAGGCATCAGGAATACGCATATAATGCTGTAGAACACACGCAATGAGCGCATCTTCATCGTGACAAAACTCCGACAAAAGTTCTACACATAATAGTGCATGCTCAATGAGGAGCACTCCTTGAAGAATATCACTGGTCAGATCCACATAAGCCTCACGAGCAAAGCGAAGTGCTTTCTCAACGCGTTCCATAACTCCTGGTGAAACACGTGTACGAAGTGTTGCGGAAGCCGAACGAATACTTGTTGTCACTGTATCCATGCGAGATTAAGTATACTAGAGAACCTAACGAAAAGCGTGAAAAAAATGAAGACCCCTGTAAAGCCCAGAAGTTTGAGGGACTGAAAAGTCCTTGACAAAAGTAAAGAGGTACCATAAACTTCCTCAAGTCCGAAGACCGGAGGCATTAGGTCCCAGACCGAAGGTAAGCCCTCCCGAGGAATACAGCAGCGCTCATACGGCCCCGGCTTTGTGATTCGTGCCGTGTTCCTCGCTGGTCTCCCGGGCACTCGCCCAAAGGACCAGCTTTTTTTAGACTATTTTTACTCCCCTCTTATGGCACTTTCTCGTCAAAATAAGGAAAAACAGGTGCAAGAACTTGCAGAAAAAATGAAAAATGCATCATCGGTAATCTTTGCGAATTACCAAGGACTTTCTGTTGCCGCTATCACAAAGTTTCGTCAAGAATTAAAGAAGGAAGATGCGCTCATGCAAGTAGCCAAGAAAACGCTTATTAAAATTTCCGCAAAAGAAGCAGGAGCACCAGATATCGATCTTGAATCACTTTCGGGGGATATTGCGTGCATTTTTAGTACAGGAGAACCGACTGCAGGTGCTGCAGTTGCTCATAAATTTAGTAAAGATAATCCAGCGGTAAAACTTGTAGGCGGAATATTTTCTGCAAAAATTTTAAGTGCCAATGAAGCAAAAGCACTTGCAACGATTCCAAGTAAACAGGTACTTCTTGCTACATTTATGGGCATGGTACGCAGTCCTCTTGTGTCGTTTGCATCTGCACTAAGTTCGCCACTCACAGGGTTTGCACGGGCAATGGCGGAACTTGCAAAAAAGAAGGAAAGTTCGCCAACTCCTGTTGTAGGATCAGCCGAAGTTCCTGTAGAAGCTCCTGTATCTGCATAAATAATTAATTTTTTTCTTTTTACCCCATTTCCCCCCTCGTTATGTCCGACACAATTACGCTCACGAAAGAAGAGCAAGCCGTCATCGACGCACTAGAAAAGTTGAACGTCATTCAGCTAAACAATGTCGTAAAATTCATGGAAAAGCAGTACGGAATTTCTGCTGCTGCTCCTGTAGCTGTTGCCGCAGCTCCTGCTGCAGGCGGTGCAGCACCTGCTGCTGAGGAAAAATCCAGCTACGATATTGAGCTTACCGATGCAGGCGCACAGAAAATTGGTGTCATTAAAGTAGTACGCGAAGCTACACAACTTGGTCTTGGTGAAGCTAAGGCCCTTGTTGATAAAGCTCCAGCAATCATTAAGAAAGATTCTCCAAAAGCTGAAGCTGAAGATATCAAGAAGAAGCTCGAAGCAGCAGGAGCAAAAGTCACACTTAAGTAAGAATTTTTTCTGCAAGCTCAAAGCAGGTACTAATCGGTGCCTGCTTTTTTCGTAAGAATCAGAAAAAGACGCTATACTCAATATCAAATGAATCTTCTCCTTTCCCAATCTATACTATCTTACTACATCGTACTCGTACCTGTAAGCGTTGGCTTTTTTGCTGAAGCAACAAAAATTCTCTTCGAAGGAATTCTCGAAGGAAAGTGGAAAAACGGCCTACTGCGACCGGGCGGGATTCCTAGTAGTCACAGTGCCATGGTTACTTCGCTCGTGATGGTGGTAGGACATAAAAGTGGAACGATGTCTGCCGAATTCGCCATTGCCTTTGTCTTAGCATTATTCATTTGGTATGACGCTGCAAATAGCCGAAAGGCTATAGGAGAACAAGCGAAAATCCTCAACTCACTTCAAGGGTCAATAAAGTTATCTGAACGAGTAGGCCATTCTGTTCTTGAAGTTATGGGAGGCATCGCTTTTGGCATAGCTTTCACAGCAATCGAACTCTGGTTCATCTTTTAAAAGATTAATCAGAAAACCATTGACAAAACTTGTCAATATAGCGTAGACTTTTAAAGCTAACACCTTCGTCGACCAGGTTCACATCGGAATACAACCGAAAGAATAGGAAAACAAGGTCGTTGCAGTTTTACTTCCTTTTTTCTTTCATTTGTATGGCCGATCAGGACCTTACATGCCGCGACTGCGGAGCTGTTTTCTCCTTTACAGAGGGTGAACAGGCTTTCTACGCAGAACGTGGCCTCGCTGCCCCTCAGCGCTGCAAAACTTGTCGCGATAAGCGCAAGAACGAGCGTATGAGTACAAGGCAAATGTTCCCCGCTACGTGTGCCAAATGTGGTACAACATGCGAGGTTCCATTTAAGCCCCGCCCAGAATCAGAGGGTGGACGCCCAGTGCTCTGTTTAAACTGCTTCAAAGCAGAAAAAAACAACTAATAGCTACGGCTCAAGGCTAAACGACGAAGGCTCTCTCATAAAAAAGAGGGCCTTTTTCTTTACACCTTTCTCAAAGGTGCTTTCTTTCTAAAAAGAAAGATTCTCTATCGAAAAGAGTGAGAGTACACTGATGGTACTTTTCTTCCCTATTACTCTATGATGGCATTTGATGATTTTGCATCGCTTGTAAAAAATAGACGAAGTATTCGGTATTTTTCCAAGAAAAGCAGTGTGGAACGAGGCGTCATTGAAAAAATTCTAAAACTAGCGCACGAAAGCCCAAGTGTTGAAAACATTCAGCCATGGCGTTTTTATGTCATCGAAGATGAAAAAATGAAAGAAAAAATTATGCAGCATTCATGCTATGGTAATTTTATAGTAGGGGCTGGCGTTCTTATTGTTGTCACGTGTGACAGAAGTGCAAAATCGCACCAGACAACCGCGCCAATTTGGAACCCAAAAGAACTAGAATACTCATGCTCTAATGCGATGCTTTCCATGATGCTTGGAGCAACTGCACTTGGACTAGGGAGCTGTTGGGTCTCGCTGCATCATGGCCCAGTACACGATGTATTGCACCTTAAGGACCATGAAACTGTTATCGGTGGCGTCATGATTGGCATGATGAAAGAAGATGACCAACAACCCTCAATAGGACACGATAGGCAGGATGTACAAAACGTCATAACATACCTGAACTAAGGCAACTACAACGCCTTTTTTACAACCTTTGGAAGGTCACATACTCGTGTACATGGAGCAACTTGATGTACGGGGATTCGGCCAGCACAAAACTCATGAATGGAACGAAACGATTCCTGATACATGCGTTGCATACTTTGATCTGCATAAAAAGCAATATGTGGAGTAACAAGCACACGAGGGTGCTGAATAAGGTCTTTATTCAGAATCGTATCTGTTTCATGTTCCAGTACATCTAAGAGAGCATGGGCAATTGTGCCACGTTCAAGGCCCCGAAGAAGTGCATGAGAATCAATAAGCTCCCCTCGTGCTGTATTAAGAAGAATCACACCTTTTTTCATCTGCGCTATAGTACCATCGTGAATGAGATGAAATGTTTCAGGCGTTGCAGGAATGTGAAGAGAAATAATATCACTACTTGTAAGCAATTCTTCAAACGGAACATATCTCACATCGTAACGATCTTCCAATTCAACAGTCCTACACACATCTGTTGCAAGAATGCGCATGCCAAATCCATGAGCAATTTTTGCTGTAGCACAACCTATCTTACCGGTTCCTACAATTCCTATGGTCTTCCCCAGTAAAGCCATCCCTCGTAAGCCGTGGTAATCAAAATGCCCACCACGCACTAGCGTACTTGCTTCAGTAATATGACGTAGAGCTGAAAGAAGCAAGGCAAAAGCATGTTCGGCAATGACATGTGAACCGTAATCGGGGACGTGACAAACTGTAATATTCTTCGATCGACAATAAGTAACATCAAGATGATTGTAGCCAACCGAACGTGTACAGAGTAAACGTAAGTTAGGTAGGGACGACAAAACCTCTGCTGTAAATTGAGAATAGATAAAACAACATATAATTGAATGCTTTTTACAGGCAGTAATTAAATCAGGGCCTGAAAGTACAGAGGTGCAAATCTCTGCATCAGGAAAACACGACCGAATCACTGAAACATCCTCAGGATCAACTTCAAGAAAGATTATAGACTGCATACCAAACATCGTACCCGCAGAGCATTCCGAATCAAAGAATAATCGAAGGAAGAACTCTTACAGGAAAATGTACTACGAATAATCATCGAGTAATAAAATACTTTACTTACGACGTCAGAGAGAGACTCTTCGTTAAAGATAATGAACATGACTAAAATTACAATATGAAGAAAGCCGACATCGAAATAAAAAGATGACGGAATGAAATTGTAAGAGTAAAATTACGGCAATGTCATTTGAAATTCGACGCGTCCGTGAAGAAAAAAAACCTTCAAAAATATGGATGCTCCTCTCCGTTGGCGTACCTGTTATGCAATGCGTACAAAGACTATGGAACCACTACAAAGAAAAAAATATGGAGGATCAACGAGATGCTCAATTAAAAAGAAGAATACGTAAAATTGGAACGATTGTCCTATCGCTACTTGCAGTAATTGCACTTGTTTATGCTACATTCAACATCATCATCCGTATCAAAAATTTCACGATTGATATGGTTTCAATGGTCAATGTGACGATTCCTAACGATAACCATGGATTTACCAATGTATTACTTTTAGGCGAAGGAGACAATAATCACGACGGAGTTGATCTCACCGATACAATGATGATTGCAAGCGCGGACCCAGGACCAACAAAAAGTGTAGTGATGATTTCTATTCCACGAGATACGTACGTACTTAAAACGGAAAAAATGGGACGCGGACGGATTAATAGTCTCTATCGTGATTATAAAATTTCTCTTCAAAGAAAAGGAATGGAAGCAAAAGAAGCATCACAGGAAGCAATGAAGCAGCTCGCAAAAGAAATTGGATCAATGTTTGGAATAGATATTCATGGTGTTGTTAAAATTAACTTCTCAGGTTTTGAGCAAGGAGTAGATTTACTGGGTGGAATCGATATTGATGTACCCGAAACAATTGTGGATACCGAATATCCAGGACCCAACTACACATACAAAACGTTTAGAATCACAAAAGGGTTACAACATCTCGATGGTGCGACCGCACTACAGTATGCACGATCTCGTCATACAACAAGCGACTTCTCGCGTTCCGGTCGTCAGCAGGAAATCATTCGTGCAATCGGAAAAAAATTGCAAGATCAAGGACTGATAACAAGTGTAAGTAAATTAAATAATCTATATGACATCCTGGCGGCGAACATTGAAAGTACATTTACGATCAATGAATTAATTGGACTAGCGTCGCTTGGACGTTCACTTGATACTTCGCGAGTCATTAATGTTCAACTCAACGACCAAAATGGTCTTTATGGCTCCATTGCTCTCCGTGGTGGATTTTTATACTCACCTCCGCGTGATCAATTTGATGGTGCAGCAGTTTTACTCCCTGTATCTGTGCCTCCTACCCCAGTAACCTGGAAACAAATTGATGCATTTTCACAGTTACTGATTAGTAAGCGCATGTTATTTTTACAACCAAGTACCATCACTATCTTAAATGGCACAAAAAAGTCAGGTATTGCTGCTAAACTAGGATACGAACTAGAGAGATACGGCTTTTCAATTACAACAACAGGAAATTTCACATTAGAAAATAAAAAAGAACAAGAAAAATCGATCATTGCACTCGATCCAAAGATCATTCAAGGAACAGCTGAGCATCAGGAATCTGACACCAACGCTCAACAAACCCTTGATGCACTTTCGGATCTTGTAGGGATAGCAAAAGGAGCCCTTCCACAAGAAGTGTTTATGACGAAAAATACACATGCAGACATTGTCATCGTACTTGGAAAAGATTATACATTTACGCCATTACAAGATCTTATTCACGAGAAAGAATAGGATGCCTTCTTGAGTAAATTAGGCTAAACTGCGCTTCCACGTCTTTTTAAGACCTCTCGTCTCTTCATGCTTACACCACGAGAAATTATTGCACAGGCATGGGCAATAACGACATCCGAACCAACGTTACGATGGTGGGGGTTTATTGGGGCGCTTTTCGAAATCCTTCTCGATATTAAGCTCATTATCTACCAGATCTACTTTATCACAACGTATCTTCATGGCGAGGCAGGTGGATTTTTTGATATCGAAATTATGTTGTATCACTCAATGCCACCCATACTTTTTTGGGCACTCATTCTTGGTTTTTTACTGCTACTTGCAATTGAAATGTTTGCACCAAGTTTTGCAACCGGAGCAATTATTGGTCTCTCAGCTAAGGCTCATGACAAAAAACCACTGAAAGGAGGATTTATCATGGCACTCTATAATTTTTTTCCTATTTTTGCCATTCACGAAGTTTTTATTTTCTCCACTCCTACAATTCTTATCACAGCAATCTCACTCATTCTCCGATACGGAGAATCGCTAAAAATTTGGATGTTAAGCGTTGCAGTCATTATTTGGGTACTTTCCAACATTATTAAATTTTTCTCCAGCTTTACCGAATCTGGTGTTGTTGTGGATAAATTAGGGGTTTTTGAATCAGGTGCTAAAAGTGTAAAACTTATTTTTAGCTACCTCCCTCATGTGATGTTTTTGCTCTTACTCCTTTCTATCATCACCATTCGCATCATCATGAACTCACTGATTATTACGTTAATTCCGGGCATTATTATTGGGAGCAGTGTACTGCTGACGTATATTGTAAAACCATCGATAAGCTATGTTATTGGTGGAGTGTTAGGATTCTTTGTAACAATGATAGCTGCATACTTTTTTGCGTATCTTCATATTTTTAAACAAGCAGTCTGGACCATTATGTATATTGAAATTACCAAAGAAAAAGAACTTGATACCATTCGATAAATGCTACTGATAGAGAGAAAAATCTAAACCTAGCTCCGTACCAGTCGACACCTGCAAGGCAGATGCCCGAGTAAGAACATTCCTTCCAAAGCGACGTGTAATTGCATCGCAGGCAGCTTGCACATGTTCCGATTTCCGTACGTACTCTTTGTCCGTGAAAAGCGATAATTGCTGCTCGTTAGCAGAAGAGAATTGTGAAAGAGTAAGGCCCAACTGGGTATACGATTGAAGAGGAAAGCAAAGGTCTTGAAATAAATGAAGAACCGACGGAAGAACTTCTTCCACCGTACACCAAGAATCTGCAGATCGAACGTAAGCACTACGAGAATGATACTCGTGTGTACGAACCAATAGACAAACTTCACGGGTAATAAGATGAAAGCGACGCATCTTAAAAATACAATATTCCAGATGTTTAAGGAGCTGAGCCCGAAGAAAAAGTACATCGGTTGTTGAGCGAAAGCTACGACAACGTGAAATAGATTGTGGAAGACGTACATACGAGGAAACGTAATGGACACGTTCGCCTAATAATTCTTGCTTTATTTCTAGCCCCGATCTCCCTAAAAGGGAGCGCAAAGCATCATCCGCAGCATGAGCAATGTCCCAGGCAGTGTGCCATCCATGCGCACGCACAACATCCTGTCGACGAGGGCCAATGCCAGGGATGGCAGCTGCAGGGCGGTCGCACAAAAAGGCATGAAGATTTTGGTCTGTAAGAACTGTGACACCACCCGGCTTACGATATTCACTACTCATCTTTGCAAGTAGCTTTGTAGGAGCAATGCCAACAGAGACCGAAAAAGCCGTGCGCTTTACAATAAGTTGGCGCGTACCCTGAGCCCAAGAAAGAAGATCGAAAGGTACGCCACCACAAATGCTATGCAAATCTAAATACCACTCATCAATAGACATTTGCTCAATCGTAGGACAAAACGAGGTAAGTACATCCTCAATTTGACGTGATGCAAGAGCTGTTTCTTTAAAGTCAGATGGCACTTCTATCGCCCCTGGGCAAAGCTTCCGTGCTTCTTTTAAACGCATCCCTGTACGTACGCCTTTTGCTTTTACATCATAGGTCGCAGCAATGACGCAACTACCCCCCATACCAACAGCAATAACTGGTTTCCCCTGTAACGAAGGATACTTACGAATGAGGACAGAGGCAAAAAAAGAATCAGCATCGATATGACAAATCATAGGTAAAGTACACAAAATATAAGATGAAGGCTTAAAAAAACCTGAAAGATTCTTCAACCTGAAACAATACTAAAAAGTCACTACAGCACCATTTTTCGCACCATACCAACAACAACGCCTGCTGTTGTTAACTCTTCAAGGGCGTGCAAATCGGGATACTGAGGATTTTCAGCCTGCAGGTAAAACTTTCCTTTATCTTTTTTAAGACGCTTAAGAGTAAATTCACCATCTAAGACACCAACAACAATATCGCCGGGACGCGGATTTTTGGAACGATCAACAACAACAAGGTCACCCTCAAAAATACCTGCACCAATCATGCTGTCGCCTTTAACACGAAGAAGGAAAGTGGAAGCTCTATCGCGCACTAAATATCCTTCGAGTGTAATTTGTTCTTCTGCATGTTCTTCCACAGGGGCTGCAAAACCAGCAGCAATGGGACCAAAAAGAGGTAGTGACATGCTCGTAGGTTCTTGCTGTTGCTGGGGCTGGCTTAGAATTTTAATACGACCCTTTGGATCTTTTTCGAGATGCTTTTCGAGAACCAAGGTATTCACAACCTTCGCAATAGCATTTTTACTCCGTACACCAAAGGCAAGAGCAAGGTCCGAAAGCGAGGGAGAATAGCCTCGCTTGCTTTGGAATTCACTGATGTAATTAAGGACAGTGCGCTGATGAGGAGTAAGAGGCATAAAATGTAGGGAGTACAAGTGTACACCACTATAGGTGGACGATTGTTCACCGTCAAGAATTTTATCGTTGCAATAATAAAAAAAGATCATGAGATTATATGATTCTTTGGTGGATCTTCATCCCAAGTTGCAAAAGAATTGATGCCAATGAGGAAAATTAAGCTCTCTTCTTATACCGCGAAGCAATTGCCCAAGCCAAGAACTTCGACAATAGTACTCGGAGCGATTGGTATCACATCAATTGCGAAGTGGTATCAGTTCCTCTGCAATCTACAGCCTTTCAAGATACGTACCTTACCTCCCTTACTTTCTTGACCTTCATGACCTCCTACTAATACCTTCAAAAAAAACTCTACAAAATATGATAATCGACACTAAAGAAGTTGCGATAGCTTTTCGGTAATTTTTGCAAGAGTACCTTCAGCTTCACAAAGCTTAGCCTTTTCTGCATCAACTAATTGAGGCGGTGCACGATCAACAAAATTCTTATTCTCCAACTTCCCTCGCAAAACACTCATGTACTTCTCTAAATCCATCTGTTCCTTACGAAGATTTTTGATGAGAGTTTCTGCATCGAAAAGATCGGCAAGAGGTAAATGCACCTCCGCAGAAGAAAGAAAGGCGCTTGCAGTATTTTGTACCTGTACTGATGCCTGATGAATGGTCAGATTCTTTAGTTTACCTAAACGAAGAATGGAAGCTCGTTGAGACAGTAAAAGATCAGCATGCACAGGACTAATGATAATGCCATCAACCTCCTTATTGAGTTCTACACCTTGTTCTGCACGAAGCTTACGAAACGCGCTGACAACATCAATAACGACTTGTAACTGATCAAATGCTTGCTGATTTTTATCATCAGTATGTGCAAGAGGCCACGCCTTTTGGATGAGAGAAGAATCATCTTTGTATTTAAGAGAAGACCACAGTTCTTCCGTAACAAATGGGCAATAAGGATGCAAAAGACAAAGAATAGAACGAAGAACATGAACAAGAACATCGTGATTGGCACTACCTTTGCTAAGTTCCAGATACCAATCGCAAAAGTAATCCCATACAAAGCTATAGAGTCGCTCCCCTACTGCACTTAAATGATACTGCTCTAGACCTTTCGTCACCTCTTCAATAAGCGATGCTGTCGCATGTAAAACAGCACGATCTGCCAAGGATAACCCGGAAGCATCTGGAATGCCCTGGATAGTATGTGGATCTAGTCCAACTTGTTCGCACTGCATAAGCACAAAACGTGATGCATTCCAAAGTTTATTAATGAAATTGCGGTACCCTGCAATTTTTTCTTCATAGAGTCGAGAGTCCGCCCCCGGACTTTGGCCTACAATCATCGATAATCGTAGAGCATCCGCGCCGTAGACAGGAATGATATCGAGGGGATCAATCATGGTTTCAGGATCAGATTTACTCATTTTTCGGCCATCACGAGTACGAATGAGACCATGTAGATAGACTGTTTTAAAGGGAATCTGACCCGTTGCATACGTGGTCATCAGGATCATACGTGCGACCCAAAAAAACAGAATATCGTACCCCGTTTCCATCACAGTCGTGGGGTGAAACGTAGCAAAATCTGGGCTTCGATCGAGCATCTCGCGTAGAGAAAGATCAAAATTTTGAGTAAGTGATGAATCTACAAGGGTTGACCACGTCCAAAGACCAGACGAGAACCATGTATCGAGCGTATCGGAATCTTGCTCAAGTACACCCCCACAAAGTGGGCATTCCGTTAATGTCTGTGCAGAAGCATATTCACCAGAACGTAGGCTGGATACATTGGAGGGCAACGAGTGTGTAGTAGTTTTTTGATAAGAATGAGAGCATGTAGAACAGTAATACACAGGAATACGGTGTCCCCACCAAATTTGCCGACTAATACACCAGTCACGGAGGTTATCAATCCAATGAAAGTACGTTTTATGAAAGTGATCGGGAATAATGGAAATATCACCGTGGTGTACAACCGAATGGAGAATCTGTTTGAGGCTTAACGTTGGCCTCGCATCTGAATCATCCTTTTTGGGGTTTTGGGGAGGCCAAGATACTACTTCCTTATTCACATCAATAAACCACTGCAATTTTATCTGTGGCTCCAATGTGCCCCCACCTCGTTGGCTAACAGCCTTGTTATGAACGTAGTGCTCATCAACTTTTACAAGAAGACCCTTCGATTTCAATTTTTCAACAATCAACGGTCTAGCTTCATCGATCTTCATTCCGGCAAACTCACCTGTGGAATCAAGTAATCGACCATCAAAGCCAATGATTTGCTCTTTTTCGAGACCATGACGCTCGGCAATATCGAAGTCGATATGGTCATGCCAAGGCGTAATAGTCATCACACCCGTACCAAACTCCATATCGATGGATTCATCTTTGATGACTGTTGCCCGGACCGGACCATTAATCCACTCCGCTTCAAACGTATCGCCATGCTTATACTTGCTATACCGAGTATCATCCGGGTGCATTACCACATACTTATCGCCAAATTTCGTCTCCGGACGGGATGTTGCAATTTCAAAAGGACCATACTTAAATGTATAGAAAGGAGTCTTTTCTTCTTTGTACACGACTTCGTCATCGGACACTGTTGTTTGAAGCTTAGGATCCCAATTGACAATACGATGTCCCCGGTAAATAAGTCCATCTGCATACATCATGCGAAACACTTCGTTCACACAACGATTGAGCGAAGGTTCAAATGTGTACCGTTCACGGGACCAATCGCACGAACTTCCCATTTTTCGTACCTGCGAACGAATCGTCTTCTTACTCTGTTCCACAAATGCTGCAATTTTTTCTACAAGTTTTTCGCGACCTAACTCTTTACGAGGATCCTTCATGCCACCTTCCTTCAATTGCTTCATGACAACGTTTTCAGTAGCAATAGCAGCATGATCAGTCCCCGGAACCCACAGAACCTTTTTACCTTTCATGCGAGCAAAACGAGTAAAAATATCCTGTAATGCAAGCATCACCGCATGCCCAAGGTGCAATTGGCCTGTGGCATTAGGGGGTGGCATGCTAATGCAAAAAGGCTCGCCATCTTTCGGACAAGACTCAGGCGTAAACGCACCACTTGCCTCCCATGCATGATAGATGCGATCTTCAGTTAATTTTGGATCGTACGCTTTATCGAGCACGGTAAGTTAGAGGAGAAAATAGAAGTGAAGTATAACGCGAGATAGAATAATACACTTTTGATTGCAGGAGAAAGCAAATTAACTCGCTGATTCTGTAAAAACTCATAGCAAAGAAAAACGGGTACCGTTAGGAAGGTGGAGGGAGATTGAGGGAGGAGGAAACCGAACAAGGTGTCCTCCTCCCTCAAGAAGAAAAATGAATAGCTAAGGCAAATCAACACACCTATTTATGAAAAATTCATCATGAAAAAAACTCATAGAATTCATAAAAAAGATAAAAATATATTTATTGAAAAGATCTACTTAACAATAAGTAATTGCAGAAAAGACACTATCTTTTAATATAAAAATATTGTATAATAATATTAAGTTTGATCCCCTTCCTTAACTCAAAAGGTTGAAAATGAAGACGATCGGCGTTCTTGTTCTCATCGCAATCGTTTTTCTGAGCTTATTTTTCCTGGCGTCGTCGACGCCACCGAAAAATAATATCCTCTTAAAGCCATTTAAGAGGTGAAAAGGGGGTCAAACTCCATGCCGCAGAGACTAACCCTCTCTGCGGCAGAAATTTAATGCAGAAAATCATTGATATAAACATCGTGATGCTTATAATAAATGCACTCATGAAGCATTTGCACAAATATTCATCGACAGAAGATCGATTACTTTTTCGTAATACTATTGGCGAAAATCTACAGGAAGTCGCAGCAGATACCGCAGAACGTTACATTGCAACACCGCTGAAAGAAGGCAACCATGCAAAATTGATCTTTGGACTGCCACTCGCGGTCGTTAATGGAACAAGTAGAGCAATTGACGCAGTGCTTGGAGGAGTGGTAGGTGAAAGAATTTCAGTACCTGATGGAGCCTTTGGCGAACTAGGCAGGGACGTCAAAGCAACGGGCTCGCATCTTTTACCACCAAGACCGCTTAAACTTGTGGCAGACGTGATTCGCTTCCCCGGAAGCGCAACAAGTGGATTACTAGATGCGCTCGGAGGCTTCGATTCACGCGGAGTCGCAGCACGTAAAAGTGTAGCTTAATAAAAAAAACCCATGCCACGCTATCACTATCTTTGTAAGGGATGCGAGACAAATTTTGAGGAAGTTTTGCCCTTTGGCACCGAAAAAAGTCCCCCATGTCCAACCTGTGGTACATCAATAAAAGTACAAAAAATCATGAAAATGCCCATGGTTCAATTTAAAGGGACTGGTTTTTATAAAACAGACAGCACGAACTCCGTCACAACATCGACAAAAAAAAGTGATGAAATAATCGCAAAAAAGAAAAGTGATACGAAAGAAGCCTCCACGACGCCAGCAGAGAAAGCAACCTCACCTAAGCCAAAAAATGAGATGTCGTCTTCAGAGCCTAAGACTTAATACCCTCGCAACAACCACTGTTCCCATTCCGCTTGAGTATATTTAACGACATGGAAGCCTTCACCATTATTTTTACCACATCGTTTAAAGCAATGCTTTGCGAGAACTTCTTGACCTACATCTAACATATGCACATATCTTGGAAGAATGTTGTCGGGAAGCGTGGTTACAGCCGTATCAACAAGAAAAAGATCGTGAATACGAATAACGCGTGGAGGCCTCGATGCATCAACAAAATGCTCCGAAAATTCTCCAAGTGAATGAAGGTTAGGACAGTTACTACAATCGAAGACTTTGAGACCATCAATAAAACGTACATGAATGTCTGGAGGACGCTGAATAAATTTATTTCCACGAAGCGAAAAGCGATGACCAATAACTACGTAGCCTTCCATCGAGCGTAGGCGAGGGCAGTTATGAGCTATGAAATCATACCCAACAGATAAGCCAGACTGAGTGGAAACAATACCACTCGAGGAAACGTCCAGACCTCCAAAGTATTCAAGTTCTAAAGGAGACGGCAACAGATATGGTTCACGCTCTCGTAGTCGTATTGCATTCATAATCGTAAGAGGCTCGTTGGGCTTAGGATTTGATGAATACCACCATTCCTTATCCGACTGGGCAAGTCGACGAACGTCCTGTACGGTAAACTGCGTTGGTTTTGGCTCTGGAGGAGTTTGTAATAAAAGCAACATTTCGTTCTGCTGAGTTTGAACGATGCATTCCAACCGACGAATTTTCTGTTCTAAGATACGTAATTTTTCTTCAAGAGCGTTACAGCGCTTTTCGTCAACGCTCTTGTGATCATTAAAATCCCGTAGCAAAACATCCAAGAGCTCAAAAACTTCATCGACATCTTCTTCTATGTCTTCTATCGCAAGACGTTCGGCTGTAGAACAAATTGCTGCACCAAAAACAGGAACACAATGTGCCAATGCACCCTTTAGTAAGTCTCGCATCGTATTTTGTAGAATCGAAAAAGATGAAAGTGAACGAGGTTGAGACGGAATAAGTGCACGAGCGATAAGGTCTTCGGATGCCAATACTGTGTCCGCAGTATCTTCAACCGCATCAACGACTCCATCGACAACATCCTCTATTTCACTTCGGACAGCACGACGAATGGTACATACGCTCTTTTGACAATATGAATACACTAATCGTAATGCACCAATAATTGGTAAAAGAATGTTCCATTTATCAAGGAGAGTGCGAGGTATCTGCGAAGGTTCTACGATTTCTGCAGGAGATTCTTGAGGTGAGTAAGGATGGAGTGAAGTCATAAGGTGCGAAATATTACTGTACTACATAGAATCGTCAAGAAAAGGAGTCCATCACACGAAGGACTCCTTTATCTTTTGAAAACGAATTCTAACGTCTAAAACCACCTCGATGCCCACCACCACCATGCGAACGACCACCAAAACTAGGTCGTGGAGGAGGCGGAGTCCAGCCTTCGGGTGGTGCCGTCATCTGTTTTAACGATAGTCTTGTTTTACCTTCCACAGCATCAAACTCGACACACTTAGCCTGAATAACGTCTCCAACCTTCAGGACATCTTCTACTTTTTCAGTGCGCTGCCAGGCAAGCTCGGAGATATGAATCATCGCATCTTTACCATGTCCAAACTCTACAATTGCGCCTGTACCATCAATAATGCGTGTCACTTTTGCATCGTACACCTTGCCAACTTCAGGCTTTTCAACAATGCCTAAAATCCACTCCTTAGCTTTTTTCATTGCTTCACCATTCAGAGCAGTGACAAACACCAAGCCACTATCTTCGATGTCGATTTCAACACCTAGATCTTTTGTAATCTTTTGAATCGTCTCACCACCCTTACCAATCACAAGGCGAATATCATCAGGATTAATATGAATAGTCTCAATACGTGGCGCATGGGGCGAAAGTTCTTTCTTTGGTTCAGAAATTGCACCGAGCATCACCTTTAAAATTTCTGCACGTCCAACTTTAGAGCGCTCGAGCGCTTCCTTAAAGACAGAATCTGGTAAGCCCTTAATTTTAATATCCATCTGAATAGCTGTCACCCCTGTTGCAGTACCGGCAAGTTTAAAATCCATATCGCCACCAAAATCTTCTTCATCCTGTAAATCTGAAAGAATGATGTACTTGCCTTTTTCTTCATCCGAAATTAACCCAAGCGCAATACCCGAAACTGGCGCTGTAATTGGCACACCTGCAGCCATGAGTGCAAGAGTAGAACCACACGTAGCAGCCATAGAAGAGGACCCATTAGATTCTAAAATTTCAGTCACGGTACGAATGGTGTATGGAAAAGTTTCCGCAGAAGGAAGGACCGGCTCAAGCGCGCGTTGTGCCAAATTTCCATGACCAATTTCGCGGTTACCAACCATGAGGCGATTACTAGTTTCGCCAACGGAGAATGGAGGGAAATTGTAGTGATGCATGTAACGAAGTTCGTGCTCCCCTTCCATGCCCTCTACTAACTGCTTATCGCCTGGTGAGCCAAGGGTACACGTTGTAAGACCCTGAGTTTCGCCACGTTGAAAGAGGGCAGAACCATGAACGCGCGAAGGGAGGATATCGACCATGGCAGAAAGTGAACGAATCTTTTCTACTTTTCTGCTGCTCATACGAATCCCCTCCTCTAGTACTAATCGGCGCATTTCGGCTTTAATAATTTTATCAATAGTAGAAGCTGCAGCCTTACATGCGTCTTCCTGATACTTTTCCTGCTCGGGGGATGCGGGTGGACCAAACACAAATTTTTCTTTCATTTTCTCAGCCGCACCATCCATGAGCTGTGTAAATATCTTACGTCGCTCTAATTTACCAAGAGAATCTTTTATTGCCTTGGTAACAATTGGTAATGCCCAGGACTGAAGGTACGTATAATCTTCTTCATGAACATAAAAAGGAGGAACTACTTCAAATTTTGGTTTTCCTACTTCTTTCTGAATATCTGCAAAAAACTTTGCAATTTTCTGAGCCCATTTCTTCCCGAAATCAATACCACGAAGAATGTCTTCTTCTGGTAACTGATTCGCACCAGCTTCAATCATCACCACGCGTTCTAGCGAGGCAGTTACAAACATATCTAAATCGCTTTTTGCACGTGCTTCGTGTGAAGGGTTGAGAACAAGCTCACCGCCAATCATGCCTACACGCACAGTACCAAGCGGGCCGTCGCACGGACAGTCCGAAAGAGCACAAGCTAAGTTAGCAGCATTTGCAGAAGCGATGTCATGTTCGTGCTCAAAGTCGTAACTAAGCACGGTCGCCATAACCTGAATATCATTGCGTAAATACTTAGGGAACATAGGACGAAGTCCGCGATCAATAACACGAGCCAGAAGAACGTAATCATCGCCTGGCCGACCTTCGCGCTTACGAAAGCGACTTCCAGCGATTTTACCTCCTGCGTAGTACTTTTCCTGATACACAACCTGTAAAGGCAAAAAATCGACACCATCGCGAGCTTTGGATGAAATAGTGCAATTTGCGAGCGAAACGGTATCGCCCATTTGACATACGACTGAAGCATTAGCCTGCGTTGCAAGATGCCCAGTTTTAATGACCATTGGCTTATCGCCAAGGGACAAAGAATATTCTTTTTGCATAAAAATAAAGAGGAAAATTGCCCTAAAATGAGCAATGAATTCTTTTAAAACCTCTTTATCGATTTCTGGTTGGTTGTGGATTTACACACGAACACCTTACGCGAAGATCCTCATACGTAAATCCAATCAAAATTCAATAAGAGATGAAAAGAACGTTTAAAATATACCAAAAACTAAGAAAAAAGTCCATAAAATGTATCATTTTTTTTCACGGAATCTCTCTTCAGCAAATATTGAGAGGTTTTTGGCGATGTCTCGATAAAAAACATTGCTTCGTAGACCTCTAAAGAGATATAGTCATTGTTCTCTTATGTACATACTGATCTTCAGTTTCATGATTGGCTGTAGTGCTACTGAACTGATATGTTGGAAAATCTTTCGTAAAAAAATACAAGGCATCGATTTTTCGAAGGACAAAAGCAAGTCGTGCTTTGGAATTTTTACCGTAGAACGCATGAAGTACGCTGTCATCATCCATACGATAATTCTTTTGGTGTTAAATACTTCTACCATTATTTTTTTATGGTAAAGATAGCAAAAACACAGGTTTGCGACCTTGAAGAAACAGAGGCGTTTTTCCAGGGTAAAGACGAACGTGAAAAAGTAGCATTTTACTTTCATCAACACTGGATTCGGCTCATGCCTTCGTTTGCGCAACTACTAATGTTCACCGCCGTCATTGCCGGACTCTTGTACTTATTTTTTGGCTTCGTACCATCTTCAAAAGATGATACGGGGCATCTTCTTCTTGCGATGTTTGTAACAGGCTTCAGCATTATCCAACTATTATTCTTACTTCGTCTTTATCACTACTTTCTCTACATTGTCATTGTCACTGATCGCAAAATTCATCGCATCAAAAAAACACTATTCTCTATTGATGATCACGAAAGTATCGACATTGCTAATTTACAAGATATCGACAAAACGCAACGTGGACTGATACAGAATATTTTTGGATTTGGCTCGCTACAGCTAGAAGCACAAAATACCATCATCAGAATTCATTTCATTCCTCGAATCGAAAAAATCTATCACGAAATATTACACATTCGTGAAAATATTCAAAACCAACATCATGAGCACCGGCATGTTCAATTGCAGAGTTAACACTATTTATCTAAATCCAACGCCTTGACGATTTTTTCATACCCCTTTGTATCGTTCATTTTAATATACGAAAGAAGCTTACGACGACGGGCAACCTTTGCTAAGAGCCCTCGACGAGCAGAATTGTCTTTTTTATGATCCTTCAAATGTTTTGTAACTTCTTTAATTTCTGTAGTAAGGATGCCTACTTGTACTTCTGGCGAACCAGTATCTTTGTCATGCGTACGAAACTTCGTGATGATTTTCTTCTTATTTGCCTTCTTAAGAGCCATAAAGTAGGGGAGAACAAAGAAAAATAATCTTCGGGCCTCCCTGAAAGGAAAACTAACAAGGAAGCGCGAGAGCCGGTGAATAGTACTCTTTCGTCGATGAAAGTCAAGTATATAAGAAGAATCAAAGGAGAGAAGCCTAAAAATAATTTGACAAAAAAACAAAAATGAATATAGTCACGCAACTATGCCACATATCATTGATCGAATTAGAGATGTTCATGATCCTTTAATTTCCAATCTCACACGTCAAGAAAGTTTTAATGCTCAAGAAAAACTAGCGTTAAAAGAATGGATCGAAAGAGAAATTTCTAGGAAAAGAGTTGTTGAAATTACGCACGAAGCAAATACTGGATGTATTTTTGCACTCAGTATAGATGGTCAAAAGAAATTTGAGGTCACGAACGATCACCAGCAGGCTGCATAAATCTCGCTCTAACGTAAACCCAAACGCTTGAGAGTTAGAAAAGCATAAAAATGCAGTGGACAATCGTCCACCCTATGCTACCATGCAAACATGACAACCTTCGAAATCATCCTCTCGGTACTCTTTTCTATTGGTTTGATTTTTGTGTTTTTTCTCTATCTTCGAACCAATACCAAAGGAAATAATGATGAAACTGCATTAAAAGAAATTGGAAAACTACAGAAAGATGTAGAAGTTGCGCAGAAAGAAAAAAACGAAATAGCAGGGAAAGGTAAACAACTATACGACAATTTTAAGAGCATGGAATCGGAATTAAAAGTAACACTCAAAGAACGAGATGCTCTTCAGAAAAGTGTCTCGAAGTACGAAGCGCTCTACGAACAGCGTGAAAAAGAATATCAACAAATGGCAATGCGTATTGAAGCGGCCGAAAAAGCGTTAAAGGAGGAGCGTCAACGCGTCATACGTGAAGATGAAGAGCGCCTTGAAGAGAGGGAAAAGGAACGAGACCGTCTCTGGGCAGAGCATGAACATAGTGTCATTGCATCATTGCACGAACTTTGTAAGCAGCCACAATTACAATTTACAACATTCACGAATACAAACTTACCCGAAGAATTTGATGGTAGTCTCAAGCCAGATTTTCTCCTAAAATTTTTAAACCAGTACGTTATTTTTGATGCAAAAGTAAGTAAAGCGCAAAGTTTACAAGCATACATCGATGATGCTGTAAAAAAGACAGCGGAAAAAGTCCGTAAGAATCAAACAATTTATCCTCATATTTTTTTAGTCGTTCCAACCGAAGCAATATCCGAGCTTAAAAAGCTTGTCTATGCAAAAGATGAATATTACTTCTACATTGTCTCGCGCGAAGCTCTTGCACCTATTTTAGCGTCTTTAAAACGTATTTCTACCTACGAATTAGCCGAAACTCTCGATCCTCAAAAGCGTGAAAACATCATTCACATGCTCTCGGAACTTTCCACACACATTGCCTACCGCAATGCGCACGAATTACTCCTGACAAAAATGGGTGCCGATACATTGGAACGGGTATCCAAAACTGACCCCGAACTTGCAGAGGAAGTAGAGCAAAAAAATACTGAAAGGAAACTTACTCAACTATCGGTATCTGAAATAAAAAGGATCGCTAGCAGTCTTACGGCGCAAAACACGAGTATTCAGGAACTTACTTCTCCAAAGCCATCTGTGAAAAAGAAGATGGTAGAAGTAGCCGAGCTCGTCATGTCTGAAAGACTTCTGTAAAAAAAGCACGATCAACTTCCTGAACTCGCTACATCCTCATCATTCCTTTTGTAGTCAGTACTTTGTGAAAACAATTTGTATGTTATTCTCCACCGCACATGAATACCATTGCGCCATCAATTTTTGCAGGGCTAAACCAAGAACAAACAGAGGCAGTCGAAACACTTCGTGGACCACTACTCATCTTAGCTGGCGCAGGCTCGGGTAAAACAAGAACACTCACGCATCGTATTGCTCATTTAATTGCAAAAGGCATACCTGCATGGCAAATTTTGGCTGTTACATTTACCAATAAGGCAGCAAGTGAATTAAAGGAGCGCATAGGACGTATGCTGCATATTGCAACGGGAGATGGACTGATGTCATCATTTGAATTTGAAGGAGGAAAATCACAAAATAATAGTCCGGCACTACCAGTCTCAGGTACATTTCACTCTATTTGCGCAAGGATCCTTCGAAGAGACATTGAGCATCTTGGTCGAAGCAGAAGCTTCGTGATTTATGACACCGACGATCAGGAAAAACTCATGCAACAGGTGTTACGAGACATGCATATTACTCCCGAAGAACTTAAGCCACGTGCAGCACTTAGCAAAATTAGCAGCTTTAAGTCCGAAGCAGTCGCTGCGACCACTGTCCTCTCGCGTGCTTCCACTCATCTAGAGTACAAAATGGCAGAACTCTATCAGCTATACGCAAAAAAATTATTGGAAAACAACGCGCTAGATTTCGACGATTTACTCCTGGAAACTGTCCGTTTGTTCATAGAATGTCCTGAAGTTCTAAAACGATACCAACAAACATGGCAGTTTATTCACGTAGACGAGTATCAGGACACAAACCATGTTCAGTATCTTTTCGTAAGCCTACTTGCGAAAGCGCATCAAAACCTTTGTGTTATTGGAGATCCCGACCAATCGATTTACGCATTTCGAGGGGCAGATATTAGAAATATTTTGGACTTTCAAAAAGAGTATCCCGAAGCTAAAAGCATAAAACTGGAACAAAACTATCGTTCAACACAACAAATTTTAGATGCTGCCGATGGAGTTATTTCAGCAAACCCAAATCGACCGGACAAAAAAATGTGGTCTGAAAAAAAGGATGGAGAAAAAATTATTCTTCAGGAGGTCATGGACGAACGGCGTGAATCTGAAGAAGTGGTACGTCATGCCATCACGAAACGAGGTAGTGGAATTCCGCTCGCAGAACAGGCGATTTTGTACAGAACCAATGCACAATCTCGTCTCTTTGAAGAAGCTTGTTTGCGCGCGGGTATCCCCTATCGCATTATCGGTGGAGTAAAATTCTACGCACGACGAGAAGTGAAGGACCTCCTCGCCTATTTATACGCATCTATCAACAATACTGACACTGTATCCGTCCTGCGCATCATTAATGTTCCAGCGCGAAAAATAGGCGACACAACCCTTGCTCGACTGCAAAATTTCTGTAACGAACGTGGTATAACACTCTGGCAAGCAATGAAACACATCGAGATGGTTGAAGGAATAGCCCCCCCAGCACAAAGGCGTATTGCAGAATTTTCTGCACTCATCGAGGAATCGAGCCGTTTAACCGAAACTGCACCTGTAAGCACGGTTGCGCAATGGATTATTGATAAAACCGGAATGGAACGATGGATACGCGATGGAACTGATGAAGGTGAAGAGCGATGGCAAAACGTCCAAGAATTGCTGACCGTTACACGAAAGTACGATTCTCTACCTCCGCAAGAATCAATAACAAACTTTTTAGAAGAAGTAGCACTGGTATCAGAAGTAGATAAATTGAAGGAAGGAAAAGATGCACTGACACTCATGACGCTACACTTGTGTAAGGGATTAGAATTTGAATCGGTTGCACTTGTTGGATGTGAAGAGGGACTCTTGCCACATAGTTCATCGCAATACGATAGGGCGCAATTAGAGGAAGAGCGACGATTACTATATGTAGGAATGACACGTGCAAAAAAGCATTTGGCACTCTTTCATACCATGAGCCGGTCACTATGGGGCAAAGTTCAAAGCAATCCACGCAGTCGATTTTTAGATGACATACCCCACACAGTCGCAGAAGCACGAAGTGATACTCTCCAAAGTAAGTATGCATGGCTTACAGAAAAACGACCAACATCAGTATCGACCTTCACTGAGTCAATACCTCGCCCAATGCAAATAAATGAATTTAATCAAGAAAGCGAGAACGATTGGCTAGAGCATGTGGAAGAATTGATTCATGAAGGTACAAGAATTGAACATCGCACGCTTGGTTTTGGAACAGTATTGCAGAGGAGTGGAGATATTGTTGAAGTACGATTTGATGCAGGGTCACTAAAAAAATTAGCTCTTGGAGTAGCGCCAATTAAGTTAGCGAGAGACTAAATTTATCTCTTCCAAAGCGTACCACGTGCGATAGGTGAATCGAGTGCGACCCAGTTGAAAGACGTTTCGCCATCGAACCACTGCACTGCGCCAGGTGACGTGCTGAGGCCAGATTGATTCAGTGTTAAACGGAGACTAGCACGAGATGATGATAGAGGGACAACAACGTCTCCATACACAAAAATGGTCCTCTGCCCATCTGTCAGTGAACCAATTTCCTTTGGTATGCTGCCACACGTCACAAGTGAAGCACTTTGTGTACATGGAAAAAAGTCAGAAGAATTATCAGCACGAAGTTTTACATTCGATATCGTCGCACCGCCAGTCGATTCTATCTGAAAAAGAAGTGATGTCACTTCTATCACTGCTCGCGAATCAGATTTTCGTCCCTCGAACGTAAATCCTGCAACTTTTTGTTGCATTCCATCGAGAAGAATATCTTCAGATGCTAGGATGTTTTGTACATTCGTCATAGTGCTTCGTGATGTAACAAAAGGTTGAAATGTTTCCGTAGATAATTTTGTATACTTTTCGCTACTCCACTCTCCAAAACCCTCTACGCCTACCGAATCAATCATGAACGAAATTCCCGATTGTCCGCCTACATCCTTATGCAAGACTTCTGGTCGAACATACAGCCGTGTTTCAGTGCGTCGTGGTAATGAGAATAGGGTACTTGGTACCTCTAGGGTAAATAGCTGTGACGTAGGCGTCGTAGATGTAAGAGACGCACGACCCAAATACCTCTTTGTTTCGTCGTACACTAAAAAACTTTGAATCGATTGATGAAGACTATTCACCGTAACCATAACTTTTGTAACCTGTAATGCCTCTTGTTCCATAAAAAAAGATATTAATGCCATCGCAGGACCCGTTTCACCAAGCAAAAGAAATTGGGAACGTACAGCAGTATTCTGTATCTGATCGTAAGAAAATGCCGTAGAAGATGCTGAAGACGAAAGCGAAGAAGACGAGGAGAATGTCAAAGATGATGAAGAAGAGAAATTCTTTTGGTGCGAAATACATCGCGGAGAACGATGGCGTAAAAGCAAACGCTTGTTCAGTCTCTCTTCGCGCATATTCTTGCACAGTGGCAACGAAATGCCCGAAGACGACAAAGCCAGCGTTTGAGAAGAAAAAACAACGGTGAAAAGAATGGCAAGAGTAAGAAAGCGCATAGGAGAGAATAATACGTGTAATTAAGACGAATGAGAATAAAAAAACTAACAGAATATATCTACTAAAAATTGTGGCATTTAGGCATACTGCATCTATGCTAAAAGATGAAGTACTGGAATTTTTACATTTCCATGGAATTCGCCTGAATACTGATGCAGGGCAGCATTTTTTGATTGATGAATGGGTACTTGAAGAAATAATCGAAGTTTCAAAGATACAAAAAAGTGATCACATTTGGGAAGTAGGTCCCGGAATAGGAATTTTAACAAGGGAACTACTCAAACGAAGTAATCATGTCACGAGCGTGGAACTTGACCCTCGTTTTCCGCTACTGATCAAAGCGTTTTTAAAAACTGCTGAACCTGAAAACGAAGCAATGCGCACTGCGCTGAAAATTATCCAAGGAAATGCTCTGGACACAAAGACACCAGAAGAGCCGTATAAAGTCATTGCCAATATCCCCTACCACATTACATCACCCCTTTTACGTCACTGCCTGCTAGATGCCAAATTAAGGCCAACGTCCATGACACTACTCGTGCAACAAGAAGTTGCCGAAAACATCTGCTCAGGCGAAAGCGATAGTATTCTTACAGTTCTTGTAAGACTCTTTGGAAGACCTGAAATAGTGTGTTCGGTTCCTCCTGCATGTTTTCTTCCACCGCCAGAGGTTGATTCATCAGTCATTCACCTGAGCATGTACAATGAGCCTTTAGTGGGAAAAGAGGAGCAGTTAAAAGTACTTTCGTTAGCCAAGCATGCCATGAGCCAGCGGAGAAAAATGTTACGCAAGAGTATTGGCAACTTACCGAAAGGAATTGAGGCCCTGAAAAAGGTAGGGATCGACGAAACGAGGCGACCCCAAACAATGTCTATAGAAGAATGGATTGCACTTTCGAAAACGATACAAGAATTACGTACATAATATGAAAAGAATCTCGTTCATCTATGGGGTGCTCTTAACCTTTCTAGGTTCACTCTATCTTTTGCAATGGAGGGATGAATTAATCATTCAACCGATGCTATTAGCTCTATTAATTTTTATCTACTTTATCATCATTATTATTTTGTTGTTCAAAAAAGAAACAATAAAATATTTCATCATAGGCAGTATAGTAGGATTCTCTTTTGCATTCTTCTTTTCAAATAGAGCATTAGAGAACATGAAATTAAATTCAATAAAAACATTTAATGATAGGGAAGAAAACCAAATAGTTAGAGGATGGATTACCGAAGCACCAGACCGTAGACCAACACTAACGCGCTATACTATTGAGACATTTTCGATAGAAAATTCAGATGGAAAACACTTAATTTCAGAAAATGTTCTTATTTTCGACTACAGTACTTTTCCTGAATATTCAGTCGGTGACTTTATACAAGTAAAAGGAAAGTTGGAGTCGCCAAAAGCCATTAATGCATTTGCATACGACCGATATTTAGCGGTACAGGCGATATACTCAATCGTGAATCGTGCATTAATTGAAAAAGAGGAATCACCACCTCGACCATTCTCTATTAAATATTCTCCACTACGTATACTCGTACCCATCCGCGAGTGGCTGGAATATAGAATACGTAAAATTTTCCCTGAACCTCATGCGTCTCTCCTTGCGGGATTACTGACAGGCTCAAGGAGTGGAATTTCGAAAGATCTTGCAGATCAATTTAGACGTGCAGGCATTAGTCATATTGTCGCAATTTCAGGGTACAATATTACGATGATATTGCTGCTGGCAAACAACCTACTATTTTGGATTCCAATTAAACGTCGAGTGCTTCCATTATCTATAGGAGTGATTCTTTTTACATTATTTGTAGGCGCAGATGCACCAGTTGTACGAGCCTGCATCATGGGTATTTTAGGCCTTATTGCTGTAACAGCCGAGCGTAAGGCAACCACTCGACTTCTCATTTTGTGGTCAGGTAGCATCATGGCAGCATGGAACCCACTTTCATTATGGTACGACGTGAGCTTTCAGTTATCATTTTTAGCAACAATTGGTCTCAGCGAGGTTTCGCCATTGCTAAAGAAAATATTCTCTTGGGTACCCGAAACGTTGGGGGTACGCGAGTCTCTTGCTGCAACTATCGCTGCCGAAATAACAACACTACCTATAGCGATCATCATCTTTAAACAGCTATCGCTTGTAGCACCTGTTTCAAATATTCTTGTCGCACCTCTCGTGCCACTGGCAATGATCCTCGGTTTTAGTGCGACAATGGTAGGATCTCTATGGATGCATGCCGGGTTACTTCTTGGATATGGAGGATGGTTCGTGCTGGAAATAATTCTCCAAATAGCACATGTGAGCAGCGCTATTTCGTGGAGTGTCATTGATATTCATCTTCTATGAAGACTGATACATATCCCGAACTTCAAAAAGTAACCATAAACCCAGTAAAAATCCTACAATTGTCCCAAACGAGCCATAGTAGAATAAAAGATCAACAAGACACCCAATGAACGAAAATGTTGTTGCATAAAAAAGATAGTTCCAACCCTTACGCTTTTTTGTAAGTAAAGGCTGAAAAGCAAGAAGTTCTAATACTGCAGCAATGAGAATCAAAAACGTTGAAAGGAGTAAGAAAGGAGAAAAAAAGAAAGCAAAATACGCTAACAATGGCACAAGCCCAATAAAAGAAAAAAGGCTAAAAACACCAGCAAGGAGTGAAATCCATGGCGCAATGACTACTAACACCTCACGTCCTTTGGTAGGAAGATGAGGAAAAGAAGCAAAAAACTTAATGAGCGACTGCTCAAGTCTGAAAAAAATTGCTTCAACTCTCTCTATGAGTGAACGAGGAAGTTTTGGCAACTGAGTTTCCATATCAATACTGGGGAAAATAATGCTTATAGAGTAGAACGATGAATCGTGAAGAACAAGTGACAAGCAAAACAGCATGACGCAAAAAACAAAAAGTGTATGATAGATGGAGATGCTCACCTTTCAGCGTCCACATGGCGAAGCATGGAATACGGTAAAAACTGTGCTACAAAGCTCCCTCATGCGTCGTACTAAGGTAACATATCGATACAAGGGATTGTTTCAAAAGAAGCTCGTAATTGGAATAGGGCAAATACACCCCGTCTTACGAGGGCGGTTTGAAAATTTTCTTGTGAAAAAAATTGCAAAAACTCAGCATTGGATTTTTCAGTGTACTGAAATGCTTCACAAAAATTTACACGTACGTTTTTTTGGCAGAGAAGGCTTTGGCTCAATGAATAGAGACTATACTCAAACCCGTATTTCCTCTGAAACAAAAACGAGTATCATCCAGAGTATCGAAAAAAACCATTCACTGTTAAGACACTTTCATGAGGCATCGAAGGTATGGCAAAAAAATGCAAGAAGAAATCAACAGGAAGAATCGGCCAAAGCAATGATGTTGTTCGATAGTCTTACGGTCTTACAAGCTTTATATCCACATACAGGAATCTTTCCACTTGAGGATAGCCATATTCACGGAACAATATCTGAAAAAATTAACATCATTCAAAATGAAATAGTAAAGATAGAGCAATCTAAACCCTTTCAAGATGCAAAGAAGAATAATGGAAAAAACTTAACCAAAGAAGCATATGACGCAGTACGGAAAAGAAATAAACAGATAGATGAGTTTCATGCACTACTTAAAAGTCCCGAACGAGACCATGAAATATTTGAAAGAATTCTTGGGGCATCAAAAAATCAGCCCATTACTGTTTTTGTTCTTGGAAATGCCCATCAATCATCCATGCTGAAACTAGCAAAAAAAAATATCGATCGCGAAACACTCTTCCTGTGGATAACCCCTCCACAGCTTTGGTGGTGGCAAAACATCTGCAAAAAAATTGGTTGGAGCATACTTTTCGCAGCCACATTGATCCTTTGGATGCTATCATGAAATGAAGATCCCCGACCTTACGGTCGGGTTTTCGCTACATTCACCTTCGGTATCGCTCGCGAAATCCGCCGTAGCATCCATGGAATACAATGCGCATTCCTCCACTGCCTCGTCCGCCGAAGCTCGCAAAGCGAAGGAGGACGGCGTGGTTTCCTGCGAAGGCGGATGAACATCGTTAAGAAGGAATGTAGTCCACGAGCGTACTAATGATGATATCCACTACCACGTAAAATTTCGAATGCACGATAAGCCTGTTCTAAAAAAAACATCTGAGCAAACTCGTGTGTCATCGTCATGGAACTAAGTCGAAGAACCATTGTTGCCTTTGCACGAATTCGGTCATCTAGTCCATAGGCACCGCCCAAAAGAAAAGTAATGGGAATTCCTCCATCGCGCTTTACGCCAACCCAGCGAGCGAATTGTTCTGATGTAAAATCCTTTCCACGCTCATCAAGAATTACAATAGCCCCCTCAATTTTTGAAAGGACAAAAGCGAGCCGATCGCACTCTTCACTTACCTCACCTGAAGGAACAACCTGATGGGTAAAACGGCAATGGTGAGACAATCGATCGATATACATCGTGCACGCTTCGCGAACCCATGGGATCTTAATTTTACCAACAGAGAGAAGTGTAATTTTCTGCATAACCAGACGAACGCACTACTTACGATGTAAAAGCGCGACAAGTTCAATATGAGCTGTATGCGGAAACATATCAACAGGCTGCACAGTGCGAACTTCGTATCCATTTTTAAGTAGTTCGCCTAAATCGCGCGCAAAGGTACTGGCGTTACATGAAACATAGACAATTTTCTCTGGTCGATGAGTAATAACCGATTCTAATGCAGCAGAATGTAGCCCAACGCGAGGGGGGTCAACAACAATGGTATGAAATTTATACTTTCCGCCAGGTTTTAATTGTTGATGTAACACCTGTTCGGCTTTCCCTTTATAGAAACTGATATTTCCAATTCGGTTTTTTCCTGCACTGCGTAGAGCATCTTCAATGGCTGTTGGATGCGACTCGATGCCTACGACCTTTTCGCAAAAACGAGAGAGATACTGACCAATGGTACCCATTCCACAATATGCATCTAACACCGTGTCACGTGGCGAAAGGTCTGCAGCAGCTGAAATAGCACTATACAATTTTTCGGTTGCAAGAGTATTCGTTTGAAAAAACGAAAATGGTGAAATGTGAAAAGAAAGATCAAAAAGTCGTTCCGTGATAAATGTATCCCCAACTAAAGCGTGAATTTTAGGGTCTTCAGGCTTATCATTAAGGCCAAAATGCTCCGCAATGAGAAGAGATTTAAGCCCCGGCCTCCCCGCAAAACGCATAAATTTCTGAAACAAAGGCTCTAATTCTTTTTTTCGAGCCTGCACCACAAAACAAATCATGAACTCGTTGGTATGGACACCTCGTCGCAAAATAAGATGACGCAACATCCCCTTATGAGTTTTGGGGTTATACACGGGTAATTTTGTCTCCTGCATGAAGCGTTTAATATCGGCAATGAGCAAGGAAAGTTGCTCATCGTATAAATGACACTCCCCAATAGGTAAAATCGTTGCCCATTCACCTGGTTGATGAAAGCCAATGCTTGGATCCTCATCAAAATATATACGCTGAGGCTTTCCACCTGGTGTGAGGGGAGGCTTTTGTTCAACGCGCATCGTTCCGTAGCCAAAGGAAAGTTCTAACTTATTACGATAGTGAAAAACTTGCGGACTTGGGATGATCTTTAATACTCGACCTGGCAATTGTTTACGAACAGAGGGATCCACAGGGGTTAGGTGCTCAAGAGTTTCGCGAACAATATCTTCCTTGTACTGAATTTGTTTATTATAAGTGAGATTTTGCCATACACACCCTCCACATGTTCCAAAGTGAGGGCATTTTGCAGCAACTTCATCTTTGGAACGAAAGATCACCTTCTCAACTTTTGCTTCAAGAAAAGTATCTTTCTTCTTTGTAATGACAATCGACACTTTTTGTCCAGGGATTCCACCAGTAATAAAGACTGGAATTCCTTCTAATACGGCAAAACCAGCACCTCCATGGGCAAACTTCTCAATGGTCACGATATGCACTTGTCCAGCATGCAGCGTGGACGGTGTGGACGACTGAAGATCACTTGACATAAATTAATAAATACTGTATAAATTAACACTTTCATCACCCTATGACGAATCTTCCCTTCATAAAATCCGCAGGCAAGAAACTCGTAGCAACCGCAGTGCTATGCGGATTAATCTCAATAATGAGGTCTGAAATTACACCCATCGTACCAGCTTCAATGATAAGCGCAAGCGAAGCAACGACCGGTATGCATTCAGCATCTTCAGAACAAAAGCTGGCATCTCCCATACATAAAGCACCTACACTCTTGCCAGTTGTGGATCAAAAAGATATTGAACCTGAACATCGTGAGCTAGCACATGCTGTACTGTTGGCACTACCTACGCAGTGTAAAAATCATCTACAAAATTTTTATGTAAACTATAAAGCAGGACCAAACAATAGAGGTTTAGGGGGCGCAAATTCGATAATTATTGCAGGAAATGTTCCAAAAAGTGAATTCATCGCTTTGCTCATACACGAGTGTGGACATGTGACAGATCTTGGAGGACTTGAAGGGCACAGTGAAAGCGGAAAAACAGCGTACTACGATGGTTCGCAGGCAATATATGCCGATGACCCAAGTATCCAGTTTTATAGCATTAGTTGGGAAACTGCGAAGAAGAAAAAGAGTAGTGCAAAAAGTGCAGATTTCATCTCAGGATATGGAACATCGGATATGTTTGAGGATTTTGCAGAAACATTTGCGTTTTATGCACTTCATCAAAAGGAATTTGCTCGTCTTGCAAAAAATAATCCCATCCTACTGAAAAAATATCAATTTATGCATAATGTTGTGTTCACGGATACAAAAGAATTTGCGATGAGTTCATATAAAAGATCAGCGAATTTGCCGTGGGATGTGACCAAATTGCCATTTATTTGGCATGCAAAACAGTAGCTAGCCTCACGAATGAATGAGGGAGCTAGTAACCCAACAACGCTACAGTGCGCGACTGAACTATTAGAGGGATGTTTGATGCACGATGAAAATGATGAAGTGACCTAAAACTTTTTCTGCTACTCTAGGGTACACATGCGTCGTATCTTCTTACTTTTCACTTGGATCATTACTGATATTCTCCTTTTTTTAGGAGCGTATGCTGCAGCCTATTTTTTGCGGGTTGGCTTTGTGCTTTCCACAGATTTTCCACTGAACTTATACATGCAATCAGCATGTATGATTAGTCCTATTTGGATTCTACTTCTTATCCAACTAGGGGTTTTTAAGCTTACGAGAGTTCAGGCATCTATCAAAAATCTTAGCTATCTTCTCTTCGCCTCAATCTTTGCCTCTGCGCTGTTTACACTTACTTACTACTTTCTGTACGCAAATTTTTTCAGTCGATTACTCTTAGTCTATGCCGGGTCATTCAGCTTTATCTTCTCAACTATTTGGCACATAAGCTTTGACCAGTGGCAACGAAAGGTATTACGAAAAAATCCTCCAACTTATCCAGTTCTCATCATAGGAACAAATCGCGAAGCTGAGCGTATTATTGCACTTTTAGAAGAAAGGCAGGCAGTGCTAAAGCCTATCGGCATTTTAGATGCACAAGGTAGCTCTTTAAAGCAACTACGAAACATCCCTGTGCTAGGAAAACTCAACGTTCTGGAAAAAATGATCAAAGAAAAAAAGCCAACACACCTTATTCAATGTTCGAATTTAGAGCACACCATCAATATTCAAAGTGCATGCAAACAACTGGGGGTCACCTACTTACTATCGCCTTCAGTCGTAGGTCGAGGAGATGAAATAGAAACAATCGAAGGACAGCCATTTATCACGACGAAAAAATAGATATGTAAGAATCGTAAATTAGAAATTTTTCTCGTACACTCATAAAATTCTATGCACGCATTTATTCTGGCAGGAGGCTTTGCTACCCGATTATGGCCACTCACTGAAAAAAGGGCAAAACCATTACTGCGCGTAGGAGGGAAGCCACTCGTTGAATATATTGTCGATAGTATTCCGTCGCAAATGCCCATTACCATTAGTACCAATGCTGTCTTTGCAGAAGATTTTGAGGAATGGAAAAAAACGATCAAAGGAAAAAATATATCTATTCTCATCGAGGACGCTGGTCACGAAGATCAAAAGCTTGGGGCACTTGGAGCAACAGCCAAATGGGTGAAGGAACAAAAAATTCAAGACGATATTTTGCTTCTTGCAGGAGATAATTATTGCGATTTTCCATTGCAGAAGTTTCTCGAATCATTTAATGGAAACCCTCTTATTCTTGGATACGATGTGAAAAGCAAGGAAACTGCACAACGTTTTGGAACCATAATAGTAGAGGAAAAAGATCAAAAAACAGTCGTGGAATTTGAGGAAAAACCACTAAGACCTCATTCAACTATCGTGTCGACAGGGTGGTCTATTTTACCAAAGAGTACGGTGCAGATTCTGCATGAGTATGCAAAAGTAAAACCCGATAATATCGGAGGTATTTTTGAAGAATTCCTTCGCCAAGAGTTGCCAGTAGAATGTAAAACATTCGATGGACTTTGGAAAGATATAGGATCGTTTGAATCCTATATACATCTACATCAATGTGTTGTAGGCGAAAAAGTACTTGCAGATACAAGTGCAAAAATTGAAGGTAGTATATTAAAAGGAAGTATTGATCTTGGAGCTAAAACGATCGTACGAAATAGCACATTGACCGATTGCATTATTATGGAGAATACCATTATCGATGACTGCATACTGGAGCGCTGTATTATTGACAGCAACTGCTCATTAAAAGGGGTGGATTTCTGCGATCAAATGCTACGATCTGGGACTGTGCTCACATAAGAATAAAATAGGGGGGTCTATCCCCTTCCCTGAAGCGCATAACACCGTTACACTGGCTCGGCATGAATGTAAAAAATATTATCATCCTTACGGCTTGTTCTGTACTTTTTGCTGCCTGTAATGCAACAAAAACCGTCGTGACATACACCGTACATACTGACCAGGTTGAACCAAAAAAAATCATGGAATTACTGCAGGCATCGGAACGAGTACTGCAGTCTAGGCTTGCAGCAGCAAATGTGGAAGATGCAATTGTGAGCGTAACCCCAGAAACTAAAGGAGGCGGAAAGATGACGATAACACTGGACGAGGTGGAACATGAATCTGTCGTGGATCGAATGGCGATGCAACCATTTACGTTTGATTTTCGTATCGCGTCAGAACCGAAGGAAAAAACTAGCACATCGCCAGAAGATGTTCAGTGGGACAAAACTACACTCACAGGATCGTCGATTTTTTGGCTAACTGCAGGGGAGGACGAAGGGGCACGAAGAGCATCCGTGAACATCGAATTTACTCCAGAAGGAAGGTCGAAGATCGAAAAAATCTTTAGCGAAAATAACGGAAAGGATCTTGGAATATTTGTCCGTAATTTGCTAGTCTCTAAGATAACAATAGGAGAGGTACCACTTACAAATACCATCATCATTGCTGGTATTCCATCAATAGAAATAGCAAAAATATTTTCAGATGATGTAAACACCGGTCTGCACGTACAATTTAAACGTCAATAACATTTTATTCTTCACTCATTTTCTTTTCTTCTCATGGCTCAAAAAAAATCTCCTTCCAACTTCTGGCCAACGACTGTCATTATTGGAACGGTCTTATGTTTCATTATTGCTTTACCAGATTCATGGACGCCTTGGGTACCAACTTGGGCAAAGCCCGAAGCAAAACTTGGATTAGACCTTGCAGGAGGAACGCAGTTGGACTTTAGAATTTCAGAGGAAGAAATTATTAAAAGAAAGAGTGAAATTAGTGCTGAAATTGAAGTATTAAAAACCGAAGGAAAAAACCAAGATACGCAACTAAAGCAACTTGAGTTACAAAGCGTAGAGGAGCAGCACGCAAAAATTGTCGAAGCTATTCGCACTGTGTTAGAAAGGCGTATTAACTCGCTTGGGGTCAGCGAAGCAACTATTACACCATCGTACTATGGAACTGAAAAACACCTTCTCGTTGAGTGTCCAGGGATTATTGATGTTGATCGCTGCATTGCAACGGTCGGAAAAACCATTCGTTTAGAATTTAAGGAGCAATACACAGGAAGTGGTACAGATTTTGCTGACATGACACGCGAAAAGGCAGAAAAAACGTATCTCGCAGTTACACGTGGTACGGGCAGTCTGCAAGTTGCGGGTCAGGACTTAAGTGATCAACTAGGAATACAGTATAACGACGTACAGCAGATGTTTATTGATCAAGTTCCTTTTGGCTTAGAAGAGCTAAAAAATAGAACAACGAAAGATCCTGTTTTGAAAAAAGAAGCTACAATTCCTACTATCATCCGTGACGAACAAGGGCAACCAACAATTAAAGAAATAAAAGGAATTTACCTTGCGCAAGTGATTAAAGATAAAGCACTAACGCCTAAGTCACTCAGTAATGCAAACGACGTTTACGAACACCTTGCTAAAACCCTAACAGGGGCAGTGCATACCATGAAATCGAACATCGATAGCACGCAAGCTCCTCAGGAAATTCAAGCTGAAATTTCAACAATGGAAACTGGCACTCAAAAATCTATCACCTTAAGCGGAAGCACGCCTGCCTTAATGACGCTTCTTGGAAAAACAGAAGGAAAAGAGGAGATGAAGGCAAGTCATCTACTTATACAATATAAAGGTGCTGAAAGGGCAGATGAGACAGTGGTACGCACAAAAGAAGAAGCAAAAACGTTAGCGGATGATATGAAGAAGCGAATGGATGCAGGCGAACAATTTGATGTACTGGCAAAAGAATATTCTGATGGTCCATCGAAAAATGTTGCAGGAGACTTAGGCAATATTGTACGAGGCCAAATGGTTGCCCCCTTCGAAGCTGCAGCTTTTGCACTGAAAGTAAATGAAATAAGCAATGTCATTGAAACTCAATTTGGATTCCACATTATTCGTGCTAACTCTACACCAACAACAAGTCCTGCAAAGATAACATATGAATTACTGACCTTACCTCAGGGTACCGATGCAACAGCCCTCTTAAAAGAGATTGAGGGAGGAAAAATCACAAAGCAAGAATATGCATTCGAAGCTCGGACTCTTTTCTTTTCACTAGAGCCTACTGGATGGAGGGATACCGAACTTAATGGACAACATTTCCTTTCTGCTAGCGCAACAACTGACCCACAAACTAACTTCCCGGTCGTGCGTATTCAGTTCAATCAACAAGGTGCAAAATTATTCGAAGAACTTACACGAAAGAATATTGGTAAGCGCATTGGAATTTTTGTCGGAGGCTCGCTCGTTTCCGCCCCCAATGTCAATGAGCCAATTGCAGGTGGTACAGCTGTCATTACAGGAAGCAAAAACTTAAAGGAGGCGACCGTTCTTGCTCAAGACCTTAATACGGGAGCTATCCCTGCACCTATCTTCCTCTCTGGTCAGCACACTATTGAACCTACACTTGGAGCAAATGCACTCGCCGAATCAGTTAAAGCTGCTGCAATTGGGCTTGGCGCTCTTGCGCTCTTTATGTTTACTATTTACCGAGGTCTGGGTTTTGTTGTGAATGCAGCACTAATTTTGTATGTCATTTTACTCATTGCCTTCACCAAATTACCACTTTTCCTCATTACGCGTCAGCACATCGTCCTCACACTTGCCGGCATTGCAGGAATGATTTTAAGTATGGGTATGGCCGTGGATGCAAATGTCCTTGCCTTTGAGCGGGTGAAGGAAGAACTAAAACGTGGAAAGACCTTTCAATCAGCATTAGAAATTGGCTTTAAAAAAGCCTGGCCTAGTGTCCGTGATGGCAATACATCAACACTTATTACCTGTGCTATCCTCTTTACCATCGGCACAAGTATTATTCGCGGTTTTGCAGTCACTCTTGCAATGGGTATTGCTATTTCTCTCTTCACTGCAATTGTTGTTAGTCGCTGGCTCTGTCGAAAATTGGCCAATTCTCCTCTTGTAAGCAGACCTGAATTTTTTGGCATCAAGAAGGAGGAAATATCTACTATTGCTCAAAGATAATTGCTTCAACGAGCACATGTCTGACTCTATCCACATTAAAGATATTGCATTAAATATGCATATCGGCATTACAGAGAAAGAACGTCAGACCAAGCAAAAAATTCTCGTGAACATTGAGCTTTTGGGGTCATTACAGCACGTGAGTACAAGTGATGATATAGAAAAAGGGATCGACTACGAAAAAGTGCTACGTACAGTACAAGCCACGCAAGAAGAAGGTTGCAAAACTGTCGAACATTGCGCTGAAAAAATAGCAACAGAAGTACTTGCAGCATATAAGCCCAAAGACGGAATAACAGTATCGGTACAAAAATTTCCACTACCAGATATTCATTCGGTTATCATCACCATTCACCGACCATAGCAACCGTCTGCATTGCCCTTGGCTCAAACATTCATGCAGAAGAAAATCTGCATACCGCAGCAAAACAGCTACGAAAAAAATTCCCAAAGATTCAGTTTTCATCGGTAATGCTCACGAACCCTCTCCTTGTAACAAATCAAGATAAATTTTTAAATGCTGCTGCTGTTTTTTCGAGCAAAAGAAAACCAAAGGAAATTCTATCTTTGCTTCAAAGAATAGAAAAAAGGATGGGGAAAAGCCCGCCTATACGATACGGACCTCGTACAATAGACTTAGACATTATTTTCTATGGAAAGGATATTATCCTCGAAGAGGATTTAATTATTCCCCATACCGATATGCATCTACGACGATTTGTACTAGAGCCTGTCATTGAACTTCTTGGCAAAGAATATGCTCATCCATGTTTGGATCTTCCTCTTGGACATTTTATCAAAAAAGTTAACCGTCAACGATGTAAAAAAACTTCAATCATCCTTTAAGAAATAAGTTCTATTCTGCTATAATGATCCACTCCCCTTTTCTATGGAAAAACTGTACAAAGAAATCCTCTTAAAAATCGGCGAAGACCCCAAACGTCAAGGGTTAAGAAAAACACCTTTGAGATGTGCTGAAGCAATCAAATTTCTAACATCCGGATACGATGCAAATATTGATGACATCGTTAACGATGCACTCTTTGATGCCGAAACAGACGGAATGGTTATCATCAAGGACATTGAATGCTATTCACTCTGCGAACACCACTTACTCCCTTTTGTAGGTAAAGTGCATGTTGGGTATATTCCCGATAAAACAATTATCGGCTTAAGCAAAATACCACGAATTGTCGATATGTTTGCGCGAAGACTACAAGTACAAGAAAGACTAGGACAACAAATTTGTGATACCCTTGCTACTATTGTACAGCCCAAAGGAGTTGGCGTAGTAATTGAGGCAAGTCATTTTTGTATGATGATGCGTGGGGTAGAAAAACAACACAGCAAAGCGATAACAAGTGCTGTAAAGGGCTTATTTAAGAAAGATGCTCGCACACGACAAGAATTTTTAGACCTCATTCGATCGTAAATAACCTCAAATATTAGGCAGCCTGAGCAAATGATTGCACATTCGTTCGATCATCGACGAGAGTGAGATCTTTCTCCTCATTTACTGCACGCCGAAGGTTATTCATGGATAAATGAGAGCGCACAAGAGCTGATTGAATTCTTTCTCCATACCCACGATAATCTGTCGAAACAAATTCTTCGCCTGTCTCAGTTACTGTCAACCCTTCCACCACTTCCTCGTACGTAAATTCTTCGTTTCCAATTATCACTTCTGGTTCAGACGATGGAACATCACTCATGAAAGAATCATGCTCTTGTAAAGCATGCGTCGCAAGTACGACTGGATCAGTATGATGATGCACTGCATGATACACCTCGTGCGCAATGACTTCTTGAATGCGAGCAGTAGCCTCGCCTATATGAGAACCAACCTGAAGCGTAGAATAATTGATGAAAATACGACTACCATCGAACTTGCCACCAATAGTTGCTGGAAGTGTTTCAGCAATGCAAGTATGCGACCCGGCTTGAAGCAAAGAGACGTAAGCTTTAATGCTCTCAGTTTCATTTCCTTGTAACTTCGCATTCCGCTGGACTCGTCTCCCTAATTCATCAAGTGTATAGCCACCGCCTTCATTTTGTAACGCTTCAAGCGTGCCATTGATAAGTGTAGTTTCGTATTCTTTTTTCGAAGCTAAGTTGTTCATAGCGACATAAGTATGATACGAAGCAATTAAAATAAAACCTTCAAAGCATTGCATGTACGAGACAGACGACTTTTTGTCTTTGGTAAAACCAAAAACAGATCACCCAGAAGTGTACAAGTATAGCTAAATGAAGCTCCCTGACCTTACGGTCAGGGTTTTCTGCGGTGCAGGATAAAGATAAAGTGATATATGCATGATATTTTTTATGAATATAAAAAATTCTGGTCAAAGGATAACGGGCACTTCTAGGAAGGTGGAGAAGATTGAGGAAGAAAGAAATCTTTTACAGGACTAACTGATAATCCTTTTGCTTCGCTCAAGAGCCTATCAGTGTGAGCCGAACAAGGTGTCCTCGTCCTCAAGAAAAAAAGATGAATAACAGCAATAAAACAAGACACCTAGATTTTTCATTATTCTTGGATCCTAAAAATCTGATTTGTCTTGTAACAAATACTATTGATTCGACTATAAGTACCGAAAAAATGCAAAACGTACCCAAGCTGTAAAAGCTATACATTCCTATCTGACTTAAAATCTTGTCCACGTGCATCCTTTTCAACCATATTGTAGACCGCAAGCTCGCTTGCGACGCTAGGATCTTTGCCGTTACGTTTATCTTTCTTCTTATTGCCACGCCAAATTTTATCAATATTTACACGATACAAATTGTGATACTTTTCTAACTCATCTGGCCCTGCCATTTTAAGGACATCAAGTTCGGGAGCAAACATTTCGCTATAACGATCGCGACGGCGAATTAGTTTAGCACTTCCATCTGCATACATCATAATGATGGACGGTCGTCGAATCGTATTAAAATTACTGGACATAACCTGCGCATAAGCACCTACATCCATCGTGGCAAGCAAATCACCTGCACGAAGTTTCGGCATATCAATACCTTTACGAATAAGATCCCAACAATCGCATGTACTACCTGCAATGGTGACAGTGTGAATACGACGCTCGCCCATTTTAGACGCTGGAAGAATATCGTACTTAATATCCGACTGAATAAGTGCATCTGGAATGAAGTTATATGTTGAACCATCGGCAATAACCATACGGCTTTTTATACCAAGTCTTTTTTTAGAAATAACCTTCATGAGACCAATGCCAGAATTAAGAACGATGCTCTTTCCGGGTTCAAAAATTAACTGCAATGGAGGTATACCATGACGACGAAGAAGATTATCAAAATACTTTGGAAAATCTTTCATCTTTTCAATGGGAAAAGCTTCTTCTTCCCCTATCGCTGCAGGAAAGCCCCCACCCAATGAAAGGCTGTGCACACGGATACCACGGTCCAGCGTACGACGAATTAATTTCGCAAAAACGCGTGCAGCTATTTTAAAGACTCGTGCATCGTGTACGTAACCACCCATGAAATGAAAGCCCTTAAAATCAACATAAGGACTTCGTTTAGCCATATCGATCGCACGATCGATGTACTTAAGAGGAATGCCATACTTGTTGCCTTTCGTGGAATACGATCCAAACTGAATCATGGGGTTTACACGAATGACAGTATCAACATGCTTTTTTAATTTACGAGCAGTTTGAGCAATGTGTTCAATTTCCTCAAGAGAATCTGCAGTAATAGATTGAACACCAATTTTAATTGCAAAGTGAATATCTTGTTCTGTTTTAAAAAGATTTGTAAAAGTAAGCTGACGAGGTTTAAAATCTGCAAGAAGGCCAAGAATTAATTCACCAACGCTGGAACAATCGAGTTCAAAACCCTCTTCACGAACAATACGAAGAATCTCCAAATTGCTATTGCACTTTACCGCATATTGAAGAGCAATATCCGTACCAAAAACTTTTTTAAAACGACGAAGTCTCATACGAATTTCGCTCTCAACCATGACATACAGCGGGGTTCCATATTTTTCAATGATTGCATCAATAGGTACGCCTTCGATAAGCATCATTCCACGAGAATCCTGTCCTACAAAACGTTCCCAGCGCGGACGCATGTAACGCGAGCTGACTTTATGAGGCTTCACCTGCTTAAATTTATGGTAGCCCGAGGGGCGTTTAGACATTGAGTGGAAGGGAACAGCATGTAATTATAGTCATGATGAAATGAGTGTAAAGGTGATTTTTAGAAATAAAAAATACAAGATCAGCTTGATATGTACGTACGAGGAAAGAGAGAAGAAATAAGATGGAAGAAAGAATGTCTCTCATCATCTCTCATACTGATCTAAACTCCTACAATCCGAGCAGCACCGCTGCAATCCAAGGAAAAGCAACCGTCACATCGCTCTGAATAATTTGATAGTAACTTTGAGTAGAAAGCTTGTCCCAAGTAATTTTTTCTTTACCTCCTGCCCCCGAATATGATCCATACGACATAGGCGAAGAACCTATTTCAACAAAACCTGCCCAATCTCGTACATGGTGATTCTTTAAATCATGCTTAATAGAGGGAACAACACAAATAGGAAAATCGGCAGCAATGCCTCCACCCAATTGCAAAAAGGCAATAGGGCTTTCTTTCGACTCTTCCAGGTACCAATCGTATAACCACGTAAAATAATCAAGGCCACTCTTCATAATACGAGAATCTAACACAGGACCATCATCGGTACGATGCTTACCACCATAGGTATAACTAGCAAAGATATTCCCCATGGTCGAATCCTCAAAACCAGGGATAACAATGGGAATATTTTTTTTATATGCAGCAAAAGTCCAACAGTCATCTGGGTTTGCAGCACTATCTGGCTGAATGAGTTTTTCAGCAAACAAGCGCCTAAAATATTCATGTGGAAAAAAGTGTTCGCCTTTTTTTTCTGCGTCCTGCCACATGGTAAATAGATGAGGCTCCATGATACGGACACTCTCATCTTCTGGCAGAAACGTATCAGTAATACGACGTAGTCCGGCATCACGCAATTCGGCTTCTTGTTCGGGCGTCAGCTCGGTATAACGTGGAATATACGCATAGTGCGAATGTGCAACATAACGATAGTACGATTCCTCGTGGTTTGCAGCTGTTGCCGAAATAAGATGAACCTTGCCTTGTCGAATGAGCTCTGAAAGCATGACTCCAACCTGAAACGAACTGAGTGCTCCTGCAAGGGTAACAACAAGCTTGCCACCGTGATCGAGGTGATTTTTAAGCCAAAGAGCTGCCTGAAAGGTAGAGCCACCATTACAGTGCTTCAGCGTACGCTCAGCATAGGTACTAATGGGCGACGGACTATCCTTCACGAAGGATGAAATAGTGCCAGTGGTATCGGTCGCACCTTCTTCCACAATAAATTTTCGTAGCTGAGGTGAAAGATCTGCAAATTTTTTCTTCATAAAATAGAAAAGGAAAGAACACAGACATTTTTGCGGAAAGTATGAAAGAAATCTAGAAGGAAATATTCGTTTGATTCTTTGGTGCATTCGCCTCACAATTTGCGCATGAAAAAATCATCAATAACTATTGGCATGGTCCAAATGTCCATGTCAGCACATCCTAACGAAAATCTCCACAAAGCACTGCTACTCATTGATGAATGTGGAAAGAAAAAAGCAGATTTGGTCATCCTACCTGAACTATTTTTAAGCCCATACTTCTGCCAAAAAAAAGATGACATGGTTGCAATGAATTCAACGGAAACAATTCCCGGGCCAACAACGACTGCGCTATCCGAAGCTGCAAAAAGAAATAATGTAGTACTCGTTGGAGGATCTATTTTTGAAAAGGGCACAGACGGAAAGAACTACAATACAACACCAGTATTCGAACGTGACGGATCGTTAGTAGGTACCTACCGCAAAACGCATATTCCAGAAGATATCCTCTATCACGAACAACACTACTTCACTCCTGGCAATACAGGAATCATTGTCTTTCAGACATCAGCGGGAAACATCTGTCCATTGATCTGTTACGATCAGTGGTACCCTGAAGCTGCAAGAATTGCGACCTTACAAGGAGCGGAAATTATCGTCTATCCAACTGCGATTGGAGTCATTGATAATGAGGTAGAAGAGAATATAACCGGCGACTGGGAAACGATGTGGAGGTCGGCTCAAGTGGGTCACGCTGCAGTAAACAATGTGTATGTTGCTGGAGTAAATAGAATAGGAAAAGAAGGTGCTATTACATTCTGGGGAGGATCATTTATTGCAGATCCATCGGCAAAAGTTCTGACAAAAATGAATACCGAGGAAGGCGTGTCGCTAACAGAATGCGATCTTTCAAAGGTAAAACCACTACAAAAAGCATGGAGATTTTTAGAGAACAGAAGACCCAAAGTCTATAGAACATTAATCGAAGAACCTCCAAAAATCTCTTAATATTCTTCATCCATCGCTCAATAATGAACACAGAACTTCATCAACGCATGCCTGCAGAATGGGAAGAACATCAGGGTACCATCCTCACCTGGCCACATGACGAAAGACACTGGCCGAAATTATTTGATCAAGTACCAGCCATTTGGGCGCGTATGGTCAAAGAGTTAGAGAAAGGAGAAGAGGTGCATCTTGTCATGAGTAATGAAGAAGTTGAAAAATCTGCAATACGCGAATTAGAAAAAGTACACATTGAAGGAAAACGAGTCCACTTTCATCGCATACCAAACAACTTTCCATGGGTACGAGATCATGGCCCAATTGTGGTAAAAGATGAGGAAGGAAGGCGTACATTTCTCGACTGGACTTTTACTGCACACGGTAATAATTGGGATTACGTACTAGATGACAACGTTCCAACGGAGCTGGCTAAAAAACTCTCGTTTCCTTCAAGGAAAAAATCAATGGTTCTGGAGGGAGGATCTATTGAAAGTAATGGAGAAGGAACACTCCTAACAACCGAGAACTGCTTGCTAAACCCTAATCGTAACCCAAACCTGAACAAGGAAGAGATTGAACATGAACTCTGCACGGAACTTGGAATGAAAAAAATTCTCTGGTTAGGAGAAGGGATTCAAGGTGACGATACGAGTGGACACATTGATGATCTCACACGTTTTGTAGGACCAAAGAAAGTTGTGACAATTATCAGTGATAATACTACAGATCCAGACTTTACTCCGCTACAGGAAAATTTAAAACGATTGCAGGCAATGACGAATCAAGACGGCGAAAGCCTAGAAATTATCACCATCACTCAACCAAAGCCAATCTTTGTACAAAATTTTCGTATTCCTGCAAGTTATGCAAATTTTTACATTGCAAACGAATGTGTCTTGCTGCCAGTTTGGAACGATTCCGAAGATAAGAATGCGATAACAGCGCTAGAGAGGTGCTTTCCAAGTAAGCGCATCGTGCCCATTGACAGTAGAATACTCACATGGGGTCTTGGCTCCTTCCACTGTGTCACACAACAAATACCTGCATAAAAGCCACTTACTGTACTACTCTTTCGTACACCTCAAACGTAAAAGAGTATTGATGTGAAGCATCGTGAGGATGATATTGAGACGATGCTAATTTCCAATGCTTCCAATTTATATCTGGTAAAAAAACATCACCCTCTATTTGAGCATGAACACGGGTTAAATACAGTCGATGTACCCGAACTTTTTCGAGTATTTCCATAAGTGCCTCAGCAAAAATTTGCGCTCCACCAATAATAAAAACTTCGCCCTCTTCTTGTTGAATTGTCGGATCTAATAAAACATCGGCTAGCGAAGAAAAAACATCGCATCCTGCAATGGATTTCGTACTACGTGAAACAACAATGTTACGACGGCCCGGTAATGGATGACCAATAGAATCAAAAGTCTTGCGACCCATGACGATAGGATGCCCCTTTGTGGTAGATCTAAAATAACGAAGGTCATCGGGCAAATGCCATGGTAAAGTATTCTTTACTCCGATGACGTTATTCTCTGATGCGGCAACAATCAGTGAAAGAATCATGAAAAAGTTAAGAAATAAGTGTTAAATTGCGATTGGTGCTTTGATGCTTGGATGTGGATCGTACTCCTCAATAACTAGATCGTCATAGACAAAATCAAAAATATTCTTGCGATTGGGATTAAGTCGTAGTCTTGGCAACTTCTTTGGCTCACGACTTAACTGAAGGTTTGCTTGCTCTTCGTGATTACGGTACAAATGAGCATCACCAAGAGTGTGCACAAAATCACCAACTTTTAAGCCCGTCACCTGAGCCACCATATGAGTTAAAAGAGCATACGAAGCAATATTAAATGGTACCCCAAGAAAAATATCCGCACTACGTTGATAAAGTTGACACGATAAAGTTCCGTTTGCCACGTAAAACTGAAAGAGACAATGACAGGGTGGCAAAGCCATCTTATCAATAAAAGGAACATTCCAAGCGGAAACGATGAGGCGACGAGAATCGGGATTTTTTTGAATCATGTCTATCACCTGTGAAATTTGGTCGTAAACCTTGCCATCACTCCCCTGCCAACTGCGCCACTGTGCACCGTAGACGGGGCCCAAATTACCATCTTTATCCGCCCATTCGTCCCAAATAGTGATGTCGTGATCTTTAAGGTACTTAATATTTGTCTCACCTTTTAAGAACCATAGTAATTCGTGAAAGATAGAACGAGTATGTAGCTTCTTTGTGGTGAGGAGTGGAAAGCCTTCTTGAAGATTAAAGCGCATTTGATAGCCAAAAACCGATCGTGTGCCTGTTCCTGTACGATCTTCTTTGAGCGAACCCTTATCCTGCACATGCCGAAGTAAATCCAAGTATTGTTTCATCGATCAAAAGTGTACCTCGGGTATCAAAAGAACACAAAAAAGGAGGTGCCTGCGAAACTGCAGACACCCCCCTGACCTCTCCTCGCACTAAAAATTCTTAAGGGAAGAGGTCGATGCACTCGAACAGGGCAGCGGTTGCCCCAAGCCCGAGTGCAAAAAAGCTCCAAGCGAGCCGGTCGAGCAACCTCGCGCGGCTGCGGAGCTTTTTAAGGACAGAACAAACGCGCGGCCAGCGGCCGCGCCGGATCTTGAGGCGAATCGCCTTCAGGCGGATCTCCTCGGCTGCGAAGCCGAAGAAGAACGCCAAAGCGACGCCCAGGAACAGCGGAAGGATCATCATGATCTCCTCTGACATTGCAACATCCTTGTCTGTACCGCGTCTCACCTTAAAGAATTTTAAAGTGTGTGAAAGAGCGGTCTAATGATTATTATACAATATTTTATATTAAAAAGGAAGTGACTGCAGAGGATAATATCCTCACCAAATAATAAAAAAACTTCCATCTTCCATCTTCCTTCTTTTTTCTTACATCCTCCGTACACAATAAAAAAACAAGAAGAATATATTTACTCAATCTACAACTTCTCCGCAACAATCGATTGATCAAAACATCGAAGGGGGCGCTGAGCATCCTTTTTCATTGCTGCAAACGACTGACCATAATTATTTCCTGCATTCCATAAAGTATATCCACAAAACCCGGCATCGTAGACTGCCTGAACCTGGTCAAGTACATCCTTCGACACCACGCTATATCCTTGAATCCATGGACGAATTTTCTTTGCGTGTTCTTCGCCTAATATTTTTGCATACCCAGTAAGAGTGCGGTAGACAAGCGAATACATACGGGTACCAGCATTTTTACCTGGAATATAATACTCGGGGGAAGTAAACGTAGCGGGGTACGCCATGGGCGAAATAACATCAACAAGTGGGGCAAAACGAACCACGTCCTGACCAAGAGTTTCAACATTCACGTCGTAATTCCAACCTAGAATTGCATAGGTCGATAAACCAAGTTTTGTGTTTGGGCCACAACGGTTAATAGTCTCACGAGAAGCTTTAATAAACTTTTCTACACGATCCGCCTTTTCCTTCCCCGAATACACACGTAATGCGCCCACTTGAGCAGTGGAGAAGCGAATATAATCGAGGTTTACTTCATCAATACCTGCTGCAGCCAGTTCACAAAGAACTTCCATATTATATTGAATGGCATCATCGTTACTTGGGTCTACCCAGGTTTCACTAAGCACGTACTTTCCGGCAGGGTCTTTCATACGTGTATCAGGCAATTTCGATGTTAATCCGTAATCTTTAATTGCAACAAAACGACCAATGACATAAATTCCATTATCATGAAGCTTTTTAATGATTACAGGTAAATCGTACTGAGGATTAACTAAGCCAATATCGTTAGCCATTGGAGCAGCAGAATGAAACATCACTACGCCACCCTTCACGTCAAAGACCAATGCAGAACCACTGACAGACTTAAGCGAAGCGACGGTATCATTAAAAAACTTTTCACGTCCAACACTCGATGCACTAAGGTATACTCCGAACTTATTATCCGAACGAGTTGATGAATGGGCTACTGCCCCTGAGGATGAATGCAAAGAACCCGAATGACTGAGAACAGAACCAGTATCCGTTGCTGCAGAGTGCGTAATCGCTCGCTTTGCTTCTGCCTCTGCACGCAAACGCTCTGCACGACCCAAACGACGGTCATCATTTGCCTGTGCAAGTATACGAACGGACTGAACAGTATTTGCAGCTTGTAGCTGAGCATCAATATCCGGAGGAACATGGCTCATCACCTGAATAACAATAATAACCGCAGCAGCTGTGAGTAGTGCAGGAAGTTTTAAGTAAAAGGAATTTGAAAACGAAACTTGCTGAGTGGTAAGAAAAAAGTCTTTCCCTAAAACTTCATGAACATCGTCATGGATACAATTCTGTGTACGCTTGATGATACTCGTCATAAAAAAATGGATGTGAATTTGACATTTGGTAAAACCAAATTGAACAAGTATACCAAAAAATGATGCGAGTAACAATGTCTGACTTGTACTAAAAGCTGTTAATTGAGATTCCATAGCTATGCAATAAATGTTCGTTTAAATGGAAGATTTTTAGATTTTTCCAACTCAGGCGTCGTTGTTTCAGCATACCGCCAAGCCATCTCAAAAATTTGACGCTGTGTTTTTGCTACCTCTTTACTTTCAATAATCACTGCAAACACTCCTTGATCATTCCGTGAGCCAGAATCAGTAAACGAACAAATGGCAACTTTATGATCGTAGATGTTGATTTCATTCGTAAAATCAACATCGGCAGAAGGAACAAGACGAATTTCGCGTAGTTTCGATTCATCTTCGCCATGAACCTGCCTCCCAACGGTGTCATTTGGAGCAATACCACGCAACCGAATACCACGTTTTACCCGTTCGTTCACATATTCCAAATCATACTCGGGCCAAAAAGAGCGAACTGCGGCAGAGTTTGCGAAGTTTAACAGCTCTGTCTCAGCAGTTAAGGTATCTTCGTACACACGTCGAAGCCCTTCCCATCCTTCGTAATAACGTACGTGAGGCTTACGAAACTGCGAACCTTGTAACGATCGTAACTCGGGAAGCGCACGGTCCAACGCCTCGACATTCTTACGTGCTTCTAGTGCCAAATATTCAGGTGCAACAGGCGCATACCACTTGGCGCGAGCCTTACGAACAACGGTAAAATACCCTTTATGAACAAGGGACTCTAAAACATTGTACACAGTAATGCGATTAAGATTTGTTGCCTTTGCATAATCGGATGCTGGAGCAGTCCCTAGTTGCAAGCCACTAACATACAACTGCGATTCTTTTTCATCCAAACCAACGGATGCAAGAATATGAACAAGATCTTTAGCCATATAAAAAGAGGATAGCAATATGTTATGAAATTGAACAACACAAAAATGTTGCAAGAGAAAAAAACACAAGTGTTATAACCAATAGAGATGTACATAAAAACAAAAAGCATCATCATTGTTTTGTTGTAATTTTTTAGAACAATTAGGAAAAAGAAAAGAAAACAAGTTGAGTACAGAAGAAGAAAAGCATACAAGGTAATCATTATCTCTCTCATCCAATTTTTTTATGAATACGAAGAACATTCTCGATTATGCAAAAAAAAATAATGCTCAAGTACTAGATCTAACATTTGTTGATGTTCCTGGAACGCTGCATCACACAAGCAAACCAATTCATCAATTAGAAGATGTCCTAAAAGATGGAGCAGGTTTTGATGGCTCATCAATACGAGGATTCCAACAGATACAGGAATCGGATATGTTGCTGGTACCAGACACAAGTACTGCAATGATGGATCCTTTTACTGAAATTCCAACGCTATCCTTGCTTTGCGACGTTCGCGAGCCAAGTGCAGAAAATCTCTACGAACGAAGCCCCCGTACGATTGCAGCCAAGGCTGTGAAAGTGCTGCAAAAATCAGGCGTTGCAGACACAGCATACTTTGGACCAGAGGCAGAATTTTTTATCTTCGATCATGTCAGTTACGATGTAAATACAGGTAACGCAAGCTATAGAGTAGATAGCGAAGAAGCCATATGGAATAGCGGAGGATGCGATTGTTGCGAGAAGCCAAGTCTAGGCTACAGTATCCGTCATAAAGAAGGATACTTCCCTGCTTCACCCTTTGATAAAGGGCAAGATATTAGAGCAGAAATGGTTCTGACCATGGAAGAATGTGGCATAGAAATAGAAACATTCCACCACGAAGTGGCAACAGCAGGACAAGCAGAAATAGACATGAAATTTGATGAATTGCTGCGCATGGCAGATAAGCTCATTCGCTATAAGTACATTGCGCGCAACGTTGCAAAAGAATTTGGGAAAAGCGTAACGTTTATGCCAAAGCCAATTTTTGGAGATAATGGATCGGGCATGCATACGCATCAAAGTTTATGGAAAAGTGGAAAGCCCCTCTTTGCAGGAAGTGAATATGCGGGCCTAAGCAAAACAGCACTCTACTACATGGGAGGCCTCTTGAAGCATGCACGGGCCCTCTGTGCCATTTGTAACCCCACGACCAACAGCTACAAGCGTCTGGTCCCTGGGTTTGAAGCACCAGTGAATTTTATCTACTCTGCACGAAATCGTTCTGCAGCTATTCGCATCCCCATGTACAGCGAAAATCCAAAGAGCAAACGTCTTGAATTCCGTTCGCCAGATGCCTCATGCAACCCATACTTAGCTTTTGCAGCAATGCTTTTGGCTGGTTTAGATGGGATAAAGAATAAGATAGAACCCGGAGTACCAACTGACGAAAATTTATACCAAATGGATGCAGGTAAACTCGCAAAAATTCAACACGCACCAGAGGATCTAAGCGAAGCCCTAGACGCACTGGAGAAAGATCATCAATTTCTCCTTGAAAATGACGTATTTACCAAAAAATTCTTGGATGACTTTATCGCAGTGAAGCGAGAAGAAGTAGCCGATGAAAGGAAGCGACCAACGCCAGGAGAATTCTTTAAATACTACGATGTATAGCCAAAGAATGAGAGGCGTACTCCTAAAAACCTTCCAAGAATATCCGGAGGGTTTTTAGAATGCCAACATCATCTACCAAACGTAAAAGCAAACGCCTCTACACCTTTTCCCGTAAAACGAAGTTGTAACTCGTGCTCGCCATATTCACCTTTAAAGAGAGGATATAAGTCGTGATGATCTACCTGAAATGTCCGTGCAATCTTGCCATCAATACTCACCTCTACAGTCGTAGGCATGGCACCATCTTCAGTTCCTAATACCAAATTCGCTTCTCCACCAAGAAATTTCATCACCAATTCGCCTGTAGTCGATTGCAAAACTTGTCGCTCGTTATCACGCAGTTGCCAAAGACCATCTAAATAATACGTATGGAGTTTGAACTGAGAAGGAAGAATATACTGGATAGCATCAGAAGAAGGATCGCCAACACTATTGCCAAGTACGGGCCAACTACGTGAACCTAAATACGTTTCGCGAGAAATTGAACCCGAAATAGCACTGGTAGGCTGTAAAGTATCCTTAGATTGCTCAAAAGACGAACTGTCAACTCCTGCTTCGCGCAAAAGGCTTTGAATAGCAGCATCCGTTTCGGTATAGGCGCCCTCACCAAAATGTTCGTACCGAATGTACCCCTTAGCATCAAGAAGATATTTTGCTGGCCAATATTTATTACTGAATGCCTTCCATGTTCCAAAATTATTATCCTGAGCAATAGGATACGTTAACGAATGCTGGATAATTGCCCTAGCAACATTGTGTTCATTCTTTTCGAAAATGAATTCAGGAGAATGGACCCCTAGCACGACAAAACTGTTAGTATCTTTATATTGATCCCAATATCCCTCAATAAACGGTAATGTACGAATGCAATTAATGCAGCTGTACGTCCAAAAATCTACTAAAACAACCTTGCCACGAAGGCTAGCAAGAGTGACTGGCTGGCCATTATGCCACGGACCAAGATCAATAAATTCCGGTGCGCGACCAAGAACAGGTAAAGCAGGGAAATTCATAGAAGAAGCTGAGGAAGAAAACGACTGATCGAGAATCAATGGACTTGATGCGGAGGATGTTGAACGAGACATTGATGAAGATGCCTGAAACTGAGAACGTAAGTATTTCTCTTCTAACTGGGTACCAATACCACCGAACGACGTATGTTCTAGTAACCACACCTGCACAAACTCATACCAATGAAACAAAAGTGCAAACGATGTAAGAACAAGAATGGAGCCAGAAACCTTCTTGATGACATCAGTGTAGCGATTGAACGATCGAAAAGATTGCACAGTAGCCTGACCACCATACCCAATGAGTAGTAACGGTATTGCTGTTCCAAGTGCATACGAAAGAAGTCCAAAGAATGCTCGTAAACCCGGTTCATTACGAACGAGAGTAAATGCAAAACCAAGCGCAGGCCCAGCACAGGGAACCCAAACCAGCCCAAGCGTTAGCCCAATGATAAAAGAAGAAAGAAGCGAGTCCGTTCCAAATTCATTTCGTGCAATGGACTGTGCTTTAAAGCCTATACCTTGAATCCATGATGCAAGACGACTGCCACATTCAACAAGGAAAACGGATAGAAGAGAAGTAATAACGACAATCGCTAATCCCTTACTCGTAAAAAAGAGTCCGCCAAAGAACGAAAAAATTCTGAGAGGCAAAGGAGCTACAAAAACAAACCCCAGGCCAAAAAGGAATAAAACCGCATAGGTCGCCAAACGTATATAGTCTGCAAGTTCAACAAATTGATTGAGGAGTACAAGCAGAAGAAAGGTAGAACCTACAAACCCCACAATCATTCCTAATACAATACACAACGGACGTAAGCGACTAGTGCCCGCAACGCTTACGCCAAGGACAATAGGGACGAGTGGCAAAATACATGGCAAGAGGATAGTCAAAGCACCAGCAAGAAACAGTGCAAAAAAAATAATCATGGGGTCAGTAAGGAAGACTGAAAGAAATCCTGTAATTCTGCAAGAGAAGGATGTACAAGAATCGAAGCAACTGAACCTGTGCTAGAAAGGCGAACAAATGTATCAGGTAAAAACACGCCTATCTTCTTTGCCTCAACCTGAACCTGAGTAAAATCGATAGCTTCTACTACAGTCGGAACCCCACCAGAAGCTGAAAGAATATGTAAAAAATCATTTGTTCGTATGGTAAAAGGATCATCCTCAGAACGAAAATAAAGAAAGGAATTCGGCTTTAAAACAAGTTGTGACGGTTGCGATTGCGCAGGCAATGGTGCAAGTTCGGCATCGGCAACATTCGTCTCGTTACGCGAGCAACCAGCAATAAATAATGTGCAGACAAGAAAAAATGGAAACCACCGAATATGCATGGAAAATATGGTACATCAATACCTACTGTCATTTGATGACTTGAGACGATTTTCATTTGACGCAAGAGCAGAGACATGTAAATCGTATGCTCGATTGCGCACAACGAGGAGAGCGTGCAGTACAAACAGCTCGTCCATGCGCAATGAGAAGATGTGACAACAAAGACCAATACTTTCGAGGAGTTTTCAGCATAAGATCTTCTTCAATTTTTTTCTGTGTCTTCTGCTTAGTAAGGCCTAGGTGTTGACTGACACGCATCACATGAGTATCGACAGCAATTCCTTCTTCCTTGCCAAAAACAGTCGAAAGGACAACTGCAGCAGTTTTACGACCAACGCCTGGAAGTTGTATGAGGTCTTTCATCGTCGATGGAACCTTTCCATTAAATTTCTTCTTGATCATTGCACATGTTTCCTTAATAAATTTCGCCTTTGTTCGAAATGTTCCACAGGAATGAATATCGCGCTCTAATTGAGTGAGAGGAGTGGCAAGGTAATGATCAATTGTTGGATACTTCGCAAAAAGGAATGAGGTAATTACATTCACACGCTTATCCGTACATTGAGCAGAAAGAATAGTAGCAACGAGTAAATCTAACGGGGTACCCCAATTGAGGGTACACCCTGCATCGGGATATATTTTTTTTAGCGCACCAATAGCAGCAAGAATTTTTTTATTCATGAAAGATCATATCTGAGTATAGGGAATGAGAGGAAAAAAGGAACAATTTCTTCAAAAAACAATAAAGGAAAAAAGGCGCAATTTCGAATTGCAATTTTCTTCTCTAGGCTTCATGTCCTCATGATTCATTTACCAGCACTTACCGTTTTTGACGTTGAAACAACAGGGCTAGACCCAAAAAGAGGGCATAAAATTGTGGAAATCGCTGGAGTAAGAATCGAAAATGGAACCATCGACGAAACACGATCATTCGTGTCACTTGTGAATCCGGAGCGAGATATTCCGTGGGAGGCAAAACAAGTGAATAAAATTAGAGACGAAGACGTACAAATGGCCCCAGGAATCGATGTCGTGCTACCGCAATTTTTAGCATTTGCTTCAGGCTCAGTATTGGTAGCCCATAATGCTCAATTTGATATGGGGTTTTTAAATATTGAAAAAGAGCTCTGTTGGGGATATGTCGATCTTCCAGAATGTCTATGTACTAAATTACTCAGTCAGGCAATTTTTCCACACGAATTCAGTCATAGTCTGGATGCAGTCGCAAAGCGATTGCATTTACAAATACCCCAAGCACGACATCGTGCTCTGCCTGATGTGCTACTTACCGCACATGCGCTACTTGCCATGATTACTATTGGTGAGGTGGAGTCCTTTGAGGCACTAACGATGGCTGCAGGGCTACATGTTAAAGCATAAGATTCATCGAAGGTAGTATGGGAACTTTTAAAAATTACTGCTTCAATATTTCATTGTTCACAGCACACTATTACCTCCATTTCGTCTTAAACAATACCTTGCGATTCAGGTATTTCTGCAGCAAAATACAAGTGATTCATGACTATTCTTCCCCTTGCAATTGGCAATAATAATCCAGTTTTACGCACTAAAACAATGCGTGTAAAAAAAATAACAAAAGAAGTAATGCAAGGATTAGAAGACATGCGAGAAACAATGGATGCCGCAAGAGGCGTAGGACTTGCCGCACCACAGGTCGGTCGAAATGAGCGCATATGCCTTGCGACCGTTGGTGGAAAAATTGAAACACTCATTAATCCGGACATTACGTGGAAATCGGAAACAACATCTATCGCTGAAGAGGGTTGTCTAAGCCTCCCTGGCCTTTGGCTCAATATCAAAAGGCCAACGGATATCATTGTGCACTACGAATCGATTCACGGAAAAAAATACGAACGAAAACTAGGAGGATTCGACGCACGAGTGGTACAGCATGAAGTTGATCATCTTGAGGGAATACTCATAGTGGATCATCTAGAATCAAGTATTATGTAACCTCTTCATCATCACTCCTTTTATCATGGAATTAGAAACAATTATCGGTCTGGAAGTACACGCACAATTAAATACGAAAACAAAGATGTTCTGCCCTTGCGACAACGACGCATGGGGAAAAGAGCCAAATACCACTGTTTGCCCAGTCTGTATGGGGCACCCAGGGACACTTCCGGTTCCTAATAAGGCTGTCATCGAGAAGTCTGTTCGGGCCTCAAAAGCACTGCAATGTACCATCAATACACATAGTCACTTCGACAGAAAAAACTACTTCTACCCCGATCTTCCGTGTGGATTTCAAATTTCACAGTACAAGCATCCTCTTGCATCGCATGGCGTTGTAAAGTTTTCCATCATCGATGCTGCGACGAACACGTCGGTGCCTGGCACATGCCGAATTCACCGCTTGCATATTGAAAATGATGCAGGAAAATTAACACACCGTGGCAACTCTTCACTCTGTGATTATAACCGTGCAGGGACGCCTCTCATGGAAATAGTAACCGAACCAGATTTACGGTCAGCAAGGGAAGCCAGTTGTTTTGCCGAAGAGCTTCGCAGAATTTTAATTGCAACAAATAGTAGTGAAGCAGATATGTATAAAGGGATGATGCGCTTTGATGCATCCATCTCGTTACGACCAAAAGGCGACACTAAACTCTATCCTCGCATCGAAATAAAAAATCTTAATTCGTTTAAAGCACTCGAGAAGGCAGTTACCTACCAGGAAAAAGTGCTCCGAAAGTTATGGGAGGAAGGCAAACCGCCCACGAGCGAAGTAACAGTAGGTTGGCTAGACGAAGAAGAAAAAACACACATCCTACGAGACAAGGAATCGGCAGCAGATTATCGATACTTCCCTGAGCCTGATATTCCACCGCTGGAACTTTCCGCAGCATTCGTCGACGCTGTAACAGCAGGAATGAAGCAATTGCCATCCGAAAAAAAGGCACAATACACTGCAATGGGACTCACAGAAGCAGAAGCTACAATGCTGATCGACTCAATAGAGCTTGAAGAGCGATTTAAGGCAATTATTGAAGCAATTCACGATGCAAAGCGTGCATCGTCACTAGTACTCACGCAGCTCACTGGGTTCCTTAGTAAACATGAGAAAGAGTTCTCTTCGGCACCATCTGCGGTCCAATTAACAGAGCTAGCAGTACACATACATAACGGAAAAATTAACACGAATGCAGGGAAAGATGTACTAGAAAAAATGGTCCTCACGGGAAAAAATGCATCGGATATTATTGCAGAAGAAGGAATGGGTAAAGTATCGGATGAAGCGATACTTTCAACCCTTGTCGACGATGCCTTGCGATCAAATCCATCAGCACTTGAATCATACAAAAAGGGAAAAATTCAGGCACTTGGAGCAATTGTTGGGGCAGTCATGAAGGCAACAAAAGGACAAGCAGATGCCGAAAAAATACAGAAGATCTTACTCGAAAAAATACAGAACCATTAACGCACCTTATTTCTGAGCTCGCTCGACGTACTCGCATGTTTCGGTATTCACCTTAATTTTATCTCCTTCGTTGATAAAAAGCGGGACATTCACAACGGCGCCACTACTAAGCGTGGCAGGCTTATCGCCACCTTGTGCAGTATCGCCACGTAAGCCTGGAGATGTTTCGGTCACTTCCAAAACGACGGTCACAGGCAACTTAATGCCAATGGGCTTCTCTTCGTACATGAGGGCATCAACCTCCATTCCATCCATTAAAAATTGAACACTATCACCTATTGTCTCATCAGGTAATTCGAATTGATCGTAATTTTCTAAATCCATAAATGTACGTGTCCCCTGCCCTCCGTATAAGTACTGCACATGCCTATACCCTACTTCGGCAGGTTCAATTTTTTCACTTCCTTGAAAGTTGCGCGCTATAATGGCACCAGTCTTTAGGTTTTTCAGCTTACACTGCATATTTGCCTTACTTTGGCTTTTTCGACCAAATTGAGAAGTAAGGACAAGGTAAGGCTCGCCATCCAACGTCACTGCACGCCCGGGCTTTAAATCAGTAATAGTGTACATAATGTAGAGAGAAGTAGAGGAAAGGTACTAGAAAAATGTTCGGAAAGAAAATGAAAAGAGAAAGAAAATCGCGAGGGAGAAGAAATAAAGCTAAATAATATTGAATAAGAAACAAAAATCTGCTATAATAATACGAATGACACAAACATCAAATCAGCAAACGCCGATCATAAGTGGGGTAGACCTTTACGACATCATGATGTGGGAAATTGAACCTTGTCTGACAAGTGACCGCATTGAGGAAACAAAAAATGAACTTTCTAAGCTGACAGATGCCGAAAAAGAAGAAGAGCTACAGCGCTTCTGTCAGGCATTTATTCTCTGCGAGGAAGCAATGGAAGAAGTGCATCAAGACCTTGAATACGAAGGAAGCATTTGGAGACGAGTGCTGACAAAAAAAGCTCAAGAATTAAATAAGGAAGAAAATAACCAAGCGCTTAACACCATTATCGATTCCATTGAACAAAGTTCATAAATTATGAATGACACCCGATTTCTCACAGGCCAAATGCAGAACAATAATTTCAAAGAAGCAAGATTGATATCGCACCGGTCGCATCAATCGAATGAGGTGCAAAAGAACACCCTATCAGAATACAGTCAATTAAAAGCTGAAAACGATCGTGCAGAAGTATTGTTACAACAACTAAAAGCAAATAACGAACGTCTGCGCATGCAAGGAGATGCGCTATCTGCAAGAGGAAAAGACATTGTAGAGGGAGTACATGGACCCCGCTGGAATGAAGGAAGCGAATCGATAGAGCCCCCCGCATTGATAGAACAAAACCCTCACTTTCACGATGAGGCAAAAGAATATGTAAAAGCAGGCATACGAGAAAGTGCATACAGCACCCTGCCCTACCATGCAGCAGCAAGAGCACAATTAAAAGCCTCTAATCGAGGTTATACGCCATCCGCACGCTTTAGTAGTAGCTATGGTGGGGGCATTGAAGATATTGAAGCAAGAAATTCTGCGAAAGGTGCCCGCAAGCGACCAATTCGCGAATCGTCGCAAAATGGAGGAAAAAACAGATACACTGGCCAAGAGTATTCTAAAAGAGAACTTGAGAAAGTTCGTGACTTAAAGCATTGGAGACGACATGGATCGGCAATGTCACGCTTAACACTAGGAAAATATGCAGCACGCGAATTGGACGTAGATTGGGGTAAAGCACCAATTCGCGATAACGACATCTCGCTCAGTGAACATCAAGCACGATTAGAAGGTCGAGGAAGTATCCGCACGGGTTACCAAAGTAACACGTACACGTACATGGAAAATCCATACCTAAAACGCATGGGCTTTGATAAGAAGGGAAATGCGATTGATCGCCAGAAGCACTTCAGAAATTTCCTACGACAAAAGCAGGGAATTCCTATTGTTGAACGAGGCGAGAAAGGCTCAATTGAAGATTACTGGCAAGAAGTCAATGCCGATAAATTACAAAATGATTTTCTTGATTTACGCGGAGACCCAAAGTACGAAGAAATGATGCGAATGTACGAAAGACGAAAGCGTTTCGGGTTTGATGATAACAACCGTTACTACGTCAATGAGCTTGAAAAACTCCGTCAACTACGACAGCAAGAAAAACAATTGAATGAAGACGTTCCATTATCGCAAGTACAATACACACACACGATTGAAACTGGTGGGCACTTAGGCAATGCGTTCGTACGTATTCAGCTACTCGATAAGGTTGACCCTACAACAAACAAGCCACGCGAAATTATCCTAAAAGATATACGGAGTAATAGAGTTGGAATCCCTGAAGTTTTTGATAAAAATAAAGATATTGGACTTTCTGCTGAAGCAGGAATTCGCTACCAATTAAAGCGCTGGAACCCTAAAGCCGATGCAAAATCAATGAACTCGTGGGGTAATATTCGCGGGGTTGACGTTGGTTTTACTAAGCCAGGTCGATATAGACTTCTGTACCGTCAGCGTAACGAAAAGGAAAGAGCGGTGACAATCATTGTTGACGAAAAAGGTGGTCACGCATTCGACTCGGAATTCGCACATGATCAAGACGCTATAAAAAAACAAGCAAAGCCTAAGTCTGCACCAAAAAATCCAACGTCTCCACCCCCACAACGTAAAGAAGGCACGGGCGAACCTCGTTCATACATCGTGTAAAATTCTATCTATCACCTTGTTTAAGTTCAGTATTGACGTATTCGCCGAGTGCATGCGGTAAAGCAATGCGCAAACGACGGAGGAGTGTGCCACGGTAAGGATCGTGTCGCAGATCTTCCATTTCCTGCAATAATTGATTATACCGACTAGTAGGATGCCTAAATAACAAAATACGCTGAATAGTAGCATCCACACGAGCATTCAGCTCCTCTTCATCAACATATAATTGTGCATCTTCATTCTTTGGTAAATACTGACCTATGTCAGTACGAAGATCACTCACAAGAAGTGATTGTTCTTCGGGAATCTTCTGAAGAACAAGTGTAACGCTAGCGAGTAACGATTGTACTTCTTTTTGTAGTAACGAGCTTACAGAAGAAGTTGTACCAATAATATTGTGAATATACGAACGAATATTTTCATACGCAATTATTGCATCTTGGTACCGATGTTCGGCGAGGAGATAGCGAATAGCAATAAGACGATCGACGAGCAAATATGCCTCAACATCCTGTGGCTCTACATCAACATCTGGAAGCGAAGTACCAAGTTCGCTTACCGCTTGAGTAAAAAGAGCAATTGTCTCATCGTTCTCATTCTGCGTCACAGGTAAAGCAGAAGTGGCATCGATAATTTGCTGACGAATGAGAGATTTTACAAGATTATCCGATTGATCACTCGCCATTGCAACAAGTGAACGTTGATACTCCGTCATTGAGATGCGCGCCTCTTCGTGATGACCGTCCTGAAGTAAAGCTACTGCTTCGTGCAAACGAGTATTCGCTTGTTTAAGCTTCTTCTCATTCTTCGAATCTTTGCCTAATGCAAAAAAGACGTCCACTTGCTCTGCAAGACGTTTAGCAGGGTAAAAGACAGATGTCGGTAAAATTCCTGCGTTACTCTGTAGTCGCTCCGTCAACTGTTTGGCTATTTCAGCGCGATGTACGGCATCCTGCTGCATATTTTTTAAAACCCAAGCATCTTCAAGTAAACGCAAAGAAGTAGGAAAAGCCTTTGAAACCGTACGATTCTCAAGTACGGCACGTTGACCGGAAACAAAAATTGATTCATGTGAACCCGCGCGAACAGTAGCACCACGATCGAATACCAAAAGCGACCCGCGCGACTCGTTGACTGCTTCAATGCTCACGCTTCCCGCTTTTACGGAAACAAGGGTACCCGCAGTACCGACATCAATACCTTTTGCAAACGATGGCACTAAGCCTAAAACCCAAACCTTTCCCTCTATAAGACTTGAGGAAAGATATGAAACCTCGTCACCTTTTTCGTGAAGAATGTGCACAAAGAGGGTAGTGAAAGGTGCAAGGCGAATCATGCCATCGTCTCCAACAATGACTGTTGCACCATCATCGCCTGTCTTCAATACTGTTTCGTGCTCTAGTAACTGCACCTGCGTTGTGTCATACCAAAATCCATCGGTATTAAGTGCAATGGAAGACTCTGGGACAAGCTGAATGCCAAGCGAAGCTTTAATGGGTGAAGCAAGGAAGACAAAAGGCAATGCTCGTACAAGTACAAGAAACGCTGCGAAGGCAACGCCCCACTTTAAAAAACCATGAACATGCGTCATAGAACGAGCACCGAGCATATTCAGTACTGTAGATCGTAGCGAACGTTGAGTAGTAGAAGAGGGAAAAACGGTAGCAGAAACGTCGCGAAGAGTGTGTTCAGATGGTGACACAATAGATGCAAGAATACGTCGAAAAATCGTACTCTGAGCAGTATGAGGAATGATAATTTGATGGCGAACGGCAGAAAGCGATAGTGGATCCATTCGGCCGAACATACGCACTCGTACACGATTTTTTACATCGTCGGAAGGACGAATATTTTCAGAGAGCCGAATGAGTGAGTGTTCTAGTGACATAAAAATGGCATTCTGCCCTTATTAAAACGAAAGAAATGGTATTTCGTTACAAGCTTTTTAGAAGAAAAAGAGCTCATAAAAAAAGAAAAGTATTACTGGAAAGAACGAGTATCAATATCTGACTTTAACAGCACTTCCAACTTCTTTAATCCTCTAAATTTCATAATACGTACATACCCTTGAGTCATCCGCAACGCTTCAGCAATTTCGGCAAAACCCAAGCCCGCAACATAATGTAGCAATAAAATATCCTGATAATCTCGATGAAGCTTGCTAAGCGCGTGTCGTACCATAGAAACCGTGAGCGAACGATCGAAACGTGTAGCTGGGTCGTTGTCAGGTTTATCATCCTGAAGCTCTTCGGATAATTCTTCAAAGCCCCGTGTTGTACGGTACGCATCAATGACCGTATGCCTAGCAATACGAAAGAGCCAAGCAGAAAATGGCACCCCTGAGCGTGGGGTATACGAACCAAGCTTTTCCCACGCCTTCACAAAAATATCCGCAACAAGATCTTCAACAAAATCTTGAGGAAATCGAAACGTAACATAGCGATAGATTTGCTGAAAAAAAGCATCGTAGAGCTTACCAAAGGATTCGGTATTTCCATCTTTCGCCTCAAGAACAAGTCGCGTTACTTCATCCGGAGATAGCGCTGAAGTTGACATACGCTTATGTAGTATAGCAAGAAAAACGAACGTGAAGTTTATTTTGGTAGCAAGTTTTCAATTTTTAAACTCATGGAGTACAAATAAGTAACGTACCAGGGACACAGTCTTACTCCCACTCAATTGTCCCAGGTGGCTTATTCGTTAAATCCAGAAAAACAGCATCAATGCCTTCCAGCGCAAGAAGACGATCGGTGATGAGCCGAAGGACATGAGGAGGCAACCGATACGCCCCTGCAGTCATTGCATCGGTCGATTCGATAGGACGTAGTACAATAGAACGCTGATTAGGCGCTGATCCAAAAGGTAAAAGTACAACCGGAAACTGCCATATCTTCTCCAAAAGGCCTGCCTCTACCACTGCCGTAGTGACAATTGCGTCCGCACTACGGAGGAGGTCCGCGGTCATTTTTGTAATACACGTCGGAGTAAACATAGGATCAAACGGCGCACAGTGAGAAGAACAAAAAAGCACACGATTGATCGCTCGACTACTATTAGGAATAGATGTCGCAAGAGCGTAGTGCATGTCGCTTAACATGCCATCAACATTAAACACGGCGAGTGCATGACGATACGTGCGACCATCACCTTGCACGCCAACAGAACGAACCGGGAGAATCATCGATTCAGACGACACTATTTCAGCACATGACACTGGTTCTTTGGCACAAAGTATGCGCACACCAAGGCCAGGCCCGGGGAAAGGCTGCCTCCAAACCAGATGATGTGGTAAGCCTATTTCTTCACCCAATTCGCGTACTTCATCTTTATACAATTCTTGCAATGGCTCAATGACGAGGTTTCGCTCAATCATCTCCTGAATTAATGGAACACGATTATGATGCGTCTTAATTTTTTCAGCGTGCTGAGTACCCCCTGTTTCTATTCTATCTGGATAAATAGTACCCTGCCCCAGCATCCAGCCATCTTCAATGCGTAAACCCATACGCTCGCTTACATCTTTTTGAACATCTAAAAAAGTATTGCCAATGATCTTTCGCTTTTCCTCTGGGTCGTACACATTCAATAATCGACGATAGAATAGCTCTGATGCATCTTCGACATGAAGATTATGTATGTCTAAAGCACTAAAAGCAGATTGAATGTGGGAAACCTCGCTTGCTCGCATTAAACCAGTATCGACGAGTAATCCCTGGACACGATGTGACCCAAGGACAGTGTTCAGAAGTGCAAAAGCAACGGTGGAATCAACTCCCCCAGACACCATCATAAAGACTTTACGATCCTGAACCTGTGCACGAATTTCCTCGGTTACCTGTGGAGCATAGCCCTTCATCGACCAGTGCTCTGGGCGACAGAGATCAACAAACGAGCGGAGAATATCCATGCCAAATTGCGTGTGCGTTACTTCGATATGAAATTGAATACCAAAAATGAATCGCGATAAATCCATCATCGCTGCGTGAGCACAGTCTGGTGTGCGTACGACGGTCGTAAAACCCTCCGGCACGACACTCACTTCATCGCCATGTGACATCCACACAGTAGAACGAGTGGGCAAGGAAAGAAAAAGCGGACAGGATTGATCGACAACCTCTATAGAAGTTGGGCCATACTCTTTTACTTTTGCGGGAGCTACTTTTCCGCCCAATGTACGTGCAACCCACTGGTGCCCATAGCAAAGGCCAAGAACAGGAATGCCAAGCTGCAAAATACGAGGGTCTGCTTGTGGGCTCCCCTCTTCGTACACACTCTGTGGACCACCAGATAAAATAATGCCAGCAACATCTTTAAGGGCACTAGGATCAACCGTGCTAGGAACAATAAAAGCCTTGTAACCAAAACGACGAATACGACTGGTAATTAAATGGGCATACTGTCCACCAAAATCGATAACAACAATGCTACGAGTAACGTCCTGCATACGCACAGAGTGTAAGTGAAAAAAGAAAAATATTCGAATAAAAGGAGAGATGAAAGAAGTTAAAAACTTGATTTTCGTAAAACCCCAGGCAAGATGCAGCGCTATGAAAGAAGTACGAACCTTCGATGAATGGGTCTTAGATATTAAAAAATCTGATGTATCGCGCATCAAAATTTGGCATAAGGAAGGAGTGCTGCCAGCTCATGCCGAAAGACTAGAGTGCATTAGAAATGCAGTGATGGATCGACTGACTGAAATACTGGGATTACTCAAAGAAGTTGAGCTTCAAAAAGGAAAAAGTGTAGATCTGCAAGAAAGTAATATTTGGAGCGATGACATCATGATTGCAACAATCTACACAAATTTTAGTGAACTGCTAGAAAAACTATTTCAAACGAAACAAGAGGAGCTTACAAAAATTGGACGAAGGCTACCAGCAGTGCTTCAGCAAACACCGGAAAGAAGAAGGGAGAAAATCATCGAAGATGCTAAAGGTAAAATACGCTCACTTCTTGAGTGCGAGGATCTAGGAATAGTCAACGGACTACTGTCCATTGCGCATACGCAATTTATTGGATGGGCTGCACGAGCATATGAATCATACGAAGATATTGGTCATCATCAAATTTTTCTTCGAGGGAAAAAATCTTCATTAACAATACAATTCCCCTCGCATTAAATCCCTCTCTATGAAAAACGTTCATACGCTACTGGAATGGACTGAAATACTGGAAAGCCATACCGCTCCAGACGCTGTCGCTGCTAAGTTACGAGCAAAAAAGACCGAAAGATGGAGAGAGAGTATTGAACAAGAGCAACTGATCTACTGCACAGTGCAAGATGCAGTGTGTGATTGGGAAGCGCTCTTACCTGAAAGTTTACGCAGAAAAATAGAGCCTCGTCTTGTAGGAGAAATGGAACTAACAAGGATCAGGCTAGAATTTCTGCAAGAAGTGATTGGAGCAATGGGCATAGCAATGAATAGTGAAACTACGAACGAAATACATAGCATAGAACAAGATGCTGAAGAAAAAAATGGAGAAGGCGCATACGACGATTGGCCATCGATCTGGAATCAGATCATTAAAGTACAAACACGGTTACTGATCGAAAAAAATCTCTGCAACGAGAAATGTGACATTGCCGCTAGCTATCAATGTGGCTATATGGTCGCCAAAGCTACTCTGCAGGTACTTCATCATCCTGCACTCAGTAGTGATGATCTTTTCAAAAGGAAAGTGCTGAATAAAAAACTACGTCTTGCGGAACTTTAAAGAAGACACATGTACAGCAAGTAAGATCCACAGTGAATAAGCAATTGCTGTATCTTCAAAAGAATGTAAAAAGATTCCCGCAATGCTAAGTCCTGCAAATGCTAAAAAGGCTCCTAGATGTTCTCGGTAAACGATCACGAGAGTAAAAAGAAGAAGAAATACGCTGATGAAAAGGCCAAAGAAGCCCATCTCTACACCCCATTGAAGGTACCAATTTTCTGTCAAAAATGGGCACTGACAGATTCGATTCGAGGGCTGCACTTGCACATCATCAACAAAAATACACATCGTGTCACGATTCTTGGCCCAAGTGGTATCGCTTCCTGATGACAAAAATACACACGTATCGCTTACAGCATTACTTGCAGGGCCCGCACTGCCTAGGCCACGGCCAAGGGGATGTGTGAACATCGTCTGTACTGCACGAAGGGGAAGCCTAAAATGATCACGACTAGATTGCGATCGTAAGAAAATATTGGAAAACAAGCTGAAAAAAATAATACAGAAGACAAGAAAGATCGTACTACTATAAAAAAATTTTTTTATCGAAAATGCGCGAGTCATGCAAAAAGAGCACACGATCATGAAAAAACTACCAAGCCATGCAGCTCTTGAATAACTAAGGAAAATTCCTAAAAGAAGAATGCATACTTGGACCAAGAGGATGTGACGATAATTTTTTTGAAGTTGAGAAAGGCAATATCCCAGTGGTAACAGTAGCCACAATCCAAATTGGTTTGGTCCACTCATCGTGCTTTGAACCCTACGGATCATCGTTCCCCCAATCTGCTGAAAAGCCGCCAAGGGCGCATCTGCAAGATAAAGAGAATGAAGATCGGAATACCCAAGCCACACGAAAAATGCCATGGGCAACACTAGCGTCAGTAGTCCATAGACACTCATACCGACCGCAATCATGACAAGAATAGCACAGAGACGGTCGATAAAAGTAGAAGACCAGCGTACCCGTCGTAAAAAGAAAAAAGTGACAAGTGGAAAAAAATCGTACTTAAAACCAAGGAGAAATTGTGGTGTTAGGACTGAACTGCGGAAGAAGAAGAAAACGTAAGCAAGTGCGACTATCAACCCAATATCAAACGCATCAACGGACAAAATTCGTCGTCGTTGATCGCTATGTATCACGCAAGTATAAAGAATTTCGTACAATGCAAGACATAAGAGAAGGAGAAGTACAAACTCCTTCCACAATGCAAACAAGCGAAATGGCTGCAACTCTGGACCAATAAAGATCTTAGTTAAAAAAGTGACAAGCAATGCATGAAATGGCAATAAAGCCACAAGGAAAATAGCCAAGAACTCACGTATTCGCTGCAACATGATTTGTAGTGTACACTTGCTCACCTTTTCTATGGAACACGAAGATCATCAACAAAATTTTGAGGCATTTGAGGCATGGAAAGAGCGCCTCAAAAACCGTCCCGAACTCATATATGAAATGGGTGAACGAATACTAGCAACGGTCTCGGAAGAAGCGCGTGAGGAGATTCGACTACTTTTAGCAAAAGACCTTGGGCTCATTGATAACATTAGAACTGCAGAGCAATTTGATCTTTTTATGACGTATCTCTCTGAGAGAATCGAGATGATCGAAACAAAAAATATACGATCTACTATCAGGGTTACGCTTCAAGCTGGTACAACTCAAGAACGACGCAGGGCAACATTGCTACTAAAAAAAATTCTAGAACGCACGAAGGCGATCTTCTTCCGACCGAAAGCAACTTGATGATCCAAGTACATGCTCAACAGCATCAATACAACGTGCGCTAACATTCTGTCCATATAATTTTGGTGTATGCTTCATCTCAGAATTCTTCCATGCAAATTCAATCATGCGGACAATAAGAGCAGAATCAAGAGGAGGGGCAATAAGATTCCCGCCAGCGATAGCCGATTCTGCACGATCAGACCCAAATCGCAGCGTCACGCACGGAATACCAAGAACATTCATTTCTTCCTGCATGGAGCCTGAATCAGTCGCGCACACAGCAGCACGGCTCATGGCAGCAATGACATCGGTATACTCTGGCCATACATCAGTGCAAATGAAATGTGGACATTGTTTTTGAAGAAGGCGTACATCCTCCAACAACTGAAATCGTTCAAGTGCAATTTTAGTTTGAATCATGTTAACAAAAAGCACTGTACGTCCAGCAAGTACTAGCTCTTTCATTGCCTGAAATATTGCTCTAAATCTCTTTTCATTTGTGCAGTTCTCGCGTCGATGGACGCAAAAGCGAACAAAATCTCCAGTGGCTAGCAAGGGATAGCGATCAAAAATTGTTGAATGCTTGGCACGCAGTAAGCCATCTCTTGTCGCATCGGCAACGCTATTGCCAACGACAAAAATACGGTCGGATGCAAACCCTTCAGCAAGTAAAAAATCCCGGTCTAAATCGACCGGAGCTAAGTGTATGCCTGTCGCTGCCTCGGCAGATCGAGTATTAAACTGCTCGGGATAAGGCTCTTGGCTTCCACGCTCCCAATTGGCACGATCGCAAAGGTACTCGCGCCACGTGGCAATATCTGGGTCAAATTTTTGTAACGAAAAACGACCCTCATATCGTGGGGTTAATGTTCGAATGCCGGCCTCCACATGAACCGATGCAATGCCATGACAATAACCCGCATTACTCACTGCCATCGCAGTTGTAGTATCGCCATGAACATACGGTAAGACGACCTTACCACGTGCATGAATTTCTTGAATAATGAAACCTGCACGAGCAATAATTTGGCTGACAACCTGGTACATGAAACCTCGCACCTGTAAGTTGCAGTCGGGCTCTACGCCAAACTCCTGCAGCATTCCGCTACTTAAGTTAGGGTCGTAATGTTGACCTGTATGTACCAAAATAACGGAATGACCTCGTTTTTGTAGCTCTTTATATAATGGAATTTGCTTAATAATATCGGGCTTCGTCGCAATGAGAATCATGTGAACTTCTCTCCCTGGCAAGCCAGAAACCCAATCAAAAAAATCAGGGCGTAAAAAAATAATATCATCCATACTCATCTAGCTTATACACGTTACGTTTACTGTGCTAGTGAAGAAGAAAACTAGAGATACCTCTTCTCTTTTACTTGTCCTTTTTCATCAAAAAGATAAAGCAGTGGAGCACCTGTTGGGATGTTCAGTTCAACGACCTGTTCTTTGGTAAGATGGTCAAGATGCATCACAATTGAACGCAAACTATTGCCATGTGCTGCAACAATGACATTTTTACCCTGTAATAGAGCAGGAAAAATCTGCTGCTCCCAATAAGGAATGGTGCGCGCAGCTGTATCTTTTAAGCTTTCGCTCATTCCAAGTGGATTAAGCTCAGTAATATCTTTAGGGGGCGGAGTATCGTAACTACGTCGCCAGAGATGTACTTGTTCTGCTCCAAATTTCTGAACCATTTCAGACTTATTCAAACCTTGTAATGCTCCATAATGGCGCTCGTTCAACGCTTGATCAAACTGGGTAGGAATACCCGTCTGTGCACTAGCTTCAAGAATCACTCGAAGGGTTTCCTGTGCGCGCGAAAGCTTCGAAGTAAACGCACAGTCAAACCTATACGAACGTAATTTTTGTGCTGCATCTTTTGCCTCCTGCTTTCCTTTCTCGGATAACGGGACATCCACCCAGCCTGTAAAGCGATTTTCTAAATTCCACTGCGATTCTCCATGACGAATCAGGATGAGTGTAGACATAGCACTGGGGAAAAGAGTAGATATTATACAAAAAATCTAAGAGATAGTCGATTGAGTTAGAATCGTGAAAAGGTGTATAATACCATGAATGGATTATTATCACTTTATGCATCGGGGATATAAAAAATCGGTCTGGACAGCGCTTATTGTTTCAGTAGCTATTACGACGCTGGTTGCCATGATCGGACGAAGTGCCGTCAATATTAAGGGAGCCCTCGCACTCAATGAACCAACAATTGTCACCGTCATGACCCTTGTAGAGCCAGCAATTGCAACGGGGAGCACAATTGCATCAATTGATTTTTTGCGCAAAACAGAACCTTCCATCGCAGGTGAAAAACCATCATTTGATTATCAAGTCTCTACGAGTAATGATGACTATTATTTAGTGCAATTGCGTTGGAATGGAATGGATGCATTGTGGACCATAAAAAATATGGAAAAAATGCATAGATAATTTAAGAAAGAACACCCAATTTCTCTCGTAAGACAAAATAAGGAAAAATCACCGTGGCAGTAAAAATACGCTTCCATCGTTTTGGCTGATGGAAAAGTCTCCAAAGCCATTCCAGATGAATGGCACGCAAATACTGAGGAGCACGCAGTTGCACGCCAGCAATAAAATCAAATGCGCCTCCTACGCCCATTGCTACTTTTACTGATCTCAACTCGAATAGATGAGTATGGATCCAAAAATCTTGAGCGGGTGAGCCAAATGCAACAAAGAGTATTGTGGCTCCTGAGGAACTAATTTTTTGCTGTATATCTGTAAAATCTCTCTCTGCAGGCGAACCGCTGTACGTACCAACAATTTTCGCGTATGGATAGCGAGAAAGAAGTATCGTTCTACACCGCTCTGCCACACCTTCATCCGCACCAAGGAGAAAAATCGTCCCATCCCCGCTCGCTATCACGCCTTCCATCATATCAACACCCGTTACACGGTGTTGCAATGGATGACAAGAAAGATAGCTAGCGAATAGTAGACCACTTCCATCAGGAATATTCATGCTCGTATTTTGTAACACTTTGCGAAAAGAAAGATTATGCATAGCTTCTACAAGCATTTCAGGATTTGGCGTCATGACATGGTGCTGCATCGTCGATTTTTCATACTCAATAAAACGCGCGACGGCTTCGTCAAACGTAACGTTATCGATAGGCACGGCTAGTATTCTCACTTTTTGCTGCATTGCATGTTCCATTATCCGTAAAAAAGCCTCACAATGAAAGTATGAAACGAACCTTTTGTACGATCATTTGTATGGTGCTGCTCATAGGCTGCGAAAGCAAACAAACAGTAATCCCAAAAGGAGAACAAAAAAACATAGAAAAACTGACTGAAGCAATACAATCTTTCGCTGATTCAGAAGATAAAGAAGAATCATATGAACTGCGAGATGACAAGGAACATGAATCTTCCAGGGATCAAACCGAAACGTTACTTGTAGAGGTGCTCTCGGGAGCATCAATCATCATGGGGCAAAATACGAAAGCCCCAATACTAGAAATTACGATGTCTTACACGTGTGAATACTGCAAAAAATTTAAGGAAAAAGATGAGGACTGGATCGTAGAAAAATACGTAAAACAGAATTTGATTCAGATGAAACGGAATTTCCTCACACTCAACGCGAACGATGTTCAAGCAACTAAAGTAGCGCTGTGTGCAGCCGAACAGAATAAATTTACCGAAGCCGATACCCAGCTTTTCCACACAATTCCGCAGGCAAAAAATGACATTCTCGTCTTCGCAAAAAAAATTAAAGTACCATTGCCACAAGTTTTTCTGTACTGCATTACCTCAACAATCATTCAAGGAAATGTGGAAAAATCGCACAAAAAATTACTACAAAATGGAATCAATCGAGTCCCCGCTTTCCATTTTGGAATAAGGGAATGGATAGGGTTGGAATCGAGAGAATTTATTGAAAACGTATTCAATGAAGACCAAAATAACTAAAATACCTTGTATTCTTTTATGCTTCAAACATGCTCCTCAAAGATGCGATCGATGATTTTTTAACCCACTGCGAAGTGGGAAAATATCAAAGCAAAAAAACAGTCGAAAATTATCGACACTATTTAAAAAGATTCGAAAAGTTTGCAAAGGCCAGTACGAAAATAAAAGATATCACTAGTACGGTTATTCGCGATTATCGACTGCATTTACACCGAATGCCCATACATGGACAAGGGGTAAATTTAGATATTAAAACCCAGCAATACCACCTCATTGCTTTGCGTGCACTTCTCAAGCATTTACAGAAGAATGACATTGAAACTATCTCACCTGAAAAAATAGAATTGCCCAAAGTACCCGAAAGACAGGTTGAGGTGCTTTCGCGCGAAGAATTGCAGGCAATGTTTCAAGCAATTGACATAACAAAACGAAATGGACTGAGGGATCTTGCCATTCTTCATCTACTGTACTCAACAGGGCTACGCGTCAGTGAATTAAGTAAATTAAACCGCAAAGATGTGCAATTGGAAACACGTGAATTTAGAATTGTCGGAAAAGGTCGTAAAGCACGTATTGTTTTTTTATCAGACGCAGCAGTAGAGCATCTAAAAGACTATCTTGAAAGCAGGAACGATAACTACCTTCCACTCTTTATCAGTAATTCGAATCGATCAAAAAATGTCTCGTTACACGGAGAAGAACGAAGACTAGAGCCACAAGCAATAGAACATATTGTACGAACAATCACCATTCATGCAGGAATCATCAAAAAAGTAACACCGCATACCTTAAGGCACACCTTTGCGACGGAAATTTTAAAAAATGGCGCCGATATTCGCTCAGTCCAAGAGCTCCTTGGACACGCAAGTATTACTACAACTCAAATTTATACGCATTTAACCAATAAACGCCTCAAGGAAATTCATCAACAGTATCATCGTTAGGAGCAAATCTTCATGACTTTGGTTCGAGCGTGCTGTCCGCTGCATAGATGAACAGAAGAGCGCGGAACACCATATTCTTTCGCAAGGAAACGAATCAATTCCTTATTTGCCTTCTCATCTTCGGGAGGGGCGGCAACGTCCACTTTTTGCGTACCATTAGACAACGGCTTACTCCAGCAAGTCTGCAAAGCATTGGGACGAATTTTTACAGTAAGCATGCCATCGGATGTAAGCTTTGGTCGCGACATCATGAAGCAAAGTATACATCGACCTTCAAAACCAAGAATCGATTTACTCATGGACTTTAGGATGATTTTTTGCCTAAAAATAAACAAAAAATGAGATACGTAGAACTATTTCTTGAATAAGAAAATCATTTCGCTATTAATAGAGAATGTTAGAAACATATCAAATAGACTGCCCACGAAAAACCATTCACTTGCCGGTCACGTATGGAGATATCGAGTTTTTTTTAGATGAAATTAATCAACTCTCTCTATCAAACAAAAAAATAAGAATAATGCTAGAAAAAAACCAAAGAATAATAGAGTCAAGAGGTAACATGGAGTTTCATCAATCTTTAATTGATAATGTCATACTTAAAGAACCTCCTACTGCATCTACTAAACTAAACCATGCTGCTTTAGAAGCTCCCATAATCATTCTTGAAGAATTAGGTCTTTCTGAAAAGGAATGCCGACCTACTATAAAAACTTTTAAAGAAACAACGGAAAAAGTAAAAGTAACATCGCTTATTCAAGGCGTTCTGCAAAAGTTAAAAAGCTTCTGCCATTGAGGGACAAATGCGCCTAATGCAAGTGAGACTTTCGCCATTCTGCAATTTTTTGATGATGTCCTGAAAGCAGCATTTCAGGCACTTTCATCCCTCTAAAATCTTCAGGGCGCGTATAATGTGGGTACTCTTTTTTCCGATCAAGTTGCTTAGAAAAACTTTCCTCCATTGCCGACTCTTCCTTGCCTAAAACACCAGGAACATGACGCATCACAGCATCCACAAGGACCATCGCTGGTAACTCTCCACCCGTAAGAACATAGTCTCCTATCGAAATTTCTTCATCAATCCAGCCATCAATCACCCGTTGATCAACGCCTTCGTAATGACCGCAGAGTAAGAGAAGCCAAGGCTTTTTAGAGATAGTTTCAACCTTATGTTGTGTTAATCGTTTGCCTTGAGGTGAAAGATACACGCGATAAGGCTGGCTATTGTTGGGGCCCAAAGAAGTCACGGATTCGATGCAACGAACAATAGGCTCTGCCATCAAAAGCATCCCCGCGCCACCTCCATAGGGCTTATCGTCCACTTGTTTATGACGTAGTGTCGAAAACTGACGGATGTCATGAAGTGCAATGTGAACAGTTTCAGCATCCACTGCTCGCTTAATGATACTTTCCGTAAAAGGACCCGTAAACATATCCGGAAACAACGTAAGAATATCGATACGCATACCTAAGAAAGAGGAATGGAAGTGATTAGACCTATCTTACATCTTTTGAGGAAGAAAAAGGTATACTTAAGCTATGCACACGGTCGATGTCCTTATTCCAACGTACAAGCCCAAAAAAGACCACCTCATTTCAGCGTTAAAAAGTCTTCAACATCAAACCTACACAAATTGGAAAGCGCTCATTCACGATGATGCTTCGGGGATAGATATTGCAGAAATGATCACGCCATTCCTCAGCGACGAACGCATCATCTACAGAAAATCTCAATGTAGGTTAGGCATTGGGGGAAACTGGAACGCATGCATGAGTCAAACCCACGCCCCTTTTGTAGCATTTTTGTTCCAAGACGATTGTTGGAATGAACGATACCTAGAAGATGCAATGAAGTTACTGGAAGAAGATGCAAGTATTGGAATGATATCAATGGGACATGAGTATTTATTTGAGGGCATGAGTGAATACCAACCACTATACGCAACCGTACTTGCCAAACGCAACGAAGGAATAGGAGGACTACATAACGGCAAAAAAAAACTCTGGAAATGGGTAGAACAACAACTATCACCAAACGATATTGGCGAACCTAGTTTTGTCGTCATGCGAAGGGAAAACGTCGTAAAAGCTGGACCATTTAACGAAAGCCTACCTCAATGTTTAGATACAGAATTTTGGACAAGAATGCTACTGGCTGGAGATTGGTACGACCAAAAGGGAATATACGGGAAATTTCGTGTGCATACACATGGGGCAAGTGCGCAAAATCAGGAACAGGGAATAGGGCTAATGGATAGACTTTTATGTTTCGATCACTTACACAAACTTACAACAGGCGATCTTAAAAAACATATTTCTTCTACGCGAAAAAAAGTGATAAAAAATATGGTCACTAAATTTTTCAAACGAATGAGGGAGAGAAAAAAGGTGTCTCAATCGGTTAAAAGTACGGTAGTAACATATTGTTTACGACACCCACTACGCATTATTTGTGCACTACTTTCGTAAGAGAGCATACATAATCTTCAGCAAATCTATTAAAAAAACTTCCATAGAGCATTGCGATCATACAAAAGTATCGGTAGTCTTGAGCCCACTATGAAGCTCCAGAGATTTTTTGAACAAGCAGTAGAACTTGGCATGCAATATGACCCTCGTGGCAAAACGCAGATAGATAAAATACTAAAGAAGTATAAGAAACAACAAGAAAAATCAAAGGATAAGCCTAAAGACCACTTTGACGATGAGCGAACATGGAACCCATACCCCGATTGCAGAATTATTAACGGAAAAGGGTCAGAAGAATTTACCCATATTTTTGTAGGAATCGATATTGAAACACCTGAAATGCTGTTGATTGATCGATTACGCGAAAAAGGGACACGTATCGATGGTGCACTCATTCACCACCCCGAAGGCCGTGCTCTTGCCGACCTGGAAAAAGTAATGCCTTTACAAATAGATTTACTTGCGGGGGTAGGCATACCAGTCAATCATTCTGAGGGATTATTACGCCCTCGCATGGATAAAATTTGGCGAAGTATTCATGCAGATAACCTGTTTAGAACCGAACGGGCAGCCGAATTATTAGACATTCCTTCGCTCTGCTGCCACACGATTACAGATAACATGGTTTGGGCATTTATGGAAAAATACATCTGTAAAAAAGAATACGATGATTTAGGAGAAATTTTAGAAGCAATTTTAGATATTCCAGAATATGCTCAGTATGCAAAAAAGGGGAACCCACCAATTATTCCAAGCGGTAGTCGCTCTGGTAGACCAGGCAAAATAGTGGCAACAGAATTTACAGGGGGAACCAATGGACCTGAGGAATTTTTTGAAGCCAAAGCTAGGGCAGGTGTGGGCACAGTGCTCTCGATGCATGTAACGGAAAAATCTTTAGAAGAAGCCAAAAAGCACCATGTAAATGTCATTCAATGCAGCCACATGGCTAGCGACTCGCTCGGCATTAACCTGATGCTCGACGCAATAAAAAAGATTGAACCAAAGCTTACAGTCATTGAAGCGTCTGGATTTGTACGAGTAGAAAGGAAGAAGTGGTAGAGAATATTAGGTCGTAGGGGGTAGGTGATAGTTTGTAGATTTAAGGTAAAGAAAGTAAAGAAAGCATGGAGTGTAAGGGAGGTAAATGCTTACCTCTTTCATTTTCTCTATTCCATCTTACTTCTTACCACTACTATCAATCCTTTTAATCTTTTACGCCTTATAAATCCTTTACATCCTTTCCAGCCAGCACAAAAGTAATACAAAAAAACCTCGTACCTGAGCAAGAGGAAGAATCCGATGAAAACAAAAGCTATTTTCCTAATCCTGCCTGTTTTACAACAGCTGTAAAAGCAGTAAGATCATGAATGGCAAGTTCGCTAAGCGACTTACGATCGAGAGCAATTTGAGCTTTTTTAAGCGCAGGAATAAATTGCGAGTACTTTACCCCCATAGGGCGAAGCGCAGCATTAAGACGAACGTTCCAAAGGGAACGGAATGTACGCTTTTTCAACTTGCGATCGCGGTACGCATTTTGACCAGCTTTAATAACAGCTTCTTTACCTTTTTTTACGGTGGAACGACGCATGCCCTTATATCCTTTCGTCAGACGACGAAGGGCTTTAACACGACGATGACGATGGATACCACGTTTAACGCGCATGGGAACAGAAGAAAATTATAGAGTGAAGATGAAGACTAAAGGTATGGAACAAGCTTCTCGAGTGCGACAGCATTGGTTGGATGCATCATTTTTGTGCGATTAAGACGTTTTTGACGCTTGTTTTTTTGAAGCAAAAGATGATTACGACTATTGCGGTCAAACGCGAGTTTGCCGCTACCTGTACGCTTTAATCGCTTCTTTGCGCCGCTATGTGACTTCATCTTAGGCATGTGGGTGAGTAGGGTAAACGGTAAAAAAGAGAATGTAAAGTGAAAATTTACTTCTTTGGACGCAAAATAACCATAAAATGATTACCTTGACGCTTAATTGGTTGATCCACCTCTGCTGCATCGGCTAGTCCTTCCACAAATTTTTTCAATTTTGCAATGCCGTACTCTTTATTACCAAGCTCGCGTCCGCGAAGAACGATAGTCACCTTCACCATATGACGCTCGGATAAAAATTCGCGACTACGCTCTGCCTGACGATCTAAATCGCCAGTATCAGTACGAAAACCAAAACGAATAACCTTCACTTCGGTTTGCTTACTATGAGCTTTTTGCTGTTTATCCTTTTTCTTTAATTTATACAAAAAACCACCGTAATCACCAATTTTAACAACTGGAGGGTTTGCCTTAGGCGAAACTTCAATAAGATCCAACTCCTCAGCACGTGCAAGAGCAAGAGCATCCACAGTAGGCATGCGTCTTGGCTCACCTTCATCAGAAATTAACAGAACTTCAGGAACACGAATTTGTTCGTTATAACGAGGACGTAAAAAAGAATCTTGCGACCGACCAGAGGAAAAACGTTGTCTCAAAAAAAAGAATGGGGAAGGAAAATAGCGTGTATAGATTGAAGAAAAACGGAGTTTTGGTCAAGGGAATCTCATCTCTTGCGCTTATCGCGTCTCTTAACTTACCCAAGAAAAAATATCTATCTTCTCTGCTCTGCTTATACCTGCCTTGTCTCCTATCGTTGAAAAACGGTAGCACCAATATTCGTACTATCCCCTACCCTTTCAATACTATCGATGCGCAATAAGGGCAATGGCCACAATCTTTGCTCCGAAAGTACAGCAGCATACCGGCTTAACGAAAAACGAACCGAACTTAAACCTCCCGCAAGCAAAATTTTGCGAAGGGAAATAAGTAGATCTGGTGGAATAGAATGCAAATATCTCTGCTCCACTGCATCGGGGTGTTCGGCATAGAGGAGAAGATCGCTATAGAAAAAGTTACTAGCTTCCTTTAAAGACTCTGGAGTCGACTGCTCGATAAATTGTAAAAATTCCTGACGTGCTTGTGGTGTAAGGGCATCGCGAATCATTAAATTTCCACCCATACCAAGAATGCTAATAAGTTGAATAACTTTTTCCTGTACCCCTTCAACGGTCAAAGAGACTTTCTGCGAACGAAGTGAACCTGTAAAAGTAGAGACTGGACCCGTACTTTGACGCACAAAGCGTAAAGATGTTCCAGATCCACCTGCAAGAACACGCACAATGCCAGGCGTTACCTCAGCCAAACGTGTCGCAGGCGAGTGGTCTGGAAGAATGTACACTTCTGCTTGTTCCTCACGTGAAGCTAGTGCCTGCGATGCAAAAACCTGCTCCGCATCTACGGTAGACTGAAGGACCGCAACATGAGAACGAAGTGAAGAAAGTTCGGATCCTAATGCAAGCGCAGTATCTTTTTTCATACGAAAAATAAATGCGTATTCTGCAAAAAGTCCACATGCGATAACAAAACACAAAAAGCCTATCATAAATGCGGAGACTTTATAGTTGAACCGATAAAAAAATTGAGGAATGATCATGTTTATAGCTGAATGACTAATGTAAATGGCGAACGTGTTCCTCCGCCAGGTAATGGCTCTAGGATGTATTCAGGTTCAACAAACGATCGGATGTAAGGAAGTGCACGAATAGCATCAGTAAAAGCAGTCAGTGACTGCAAAGAATGTTCGTATGCATCACGAACTGAACCTTGAATGCGAAGTGTAGAACCATCATCCAAAACTGAAAATGAGGAAAATTCAATGAAGACTGATTCGGTCGTGAAATTTTTGCGAAGTGCCTCGATAGAGGAAAGAGCATCAGGAAGCTTAACAAACGATTCCCGCAGAGTCTGCACTTGTTGTAAGACTCTCCCAGCTACGCGCTTTCGCATATCCTCTTGAACGCTCAGCAATTCTTGCTTCCGAGACTGCAGAAGAGACTTTTCAGCTTCCAAGTCAGCAATGCGAACGATTTTCGCACCAAGTCGAACAGGAAACCTCCCAGGCGAAAGAATGAGTCTAACGCCAATAACAATACTTAAAAAGGTGATACCAAAAAGGAAAACTGGCACTCCAAGGCGCGTCATGAACAAACTAAACGGGCGCATTACTACACCAGGGTGGTGGCTTTTACCATCGCTTGTTTGAGGTAGAGGCATCGTTTTATTATAGCAGAAAAAATGATGTTCTGCTAGAATAGAGGCACTATCTTCTCCCTTAATCATGGAAGAGCTGCTACGAAAATTACAGGAATTAGTCGATGCACTGAACATGGGCAAGGACTCTCTTTGAGGGACGCGGTGTTGCCCGTGAAATAGCTGAATTAGATGAAAAAGTGCTAGCACCCGATTTATGGAACGATCGCAAAAAAGCAGAAGAAATGTTTGCACGTCTGCGGATCCTTAAAAAGCAATGGGAGCCTATTGCGACGTTACTTACAGAAGCAAACGATATTTTAGATATTGCAAAGCAAGCAACAGTAGACGATAAGCCAATGCTGGAAAAAGAATATGAAGACATGCAAAAAAAATGGTCACATGCGGAACGCGCACTGTACCTTGGTGGAAAATACGATGCAGGGAATGCATTTTTAAGTATTTCAGGTGGCGCAGGGGGGACTGAAGCCCAAGATTGGGCAGGAATGCTTGCACGAATGTACTTACGGTACGCCGAACGTAAAGGATGGAAAACGGAAGTTGTGGAACGAACCGATGGACAAGAAGCAGGCATAAAATCAATTACGATAGCCGTAACAGGAGACACAGCCTACGGGCACTTGCACTGCGAAAGGGGAACTCATAGACTTGTTCGTCTTTCGCCGTTTAATGCGAAAAATTTACGTCAGACATCGTTTGCACTTGTGGAAGTACTGCCAGATTTAACTGGGACTGAAGAAATAAAAATTGAAGAGAAAGATTTGCGAATTGATACCTATCGATCAGGCGGAGCAGGTGGGCAACACGTCAATAAAACCGACAGTGCCGTACGTATCACGCACCTTCCAACTGCAATAGTGGTTGCATGCCAAAACGAACGGTCGCAATTACAAAACCGCGCACGCGCAATGAGTTTATTACAAGGAAAGTTACTGGAAAAAAAGCAACAAGAGGAAGAAGCTGAAAAGAAGAAGTTAAAAGGATCGAATGCCAGTGCAGATTTTGGATCGCAAATACGGAGCTATGTTTTACACCCATACCAGATGGTCAAAGATTTACGTACACACTACGAAACAAGCGATACGGCAGGCGTGCTGGATGGAGATATCGATTTACTTATTGATGCAGAATTAAAGCGTGAGGCCAAGGAAGGATAGAGGAGGTGCAGGAGATGCAAAAAACATTGCATAAAATAAATTTTATGTTAAAATTAAATAAGTCCAGGGGGGCAAAACTCTCAAGGAGAAAAAGGAATGTCTCTCTTGCGTTTCCTGGACACCATGGGCGGCGACTGGGGGTGGATCCCCGTCACTGTCGCGCTGCTGCTGATTTGTTGGTTGGCCGATGTGCTGACCGAAAAGAAGTAGTGGCATGTTGCCTCGGCTCCTGTCAAAGGGAGTCGAGGCATATTTTTAGTACTCAACGTTCAAAAGAAGGAGTACAATACTCAAACATGAAAACCCCATCTAAGCACATCAAAGATTTTTTTGAACTCATCACGGCAATCGATAATGAAAAGGAGGCAAAAATGCTTTTAGAAGACTTATTTACACCACAGGAATTGAGTCAATTTGTGGAAAGATGGCAACTGATTCAAATGCTCAACAAAAAAATCCCACAACGTACAATAGCAACTAAGTTAAATGTCTCAATTAGCACCATTACGCGAGGAAGTAGAATGCTTCAGTATGGCACTGGAGGGTTTGCACATTTTTTGAAGAAGTTAAAAAAATAAAGCTCGCAGACCTTGCACCTGATGGTAAGCAGGTCAGAGTTTGTTTCGATGCGAGACAAACTTCTCGTTTCATAGAATTTTATGATCCATCGTTTATATCAGTTGTAATTGAGAAAGAGACGAAACCTTCGCATTATTGAGGAAAAATTCGAAAGATATCTGCAATGTAGAAAAAATATAAAAATACTTCATTGTACTTTAGCAAAATAATAATGGAGCGAAGTCAGGCTTAGCCTGACTGGAGCGACCACCTTGCCGAAGGGATAGTCCACGAAAGGGAAACCGGAGGTTTCTCTTTCGTAAAACATAGCGGATAGGGAGGGATTCCCATTCGACTCGACCCTTCGGGTCTCGCTCAGGGTAAACTTCTCATCCCTCCTCTCTGTTCATTGTTGTCATGAGTTTTTAGCTTTTTTTCGCTGGCGGAGAGGGAGGGATTCGAACCCTCGAGACCCTTTTGGGGCCTACGCGATTTCGAGTCGCGCGCCTTCGGCCACTCGGCCACCTCTCCGTACGTGCAGAGTAACACAAATGAGATCCATACTCACGAATACTTGCTGTTATCACCCATCCATATGATGTTAGATTACAATTCTGATAAAAAATCTTGAATAATAGGATTCTCGCGTAATTTATCTAAAGCATCAACTTTTATTTGCCGAACACGCTCTTTACATAAGCCCAATTGCTCACCGATTTCTCGTAACAATCCATGCTGACGACCATCTAATCCAAAAGAACGAATAATGACAATTTTTTCACGTTCATTGAGTGTGTCCAAAGATTGACGAATTGCATCGGAAAGATGTTCGATGAGATCTTCTTGAATGAACACAGCAGAAGCGTCCTCAGCAGTAGACAGAACGTCATATTGTAAACCGTTCGTTAAAGCTTTTGATGCAAACGAACGTCGGCACGATCTTTGCAGCTCATTAAACATGGCATTGACAGCAAACGTACTAAACGTAAAACCCAAAGAATAATCAAAATTATCAACAGCGCGTATCAATGCTGGCGAGCAATGGCTAAACACTTCATCTAAACTCATTCCTTTTTCTAAAAAACTCTTTCCTGCTGTAGGTATTAATCGCATATTGCAGGTAATTAATGTTTCGCGAATCGTGCTACTAGCAGCTAAGTCTTTTTCGCTTTGTTCAATATTGAGGAGTGGAGAACGTGAGTGGAGTAATGGCTGAGATTTACTAAATCTTCTCCTCATAAAATTCATTGCACGAAACAATTGAGCGTGATCTTTACGAGATATGGGGGGAAAGTTGTATAAAGGTTGCAATACGACGTGGGTAGATTCTGAAGGTAATACACCTGTACGCAAAGGAATGTGGGGTATCTGAAGCATTTCCATCTCTAACTCTGGAGATGGGTCTTTAAATTCTGGACTATCAACGAAATGAATCTCCACTGCTTTCAGTGCTTCAACACGTTCTTTTTTGCTCATACCTACCTGATCTGATTCTTTTAAAAAATGCATGAAACGAAGGTAGCGAAAAAAAGCAACGAGTCAACAAACGAACCATGTTTAATGTATAAATAGGCTCATGCAAGCAAAATACTAGAATGAATAGTCTAAAAATCGAATACTCACCTCGCTTACTTTCAATACCTCCTTTACCTCTTTTGCCTTAAAATCTACAACCTACCCACTACAACCTACAACCTGACTACCCTCCCCATCCGCTTCCACCTGTATCATTGAGATTCTTGGAGGAAGTATCGCCCCATCCTGGGTAACGAGGAACGCTTTCAAATATTTTTGCTCGAATTTGATCTACAGCAACGGTAGCTGGATTTATTTCCATGCCTTGAAGATTTTTATGTTCTTGATTCAGTTCATTTTTTGATTCATCTGCCAATGGTGAAGTTAAATCTTCGCACATAAAATAATTACGTACTGGTACAGTATTACAAAACGCGCACGACAAATCAAGAGGAAAACAATCTTACAATCCTCGCAAACAAAATGAAGCTCCCGGACCTTACGGTAAGGGTTTTCTGCAGTGTGGAATAAATGAAGATACATCTGATTTTAAAATAGGAACTCCAGTCCCCCCTAAAGCATGCGGGAGCATGCATCGTACTAGAACGCACGATAGGGGGACCGGAGCAACTCGAGACACTAGGGAAGCATCTCGAGCTTTTAAAGGAGGGATCTCCTCGTTATCGCGTCATGCTTTAACGAGGTTCATGACTTCCCCGACACGACCTTGTGTCGGGGGGAACACGCTCAGGACCGAACCCGAGCCGTGTTCTTCCGCCGACCGTGCCGGCGGAAGGTGGTGGCGCGACCAAGCTCAATCTGCCTGGTCGTCTGACCAGCGGCCTTTTGGGCCGCCCGCTTCTCTTCTGCCAACAAAGCAGTGAGAAGCCGATCATCTCGCCTCCGTCCCATGGGTCACTCTCCCGGGTTCAGAAGTATACTCTCTAGCGCAACCATGCACCGGAGAGAACTGGTTTGGAACCCGCAAACCAGATGTATCGTCACAAAACAGTGGTGAAAAAGAACGAAAAGATGGTATATTATTTAATAATTAAACAATTTTGTCAATAGTATTGTACTGCTGTGGTATTACAAAGTTTTGTAGCAGTGTAAAGATTGAAGTGATGTTGTCCAGTTTTTTGTAAAGAAAATAACGATGATGATTTGGGGGGTGTATAAACAATCTCAATCTTTCGTAGATTTACTAGAAGACTACTAAATTTCATTTCTCGAATCTGTGTCATGGTTCGAGACGCACTCACTTCGTTCGTGCTCCTCACCATGACACATCATAGCTTTTGAAGAATTGTACAAAGAACTTTTCGTGTCATGGTGAGGAGCGTTTGAGCGCAACGAAAATGCGTCCCGAACCATGACAACCTACCCACTACCACCTACAACCTGACTAAGTTCCCTCCTGCCAACTGGCTAAGTACTTCTTTTGCGCGTCGGTAAGAGTATCAATGGTGATCCCCATCGCTGTTAGCTGCAGATGCGAAATGTAATCGTCTATCTCTGGTGGTAAAGTAATAACTTCGGGCTTCATCTTCCCTTTATTATCCACAAGATGCTTACACGCCAAAGCTTGACCACAGAACGATAAGCTCATTACTTCGCTTGGGTGACCCTCAGCCGAGGCTAAGTTAACAAGCCTCCCCTCACCTGCGACGTAAATCACTACTCCATTTTTAAGCGCATACTCGTCCAAATAATGACGTACGCGACGCTTAGATTTTGCAATCTTCTCTAACCCTTCCATGTCAATTTCATTGTCAAAATGACCCGAATTGCTTAACACCGCGCCATCTTTCATCTTTTCCATGTGCTCGGTACGAATAACATGCAAGTTGCCTGTCACCGTCACAAACAAATCGCCAAGAGGTGCTGCTTCGTCCATCTTCATGACACGATGCCCATCCATTGCTGCCTGAAGCGCAGTAAACGCATCCACTTCCGTAATAATAACTTGCGCTCCCATGCCTTTTGCACGCATGGCAACACCCTTACCACAACTTCCATATCCAAGAATAACAACGGTACGTCCTGCAATAAGTAGATTGGTGGAACGCAAAATGCCATCGAATGTGCTTTGACCCGTGCCGTAGTAGTTATCCATTAAGTGCTTTGTTTTATTATCGTTCACGGCAACCATAGGAATTTTCAGCGCACCTTCTTTTTGCATGGCAAGAAGACGAATAATACCGGTTGTTGTTTCCTCACATCCACCAATTAATTTTGTAAGTAGATCAGGATATTTCGTATGGATGAGTGTCACTAAATCACATCCATCATCTATCGTAATATCGGGCTTGGTTGCAATCACCTCCTCTAAAAATTTGTAATAATCTTCTTTTGTCTCGCCCTTATAGGCCCAAACTTTTACTCCTGCTTCTTCTGCTAGAGCAGCTGCTATATCATCTTGAGTACTTAATGGATTACAGCCAGTGATAGCAACCTCTGCCCCGCCATCACGTAATGTGCGGACTAAAATACCTGTCTCTTTGGTCACATGCAGCGCCATACCAATAGTGAGTCCTTTGAAAGGCTTGCTTTTAGCAAATTCTTCGCGAACCTTCATGAGTGCGCCCATGCGCTTTTCGGCAATTTCGAGGTTTAATTTTCCCTGCGAAGCAAGGGAAGCATCTTTAACGTACGACATACATCAGAAAGAAAAATAGTAGAGTGAAACGATAGAATGAAAATATCTATCCTTCAAAAAAGAGTGTAACGATATTCTCGTAGAATCTCAATTCTTGTCGGAGATAAAATCCGTTTGATACTCAATGAAACTTCGTTCGCGGAGAAGATCCCAATGTAAAGAATCAAGTAACGTACCTTCACTCTCAACAACAAACGAACCAAGTACTGCAGCAAGACGCCCTGTTTGAAGCAAAGACCACCCTGACGAGAGTCCATGTAAAAGCCCTGCACGCGCAGCATCGCCTGCGCCTGTGGGATTAATAACTCGGTCGGCTTTACATGCAGGGACAAGAACATCTTCATCCTTGGTAAGGAGTCGAATCCCCTTTTCGCCCAATGTCACAACTAGTAATCCACACGCATCGATTACTTCCTTTTCATTCCATCCTAACTTTTCCTGTGCGATACCCCACTCGTACTCGTTCGTGACAAGGCCACGACTGCCCTGTACTGTGGTTCTAAACTCCGTCTGACCAAATGCATGAACCAACTGACCTGGGTCAAAAAGGTAGGGAATTTTCCACTGCGCGCACTGCGAGGCAGCGCGAATCATGAGGAGAGGGTTGCGAGGAGAAACAATAGCAAACGAAAGAGACTCCCTATCGGAACTCATATCGGGGAGTGTGCCAAGTGCATCGGCACCTGGATGAAAGAAGCTAATTTGACGCTCGCTACTATCGGTTGCAATAAATGCCGTAGCTGTGATGGCTTCAGGGATACGATGAACATGCGAAATATCTACACCCTTTCCGCGTAGTAATTCCAAATATTCAGCGCCATCGAAGCCAACCGCACTGACAAGTGTCGGCTGATGTCCAAGTGCTGCAAGATTCCAACTAATATTAGCCCCCGTACCACCGTGATGACGGGCGTAACCCTGCGCAAGATAGTTCACGGACAGTCGATCTAAATGAAGCGGATCAATGCCAGAAAGAAACGATCCATCATGCGTCAAGAGAAGATCATACGCAACGGAACCATGGACGAGGAAACGCATAGGAAGAGAGGTAAGAAGTAAGATAGAAGTGAAAAGAAATAGATTTACCTCTTCTCTACTTTAAAATAAAAACTACGTAACATCTTATCAAGTTCCTGAGCCTTAACTACAAAGTTGTTCCATTGATCCCCGCTCAAAAACTTCTGACGACGACTTATGTATGCTTCAGTACGAAGCTCTGCAAGCGATCCTTTAGCAATTAAGATGAATTTTGCAAATTCCTTTTGAGTAACTCGTTGACTACCTTCGGCAATATTTGCAGAAATTGAAACTACGGCTCTGCACATCTGAGAACGCAAGCCAAACAACTCTTCCTTTGGAAAATTTTGGACAATTTCATAAATGAAATCAGCTAGTTCTACTGATTTCTGCCAAATCAATAACTTCTCAAATGGAAGTTCAATCATACTTTCATCTTACATCTTTCATCTTACATCTTCTACTGGCTTACATTTTAGATGAAATTGACTTACACTTTGCGTATGAAAATAGCTATTGTTGGTACCGGCTATGTAGGACTTGTGTCCGCTGCTTGCTTTGCAGAACTAGGGCACGAAGTTATTGGAGTTGATATCGACGAAAAAAAAGTAGAAATGTTACGGAGTGGCAAAAGCCCAATATACGAACCAGGATTAGAAGAATTACTGCAATCGAACATCAAAAGTAAACGATTATCTTTTACCACCAAGCTAAAAGAGGCACTACCTGATGTGCAAATTATCTTTTCGGCAGTGGCAACGCCTCCAGGGGAAGGATACAAAGCAGATTTACGTTCAGTCTTTTTAGTCGCTGAAACAGTAGCAATGCATGGAGAAAAAGATCTCATCTTCGTCAATAAATCAACTGTCCCTGTGGGCACGGGTAAAGAATGCGAAAAGCGCATGAAGGAGATTCTTAAAAAAAGAGGGGAACATCATCATATCCCTGTTGTAAGCAACCCTGAATTTTTACGTGAGGGAATGGCAGTACCCGACACCATGATGCCCGATCGTATTGTTGTTGGAATAAACAACACGTCAACTGAAAAAGACGAATGGGCGAGAAACTTAATGGAAGAACTGTATCGTCCAATTACACGGACAAGCAAGCCACTTGTCTTTATGAATCGCGAAAGTGCGGAAATTGTGAAGTATGCAAGTAACGCATTTTTAGCGACAAAAATCAGTTTCATCAACATGCTCACAGAACTGTGCGAAGTAACAGGAGGAAATATACGCGATATTGCTAAAGGAATGGGGTTAGACAATAGAATTGGATCGAAATTTTTACATGCAGGGATTGGGTATGGTGGCAGTTGCTTCCCAAAAGACGTGAAAGCACTACTAGCAACTGCCAAAGAATATGACATTCCTATGCCAATTGTGGAAGCAACAGATACAGTGAACACTCATCAGCGAACACGGTTCATCAAAAAAATTCTTGAAACGCTGAAACCAGCTTCGAAGGTAGCTATTTGGGGGTTAGCATTTAAGCCTAAAACAGATGATATGCGTGAAGCACCAAGTATTGATCTTATTTCATCGCTTATTGAAAACGGTCACGCCGTGCATGTATACGACCCTGTTGCGACGGAAAAGGCTAAGCCATTACTGCCGAAATCAGTAGTTTATGCCACAAGTTCTACTGAAGCAGTAAAAGGATGTGATGCACTGATTGTTGCCACAGAATGGGACGAATTTCGTGGTGCAGATTTACACCAAGTACAAAAGGAGATGAAAGAATCGCTTCTTTTTGACGGGCGTAATATCTACGAACCAAAGGAAGTCGCCCTAGCAGGTATGACCTACTACGGAATAGGAGTGAATTAACGAGCGTGCGAAACAACAAAAAATATGAGAGAATACACGTAAAAATCTCTTCAAAATTTCTTACTATGAAAATTCTTCTTACGGGTGCTGCAGGCTTTATTGGGTATCACACAGCTCTTACATTGCTAGAACGTGGTGATACGGTCATAGGCTACGACAATATCAGTCCATACTACGAGCCAAGCCTCAAGGAAAATCGCCTAAAAAGCTTGCTGACTAAGAAAAATTTTAACTTCGTACGAGACGATATTTTAAATCGAAGTGCTTTAGCTGACGCCATGAAGGGTGTCGATCGTGTCATTCATTTGGCAGCACTTGCAGGTGTACGATATTCATTTGAACATCCTGAGGAATATATTTCAAACAATATTCAAGGTTTTTTTAATGTCCTAGACGAAGTAAAAAAACAAAAAATCAATGGATTGATTTATGCAAGTAGTAGCTCGGTCTACGGTGGAAACGATAAACTTCCCGCAGAAGAAAAGGATCAGACCGACCACCAACTTTCGCTCTACGGACAAAATAAAAAAGATAACGAGCTCATGGCATACACGTATCATCATCTCTATAAAATACCAGTAACAGGACTGCGTTTTTTTACTGTGTACGGGCCATGGGGCAGACCCGATATGGCACTCTTTCTTTTTACTGATGCCATTCTACGTGGTCATCCACTAAACATTTACGGGGAAGGAAAAATGCAACGAGACTTCACCTATGTTGATGACATTGTGTCTGGGATTATTGCATCGACAGACAAAAATTACCCCTGCGAAGTATTTAACCTAGGATGTGGACGAAAAGAGGAATTGATGGATTTTATTTCGATGATTGAAAGTGCGTGTGGAAAGGGAGGAGTAAAAACAATGATGCCCATGCAACCAGGTGACGTACGGGCAAGTTTAGCAGATATTTCAAAGGCTAGAGAAAAACTAGGGTACCAACCAAAAACGCAGATTAAAGATGGAATACCAAAATTTGTGGCATGGTATCGAGACTATTATCAACTCTAATCCTTAACCCATATCATTGCCTCAGGGTTTGGAAGCAAGTACCAACCGGTACCATAAGGAACCGTCGTACATGGCCTCTTTAAGCAAACAAAAGCCTGAGCGGTACGAAATGCACTAGGCGATAATGTGGATGTCCACCTGCGAATTGGAAAGCGACTATAAAACTGCCAATCGTGTCCAAAATAACCATCGATGTATACTTCACCTGCTTTTTGGCGTGCTTCAATATTACGTAGAATATTCGTTGTGCGATGAAATGCTGGTGCAGGAAAAAAAGACCAAACAACCCAAGCGCTGACAAAGACGTGGCTGATAGTTACAGGAAGTACGAACACAGGAAAGCGTTGAACAAAAAAGTATGTTCCTGTGAAAAGGATTGGGGTAAAAAGAATTGCATAATACGGTTGCGCACTCACAAATACATACCCAATCAATAACAAAAGGGTGCATAAAAAATCGAGTCGACGCTCTAGTAAAATTCCAAAAATACCCGTGAGCGAAAGAATGCCGCCACCAATGAAAAGAATGATGGAAACATCAGACATTCGTTGTAGAAGGGACGCACTTGAATGAGTACCACTTGCGATTATCATGCTTGAAAGCGCAAAAGGATTAGATAATGAATAGAGTATTAAGAGACCAACGGGGAGTACAAAGGCAATAATCGCGAGCAATCGCTTTTCCCTCGATCGTAAGAGGGCCGTAAGAACAAGTGGGGAATAGAGAATAGATTGGTATGAAGAAAGAAGTGCACAAAGCCACAGCAGGCCAAGAAGTGGAATAAAAGATGAATGTGCAGATCGACTGTCTCTTCGAAAAAAATCCTGCACTGAAAATGAGCGAGTTTGAAGTGCGAAAAGACAAAAAATACAAGCAAAGAGAGCTGTTCCAACTGCAATCATGATGGTGCCCGATTGTAAAATGATTGCAGGTGAAAGAAGCCAAAAAACTATGAGTGAAACAGACGAAAGATGTGGAAAGTACTTCCGCATAGCCCACACCATATGCACACAACACGACGCGATAATAAAACGCCATAGAAGATCGTACGATGGCACCCATGCTAAAGACGAAAATATTGATCGTAGAAAAGGGGGATGAGGATAAGGAATATTAAGAAGGTACTTCGCTTCATCGGTACGAAGACCTCCATACATGCCAACAAACCCAAGTAAGGTGGCGTACGCCTGAAGAATAAAGAAGTTCATTAATCGTCGTTGCATGTCAAAATAAGTGAAGAAAGTTGAATAGTGCAGAAAGTAGACGCTTTAGACCGACCATGCTCTTGATGAAGAATGGTCATAGAATCGTCACGAACTGATTGAAGTTTTATATCCGAAAGAAGCCATCCTTGCGAATCTGCGACGGTGGTTAGTGCAATGCGAACCTGTGTCCGTACGCTTGCATTGGTAGCGAGCAAACGAAGTGCATAGACCCTAGAACTTAGGGTAAGCACCATAGCAATACTCAATCCAACCAAAAAAGACCACCAACCACGGGTAGAGGAAAATATTTTAAGCATTCCTAGACGAAGAATTTGCACACAAAAAAGATAATGAATGCTGAGTGATAACTTACTTTGTCCAAAACGACGCATCTTAAAAATAAGAGGAATATCGGCTACACGTGTTTTTGATGGGCTATGTGCAAGAATTTCGAGAAGAATTTTAAAACCCGTCGGTCGTACTTTTGAACGAATAGAGGAGTAAAGATCGCGTTGCATTGCAAAAAAGCCACTCAGAGGATCGCTAACCTTTGCATGCGAAACAAGGTGACAGAAAAACGTTCCTATTCGGCTAATGATACGACGATCGCGGACCCAATCGCCTACACTTCCACCGGACATATAACGCGAACCAATGACGAGGTCGCTCCCCTGCTTAAGTCTTGAGATCATGAGCATCACCAGCGAAGGATCATGCTGACCATCGGAATCCATGACGACAAGAAAATCACCCTTCGAAGCATCTAAACCTGTACAAACAGCCGAACTGAGTCCGCGATCATTCATGCGACGAATAACTGAAAGCTGTGGAATAATTTTTATTTGTTCGTGAGCAACATTCCAAGTACCGTCAGGGGAATTATCGTCAACAAGAATAATTTCGAAAGGCTGACCTCGCAAAATCGCAACTATGCTCTGGAGAAGGTCAGGAATATTCTCTGCCTCATTGTACGTAGGTAAAATAACGGAAATCACACCAACACTATAGTGTTTATGTCTTCACCGCGAAAGCGACGCATGCTACACTCAAGCGCAATGCATATTCTTGTCACAGGATCATCCGGGACTATTGGAACTCGTCTTTCGGAATTACTACTTCAACAAGGACACATGGTTACAGGTGTCGATTGGCTGGAAAATAAATGGCAATCTTCCATTCAGTCATTAACTAAAATTGTCGATTTACGTGATGGCAAGGCTGTTCATTCAACCTTGAAAGAAACAGCAGAAAAAAAGCCTATCGATGCCATCGTGCATCTGGGTGCAAATGCAAGAGTCTATGAACTTGTGGAACACCCGGATCGTGCAATGGATAATTTCATCACGCTCTTCAATACTCTAGAATTTGCGCGAAAGCATGAGATAAAAAAATTCATCTTTGCATCCTCCAGAGAAAGTTACGGAAATATTCGTGCAGAAAAATATACGGAAGATTTAGTGCGAGTAGAAAACTGCGAAAGTCCATACACAGCAAGTAAAGTGGGTGGCGAAGCGCTAGTGGAAAGCTATTCTCGTTGCTACGGAATTGATCACATCACCTTTCGATTTAGTAATGTCTACGGAATGTACGACGATTCCGTGCGTGTCGTTCCGCTGTTTATTCGACTTGCACGAGCCAATCAAGACATTACTGTTTTTGGAGAAGAAAAATGTCTGGATTTTACGTACATTGATGACACGGTCTCGGGGATTATTGCAGGAATTGAGAAATTTGAATCAGTAAAAAATACCACATATAACCTAGCTTACGGCGAAGGAACAACAATTCTTGCGCTAGCAAAAAAAGTAATAGAACTGCTAAAAAGCAACTCAAAAATAGTTATGGGCAAGCCAAGAACAGGTGAAGTGATCCGATACATTGCAGATATTACGAAAGCACAAAAATCCCTAGGATATATGCCAAAAACAAATTTTGATGAAGGAATACGAAAAGCTGTGGAATGGTACCTACAATACACATGACAAACCGATAAGGATATCCGCACTATTTCTTCTTTTCTTCGTGGTAGACCATTTCTAAATTCACGTCCCAAAGGTTCGCTGTATCTGTGCGACCAGCAAGAATATTATCCACAGCCAACATAGCGGTAAGCATACTGTGATCTTGATTATTATACCGATGCATACCATTACGACCGATAAGGAAGAGATTCGAAATATCCTCGGCGAATGCTCGAATGGAATGTAATTGATCGTACGTACCAAAATATGCGGGATACGCCTTAGGCATACGTAAAACACAACCATCGAGGACATCTTCTTTCGTAATCATGCCTATTTTTTCCATTTCATGAATACCTAACTCGATAAGTTTTTTATCATCTTCTAGCCATAAATCATCGCCTTCGTTTACAAAATACTCAAGACCAATCCAGTGAGTATTTTTATAATCCTTCACCATGTAAGGGCTCCAATTATTAAAAATTTGTATGCGACCAACACGAACTCCTCCTTCCTGAATATAAATCCAATTATCGGGAACAGAAGACTGAGGATGCTTTCCTTTCTCTTGAACATGTAATTTCTTTAAGAGCAAACCCACCGTTAAAAAATCGCGATACTGAAGACCCTTGGCAACCTGAACTACATGAGAAGGAGGTGCAGGGGTCGTCATTTCGACAAGATGCTTAATAGGCATCGTAGAAAAAAAGTAATCACATTCTAGGCGTTCTGTCTGACCCGTCATCATATTTTCAATAGTAACTGTAGTTACACGATGATGATCAAGATGCACGCCTGAAACTTTGTGCATCATCCTAAGTTCACCACCACACGACTGCACCCTTTCGGCAACTATTTCCCACATTTGCCCTGGACCATACTTAGGATAGAAAAATCGCGTAATTAAACTTGTCTCACGCTCTTCTTGTTTTTTCGCAAAATCACTACTAAGAAGATCCTTCACGGCATGAAAAACAGCACGTTTCAACGATAAACCTTTCACACGCTGTGCGCCCCAATCGGCACGAATTTGGCTACATGGGACGCCCCATACTTTTTCAGTATACGCTTCAAAAAAAGTCTTATATAACCTATCGCCAAAACGATTACGATAAAACGAATCAAGAAACTCTTCACTACGTATAGGAAAAATCTGACGCCAAATATAACTGAGACCAATAAGTAGCGTATTAAAAAAACCCAACCTTTTTGCTACAAGTAATGTGATGCCTATGGGATACGGGAAAAAATTTTTACGATAGAAAATTCGACTGACACGCGGGCGCTGAAGCATGACATCATCTTCCTTTTCTGGATCGGGAAAAAATCTATGAGAAAACAATGTCTTTTTTTCCCCTAAATGTTGAAAAGAATTTGTTTCGGTATTATCACCGTGCTCCGGAGCACACTCTTTGCACAAATATTCAACCACCGATTCAGCAACATACTCAATTTCATGAGATTTTTCCACAGTATCAGCGGATGGCTTACCCTGGCGTGGCATAATGGAAAACCACCAATCCATCACTCGTTTTTCTTTACTAAAAAAACGATGCCCACCAATATCAATACGATTGCCTTTGTAATTGTACGTTTGAGCAATGCCTCCGATAGCATTGGTGGCCTCGAATACAATCGGTTTAATATCAGTACGTTTCAGTAATTCGTACGCTGCAGTCAACCCCGCTGGTCCTGCTCCGGCAATGATGGCTATTTTTTGAGACACGTCTGACGAAAGAAAAAAGTAAAAATATCTGTTGCAAAAAATTACAACACAACTGAGTTCCTTGAATATGTATCAGGAAAAATAAAATAATGCGAAAGAAAATAATTACCAAACGCACAAAGTCCAATTGCGCCCATTTTAGCAAGTATTGCTAATTGACTTACCGTAAGCCAGCCAAACCACTCCACAAGAACCCTTTCTGTAAGCCAAGAACCAATGGTAAAAAAGAGTGCTGATAGTAAGTAATTAACAACAAACATCGACGAATACACTAAAAAGAATCGCTTCAGTTGTTGTTTTGTCCTGCCAGACTGCGAACGAAACGTAATATTCTTATTGAAGAAAAAAACAAAAAATGCGGGGATAAGCGCAGAAGGGATATAGGTAATATATGGAGAAATCTCGAGTAAATCGACAAAAAGGTAGATAATTGAAAATTCAATAAGTGCGCCTAAAATGCCACACAGTACAAAATAAAGTGTTTGCCATCGGTGCCTGCGCGAAGACATGGAGGAGCTCACAAAGAAGAGTGTACTAAAGAAACGAAGGAAGTGGAAACTGAAGGATAATGACGAGAGACTTCATTTTATTTCTTCTTCCAGCCGGCATATGTCTTTTTTAAACCATCCTGAAGTGGTGTCCAAGGAAAATTTTCCAAGCAAAAGTGATTGGGCATCGTAGCAATACTCCGCTTTCCTTCAGGTTTCGAAATATCAAATATTATGCGCAAGTTCGGTTGAATAATATCTTTTATTTTTTCTGCAAGATGCGCAATAGTCACGCTTTCGTGAGGCATGACGTACTGAATGCCATCCACAGAATGCTCTAAAAAAGTAAACACAACGCCTACCAGGTCGTGTACGTATAAAAAAACTCTCTCTTGCGCGCCGCTCCCCCATACCACTAGTTCGTCCGTTGCCTCTGAAGCTTTAAGCATGAGGGAAGGAATAACGTTGCCTTCAAGCGAAAAGGTATCGCGTTCGCCATATACGCCAACAGGACGAACAATGAGGAGAGGAAAGCGATACTGTTTACTAGCAGTCATCCATAGTGTTTCTGCGACGGCTTTACCAAGTACGTATCCATCTGTCGATTGCTGCTGGGCAAGATCAATAACATCGATATGCGGAGGAACATTCGCACTCGAGAAAAAAACGGTATGGCACGAAGGATACTCGCGCATGGCTTTTATGAGGGCAAGGCTCATATCAACATTACCGGTAAGCACATCGGCAGCATGATCGCGATGAAAGGCAACGTTACGACGATGCGACGCAAGGTGAAAAACATAATCGGCACCCATTATTAACCGCAAACAGTAGTCGGGGTCACGCAAATCTCCCTCCATCCACTCGATACGGGAGCGTAGTGCTGAAAGACTACGATAATTTTCGGATCGAATAGGAACTCGTACGCTGGCTCCCTTTTTCAGCAATTCCTCAACAAAAAAACTCCCAATAAAACCGGTACCACCTGTGACGACTACTTTTTTCTTGGTCCAATCGATACTCATGGAACGTACTGTACTAGAAGAAGAGAGGTTGGTCACTAACTCATTGTGGAGAGCAGCTTTTGAAGAAGAAAATGGGGTAGTAAACGACGTACGAAGGCACTTAACATATCTGCGCCAGGGAAAAGATGCATCTTGACCACACCACAAAGCCAAACAGATACAAAGCAACGAAGTCGCAATAATATTGAAAACGGAGCATCCTGAACGACACGATAAAAACCTCGTAGAGTCGGACGATAAAATTCATTGGTAGATAGCTGTGCATCTGTAAACTTTTTATCGGGGAAGATATAACTCATCAAGCGGTGTCTTTTTTCAATTTCAGTCTGCTTTTTTCCTCTATTCATGCGACAGTATCGAATTGTTTGGACAGGAACAAAGGTACCTTTTATTGCCATTTCAGAAAGAAAGACACGATCTGGAGCAGGAAAAGGTTGAAAAAGCTTACTGTCGATCATTGCAGTACGACGCCAAAGGCCATACACATAATTACAATCTACGCGCCACATTACCTCGCAAAACCGCTGCGCAGGAGAAAAATGTTCAAGTGAAAATGGCCGAGAATTCTCGTTAAAAGGCTTTCCGTCTGGCAGTACATCAATTGTCCGAGGATACGCCAAGACAGCCTGCGGACTATTTTGGAGTGCAGAAACACAATCTGCAATAAAAGTAGGCGCAAGAAAATCATGTCCTGCAGCCCAACAGAAATAATCGCCTGATGCGACAAGTGGTACATAATTAAAATTCCCTTGCTGTCCTAAATTTTTCACATGACGAATATAGGTGATTTGAGGATACTTGAGAGCAAAACCACGACAAATTTCTTCTGTATCATCACTCGATGCATTATCTGAAATAAGAATTTGAAGCGAAGGATACGTTTGCGCTAGGAGATTGGTAAGAGCCTCGGCAATGAACTTGGCTTCGTTGTAAACGGGAATACCAATAGAAACAAGTGGTGTAGACTGCATAGAAAATTACGAAACTCGCTTCAACCAAGCATCGGGCCAATGTGTTATCGTTTCGGTTAACTTACTCTCATTAAAAATAGGCTTTGGAGGATCAAAAATAAAGTTGTGGTGCGTAGCAGCAAACTCACGGGCCGCAACGGCGGGATTATCATCCTTCCAATCAACGCCTGCCCTAGGGACATCGTGTAAAAATTCCATACAACCATCCGTAGCTACAATATACGAGCCAACGGATACAATATCGTGATACGCATTCAGCTCATCTGCAACATGTTTTTTTGTATGATTAGAATCCAATACTACTAGAACTGATTCGTGTGGTTTTAGGAGACTCTTCACAGAGTGAACAATGTTTGGATCTACAGAACTTCCTTGAACAAGAGTAATCAGTGAACCGAGAGGATGGTTTTCAATTTGCTCTCGATGATCGCCGCGGAACTCTATTTCTACGCCTATCACTCGACCTTTCCCGATCGCCTTACAAAGACTTGCAAGGTAAATAGCGCCACCACCATGAGCCACTCCACATTCGATGATCACATCTGGCTTCACGCGCCAAAGAACTTCTTGCATACGAATCATATCTTCCGGAAGCTGAATAGTCGGTATACCCATCCAAGTAAACGTGTACGTATATTTTTCATTCCATGCGACCTTGGACCACTGCTCGGAAAGTAACTCGAATGACTTTTTGGAATACAAAGGAATAGTTTCAACCCCAACAATACGGTCGATGGTTAATGTTTTTGCTTCGGTATCAAGAATGAGTTTCATAGATAAAAGAAAGTACTGAGATCATAGATCATGCATCAATTTCGTGCCATGGTTCTTCCACCAAGTTATCGTCTCTTCAATTCCTTGCTCCAAAGAAAGCGTTGGTCTCCAGCCTACTTCATCAAAAAGACGCCCCACACTGGCTTCAATACAGGGAGGATTATTGATTGAGTTCTCAAGCTCGCCAAAAGAAAGATGTGAATTTGCTTTCATGATGCGACCAATGATCAGTGCAACATCTCGAAGTGTGTGAAGCGTACCCGATGCAATATTTACTGGTCCTGTAACATTGGATTCAAGAAGAGCAACAAAAGCTGATGCAACATCTTGAACGTGTAAAAAGTCTCGCTTAAGATTCCCATGCAAGCAGTGGGCATCCTTGCCCTGTAAAAGAGAAAGAATAAGAGACGAAATGAAGCGTTTTGGATTTTCATACGATCCATAGAGAAAAAAAATTCTCCCCCAAGCAGTAGTACTATCGTTACGAGAAAAATTCATCAGCACCTGTGCCACTTGATTTTTAGCAACTCCATAAGGAGAAAGTGGCAAGAGTGGAGTAACGTTTTCCTTGCAGTACCCAGAGGTCCAATCGTACTCGGCGCATGTACCCGAAGCGACAAATCTTTGCACACCATGCTCTGCAGCGCACAGAAAAAGATTCTCGGTTGCGTTTCTCCATTTTTCGTTCAGTGGAGAAGTCCAATACTCTCCTGGCGTCGCAATCCATGCAAAATGGAGCACGTGAGTTGGACGAATACAAAGAAAAAAATCTCTGTGCAAAGAAGCATCCAAAACATCGAAAGAGTGCCAATGTACATGAGGAACATCGAGCTGGCGATGGTATGACGCAGCATGAACTTCATACCCTCGTTCTACGAGGAGAGGAAGTGTCTGTCTACCTATAAAGCCACTTGCACCTGTAACCAGCACTCTTTTGATCATGCGAAGAGAGGATAAGAAGCATCACGATCTGAAATAACTGCCGGCTTCGCTGGCCACGAAATATGAAAAGTGGGATCGTCAAACCGAACCCCCCTCGCTGCCTCTGGCACATAATCATGTGCAATAAAATAAAGAACTTCGGAAGAAGGCTGAAGTGTGAGGAAGCCATGTGCACACCCATTAGGTATATAAAGTGAAACGCAGTTTTGCTCAGTTAATTCTGTAGCAAACCATTGACCAAAAGTCGCTGAATCTTTACGAAGGTCTAGAACGACATCATACACTGCCCCCCTGGTGCATCGTACTAGCTTTACCTCCTCATGTGGAGAATGTTGATAATGCATACCACGAAGCGTGTATCTTTGTTCATTATACGAAATACAAGAATAATCAAAATGATCCAATAATTGATGATTGCGAGCAAAGGAAGCATCCCAAACTCGTGCAAAGTACCCTCGATGATCTTCAGCCTTTTTGGCTTCTAATAGATACACACCCTGCAAAATAGTTTCGATAACTCGCATACATCAGACTATACGTAATGTAGGTATGGGAATAATAAATTTTCCACCTCGGTCTCGAAAAATTTGCTGTTGTTTCAGTATTTCATCAACAAAATTCCAGGTAAGTAACAACACATAATCCGGTTGATCTTCTAGAAGTTTTTCAGTGGGCTCAATACGTAAGTTAGTGCCTGGAGCATAAAAGCCATGCTTCATGGTACTGCGATCAACAATATACTCGACAAGATTCCGACCAATCCCAAAAAAATTCATGAGCGTAGAGCCCTTCGCTGAAGCGCCGTACACAACAATACGCTTCCCTTGTAACTGGAGTGACTGAAGTAATTCGCAAAGATCGCTCTTTAATTGAAGGGTTCGCTTGGTAAATTGTTGGTAGGGACTTACAGTTCGGACCCCCCACAATTCTTCATGCTCAAGGAGCGCATGAACTTCTTCTGAAAACTTTGCATCCCCTAGATGAGCCAGGACAACTCGCAATGAACCACCATGGACTGAAAGACGCTTCACATCCTCTACTGCCAAATTAAACGAAGCACACAAATACTGAAAAGATGTGAGCGAAAAATAACACATGTGTTCATGATAAATTTGATCAAATTCAGTATGATCAATGGTATCAATCGCGTAAGCAAACTCGATAATTGCCCTACCTTTGGGCTTGAGGAGGGCACAAATACCCGCAATAAAATCTCGTTGATTAGCAACGTGAGGGAGAACATTGTGTGCATGAATAATATCTGCACTCTTTCCCTGTTCCGCTAATTGAAGGGCAAGATGATAGGTAAAAAAATCATTCAATGTCGTTACCCCTTTCTTCTGCGCAATGTCAGCAATATTTTTTGCAGGCTCAATGCCAAGGACCGGAATGCCCTGTTCTTGGTAGTACTGCAATAAATAACCGTCATTGCTTGCAATATCAACAACCAAACTTTCATCTGACAGTGAATAGTCGCGTATAGTATTCAACGCTAACTGTTTACAATGATCAAGGAAAGAATCCGAAAAAGAAGATCGATAAAAGTAATTCGAAAATAATTTTTCTGCTGATACATTTTCAGTGATCTGTAGTAATGCGCATGTATCGCACCAAACAAGATGTAATGGAAAAAATTCCTCCGCATCTTTCAGTTGCTCTTTGGTGCGAAGTGCGTTGGCAAGTGGAGACTTGCCAAGGTCAAGCACCGACTGAAGCTTGGTCCCCTGACACGAACGACAAGAAGAAATGGCGACCATGTTAGGAATGTAAAAAATTTGTATACCATTCGATGGTCTTGCGTAGGCCATCGGTTAAAGAATGCCGAGGTTTCCAGCCTAATAATTTTTGTGCCTTTTTTGCACTAAGATGTTGCTGCAAAATTTCATGCGTGGCTTCGCTGCGAATATCGGGGGTAAGGTCCGAATGCATGAGCTCTAAAATTTTTGAAGTAAGCTGAAGGACGGTCATGGGCTCTTCTGTGGAAAAATTAAACACTTGACCTAGTATAGTAGGCTGAATACTCATTTGCTCTGCGAGCGTAAGATAGGCTGAAGCTCCGTCAACAACATAAAAATAATCACGAATGAGCGAACCATCGGAGCGAATAACAGGGCGCTCGCCACGAAGGATTGATCGAATAGTGCCCGGAACAATACGATTCCAATGTAAGTCACCCGGACCATAAAAATTCCCGCATCGAGAAATGGTAATGGGCAAACCAAAGGTAGACGCATAACTTTGAGCAATAAGATCGGTACATGCCTTCGACACATCGTATGGATGCTTGGCAAGAAGGGGCATATCCTCGGTATACGGAAGTGATGGCTGATCGCCATATGCTTTATCCGATGATGCAACAACAACCTGTTGAATAAGTGGAGAACGCCTACACGCCTCGAGAAGATTCCATGTGCCACGAACATTCGATTCGAAAGTTGAAAGAGGATTGCGATTAGCCACCCCAACAATTGCCTGTGCAGCAAGATGCAACACTGTCTGAACTTCGTATTCACCTAGCACCCGCTCAAGGAGCAACTGATCCGAAAGGTCTCCTTGAATCGTAGTAATGCGATCAGTATTACCGGATGTGCATAACTCAGATTTTGAAACATGATCTCGCTCCAGCGCAATAACATCGGCACCCTTAGAAAGAAGTAATTCTACTGTTGCATTACCCACAAGCCCAAATGCTCCGGTAACAAATACGCGTCGATCTTTCCAGAATTGAGTGGTCATGAGAAGGATAATGTAGTAGAAGCGCGCCATGGTGCCCATGGTGCCTGGTTCGTATTCCAGAGTTCGTTAAGTTTTAACGCCTCTCTGTAAGTATCCATGGCAAAAAAGAAACCATCGTGCTTGTAAGCTACAAGCTCGCCATCGCGTGCCAATTTCTGCAGGGGCTCTTGCTCTAAGGTGCAATTTTCATTAAGGGAAAGATACTGAAAAAACTTCTTGTTAAAAACAAAAAAACCAGCACTAATCCAACCTTCCGCTTGAGGCTTTTCCGCAAAATTATTAACACGACCTTCGTTATCCATCTCCAAAACCCCAAAACGAGATTGTGGGCGAACGGAGGTTACTGTTCCAAGTCGACCATGGGAACGATGAAAATTGATCACTGATTGAATGTTTACATCACAAAGTCCATCGCCATATGTGACACAGACAAGATCATCATCGACATACTCTTCCACTTGCTTCACACGCGATCCCGTCATGTTATTGGCACCTGTATTGACAAGTGTTACCTGAAAATCTTCCTCGGCATGAGCAGTATGACTTACAATTTCACGATGGTTTCCAAGTCGAATAGTGAAATCATTAGTCATTGCTTTGTAGTTCAGAAAATATTCTTTAATCATATCTCCTTTATACCCGAGGCATAAAATAAACTGCTTATACCCATAATAATCGTACATCTTCATAATGTGCCAAAGGATAGGATGCTGCCCAACGGTCACCATTGGTTTTGGCTTAAATTCGGTCTCCTCGCGTAACCGAGTCCCTTGACCGCCACAGAGGATAATAACTTTCATCTTGCGTATTGTAGCAGGGCGGAAAACTTCTGACAGTAAGACTTCATCGGTCCCTATGATAAAATCATCCTATGCTCATGACGCGTAATCGACTAACCTTGGTAGGAGCTTTATTTCTCCTTTGTTCACTTGTAGCCATAGGAACCTACAATTATGGGTGGAATATTAGTGCACTCATTCATATTGATGTGCCCTTCGCCAAGGAGCATAAGCTCCCTCCCGGGTTAGTGCTGTATCAAGATAGTGCGTATGACGGAGAAGCATACTATCAAATAGCACGGGATATACCTGCACTAATGAAAGGCGAGCCAACGTCGTTTAAGTCTGCTTATCGTTTTCAGCGAATCATTTACCCTCTTTTTACTTACGTACTTTCGCTGGGAAACGAACATCACTTTCCTCTTGCGATGCTTGGAATCAATATTGTTGCTTCCCTTTTTGGCTTATTGATCATGTTCAAAATAACTCGTGGCAGAATTCTTCATACCCTGACTATTCTTTTGAACCCTGCCATACTTGTTGGAATCCTCTTTTCGCTTACAGAGCCACTGAGCCTTTTTTTCATAATTCTCTTTTTCTATTGCTGGGAACGTGCAGGTAAGAAAATCGATATTTTATCGCTGGTTCCACTGACAGTATCGCTTTTCGCACGTGAAACAACAATTTTTCTTATTGTACTCATGATTCTCTGGATGCTATGGCACAAACGCTGGAAAGAATGCCTTCTTTTATTCATACCTGTTTTCTTGTTATTCTTGTGGAATAAATTCCTCTTCACACAATTTGAAGCTGTCTCTTTTCAAGCAAGTGGTCAAATTATGAATGTAACAATTCGTGGTCCACGATACCTTATTTTATGGCTCTTTGAGGGTATCAATAGCTATCGACTTTCTTCGCTTGCATTACTAGCATTCCTGCTTCCACTTCTTGTGATAGTAGCACGTGAATGGAAGGAAAAGAGACTTCGTATAGGCTTTTATACGTTTCTTCTGACAGGCTTAAGTTTCACAATGCTTTCAATGGACCCTCATATGTGGGGAGTAATCACCAGCATTGGTAGAGTCGTGACTCCGTTTTATCCGGTATACACACTATATGCTACTGAGCAGGATACCGTGGCTCTTCGAGGGCTATCACTATGGCTGATAGTACTTTCTTGCATTGCAGCAGTGGGCATTGCCCTAACACCTCATCCATTCGTTGTTTCTTCAATCTGATACACTCTAAAATATGGATCAACTTTCTTTCAAGTGGCTTGCTCCTTGGTTAACAGCACTAAGTAAACGAATAGGAATCGATCTTCATTATTTTGCAAAAAACTCTTTTCTTGTTTCGGTCAGTCACGTTGTCAATATTGTACGAGGAATTATTTCAGGCTATTTCGTTGCTCGTCTTTTTGAAAAAGAAATCTACGGACAATATCAATTTATTCTTAGTGTCATGAGTATGCTTGCCATGTTTGGCCTACCGGGACTCATGGACTCTGTAACGAGAGCACTAGCACGAAAGGAAAAATTTTCAATGCAAGCAATCGTTCTGCATCAGGGGAAAATCTGTGCCATTGCATCAATCGTCCTTCTAAGTTGTATTCCGTTTTTGGAATACTATCATCGCGAAAGCTTATGGCCTCTATTTGTAGCAGCTGCGATTATTTTTCCATTACCTAATATTGCTCAAATTCTTTTTGGTGCACCGGTAGTAGGACTTTCACGATTCGATATTGCGCTTAAGGCAAATATTATTTGGAGTATCATCAACATTATTTGTACTGTTGTTATTTTATACTACACACAATCGGCATTTCTCATGTTAATAACTAGCACAGTCATTGCGCCAATAACGTACATCATGATGAGCAAAAAAATACAGCCAGAAAAAGATCTAGATGAAGAAAATACAAAAGAAATTATTCGGTATGGTTGGCAATTAACACTTCGTAATTTACCAAACGATCTTGCGTGGTACATCGATAAACTCATTATTTCTCAGTTCTTAGGACTTAATCAACTCGCAACATTTTCTGTATCAATTCTCATCCCTGAACAAGTAAAAGGCTTAGTAAAGCAATTTGTTCCGATCGCATTTGCCAAGCAAGCAGCACGAAGCGACAGTAAAGAAATGAGACAGAAGTTATTAAAAGTGGTAGCAAGCGGAATGGGAATTTTTACAATAGGAATTATTGTCTACACTATGATCTCACCATGGATTATTCCTTTTCTTTTTCCTAAATATCATGCTCATGAAGTAATTTTTTTAACAAATATTTCAGCAATTACATTAGTCATGACTCCAACTGCACTCCTTGGACAGTATCTTGATGCGCAAAAAATGGTACGAGAAATTCAGATAGCTAATTGGGGTTCTGCATGTATTTTCGCCCTAGCGCTCGTCACAATAGTACCGCTCTATGGCCTTATTGGAGCGGTGATTGCAAGAGGTATTTTTCGCTTCATGTATGGAGTTACTACTTGCTGGTTTGTTTTACGAGCTCCAATAAAAGAAAACAAGACGATGAAGTAAATGAAGCTTCGTCAGTTCACGCTGATGGCTTCCTTCCACTACCTCACGGCAGTGGTTTTCTGTGAAGACGAATTCATCCCATCTTATGCAAACCTTTCGTCAAATGATGCGTTCCAGTACACTCGTCGTATATGAAAAATAACACTACTCCCATCATCTGCGTCGTTGGTCTTGGCTACGTAGGCTTACCACTTGCTGCTGCTTTTGGTCGCTCGGGGATAAAAACATATGGTTTTGATATTAATACAAAGCGTATTGAACTGTTAAAGCAAGGACATGATTGGACAAATGAACTGAGTGATGAAGACATGAAAAAAACGAGTATTGAGTACAGCAATAACCCGGACTGTATCGCAAAATCTAATACCGTCATCGTTGCAGTGCCTACACCAACGGATAAAGCTAATAATCCAGATTTAACACCTGTTATTAAGGCAAGCGAAACAGTAGGAAAAAACCTCACAAAGGGAACGGTCATTGTGTACGAATCGACGGTGTACCCTGGTGTAACAGAGGATATTTGTGTCCCAATCCTCGAAAAGCACTCTGGCCTAATATGTGGACAGGATTTTTGGGTAGGATACTCACCGGAACGCATCAATCCTGGAGATAAAGAGCATACTATTGATCGCATTACAAAAATTGTTGCCGGGCAAGACGCTACCACAACTGCGTGGATTTCCAAGGTCTATGGCACCATCATCACTGCAGGGCTACACGAGGCGCCAAATATTAAAGTGGCTGAACTTGCAAAAGCACTAGAAAACACTCAACGAGATATCAACATCGCACTCATGAATGAAGTGGCAATGCTCTGCGATAGACTAGGGATCCGGACAAAAGATGTGCTAGATGCGGCAGGCACAAAATGGAACTTTTTAAAATTTTCTCCGGGACTAGTCGGTGGGCATTGTATCGGCGTAGACCCGTACTACCTCGTGCATAAAGCAAAAGAATTAGGGATGCACACAGAAGTAATTTCTGCTGGCAGAAAAATAAACGATACAATGCCGACTTTTATTGAGCGTCAAATTACTCGTGCACTGATTGCACAAAATATTTCCCCGCTTGGAGCGCGAATTCTGGTTCTTGGACTTACATTCAAAGAAAATGTTCCCGATACACGAAATTCTAAGGTTCAAGACCTCATTCGTAAATTAACGCTTGCGGGCTGCTCCCTTTTTGGTCACGACCCAGAATTAACGAAAGAAGAAATTGTAAAATTAGGCATTGAACCCTCAAGTCTTAGCGCAATGAAATTTGATGCAATTATTGTAGCAGTGCCTCACCGCGAGTACACGCACCTCACTGCAGAAAATTTGTGTGAATCTCTCCAAAAAAATGGCATTCTGTACGACCTTAAATCACTCTGGAATCCACAAGATTTTCAGGCAACAAATATTACCTATCTCTCTTTGTAGTCATGAGCTTGTTACATGTCATCGTGCCTGTCTATAACGAAGAAAAAACGCTATTAAACGTCATGAAAAAATTGGAAAAAACCTTGCCAAACGCAAACATTATTTATGTAAACGACGGATCGAATGATGCCTCGCTCGAAATTCTTCAAAAAAATGCTCGACCACAAGACATAGTTTTAACAAAAGAAAACGGAGGAAAGGGTTCTGCGCTCCGTTTAGGAATTGCATCTGCTACCGCCGAATACTGTGTCATACAAGATGCTGACTTAGAATACAATCCAGAGGACATAGTGCTCTTACTCGAAAAAGCAGAGGCGAACCTAGGAAGTATCATTTTTGGATCGAGGTTCCTCAAAACCAACCCTACGATGTATCCACTGTTTCTCCTTGGAAATAAAATACTTACATGGTTCTTGAACATGTTATTTTGGTCTAACATTAGCGATTCTTACACATGCTATAAGCTATTTCCTACAAAAATACTACAATCTATTCCATTGCAAGGAGATGGGTTTGAAATTGAGGCAGAACTTTGTGCGTATCCATTAAAATTAAAGAAGAAGATCATCGAAATACCAATAACCTATGCTCCACGATCGTTTGAAGAAGGGAAAAAAATACGCGCGAAAGATGCTTTAAAAGGGATATTAACAATGATAAAAATACGGTTTAAGTAATTTTTTAACATTCACACACTTTTTAGTACATGATAAAGATTGAAATGATAAAGTGAACAATTTTTCAATGAAGTACCTCCCGCTATACTTTCAACATGAAAAAACTAAAAATTATTGCAATAACGGGAGCAACAGGTTTGATAGGAAAGAGCGTATTGCAAGCCTTCTTAAAAGAAGGCTATCGTGTTCAGGCGCTCAGTCGAGAAAAAATGATGCCAACGGATCTTCAGTGTCGATGGATACAAGGATCGATAACCGATTCAAAAGCAATGCACGAAGTTTTGCAAGGTGCTCAAGCACTTGTACATCTTGCTGGTCAAAAATCAGATGAAAAAGATAGCAGAGAAGTAAATGTAGGTGGGGCGAAAAACATCATCCATATTGCCAAAGAAATAGGTCTAAAAAAAATAGTAAATATCAGCACGCAATCTGTCCGTCTACAAAAAAAAGGGGTGTATGCAAAAACAAAGGCTGAGGCTGAAAAACTCTTCGAAGAATCTGGCTTATCGTTCATAACACTTCGACCTAGCGTGGTATATAACGATGAAGGTGGAGGAATCATCAAAACAATTCAAGAAATGATACAACTTCCATTCGTACCCATGATCGGATCAGGTGAGATCACCCTCCGCCCCATACACGTTGATGATCTTGCGACAATCATCGTCGCAAGCATACAAAACGACAATCTTAAAGACACATACGATATTGGCGGACCGGACAATATCACTCTCCTACATCTCGTAAAAAAAATCATGAAAACAGAGAATATTCAAAGAAAAATTATCCATCTACCAACAAAGATAGCTCTAGTTCTTGCGATGTTGACATCATGGATGAAAAAACCTCTTATAACCGCCAGTAATGTACTGGGTGCAATGGAAAATCTCCCATTTTCCATAGAAGACATGAAAAAAGATTTTAAAGTGATTCCAAAAAACATAGATGAAACACTTAAAAGAATAAGAAGCAAAAGCCTAGAGAAAGCCAAGAGACAAGAAGCGATTGCACTACTTCAATATCCTTTTTCATCATGGGAAAAAATACCCATTGAAAATGCCCTGATTGAACGCTATATGAACGCATTAAATATGCATGGTATCCAGGAAGAAGAAAATATGCATCCATTTATACTTCAATCCCCGTTTCTTTTAGGAATACTAGAACGAGCGAAAAAAAAAGATTCACCGCTACGAAAAAAAATACTCATTGCGTCTGCAATCATGGAAACAACAACCAAAACAGCTTCGTACTCGCTTCCTAAAAATAGATCGATTTTACAACTATTTGGCGAAACTATGTGGTTTGGAACCAAGGGAATGTTCATGAATGCTCTTGGACTTCTATTACAAATTTTTTCTGTAGAACAATCGTATGGAAAAGAATGATGTGCTCGTCATCGGCTCAGGAATGGCAGGTGTACATACTGCGCTTGCATTAATAGAAAAAGGAAAGAAAGTCACGATGATTGACGGTGGAATAAAGCCAGATTGGATTCCGCAATACTGCAACAATAATTTTGAAGATGTTCGATTGCATCGTCAAAATCAATATGAATTATTTTTAGGAAAAGACCTTTCCGCAATTCCTGTTGATGGACTAAGTGGTGGCTTAGGAGGTGGTCAATTAAGTGGGAATAGATCATATGTTGTAAAAAATTGCAACACTGAAATACCATTAAAAACAAAACAGATGAGTATTGTACAATCGCTTGCTGAGGGAGGCCTTGGAGCAGCATGGGGAGCGGCGTGTAGTATCCCAACAAAAGAAGAATTGAATGAGATGGGGTTAAGAGAAGACAGAATGCAAGGTCCCTTTAATCAAGTAATAGAAGAAATTGGGGTGTCAGGAGAAGGGTACGAAAAATTCATGAATCTACAAAAACCAATTCGACTAGATCATCATGGAGGAAACGTGCAAAAAATGTATCAAAAGAAAAAAAAAGTATTAGAGAAAATGAATATTCATGTTGCTCAACCTTTACAGGCAATTCTTACGGAGGATAAAGATGATCGAAGGGCGCATAAACTGACTGATATGGACTATTGGTGCGATGAAGGAAAATCGGTCTATCGACCACAATACACGTTAGAAAAATTAAAAAGGAGCCCACTTTTCACCTATGAAGCAGGTTGGATCGTTGAAAAAATAGAAGAAAATACGGGAGTGAGTGTGATTGCGAAAAAAATCGGAGGAGAGGAGAGAAGATCATGGTCAGGGTCAACGGTCATCCTTGCTGCAGGAGCGATAGGATCAGCGAGAATTATCTTGCAGAGCTTAAAGCTACTCAATTCGCCTCTTCCGCTTGCAGCAAAGCCACATGTATTTACCGCATGTATCGATCTGCAAAGCCTGGGCAGAAGCGGACCAAGGGAACGGATGAGCCTGTGTCAGCTAGTGGTCGTTGATCACAACAATAAAAAAAACTTGAGAGCAGGATGCGCACAACTCTATAGCTATCGATCGCTGCAACTGTTTAGATTATTAAGTGCAGCACCACTGCCAGTGCCAGAAGCTTTGCGCTTACTTTCGGTATGGTCACCGTCACTCGTTATTGCCGATATTCGTTTTCCCGCATTGCCACAGTGCGGAAGCATCTGTTTAAAGGAAGAAAAAGGAACATTGTTCATAGAAGTTGCGTCATTGATGGATGAAAAGGAGCACAACGAAAGAAATAAGACATGGAAGAGGTTACGAAAAGCACTACGAGTATTGGGGCTATTACCTGTAAAAAATATGATTTTACCTGAAGGATCAACCTCACATTACGGAGGAACCCTGCCTTATAGTAACGATGATTCAAAAAACCTTACGACAGATGGCAATGGAAAATTACGAGGAATGAAAAACGTCTACGTCGCGGATGCTTCGGTATTCCCGGTACTCCCTAGCTTGCCTCATACACTGACAATTATGGCGAATGCTCGACGAATAGGCATGCACATTAGTGAGCTAATAACATCCTAAGAATGATGACGTCGTTTGGAGGATAAAATATGCGCAATAATACCCCCACCAAAAATTAACAATGAACTCAAGAGAAACAGAACCGAAAGAAACAAGAAGAACGGCTGCAAAAAATACAATCCCTCAACAAAAAATATCACTGAAAAAAATACAGAAAAACCTGTAAGTAATATAAAGAGTTTTAAGGGATTGTAGAGTGCGATAACTTCAATAATATACTGTAAGGTACGCAGTGAATCGCGCACGATACGAACTTTGGACTTCCCTACTCTGGCACCGTACTCAATGGGGATATACTGAATAAAACGACCTGTTAAAAAATAAATGAGCGTAATAGTCGTGGTATAGCTAAAGGCATTACAAAGATCTGATTCCAAGCTGAGAGCATCTTTTTTACGAAATGCACGTAAACCCGAATTAATATCAGGAATAACTCGACCTGTTGTAAATTCCACCAACCACTTAAACACAAGCCTTGCAGGCATCTTGAAAAAAGAACCACGATAGTGCTTTCCTTGTCGTGCACCTACACACATATCAAAGCCACGTTCTACGGAATGCACTAATTCAGGAATACGCTCAACAGGATACGTACCATCTGCGTCTGTAATAACAACAATGTCATTCGACGCTGCTCGTATACCATCCTTTAAACTACGACCATACCCAGCAGGGGTAGGATGAGACAAAACTTTTGCACCATTTTTTGTAGCATAAGATGCAGTAGCATCACTTGAGCCATCGTTCACAACGATCACCTCAGGGACCGGTTGGAGGGCTAAAAGACGCTGTAATGTGCCAACTATTGCACCCTCTTCATTCAATGCTGGTATCACAACAGAATAAGATGTCATAGAGAAGGAAAGTAGCGTTTAAGCAGGGTATCATACCCGCAGGCTGCTAAGAGAGCATAGCAGAAAAAAACAGGAATAAGATACCTTGGAGTAGCATCTGTGAAGATAAAAAGTGCAGTATTAAACAACAGAAGTACTGTCATTAAACGAAGTGAGGAGGACCACATTTTTCGTATCCCAAACAAAAAACCAATACCCACAATCAATTGGGTTAATGCAGCGTAAACATTAAACTTCGTGCTCCAGCCACCGCCAACAAATGGAGCATGTAACTCCAGTATCTCGAAAAGTGAAAACCATGCATACGAGAAAGGATGCGCAAGAATTTTTGCCTTTCCTTCATCTGCGCCAGCGAGAAAGCTAGCTTCAGGGTATGCATCCATGCCTTTTGGCCACCGTAAATGCCACGTTGCATTATAGCTACATTCATGCGGTAAACCCTGCCACGATCGCGTGAGGTATTCGGCTAGTAAACATCGTGCAGGTAAAAGACCTTGAATTTTTTCCGCTTGTTGCCCACGAACATACCACATAACCCCTTGCCTTGTGCTATCAACGATTCGTAAACCTTTTCCATGTCCTGCATTTCGGATTGCCCAGCCACCTACAATCATCATGCACACGATAAATACAAGACTAAGGTGACGTAAGACTTGCTTCTCATACATCCAAAAAATAAGGAGAAATGGGACGAAGAATAAAAACGAGTAGTACGTAAGAATAGTCATGGCAAGAAGGATCCCTAAGAGAATCGATCGAAGAGCCAAAAAACGAAACCATTGATGAAGCGAAAGACCACAAAAAAATAGTAGTAAAATAAGAGTCAAACACTCGCGGTACGCTGAAAAAATGCTATGGAGAACCGAGCCTGATGTCAGTAAAAGCACCAAGGTAAAAAAACCAATTCTTTGATTCGTAACTTTTGAAATTTGATGACAAAAATACACAGAAGCAAGAAAAAACAAAACAGTCTGTACGAAAAAAAGAGCAAAAATATTGCGTACACCAAAAAGTCTGTAAAGACCTGTAAGAAAAAAACTCATTCCTGGCTCGCGGAAATTGGTCAGAGTCTTTCCATCAAAAGAATACATGCCAAGCTCCAGCAAATTTTCTGCACCACGAGAGTAATCGAGATCGTCACCAGTAAAGACCGTATGAGTGGGTATTTGGAAGGAAAATGGAAAGACAATCCCTGCAAAAAAAATAAGTAATCCTATTGCAATGATGAAGTGGGAACGTTTCATAGAAAAGTTAAGAAAACTGTCGCATCCATTCGTCTAGCCAAAGGAGCGCCCAGATATGGTCACTATAATCGATGGATGAGTGAATGTAAGAATTAAGGAAAACTTCAGCCTGAGAGCGATCAAACATCGTCCAGAGTGGCGAAGAAGTTGAAAGTAAACGATCGTACATAAACGGACGAAGCGACGTCCTAAACCAATGATTAAGTGGCAGACGAAAGCCTGACTTAGGGCGATCGAGCACCTCATCTGGAATGGTTCCACGAAGAAGGTGTTTTAAAAACCATTTTGTCGTTATCCCTCTCAGTTTCATGACCGGAGGCATAGTGGCAGTTAACTCTAAAAGAGTGTGATCGAGGAATGGGGACCTTGCCTCTAATCCGTGTGCCATAGTACCTAAGTCAACTTTAGGGAGTAGATCGTCGGCAAGATATGTATCTACATCCGAAGCAAGTGCTGCGCTAAGCCAATCGGGGGAAGAAGAACGAGCATGATGTGTCTGCCGTTCGTAATAATCGTACGAAGGAGAGAAAATATGTTGATGAGCAGAGTTATAGAGTGCACTTTTTTCCTCTTCAGTAAAAAAACTTAAATATTCTAATTGCCTTTGAGCTAGTGAACGATGAATAGTAGACTGAAAACGAAGTGAACGATAAAAGAGTGTGGAAGCGTGCATATGGAAAAGTTGCTTACATACAACTTTTACTATTGGATGAATGAATGGAACGGAACCCCACAATCTTGAGAATTGAAGAATGGGATAACGAACGTATCCTGCAAAATTTTCATCTCCACCATCTCCATTTAAAGCAACAGTCACAAATTTTCGGGTCTCTTTTGCAATAAGATACGTAGGAATGACGGAAGGATCAGCAAAAGGTTGTTCGTACACCCTTACCAACTCTGGCAACAAGTGTACAATATCTGGCTCTGCCACAATAGGATGGTGATTTGTTCCAAATTTTTTTGCAACACTTTGAGCAAGCGGAAGCTCGTTATGGCTTGCTTCAGTAGTACCGATCGAAAAGGTTTCCACCGGCTTGGATGTATGCCTACTCATAAATGCAACAATCGCAGAAGAATCAACCCCACCCGATAAAAAGGCACCAATGGGGACATCAGACTCCAGTCTGAGTCGCACACTTTCATCAAGTACGCTCGTGACCATTTCCTTCCATTCCGATAAAGGTCGTTGATGATTGATAGAATAATTGAGTTGCCAGTAACGACGACTATTGCTCGAACCTTGAGCAAGATCGATAGTGAGAATATGTGCTGCAGGAAGCTTATAAAGATTTTTAAAACCAGTATGTGGCGAAGGAACATACATCATCGTTAAGTAATGATGAATATCCTCACGATCAAACTCGCGTGAACAATCTTTGAGCGTTCTTAGCGCCTTAATTTCAGATGAAAATGCAATGCTGTTACGAGACTGAAAATAGATCAGTGGCTTTTTACCGAGACGATCGCGCACGAGCAATACTTTTTGACGTCGCTGATCGTACATCGCAAACGCAAACATCCCACGCAATTTTTGAAAACATGCCTCGCCTTCGGCTTCGTACAAACGCAAAAGCACTTCAGTATCGCCTGTCGATCGAAATTTCACCCCACGAGATACAAGATCTGCACGAAGCTCTTTGTAGTTATAAATTTCACCATTAAATGTCAGTGCAATTTTCTGATCTTCTGTAAGCATTGGCTGTTTTGCAGCTTCAGTTAAGTCCAAAATCTTTAAACGACGATGACCAAAACCAACTGAACCCGACATAAATGTATCTCCTCCGTCGGGACCACGATGTGCAAGTGCAGAAGTAAGAGTCTCAAGTTCGTGCGAAGAAACGAGAACGCCATCAAGCCGAATAATGCCACAGATGCCACACATACTTTAGAGTATAGCAGGAGCAATACAATGCAGGGGATGGATGCCCTCAGGATTTCTAGCGAAGAATGACGGATTCGTGTATCCTAGCGTCCGTGCAAAAAAAGCAACCGGAATGGGCATGGCAATGGAAAAACCTACAAGATCACAATCGCTGGCTTTTTACTGAATGGATTCACCCCGTAACCATTGAGGATTTTGAAGGAAAAACTGTGCTGGACTGTGGTTGCGGTGGAGGCCAGCACATTGAATTTATTGCAAGTAAAGCTCGCGAAATAACAGGTGTCGATTTAAACGCAATTGAAGTTGCAAAGAAACGCAATGAGGGAAAAACACATATCACGTACATTGATGCAGATATCGCGACGATGAATGTTAGAAAAGAATTTGATATCGTGTATTCCATTGGCGTACTGCACCATACCGATGACCCTAATGCATCATTCATGAATATTGCAAGGCATGCAAAAAAAGGTGGAAGAGTTATTGTATGGGTATACAGTCGCGAAGGGAATTTTCTCAATGAATGGTTGTTAGAACCACTAAAAAGAATACTGATCGACCACCTTCCAAGAAAAGTGGTTCTGCTTCTTGCTCATGTCTTAACCGCACTACTCACCATTCCTATCTATACCATCTATCTACTACCAATACGCTGGCTACCATTTTACGAATACTTTCAAAATTGGCGAAAATTAAGTTATACACGAAACATGCTCAATGTATTCGATAAGCTCAATGCGCCACAAACGTGGTTCATTTCAGAAGCACAAATACGTTCATGGTTTAGTCCAGAATTATTCACGGATGTCGTCATTTCAGCATACAAAGGAGTCAGTTGGCGCGGGACAGGCATACGTCGATAGTAGTAAACGATTTTATCTAGTCCAAGACTAAAAGACGGTATAAGCTTTTCGTAAAAGATATTTCTTTAGTATTATGTGTGGAATTGCAGGCTTCATTGGCCAAGACCGTGAAAAAATTGAAAGGATGCTCCGTACACTTATTCACCGTGGACCTGATGGACACGCTATAGAAGTGCTGCCCAATGCAATGTTAGGGCATGCACGCCTAGCAATTTTAGACCCAAGGCCAGAGGCAAACCAACCAATGTGGAACGATACAAAAACGCTCTGCATTGTCTTTAATGGAGAGATTTATAACTTTAAACAATTACAAAAAGAAGAGTCTTTTGAATGTAAAACAAGAAGTGATACTGAAGTTTTACTACGATTATTTGAAAGATACGGAACATCTTTTTTGCCACGCATACATGGAATGTTTGCATTCGGAATCTACAACGTAAAAGAGCAATCACTGACACTTGCACGCGACCAAAACGGTATTAAGCCACTATATATCGCTTTTCCGGACGGCAAACTGCACTTTGCATCGGAAATGAGAAGTCTCATGAAGGCTTTTTCTGTAAAACCAAAACTCAACATGCGTTCGCTCAGTAGATATCTACGCATGCAATATGTTCCAGGGCCCGAAACGATGTGCGAGGGAATAGAGAGTGTGCTACCGGGCAGCATTATTGAGTGGAAGAATAACAACATCATTCGATCGACGTACAAACGAGTATCTAAGCCCATGCAATGGAAAAATCGACAAGATTTCATGAGCACTATTCCGTCGATTATTGATGAATCAGTACAAGCAGAAATGATAGCAGACCGACCGATTGGAATTTTTTTAAGCGGAGGAATGGATTCCTCAATTGTGCTGCATCATATGACGCAACATGCAACCAAGCGCATTAAAACATTTACAGTACGGTTTGAAGCAACGCAAGAAGAAGGTGCCACTCGTTTTAATGCCGATGCTGATCTTGCTAAACTAACAGCAAAGCACTACGGCACCGATCATACTGAATTATTACTGACAGCGGAGATGTTTCGCAATCATTATGCAGAAACATGCGAAGCTTTAGACCAACCCAATAGTGACCATGTATCTGTCGCACAATTTTTACTTGCTCGATTAGCTAAAAAATCAGTAGATGTCGTGCTAACAGGTGCCGGAGGTGATGAATTATTTGGAGGGTATCCACGATATCGAATTGCCTACATGCTCCATGCACTACGCTATATCCCCTCTCAAATGCGAGGATGGGGATCGATATTTGGTTACCCAAAAGATGTACTGGAACTAAGTACGGGTGCAGCGCTTGCCGAACGCCTGCTTTGTCGCCCAAGTACGGAATGGAACGAAGTAGTAAACGGTGAATGGTTTGAGGAAGATGCAGCAACAGAATTTGTGTTCAGTGCATACGAAACGAGTCGTGCAGAAACACCAGTACGTTCGTTGATGAATTTTGACCGAGCGACATGGCTTATTGATGAATCGCTCCGCCTTGTAGATGGAACGACGATGGCAAGCGGGCTAGAGGCACGAGTCCCCTTTCTTGCACCGGACATCATCGATGCATCACTTGGGACAAAAGACAATTGGCACCTAGGGTTATTCCGAACAAAAACTGGATTAAAGGATGCCTACCGTCAATTACTACCCGATCACCTGTTCACCTTAAAAAAGGCATCATTCTATCCCCCACTTGCCAAGTGGTTGCGACGGGAAGCAGCACCATTAGTCGACGAAGCACTAGAGCATGGTTTTATTCGCCAATACTTCAATGCTACCGCCTTGCATTTGCTTTTCATGCAACACAAAGAGCGCACACGTTATTCGCTCCATGTGCTCCATGGCATCGTACAACTTAGTGCGTGGGTGAAGAGGGTGTATCAATAGGAACACAAAAATACGTCGTTCCGTGTCCAAAATTCCGAAAAAAAGGAAACCACGAAAATCTTTCTAAAATCATCGTCAATGGTAACAAAAAATTAAGGTAAGGAATAATAATCGCACTGCAACAATAATCCATTACTTTTAAATTTCCTGCCTCCATTTTTCGCTTTCCTACCCAAGGAAAGCGCCAGATGTGAATGAGTTCTTTACTTCCCGCATAACTTTCATTCACTCCCTCTTCACCAAGAAGAAAGGCACAAATGACGCGTAATAAACCAAAAGGTAGTGCATACCAAGATCTACGAGAAAACGTCCAATAGGAATCTCCCCCTAAAAGAGCCATTCCACCAAGTGTCAAGCATGTTGGAATCGCAGTGATAACTTCTGTTCGGGCAACACGAGCAAGTTCTCGTACACCTTGAGTAAAATCGGGTAGATGCTCTAAAACATGACTTGAAACGACATAATCAAATGACTTATCTGCAACTGGCAACTGCTCTGCATCTCCCGTCATAAATGTTACCTGCTTTGCTACACCCATTTTTTCAGCGTATTTCTTTGCTTCAATGATATTCGGCTCTGAGAGATCAATCCCCATGACTATGCAGCCCTTCTGTGCAAGTAATACGCTAAGAACGCCCGGACCACATCCAGCATCAAGTACGGTAGAACCAGAAGGTATTCGATCAACAAATTTTTGCCACTGTGCTTCGTGCGCATGTCTACGAATAGGAAAGGGCGATGAAAATCTTTTTTCAATAATACGATCATCAAGTTGGGTATAAATTTCTTTATTTCGCTCGGATGATGCAATCTGTACTGATGAATTCATAGAGACGTAGATAAGCTTTGGTGATAGTTTCCCATGAATAATTTTTCTGCGCAAACATCGCTGCTTGCTGTGCTTTCATTTCAAAGGATTGAGGATGATCCAAGACATCGAGAATAACGTCAGCTAGTGGTCGCAAAGAATCCTCTGGAAGTCGAAGGGGCGGATCGTACGTACAGGATTCTGAACCATAAATCGATACCAATGTTCCATAGTCATTAGTACGACCAATGAGATCGATCAGTCCACCGACCTTACTTGCGATGAGAGGCTTGCCCATCGCCATGGCTTCAATACATGCGATGCTGCGTGCTTCAGCGCTTGAAGGAATAATAATGCAATCTGCATGTCGATAATACGGTAAAAGTACGTCGTTTCCTTTTTTTCCAAGTAAAGTAATATTTTTTTCAAGCCGCAGCTCACAAATTAAAGATTCAATAAACTCGCGCGAACGACCATCCCCAATGGCAAAATAATGAAAGTCAGTCCGCACATTGCGTACCAGCGCAAGTGCTTGGATAAGAATATGAATGCCATTTTTAGGCACAAGTCGTCGAACACTGAGAATTTTCTTGGTGCCACTTGGCACCAAAACATATTCTGGTGGAATTGCTACATTCGCATCTGGTCGAAACAGATCCGCATTATATCCGTTACTCACAAGCGTAATTTTTTCTTTTGAAACAAACTTTTCAGTTAATTCGGTAATTTCATCACTTGTGGATGTAATGTGGTGACACAGTTTCATGGAAAGATGTTGACACAACTTAACGAGAATAGCGTGATGCCAATGTGGATTTGCTTCGGGCACAATACCCTTACCTTGTTGGGTAAGTAGCATTTTTTTTCCTTGTAATCGAACAAAAACTGCACATAACGCCGCTATACGAAAGGAATACATACTATGCACAATGTCATGATTCTGAATTAATTTCCAAAGCGTGATACTTGTATTCCAAAGCCCTCTAAAACTAAAGCTCCACGGACATCGCACAATATTCTCCTCGCCTGGTTCATGGTCAACCGTATGAGTAAATACCGTCACATAATATCCGCATTTCAGTAATTCTTTTCTTATATGAAATACACACATTTCTGCTCCGCCAATGTGTGGAAGATAATCTTCACACGTCAGGAGAATGCGCTTGCTCATGCTTGTAAAAAATAGCGTTCATATTTCAAGAGCCACTGATACGTTTCAAGTAAATCCTCTTTAAAATGTACCGTTGGCGAATAGCCAAGTTCCAAAACAGTATCTGTAATATCAGCACAACGATTTTTAATCGTGTCCCAAGTGCGGTATGGTTTAAACTCTATTCCTGCTTTATTGCCTGTTATCTCATTAATGATATACGCAAGTTTTTCGATGGTAACTTCATGCCCCGAACCAATGTTATAAATTTTTCCATTACTTGCTGGATGACTGGCAGCTAATAATGTTCCCTGCACTGTGTTTGCAACAAAATTAAAATCTCGCGATGTATTTGCATCTCCCGTAATAATCAGAGGTAATTTTTGCATCGCCCTCATGAAGAAGTTAGGAATAACATTACGATACTTTCCTGGTAATTCTCCTGGTCCGAAAGAATTAAAGTAGCGAAGAATCGTCGTATTCATCTGGTGATGCTCATGATAAAAATTTACAAGATACTCTCCATGAAGTTTATTAATTGCGTAGGGCGTATCTAAGTGAAAATCAGTGGTATGTACGGAGTAACTCTTTGCGTTGCCATACACGCAAGATGACGATGCAAATACAAATTTTTCTACACGAGCAATTCGCGCATACTCCAATAATTTTGCAGTCCCTAAGCTATTGACTTCGCAATCGATAATAGGATGCTCCAAGGAACTTTGATGAGCAAAATTAGCAGCAAGATGAAAAACAACATTGGGCTTATGCTCAAAAGCCTGGCGCAAGCATTCGTCATGAATAATGGAACGCCGAAAGTGAATAACATTCGGATGTTGAATAATATCCAAAGTTAACTCTGGCGACGCCGAACTATAATCATCAATGATAATTAATTTCTCGACCCCATCTTTTAAGAGACTACGCGAAAGGTTAGAACCAATTGCACCAAGACCTCCAGTAACTAAAATAACCGAATTGGACTTCATGCACTATACAGTACTTGAGAGATAATCCTCTCGCCAGTCCTTCCATCCCACAACTCTGGAATGTGTATTGACGGCTGTACCGGATTTTTTGAAAACTCAAGAACTTTTTTACGATCTTCTTGATCATCATGGTCAATAAGAACATTACTTCCACTTACTATGGTACTTGGTCGCTCGGTATTTTTACGAAGGGTAAAACATCGTTTCTGTAAAAGCACTGCTTCCTCTTGTATACCGCCCGAATCAGTAAGAATGAAGGATGAATCCATGAGGAGGCGAATGAAAGAAACATAACCCAGTGGGTCCATGTGATGGATTCCTAAAGGCAGCGAAATCTGAAATTTTTCTAGTTGAGAACGTAAACGATGATGGAGTGGTAAAAGAATAGGAATATGCTGTGCAATTTCACCTAAAAATTGAATGATCTTTGTCAGTGCCTCTTTCGTATCAACATTACTAGGACGATGGAGGGTACATACTGTGTATGGTTTTTTTGCAATTTGGGGTAATTCGACACTGTTAATTATAGGCATCATGCGAAGTAACGTATCGATCATCGTATTACCAACTAGAAATGCTTTCCCTTGTACTTTTTCTTCTTGAAGATTCAGCATTCCAGACTCTTCGGAAACAAAAAGCATATCCGAAAGTTGATCGATCTCTATTCGATTAACTTCTTCAGGCATCGACGAATCAAAACTGCGTAAACCTGCCTCAATATGTGCTATGCGACATCCTGCCTGTTTTGCAGCTCTTGCTGCGCCTACTGCACCATTCACATCTCCATACACTAAAACCATGTCGGGCTTCTGTTCAATGAACAGAGGAAAACACGACTTCATAGTCTGTTCAATGACTTCATCTCGCGTACCACCATGAATATCTAGATTGGTTGTAGGAAGTGGAATATCGAGCTGTTCAAAAAAAATATCGGAAAAAAGTGGATCGTAATGCTGACCAGTATGAAGGATCGTATGCTGAAAACGAGAATCATTGTTCAGTGCATGATGAATGGCTGCAAGTTTGACAAAATTAGGTCGAGCCGAACAAATGCTGCAAAGTCGCATCAGCAGCATGGTAACACAATCATTGCGAATCGGAATCTAGCTTGCTTAATTCGTCCAAAATTCTTTGCATTCGCTTCAACCATGAATAGTTGAGAACAAGATGCTTAGCAGCAAGAGCTTTTGCTAATGCAGCATGAGGATCTTGAAGAAGAAACGAAAGGCAAGTTAAAAATTCTTCAAGTGAATCAGGGGTAAAAAAATATGCTGTCTCCTCTGAAAGTACATCGCGAATAGTAGGTAAATTGGATGTAATAATTGGTTTTCCACTCGCCATGTACTCGAACATTTTTAGTGGAGACATATTTTCGCGATAGTGTTTTTTATTAGGAAAGGGCATCACTAAAACATCTGCGACTACAAGAGCACTTGGAACTGCTTCAGCAGAAATTTCACCGGTAAACATAACATCAACATTTGTTAACCCCAACTGAGCAGCCATAGTCTGATAGTACGAGCAATCTGCCTCTGGTCCGCCAACAATAAAACCATAGAACCTTTTATCTTGAGCAAGTGCTTGTAAAAGAAGGCTTACACCTTTATCCATACCCAAAGTCTTCAGTCGTCCTACGTAACCAACAACTGTTCGATCCGTACACACGTTAAATTTTTTTCTTGCTTCCTCTTGTGTAGGGACTGAAAGAAAGTTATCGAGATCAACTGCATCGCCCTCCACAATTACTTTTTGTGGATCTACCCCCCATTGGCACAACGTTCGCGCCATGGAATGGGTTAAGCAAACAACGGCGCGACACGCATTACAAGCACGAACAAAAGAGGAGCGGCCCCTCCTAGGTAACTGATGAAGTTCTAGAACAACGGGAGAACGGGCCGAAAGTAAGGCCGAAAGTAAGGCAGGACTGCGTGTGTAGTACAAGTCGTATAAATGTTCTCTCACAATTTTTTTCAACGATCGTCTCAAAAAAGCATTCATCACCCAAAGGCCAATCACCCCGGGGAACAAAGCCGATTTAATCGGATCAAAAAAACCAAGGTACTTTAAGCGAATGGCGGACGGAAGGCGATAGTACGACCAAAAATCTGTCGCAATACAATTATCGCGATATGGCGCAAAAATACTTACGGAATGACCTAGTTGATGAAGTGCCTTGCACACCGACGCAATTTGGTGCCCATGGGCACGCTCGCTAGGTAACCGAACATTGGTGCAGTACGCAATGCGCATAAAAGTAGTGTACCCTATCTCCTGTATGAGCATCGATATCCCCGATTTTCAATTCCCTGTACCAAAAATCTTTCAGCGTATACATGCAAAAAATACAAACAATTTTTGGCAAGAATTTGAGGAAAAATGTGTAGGGGAACTAATGGAAAAAGGCGGACTAATTATTGATATTGGTGGCGGACTACGTATCGATGAAACACGATGCGATCGCGTTGATCCACATCGACAAAAAAAATATTCTCACTATCTGCATCGTGCATCAGTAGACTACAAAGTTACAGACTATACAGATCAGTATCACCCCGATTTTGTGGAAGATATTCATGCACTTTCGTTCAAAGATGAATCGATCGATGGGGTATTTTGCCTTGCTGTTCTGGAGCACGTCTACGACCCAAAAAAAGCAGCAGAGGAGTTGATGCGTGTGCTAAAGAAGGGCGGACTTGGGTTTATCTACGTGCCGTTCATCTATCGTTACCATGCAAATTTGACGGAAGATTACCGCGATTACTTCCGCTACAGTAAAGATGGCATTGGCTATTTATTCCGCCACTGTGCATCGATAGAAATTTGCCCTGTTCGGGGCCTCTTTGAATCGCTTCTACGTTTTACGCCGTTGCATCACCTAAAAATACTAGGATGGATTGCAAGAAAATTGGATTGGTGCACAAAAAAGATGAGTCAAATTTCCGAAAGACAATCGTCTGGATACTTCATTAAAATTATACGATAGAAAATATTAAGTAAAATTGTCGAGAGACTTTTTAAGAATACTTGACCGCCCGATACTCAAATCTCTAGGCTACGCTCCATGCGCAAATCATTCTCGAACGACACTTCACTCAATGGAAAAGTCCGTGATTGGTGGAATAAAAATCCATTCAATTATTTTGTCGATAGTACGGAAGAAGGAACATGGGAATTTTATCGAGAAGTCGATCGAAAATTCCTGAAATGGATTCCATTCATGCAAAAGGGTGCACAGCATCCATTTTTAACTCGATACGTAGACATGCATGGACTAAAAGGAAAGAAGTTGCTTGATATAGCGTGCGGAACTGGTGTGTTAACCGAACAATTTGTACGTATGGGCGCAGATGTCACTGCAGTGGATTTAACTCCAAAAGCAGTGGAATTAACGAAAAAGCGACTGGAACTCTATGACCTAAAAGCAAATGTCGTTGAGGGAGATGCTCAGAAATTACCATTTCCGGATCATACGTTCGATTATGTATGTGCCTGGGGATGCCTCATGCATATGCCTGAAACAGAAAAGGCAATCAGTGAAATCTATAGAGTTCTGAAGCCTGGTGGGAAAGGTATCGCGATGATGTACCATCGCAATTCTGTGCACTTACGATACTGTATTCAATTAGGGAGAGGAATTCTTCGTGGCAAGTACTTAAAATACGATGATCAATCACTCATCAATCGTTACACCGATGGAGCACGAGTAGGAGGAAATATGCTTGCTCGTTTTTATACTCGTTCAGAGTTCAAGCAACTCTTCTCCACATTCAGCAATGTAGGAGTTTTTATTCACGATAATCATGGCGTGCCCAACCAATTGCCACACCCATGGCTTCCTCTTGGTAAGTTACTACCAAAATGTGTAAAAGAAGCCATTTGTAGATTATGGGGAATGACAGCGATTATTACGTTCGAAAAATAATAATCACGTATGCAACCCGTCACCACTGCTCTCGTAGGGCTAGGATACTGGGGACCCAACCTCCTCCGAAATTTCTGTGCGCAAAAATTGTGTCGTATGAAATACGGATGCGACTTAAAAGACGAGCTCATTGAAAAGGCCAAGAATCACTATCCTGCTGTACAATATACAAAAAACTATGAAGAAGTTCTACAAGACCCAGAGGTAGAGCTTGTACTTATTGTTACACCAACAAGCTCACACTTTCCCTTGGCGAAGGCAGCGCTAGAAGCAGGAAAAAACGTGTTGATTGAAAAACCAATGTGTGGCTCGGTAGAAGAAGCGGAGGAACTGGTCATTATTGCAAAAAAAATGGGGAAGAAAATTTTTGTAGATCACACATTCGCATTTGCACCCTCGGTCCTCAAAATGAAAGAATATGCAGTCAATGGATCACTTGGTAATTTACTGTATTTTGACTCTTCAAGAATTAACCTAGGTATCATTCAGCCGGATACAAATGTGCTATGGGATTTAGCAATACACGACTTAACGATTTTGCATAGCATGAAGAATTTGCACAACGTGAAGGAACTCTGTGCTCATGGAAGCTCTTTTTATGGAAAACAGGTAGAGGTTGCACACTTACACCTGCTCTTTCATGATGGTTTTAGCGCGCATATTTCGGTCAGTTGGCTTTCGCCTGTAAAAATAAGACATACCATTCTTGCCGGAACAAAAGCGATGATTACGTATGACGATACCGAACCAAGTGAAAAAATTCGCTACTACGATAAAGGGGTCATGAAAGATGCAGAAAAACCAAACCCCATGCTACCAACCTACCGATCAGGCGACATTGTCATTCCTTCGCTTGGCACAAAAGAAACACTCGCTATTGAGGCAGAGCATGTGCTGAAATGTGTACGAGAAGATCTACAACCAATCGTAAGCGGAGAAGATGGTTTGTCGATGCTACGAATACTCACAAAAGCCAATGAATCGATGGAGAAGAACTCGACAGTTGTCTTGTAAAATGTAGACTTTCATCAATGCCAGCCTATCAACCTTACGTCAGCAAAGATTTTTGCATTGCAGGTAGCTTCCTGCGCCTTGATAGCGTAGAAAATGCCTGGAATGCGCTAGATGGGCGAATGCGAACCTCTATTCGTAAAGCCGAAACATCAGGAGTAAGCATTGAAAAAGCCCCCAATACACAGCAAAGTGTGGAAGAATTTTTGCCATTTTGCCTCAATCCAGATGACATCCCTGCAAAACTTACGGAGCGGTATCACCTCTATCTCGCTAAAATAGAAAAAAAGACAGTAGCTGCAATACTTGTTGTGGAAGTGAAAAACAAACTCTTCATGCTTTGTCATGCTTCAACGCCGGAAGCAAAAACTTTACAGATTCCTAGCTTACTGATTTGGCATGTCGTGAAACAGTTCGCCGGGGGGAAATTTCGTGTTTTTGATATTGGAGCATCATACAGACCAAACTTACAAAAATTTTTTTCGGGGTGGCAATCCGCACGGTATCCGATGATCATGAAGCCACCCGAATTAAAGCCAACACTTTTACTCACACCCTTCGATACCGAAGCCCTAGGCAAGGAACCCGAGCCAGAAGGTGAAGTGAAAAGTAGAAAAATGATCGATGAGAAAGCCCAAGGAAAACCGTGGACATTTTTTCCTCGAGCAATGTATGGGCTATACACAATCATCAAGCATCTAAAAAATGAAGAAAAAATACAGGAAGAAGATACCGTATGGATAAGCACAACAAACGAAAATCACTACATTTCATCGTGTGTGACGTCGGCGATAGAACAAACCTGTCCATGGACGAGGACATTATCAGATAAAACAAAAGCTATAGTGGTCATTCATGAATTTGGCTTCTTACACCCTCAATTACAAGAACTGCGAAAAATAGCAGATGAAAGAGGTATTCCGCTTATTGAAGATTGTGCCTATGCGTTTGGAACAAAAGGAGCAGGAATAACGGGAGACTACATTCTGTATTCGCTCACCAAAACATTTCCCGTGCAATTTGGTGGAATACTTGTGGGGAAAAATTTCACTCACGAAGAATTATGGAAAGGATTTGGTTGCAGTGATAAGGGGAAAGAAGAGTACACGTTTCGCATGCTTTCGCCGTGGATTATTGACGTAAACAACATACGAACCGAGCGGCAAAAAAACTATGCGTGGTACCAATCGGTCTTCGGAGAAGATCGTTGTTATTTTTTACAACAAGATGGAACTGAACCAGGTGCTTTCCTACTAAAAATGAATGATGAAGAAGAAATGAAAACAGTGAGTGAATTTGTCCGATCGTTTGGTATTGAATGTGGAAACTATTGGAAAAACTCTGCTATTATTTTGCCCGTACACCAACGCTTAAGGCCTGCGCATTTGGACTATATCGCGGGCGCAGTACTAGCAACCGAACGCGAATGGTGTGGCGTCCCCTACCCTCCACATGGACTTAACCATCACTAATTTCACCCATGGCGACAGTGTTAATGTCCGTAATGTAGGAATTAATTATGTAGAAACAGGGTCAAGAGGAAAGATCCGCGACTTCACCATTCTCTTTGGCTCAAGTGAAAAACCTGTATCTATTGGGGATGATTTCTTCATTGGTGCTCACTGCTACATCAATGGAGTTGGCGGATTAAAGATAGGTTCACGAGTGACGATTGCGCATGGATCCATGATTTTTACAGATTCTGGACCTAATACGTCTCCCCTTCTGCAAAAAGACTTCCCCATTACTTCAGCGCCTGTTGCTATTGGCAACGATGTATGGATTGGTGCGGGAGCTAAAATATTGCCTGGAGTAACCATAGGCAATAAGTGCGTTATTGGCGCAGGAAGCATTGTAAAAGACGATGTAGAAGATGGAACAGTTGTTGGAGGCATACCGGCAAAGATGCTAAGAAGAATTTGAATAAAATCAATATAAAGTGAAAGAAAAACAGCTTATTTGATTAGCAAAAAAGCTCATACCAAAGAATTACGAGTACAGTTAGGAAGGTGGTGGGAGTTTGAGGGAGGAGGAAATCCTTTCAGGACTAGCTGATAAGCCTTTCGCTTCGGCTCAAGTGCTTATCAGTGTGAGCCGAACAAGGTGTCCTCCTCCCTCAAGAAGAAAAAATGAATAACTACAAAAAAATAGGACACCTAGATTTTTCGCTATTTATACAACCCATGAATCTCATCCTATTTAAGAAATTCTAATATTCATTCATAGAAGAATAATCTATCAAAAAGTTATAAAAAGTCTAAAGGACATGTTCGAATTGTCAAAAGAATCGAATACCGAATTTGCTCCCATTCTAAGCTTAATGGATACCTTGGACCTTTTTTAGGAAGAAGACGAACAGCAAAAATAACGACAAAACGACGAAGAATGGAAAAGATATTCCGAACTAAAATCCAGCGAAACCAATCGAAAAACGTAATATGCTTTCGGTAATTCATTTCAATGGCAAGGTAACGATCGTACTTTGCTCGCATACGAGTCGCTGGTAGCAGAGGGACTGTCACCTGTGCGTGTAAGAAGCCACGATACGACCCCTCAATAATATCAAGACGTTCGTGCACGGGCTTTACACATCCACGAACACACGAACGATGAAATAATCGAATATGATCAAACGTGCTTCCACCCCACACAACAACTGGGGCACCATTGAATGTAAATGTTCGCTCAACAAAAAATATACCTGGCTTACCCTCCTCTACAATGCGACGTGTTTCGGAAAGTAATTGGGGTGTGGCAACTTCATCGGCATCTATGCAAAGTATCCATGGATGCTTAAGAAGTGAATATCCATAATTACGCATCCCAGAAAAATCAATAATGCGACCATCTTCATCAAGAAACTGAGGATCTTGTGGAAAAATACGACAATTGGGAGCTTGCTCTAGAAGCTCAATAGTTCCATCGGTTGATCCACCATCAAGGACCACGATATCATCGATCATCTCCATGGATTCTAGGTACCTAGGTAATGAATCTCTGCAATTTCGAACAAGGAGAACCGTGCTAACTGGCAAGCGTTGCATGTATCGATTGTGTACTTTCCATTGTCATTTATCAAATCTCAATTATTCTTAGTGTATATGAGTGTTCCTTTCCTTGACCTAAAAGCACAATACGCATCAATAAAACATGATGTGGATGCCGCGATGCAAAAAGTAATAGAGGCAACAGCCTTTGCGGGTGGACCATTTGTGGAAGCATTCGAAAAGGAATTTGCAATATATTGTGGAACGAAGTTTGCTGTAGGAGTAGGAAACGGAACGTCAGCTATAGAGCTCATTCTACTTGGATACGGGATTGGAAGAGGCGATGAAGTCATTACAGTCGCTAATTCGTTCTTTGCATCAGCAGAAGCTATTTCCAATGCAGGCGCAACGCCTGTACTTGTCGACTGCCATGAGGAAGATGCCCTTATTGATACCGCAAAGATCGAAGCTGCAATGAGCTCAAAAACTAAAGCCATTGTACCTGTTCACCTCTACGGGCAGTGTGCGGATATGGATGCAATCAATGAGATTGCAAAAAAACATAACCTGATTGTCATCGAAGATGCATGCCAAGCGCATGGAAGTATGTATAAAGGGAAAAAGGCTGGGTCACTAGGTCATGCTGCGGCATTTAGTTTTTACCCGGGTAAAAATTTAGGTGCGTATGGTGAAGGTGGTGGCATTACAACAAACGACGAAGTACTCGTGAAAAAGATTAAAATGCTCCGCGATCACGGAATGCCACAAAAATATCATCATGCGATTGTCGGACGAAACGAACGAATGGATGGTATACAGGGCGCAGTCCTATCGGTTAAGTTAAGGCACCTGGAACAATGGAACGAAGCTCGACGAAAGAATGCTGCAATCTATCGGGATGCGCTGCAAAAAGTTAGTTCAATAAAAATGCTGACCACATTTCCAGAGCGCATCCATAACTATCATCTCTTTATCATCAGGGTAAAAAATCGTGAAGTGTTGCAGAAAAAATTACAGGAAAAAGGAATCGCAACAGGCATCCATTACCCTATTCCTATTCATCTACAAGAAGCATATGCAGGAAAGTGGAAAAAGGGAGACTTCCCGATTGCTGAAAAGCTATCGGAGGAAATACTGTCACTTCCTATGTATGCAGAGCTAACGGAATTAATGGTGAAGGAGGTTATCGATGCCATTGTGGAGTCACTCTCCTGAAAAAAGAAAACTACGTTCCACTACGCATGTAATTACCCATAACGGAAATTAATCGTGAAAGGCTATGCTTCTTCTCTATAATAGAAAATAACTCAACGTCACGCAGTGGAACACCTTGAGCATACTGAAGAATAAAATCCGCAATAGCTTGGGGAGTATCTTCTTGTGGCGCTAAAGGAATGCCAATTGCAGTCGCATTTGCCTTGGTAGTAACAGGATAACAACCGCATGTCATGGCTTCCAGCATTGTTTTATCGATCGTTTCAGAAGCCATATTTAAAACGAGTCTGTGTTGAATATAGAGACCAGATAATTTTTCCATTGGAACGGTTCCATGAAACCGAACACGTGAACGAAGGCTAAGGTCGTCGACTAATTGATGTAATTCTTGCACATAGTCTTTCTCTGCTTCTATACCGTAGATATCAATTGTGTATCGAGGATCGAGAAGTGTAAGAGCTTGGAGGGAAAGCTCGACGCGCTTGGAACGACTTAACCGATGAACCATGAGCAACGAAAAGGGATTGTGAGATTCGTTGACACACATAGGCCACTTCGTGAGGTCAATGCCATGTCCTGTCACAATTTTTTTAGGAGAATTCTGATACTGCGGTAGGCTTTGTGGTGTTGCACAAAAAAAACGTCTTCCAAATAAACCAAAAAGCCATACTCCTATTTGCTTTTGGTAATGTGTGTACCAAAGGTACGCAGGAACTCTTTTTAAGATCCAGAGCCAAAACCCAAGTGCATACCAAATTGGAGCCATATGTATGAAAACTCGATCATAGGATAAAGAAGAAATGAGATACTCAAAGCGAAGGATTGACGATAATTTTGATGCGCCTTTTTCTTTTCCTAAAGAATGCACAGGAAACTCAAATTGATCATCCGATGCCTCGAGACAAAGAACCGTCACTGCAAAACCTTGCCGAATGAATTCACGAATCCACAGCACGCCAAAAGCATCTTGTGTATGAAGTTTTTGCGTGATGAATAAAAGGCGCATATTCCCATAGTGGCATACGCCCATACTCTTTGTATAGAAAAAATCAGGAACTCTTTGAGTTTACTAGCGACTTCAAAAAATTGGCGTACTCAGTAATCACCTTCTTTTTCTCAAATCGATCAAGAATTTGCAAAGCATTTTTACTCATGGAATCCAAAAGCAAAGGAGCAGCAAGAATGCGTGAGATTTTCGCAGAAACATCAGTGCTTGTGCCATCGGTAAAGTATCCATTGAAGCCATCTTGAATACATTCTGGCATAATGCCAACTTTCGTGATCACAACGGGAACACCGTACGATAGCGCTTCTAGAACAACGCGAGGACCACCCTCACTTTTCGAATTCATGACAAGGAGCCGCGACGAAGCAATGGCACGCGCAACGTCGTCATTACTTGGTAACCAACCTGTAAAAGTGACACGTGACTGTATCCCCAATTTACCGACACGTTCTTCAGCACGTTTCCGCTCGGGACCATCCCCAATAACCAATAATGTAGTATTTGGAACCTTCGCCATCGCGTCTATCACTTCCAATAAGCCTTTATTTGCTACAAGTCGTCCGCAAAAAACAACATCCCATTTTTTGGTAAGACCTTTCATGCGCGCTGCAATACCATGATCGAGGTATACGGATGGAATGAGAGAAAGTGTTGCATCGGGAACACCCCATTCTTGTAATGTGTTCTGCGTTGCACGACTCACAATACGTACCGCAGAAAACGATCGAACATGCGAAGGGAGAAAAAATCGGGAAAGAATTCTTCCGATGAATTCAGTAACCGAACCCGCTATGGGGTACCCAACAATGTGGTGAATTTCTAATAGGGAAGGAATGCGAAATTTTCGTAAGAGTAATCGGGCACCAATCCCATTGTAAAAAGGAGGGAACTCATGAATGGTCATGATATCAAATGGCGATTCTTTGTGTAATTTGAGGGCTTTTCGGAAGATAAAAATTGGCTGCCAAAGGAGAGACGAAGGAGAAGGATGGATAAAGACATTCCCAAAAATTTGATACACAAAAGGACCCTTAGTCTTCACTCGAGGACAAATGATATCAATACGATTAAAGTGAGTATGGAACTCTTCTAATAAGGCTAAAAAGGGTCCCTCTTTACCCGAGGCAACCGAGCGATCACCGGAAATCATCAAGAGATTCATACGGATAATTGAGTAAGAAAATCACACCATTCCTCGCCTAACTTTCCCCAAGTACGCGGAGTAGTCGTGGAAGTAGATTGAGGAAAAGAATAACTTCGACTTTCATGTACTGCCCTTGCTATTTGCTCAGGAGTCCGTAGTGGTCGTAATAGCATAAGTGGATGAGAAGTATACCCTGTTTCCTCGGTTAAAAGCACAGGCAAACCACATGAAGCGGCCTCCAAAGCAGTATTAGGACTAATTTCCGTCAAAGACGGAATAACAAGTAGATCCGACTGTGCAAACATATTTTCCTTTTCTTTACCACGAGCAGGAGGCAAAAAACGAACTCGTGTTTCCAGCTTGAGCAATTGAACGAGCGTAAGAAGGTTCTGTGCCTCTGGACCGTCTCCTACAAGTGTGAGTGATGCAAGTGGGAGTAAAGTCAGGGACCGAATAAGGGAAGAAAGATTCTTAAATGAAACAAATCTCCCTAAGTACAAAAGTCTGTAGAGGTCTTGTGGTACTTTTTTTTCAGGAAGATTTTCTACCACAGGTTCCGCGTTTTCAATGACAGTACTTTTTAGTCCAATAAATTCTTTTTGATGAATCTGTTGCTGAAATTTTGTCGAATAAACAATAGCGTCAAAAGACCAAAGAATGGCTTCCATAAAACAAGTATTGATCATTCTCCAAAAACCAAACTTTGACACATACCATTCGCGAAGTGTTTGTGTACCACCCGCATCGGTGTAACGCTCCCAAAAGAAATCGCCACCTAAACGCAGCACTTTTTTTTGAGTCTTCAACCGAGCAAGGAGAAGTGGAATACCAACGCTAACAGACGAAAGAGCAAGAATAACATCAATCTTTTTCCGCATCGAACGTAGTGCGCGAGCATACGCAAGCCATCTGAAAAGAAAAAATTTCGTGCATGGAACATAATGAATGTTATTCGTATTGTGAGAAAAAGAAGAATCCGATGAGCCATAGGTAAGAACCGAAACATCAAATCCATTTTTTTGTAGCTCAGTCGCAAGATGAAAAGCGTAAGTTGCAGTGCCACCTAAATTAGGCGGATAAATGCCTGTAGCAAGAAGGATATGCATGGAAATAACGTAGAAAAAAAATTCACACTACGCAGAATACCAATCAATCGTCTTTTGGAGGCCTTCCTCAAAGCTAACCTTTGGCTTCCAACCAAGATTCCTCAATTCCGATGAATCCAGTGCGTAACGCCAGTCGTGTCCCGCACGATCGGCAACAAACGTTAATAAATCTTCTGGTTTTTGTAAAAGCGAGAGAATCCGTTTTGCAACATCAATATTTTGACGTTCATCGTCTGCCGAAATGTTAAGAATATGTCCACTCTGTATTTTTTCATCCCAAAAAAGCCATGGGGTAGAAAGTACAAGCTCAAGTGCATCGGTATGATCGGTGACAAAGAGCCAATCACGCTTGTTTTTACCTTGAGCGTAAATTGGAATTGGACGATTTTGGAGTGCCGAACGAATAACGGTGGGGATAAATTTTTCGTCTGCTTGATGTGGTCCATAGTTATTCGTACAACGTGTAATTGCAGCTTTTATTCCATACGTGCGCATTGCAGAAAGAATGAGTAAATCCCCTGCTGCCTTACTTGCAGCATACGGCGAACTTGGCCAAAGGGGATCAGAACTTTTTTTAGGCAAATCAGCATCTGCAAGGTCACCGTATACTTCATCCGTCGATACATGAAGATAGCGAAGTAAAGGATTTTTCCGACAAACCTGAATGATACTTTGCACACCAAGGACATTTGTATGAATAAATGGAAAAGGATCTGCAATACTCCTATCCACATGCGATTCCGCAGCAAAATCAACAATGACATCGATGGAATGCTCCTGTACTACTTGCTGGAGAAGAACCGTATCAACAATATCCCCTTCCACAAAAGTAATATGTTCCGCCACTGGCATTAAAAAATCTTTATTGGCAGCATACGTTAATTTGTCAAAAACAATGATGGAATCTTTAGGATACAGTGCAGCATGTCGTAGGACGAAATGCGAGCCAATAAAGCCAGCCCCGCCAGTAACAAGGAGATTCATGTGAGAAGTATAACAATCCCTAGAACAAAAACCATCTTACCTATAACCTACAACCTACAACCTACAACCTAACCCATGAAAGGAGTCCTCATTTGTGGCGGCACCGGAAGCAGGCTTAAGCCACTCACTGACATAACCAATAAAAGCCTCTTGCCAGTGTATAATAAGCCACTCATCCACTATCCATTGCAAGTACTACTACGCGCAGGAATAAAGGATATTGCGGTGATATCTGGCAACGAACATATGGATCAAATGGCAGCATTTTTAGGCAGTGGCTCAACTTACGAGTGTTGCTTCCATTACTGCGTGCAAAAAGAACCCGGCGGAATTGCGCAGGCACTTGGTTTAGCAGAAAGTTTTGTAGGGGACGACAACGTATGTGCGCTCCTTGGTGATAATGTTTTTTTTGATGACCTTTCATCAATTATTCGATCTTTTCAGAACGGAGCACATTTATTTTTAAAACACGTGGAAGATCCAAAACGTTTTGGAGTTGCAGAAATGCAGAAGAATAAGGTCATTGGCATTGAAGAAAAGCCACTGCATCCTAAAAGTAACTTAGCAGTCACAGGATGCTACCTCTACGATAAGCGTTGCTTTGATATTATTAGGAATCTTACGCCATCGAAACGGGGCGAATTGGAAATTACCGATGTCAGCAACTGGTACGCAACAAGAGGCGAAGCAAGCGCATTTCTTCTGGAAAAAGAATGGATTGATGCAGGAACATTCGAAAGTCTTTTTTTAGCAGCAGAGTTGGTACGAAAACATCGTGTATACTAGCTTCCTATGACCAGAACTGTGACAGAAATAAATGAACGAGGCGAAAAAAAAGGTGAAATAGACCTTATTCGTGCACATACTATTCCATGCACACTCCATCGCGCATTTTCAGTCTTCATTTTTACTCCAGATCATCAGCAGTTACTCCTGCAAAAACGAAACAGTGAAAAGCCAACATTCGGTGGGCTTTGGGCAAATACATGCTGCAGTCATCAATATGCAGGTGAAGAAGATGTAGAAGCAGGCAAAAGGCGCCTAAAAGAAGAGATGGGGTTTACGACAGATGTAGAAAAAGGCTCATCGTTTATCTATCAAGCAGAGGACCCACGGAAGAATGGCATGGGCGAATACGAACATGACACGGTGATTTTAGGTACAGCACCAAACGATATCGCACTAAAACCTGACCCGAAGGAAGTGTCGGAATGGAAATGGGTAATGGTAAGTGATTTGATAAAAGATCTAAAAGAAAATCCAACTGTATATGTTCCGTGGCTAAAAGAAGGGTTAATGATTGCGATGCAATTCTTAAAACGTTAGCTGTCGATGCAAAGCGAGTGTATTCGCACAGAAAATAAGACAATGAATAAGTTATTATTTATCACTGAATCTACTCACAAATTGGCTAATTCTTGTTAACTTCACATATTAGCTGGTGCTACAGCCTTGGCACCTCAGCACTGTTTCCGTTGTGCTTCACCACGAGCGGAGCGTTAAAAAAAACGCGCCTGTTTGACGACCGAGTCCGTCGCGGACGAGGGAGGAGTTCGCGTTTTTAGCGTAGCGAGTGGATTGAAGCACAGGATAACAGTGCGAAGCGGCGGTTTCTTTGTTCCACTTTCTTTCACAAAGAAAGTGGAAAGAGAAGATGATGAACGAGGAAATCAGCACTTAAACGAGAGGTTTGAGGACTCAAATAAGCCAAAAGATGAGTAAGTTCTTATCACTCCCTTGCGAACAATACGACAATATATCAATATAACATTAATCATATGTCTACCGACCAAAAATCAGAAAATAAATATCATCTTGCCATCATCCCCGATGGCAACCGTCGATGGGCAAAAGAGCAGGGTTTTGTAAATGTTTGGAAGGGGCACGAAAAAGCGATAGAAAATTTTAGGACCCTCACAGAGTGGTGCCGAAAAAACCCTAAAATTTCCACCCTCACCGTGTGGTGTTTTTCCACTGAAAATTGGAAAAGAGATCCAAAGGAAGTATCGATGCTCATGAGCATGCTGGAAGAGTATCTGAAACGTGAAAAAAAAGGATTCATTGAGGAAAAAACTCGCTTCCTGCACTCTGGTCGACGCGATCGTATTCCACAAACATTAGCAGCACTGATCAACGAAACTGAAACGCTTACAAAAGATCAGCAAGAATTTACCCTGCACCTCGCGGTCGATTATGGAGGAAAAGATGAAATAGTTCGTAGTACCAAACGACTTTTCGCTTCGCCAAATTTTGCTGCAGAAAACATGAGGGAAGAAGAAATTCGTGCACATACCGATCAGCCCCAACTACCTGATATCGATATCATTCTACGGTCCTCAGGCGAAAAGCGAACAAGTAATTTTTTCCTCTGGCAAAGTACGTATGCAGAATGGATATTCAATGAAAAAAAATTCCCGGATATTGGCACGCAAGATCTTGCCGATGCACTGGAAGAATATGAAAAAAGAAAAAGGAGATTTGGTACGTAATACAGAACTCAATGCAACGCATCATCCAAGCTTCAGCAAGTGGCAAAATCATCCTCTCGGGCGAGTATGCAGTGCTTTTCGACAAAAAAGGTATTGCACTCCCTTCAGCACAGAACATCACTTGTTCGTTAACTAAACATGAAAAAAATAGAACACTCACATTATCGATGAAAAATATTGGGCTACCAAAAGGTTGGTGGCACTATGCACAGTCGATTCTGCAAAAGCTGAAGAAAAAAATAGGTGAAACCAAGGGTGTGCTAGTAATCAACAATCAACTACCTCTAGGCAAGGGCATGGGCTCATCTACCGCAATGATCATTGCCCTAACACGGTGTATAGGGAAGGCAGTAAACCTCTCGGAGGATGTCATAAAAAATATTGCTCTTAGTATCGAAAACGAGCTAAATACAGGGCATAGCGGATTAGATTTTGCAGTGATTTGGGAAGAAAAACCTATTCTCTTCCAAAAAAATACCGAACCTGAACTAGTGTCACTTCCATATAAAGAGTTCAATGCAATGAAACTTATTGATACAGGAATGCCAGAACAATCGACGAAACAATTAATTCAATGGGTAAAAAAACTAGTTCTAGAGTTAAAGTCCATTAAGAGAGAAAACGCAATCTATACGCCTAAAGAAGCAATTGAATGCATTGGCGAATGCACCGAACGAATGCTGCGAGGCGAGCCACTAAAAAATATCATTCGCGACCACCACCAAGCACAAATATCGTTAGGAGTTGTACCTGAAAGTGCTCAAAAGATGATCCTGCAAATTGAAGCAGAAGGCGGAGCCGCTAAGTTAATTGGCGCGGGAGCGAGAACGGGGGGCGGTGGAATGGCGCTTAAGTTTTAATTAGTTCTTCTTTTTCTCAACTGAGAGCTCAATTACATGTGGCTTATTAGCAAAATCAGAATGTAATAATGCGATGGTTCCCTCTACGCTTCTTCCTGTTTGAGCAATAATCTGCTCAACTTTTCGAGGATTTTTCTTCCAAATATCTAACACTTTCCCGGCAACATCTTTTCGAACCAACCTGCCCTCAGCGTCATTGTTGGTCATATCTGACCTGTGCAATAAAGACGGAATCGAATCCTCAAGTCGTGAAGAATTAGATGGTTCTGAATGGTTTTTAATTTGTTGCATACAAGAATTGAAGTAAAAGAAATAAAACTATAAATACATTATACAATATAATTACATTAATAGCAATATATTACGCCTCTCAAAAAAGAAAAACAAGTACACTAGAGGTATGGATTTACGGAACCTTCCAGAACAACTTAGTAGTATGCAGCGCATAGCGCAAAGACGCACCATGATCGAACGCGAATGTGATGTACATTTATCTATAGTAGAGCCCAAGGAGAACGCTATTGGCGAATCGGAAAAGAAGAACTGCGAACAAATGTTTGGAATGGTTCCAATTCCTGTTGGGTATGCAGGACCACTTTCAGTAACCTTTTCAAATGGACAAGCTAAAAAAGTTCACCTTCCACTTGCAACAACCGAAGGGGCACTTGTTGCAAGCATTAATAGAGGATGCAAAGCGGTACTAGATACTTCAGTTATAATCACAAAATCAATCAATCACGGAATAAGTCGCAGCATTGCTTTTAGGGCAACATCGAGTACGGCATTGCAAAAGCTTATCGACAGTATTCGTACACAAGAAGAGGTATGGAAAAAAGCTGGCGAAGCAACAAGTCAACATCTAAAAATACTTTCGTATGATATTGATGTACACAAGCAGTACGTATTTTTAACCATCGCGGCCGATACCGATGAAGCAATGGGAATGAATATGATAACCATCGCTGCAGATGCAATTGCACACTGGTTTACTAGTAACAATAAAGAGATTCGTTGTATGACGATCGCAGCAAATATTGATAGCGATAAAAAACCAAGTAAGCGAACGCACGAACGTGGTAGAGGGTATGAGGTCATCGCAAATACAACACTTTCAGATGCTGTCATTCGCGAAGTACTAAAAACAACACCCGATGACATGCTTGCAGTTGCAAACGCCAAATTAACAATTGGGTCCAGCATTGCAGGAGCACTAGGAAAAAACCTCCACGCAGCTAATATCGTTGCAGCACTGTACCTTGTAACAGGCCAAGATGCAGGGCACGTTGTAGAAGGAAGTTTGACAGATACTGAAGTAGAAAAAAGCGGAGACGGTATAAAAATAACGGTCCGGGTTCCTGCCATACTGGTAGGAGTTCGAGGTGGTGGCACTAGTTTGCCTACACAGTCGCAATGCAGAGAGTTGCTCTTAAAAAATAAATCGGGACTGTTGCCTAAAAAACAATTAGCTGAAAGCATTGCTGCAGCGGTGCTTGCAGGCGAAATTTCGTTACTTGCAGCCCAGGCAAGCGGAAGTTTGGCGAGTGCCCATCGTGAGTTGGCGAGGTAAGCTAATATACTTTAAGAGATACCTAATGAACGGTATCCTTCTACCAGCTATGAAAGCCTCAATTGTATCTTTCGGTCGTGCAATCCCCTTCTATCGCATTGAAGCAAAAACCATTGCAGAGCATTGGAAGCGTGGAACCGAACAAGTGGATGCACTGGGTATTGCCATGAAATCAGTTGCGTCGCATGACGAAGATACATTTACCCTAGCAATGCAAGCTGCGCATGAAGCTCTTGAGCTTAGAAAGATAAATCGACAGAACATTGGTGCGATGTTTGTAGGATCTGAAAGTCACCCATATGCCGTAAAACCGACCAGTGCGATGCTTGTCAGTGCATTAGACGTGAATCCATTCTGTTTTGCTGCAGATTTGGAATTCGCGTGCAAAGCAGGCACAGCAGCCATACAAATTGTACAATCGATGGTTGAAGCGAAAAAAATAACCATGGGTCTCGCCATTGGTTCCGATACTGCACAATCGGCACCTGGTGACGCACTAGAATATTCTGCAGCTGCAGGAGCTGCAGCATTCGTGATTGGAGCCTCAACAAAAAAAATACCAGGAATTTGCTCAATTGATTACACTCTTTCATACACCACAGACACACCCGACTTTTGGCGGGGAGCAAAAGACCAATATCCATCGCATGCAGGAAGGTTTACAGGTGAGCCTGGGTACTTTCACCACATTGAAGCCACGCTCAAAAAAATATTAGAGATATCTCATGCATCAATTGAAGATTTTGCTCACGTCGTACTGCATATGCCAAACGCTAAATTCCCTCTACAAGTAGCTAAAAAAATGGAGATTACCGATGCACAACTGAAACATGGCTTCATTGTGCCAACCATCGGCAATACCTACTCGGCATGTTCCCCTCTTGGACTCACGTTTGTTCTGGAAAAAGCAAAGAAGGATGAGAAAATTCTCTTAGTATCATATGGGTCAGGCTCTGGTTCGGATGCGTTTATCTTCACCATGCAACAAGATGGAATTGAATTGCCCAATAACGCTGAACAAGATGAAATTGAGATCATAAATTACGGAGACTATGCTCGTATGCAAATTGAAAGGCAGTAAAATAACCTTGTAAGACAGACTAATGAATACATCGGAATAAATTCCGATTTTCGTTGCCGTTAGCTGCCTATTTAAATCGGCAGCTAACGTAAGTCATGAAGCGAACTTATTCGCTATCGTAAAGAAACTGATGAACAATGAAAAGTCTGCCTGCTTACTTTAAAAAATTCTTTTCTACTGTGCAGTGCCCTTTTCAATATTTCTAAAAATCAGTACACTATTTCGGTCTCTATGCGACAACATATCTCGGTCCTAGGAGGAGCACAAACGAAATTTGGCGAGCTTTGGAACTACTCACTTTCTGACTTACTACACGAGGTCATCAGTTCGGCAATTGTAGATACTGCAATAATGCCAACCGATATCGATCTTGTCATTGTAGGAAACATGATTGGCGGTGAAACAGCGGAGCAAGCACACCTAGGTACCATTGCAAGTGGCTACTTACCACATAAACCACCTGCACTACGGGTAGAGGCAGCCTGCGCATCAGGTGGTGTTGCCATACACACAGCATGCGCAATGCTGGAAAGTGGCCGAGCCGAAACTGTCCTCGTCATTGGGGCAGAAAAATTGACCGACATCACCAGCGAAGCTGTCACAAAAGCCATCATGCATGCAGGAGATAGCGAGCGAGATTTACACTCAGGAATAACTTTTCCAGGAATTTTTGGTCTCGTTGCATCTGCGTACATGAATACGTATGGATTATCGCGCGATGAACTAAGTTTGGTTTCGGCATCATCTCATTTGGCATCTGTCCGTAATCCTTACGCGCAATTTCGTAAGGAAATTCCTGCGTCAACCATTAGTAAAAGTGCACTCATTGCAGATCCACTACGTTTACTGGACTGCTCGCCTATTACCGATGGTGCTGCTGCAATTATTCTTTCTACAAAAAAAGAGTCATCCATACGCATCGCAGCATCGCAAATAGCATCCGATTCAGTCAGCCTTACTCAGCGCGAATCTTTAACATCTTTTCCATCAACACGAAAAGCGTATCAACAAGCAATGAAAGAAGCTCATTGGAAAAATAGCGATGTTGATCTCTTAGAAATTCACGATTGTTTTTCCATCGCTGCACTTCTTCACCTGGAAGACATGAATTTTGCGGAAGAAGGAACAGCTATACAACTCTATAAAGAAGGCGATACAAAAAGTACGGGGAGCCTGCCAATGAATTGCAGTGGAGGATTAAAAGCATGTGGTCACCCAATTGGTGCAACAGGTGTAAAGCAAGTGCTGGATTGCTATAAGCAACTTAAGAACATAGCTCCAAACCAAGTCCCTCATGCTCGTAAAGCCCTTGCGCATAACATGGGAGGAGTTGGAGCAACGGCAGCAGTACATTTACTTGAATGTGTATAATTTTCCTTCATACAATTGAACAGAATCCCCGCTCTTCATAGGCGAATCAATGCCCTTAAAAAAACAAAGGAGCAAGACGGTACCATACTTAGTTTTACGACAATTCGTCATCCGCCTGAGGGTTTTGGCTCCGAAACATATACCGTAGCACTCATAGAAAAAAAAGATGGCACAAAAATATTAGCACAGTTAATGAAAGGAAAAATCTCCCCTACAATTGGTGCGATGGTGAAGCCTCATCGACGAAAAGTAAGAGAAATGAATAATGGATTAAAAATTTACGATGAAAAATATGCAATTGTCGGAACAAAAGTAGAGCCATTTTTTTCAGTAAAAATGTACGTACTTGCTCTTTCGGGTCCATCAGGAGTTGGGAAAACGACTATCACACGTTCCATGTTGTCACTTTTTTCTTCGTACGCCGAGCAAGTGCCAATTTATACGACCCGTACACCTAAAAAAAATGAAGTAGAACCATACAAGTACGTCTCGGAACATGCGTTTAACTCCATGATCCAAAGCGGAGAAATTGTCAGTCATACGCACATGCCAAGCAAAACTGAGCTCCGATACTACGGATATCGAAAAAAGGATATTGAAGAGATTTGGCAAAAAGGAAAATTGCCGGTCGTTGTAACAGAAATTAACCTTCTCAAAGGGCTTGTAGATACGTTAGGAAGAAGGTCCGTACTCAGTTGTGGCTTGCTGCCTCCCGGAAAAAGCAAGCGAGCAATGCTTTCGCATTTACTTCATCGGTTACGGACACGTGGTCGCGAAGACGAAGCCCAGATTGCGGAGCGACTAAAAGTCGCTGAAAAAGACCTCCAAGCATTTAACGACCATGCAGAACTTTTCGACCATCTTGTGGTCAATGAAGAATTAACGAGCTGTGTTGCAAAAATTCAGTCTCTTGTACAAGAACAAACCTAATCTATTTAATACGTAACGTACGCAACACCGAGACATATTGTGCTGTAATGCGATCCCACGAGTACTGTTCAACATTTTGCTGCGCACGCTGCGTAAGCGAATGACGAAGATGTTGATTGAGAATGATACTTAAGAGTGCATCTGCAGTGCCTTGGATATCATCAGGCTCTACCAGTATTCCTGTTTTGCCATGTATCACACTATCTGGAATGCCCCCCACATTCGTGGCCAAAACGGCACAACACGCAGCCTGTGCTTCAATAAAAACATTGCCAAAAGCTTCACTGCGCGAAAGTCCACAAAAAATTTCGGCAGCAGCAAATTCATCCAACACACCTCTTGGTGAAAGTTTACCAATAAAACATACGCGATGACGAAGATTCAACGTATCAGTCAATGCTTCTAAACGACTCCTTTCCGACCCATCTCCTACAATACGTAGATGAATATGTGGTGGCAAAGATGGAATAATTTTTGCAAGTGCATGTAAAAGAACATCAACTCCTTTCACGAGTTCTAAACGTCCAGCAAAAAGAATCCGACCCGAAACTTTTTGATGATACTGCAATGCTTCACGAATTGCATCAGAATCAAAGCCATTAGGAATAAGGGTAACATTCCCTTGTCCATGTTGCCTTGCACGCTTTACAAGCGCATTGCTAATGGCAGTCATACAATGTGCACTACGATCCATAAGGCCTAAGAGAAGAGTCGTATTTGTACTTTGGAGGGTCAGAACACGCTTTGGTTTAGAATACAATACACGACACAAGACAAGAGCTAAGCCTGCATACGACTCTAGGACTGCATGCAGAATATCTGCACCAATAGTACGAGCAACCAATGGCGCAAGAAATGGATAGACATATTTATCAAGAGAACAGCCAAAACCTATACGCAGTACCCTGACATTTTTACCTAGTACATCTAGTTTCTTTGCAGATCGAAAAAATCGACAGGTAATAATCGTCACATCAAAATCGTCCGGTAAACGAACAGAAACCTCTTCCACCATTGCCTCTGCCCCACTACGAAATGGCGAAAGAAAAGCTGAGAAAATAATGAGTTTCGTTCGCTGCATGCTAGATGAGTATACCAAGAATAGAATGAGCTCACGAACTGGCTTAAGCACATCATCGGTGTTTGTTTATACGAATAAATACTTTGCCGCATCAGCACTGTTTCCGTCGTGCTTCACCACGAGCGGAGCGTTAAAAAAACGCGCCTGTTTGAGCCCGCACTCGCTTTAGCGATGCAGGCGAGTTCGCGTTTTTAGCGCAGCGAGTGGATTGAAGCACAGGATAACAGTGCGAAGCGGAGGTTTCTTTGCATAAAGAAAGTCGAAAGAGAATGAGAATTAGCGAGGAAATAAAAACTTTATAAAGTAGTTTGAAGAATCAAAATCAGCAAAAGGCGAGTGGACTCCAAGAATATCTTAAAGAAATCGTGCAAAAAGAGTTGAATACTGCTTTGCAACAATGTCCCAACTGTAGGTTTGCTCGATACGTTTCCGTGCAGCAATGCCAAGCGCAAAGCGTTTTTGAGGGTCCTCAACTAAGCGCCTAATGTGTGACGCAAGAGCTTCGCGGTCTCCCACAGGAAACAAAAAGCCCGACACGCCATTTTGAAGCAAATATCGATTACCTCCAACGTCACTGGCAATACAGGCGCAAGATGAGCTCATGGCTTCCATAAGGGCATTACTAAGGCCTTCGGCATAACTAGGCAGCACAAAAATATCGGTAGAGGAAAGTGCGAGGCGACTATCGGGTTGTAGACCCGTAAAGGTAACCCTACCAGCGAATGCTTTCACGAGCTCATTATCAGGCTTGTAAAAACCAACAACTTGAATAAATAGTTGTGGATAATCTTTTTGAATTTTCGTAGAAGCAGCAAGAAAATCGTCAACTCCCTTCACCGACTCTAATCGTCCTATATACGTCACCGTCACATTCCGCCCAAGAGAAGATTGATCTCTTTGACGTACCGAGGGAAATAATGATACATCAATCCCTGTGGGAATCACTGATGTTTTTGATGCAATGCGTAATCGACGAAGGAGTGAGGGTGGTTGAGGATGAAAAAAAACAACATGGGAGGCAGCGAGTAGTAGTATCCAACCAGCAGTCCATGCGTAAACTGCAGCACCAATTTTTGCAATCAGACTACGTGGCCACCATGTCATGCCCACAAGTGCATCACTGAGTAAAAGAACCCGATGACCGGACAAACGCAAGCGTAAAAGCGAGAACGATGTCCAAAATAAGATTTTATTCACAATAATAAGGTCTGGCTTACATTGTGCAGCAAGTCGCATCACATAGCCCGAAAAACCCAAAGAAATACCGTAATTCCAAGGGTCGGGTAAAAAATAATCGGGAAGCCGATGAATTTCGAGTGTATCGGAAACCCTTTCAATGCGCTGACTTTGACCCATGCACGCAATCACAACTCTGTAACCTAATCGTTGCCAAAGTTCAGCCAATTTCACCGTACTCACCATCCAACGATGCTGTTCTTGATAGTAAGGACTAATGAGTAAAATAGTTTTCATACGAAGTAAAAAAAACTGTAAGCCATGCTACTGGAGTTTGATGAATGAAGCGAGATGTCGCACATCATTTTTTGCTCTTTTGAGAGAAAAAAAAACAATAAATAAGCACTTCACATCATGAAAGAAGGACAAAAAAAATCATTCATTACTATGCTGAGACATCTATAATTCCTACTAATAAATAAATGTCGATCAATACAAGTGAAAATATCTCTTCTGGCACAATTCGAGATCCCAACTATCTACAATCACTGTGTGATCAGGTAAAAAATAAGGAAAATCTATGTAATGACCCTCACTTACTATCTGAAATTACGCGAGTACATGGGCTATTAACGTTTACTCTTCGTGATCTTGACGAGACTCTTCAGAATAAAGTTCGTCAATTGCAACAGGCACTTGAAGAAAAAGGCATCTTTCTTGAAGATTAAGGTAAAGAACACTATTGTTGACGGAGATCATCAATCGCCTTTTGCCGGAGGAGTTTCGTAATACGCTGCTCTAATTCCTCAAGACGCATAATCATATAAAAAACGATAAAGAAGAGAATGCCGATTGCCGTAATAGTCGCAGCATTTTCGTTACTTTGAATTCCAGTAATGCTGCTTAAATACGTTAAACTGGAAGGCTGGAGAGCTATGTAAGCTATCGAGCCCCAAAATAACGTCCACAGGACGCCTTCCCATATTGTCTTCTTTTGTTTCACAACTAAATTCCACGCATAAACCAAAATCAATAAAGAAAAAAATGGAACAATAATTTGATAAGGTGTAAGGAACATTATCGTAGGAGGGAACGAAGAAGAATTTTAGCACCAACGCGTACTGCATTAAAAGCAGACTGGCCTTTCGCTAACGTGTACTCGGAGTAGAGAACTTTTGTAGGAACCGAAACCACTTTCCACCGATGAATTGCAGCCTCACGAATAATTTCGGTACAAAATTCAAAGCCTGACATGCGAAGCTGTATGTCAGACAGTGCCTTAGGACCAAACACCTTAAAACCACATTGAGTGTCTGGTAAAAATAAGCCCGTGACAAAAAAGGTTACAATATTGCCAGCGCCATTCAGTATTCGGCGAACAAAGGGAATGGAATTTTTACCGCCAAAGCGATTTGCAATCACTAAATCTGCTCGTTGCGCAGTAAGTTCATGAAGGAGAGGCGGAATGTCTTCTGGTGCATGCTGACCATCGGCATCGATGGTAACAACCGTATCAAAACCCCATTGCCTTGCAACTTCCAAGCCCGTCATTGTTGCAGCACCTGCGCCACAATTTTGAAGATGCTCCAAGGTAGTTGCACCTGCTTGACGCGCAATGATAGCTGTATCATCTGTAGAACCATCCGAAATGACAAAGACGTGGGGAATGAATCGCTTCACTGCCTCGACGACACTCGCAATGCGCGAGGCTTCGTTATAGGCAGGTATGACAACACAAGGCTTCATTTATGGAAAAATCATATAAGCAATACCATTACCAGGATCATTCACCGCAATTTGGATGCCAAGGGCAGGATCGTTAATGAACGATGCTAAATCGTTCACCTTGCGATGCAATGGGCCATTTGGATCTTTTTCAATCGTATAGGTATTGGTATCGAAAATCATACTATTAAACCCAAGTGCTTTTAATCGTTTAAGAGTAAGTGCATGATCTAACTCCTGGTTTAAACAGGTGAAAAAACCAAGTTGGTGGTCGGCTAAAGGGAAAATTTCACGATTTTTTGGAATAAAATACGAAATAAACGTACCAATACGATAGGTGTACGGCGTATCGGGCATTGAATCGTGGCGACTTGTAACCCATTTTCGAATGTCATCATAATTAGGAATTGTCATCTCCTGTAAAACCTCTGCACTTACTTTACCCATAGGATACTCAAAAATATTCTTCTGCGAATCGAATTGCCAAAGCCTATTCACAACGGCAGTACACAAACTAAGCGCAAGGAGAATCGAAAAAAGATATTGATGCCTCCGCTGTGGTGCATGCACAACGAGAGCCTCTAACATAAGAACAAATCCTAAGAACATGCCAATGCCGTACCACATAACTCCGTTTGCGACAAAGGCCCACTGAATAAGGTAAATAAACGTACCAATGGTTAGGAACCTAAGCCAGCGTTGTTCGTGGGACCAAAATGCAGGAACAAAGAAAATGAGAATGACCAATAAAAGAGCTGGAATAAGTGTAACGTAATACCCATAGGCATCGACGTTCATCACCTGTCGCCAAGGGAGTGTAAGGTAGTGCGAAATACCATTCGTAAAACCCCAGTAGCGATCTAATTCTTCGGCACGAGCGGATGATTTACAGGCTGGATGATTAATATCTAATTTTAATTCTGGAGGTAGTGTACGGACGGGTATCGTTGATGGTAAGTTCATCGCAGCAACTTCGTCTGCCTGTTGCATAAAAACTTGTGGAAGATAATTATCCTGCGCTGAAAGCATGCCAGAAACCGAAAGCGAGCCACGTGTCCATGAGTTATAAAGACCCCAAGGTAAAAAAGCGATAACAATACCCATGGTAAACAACGCAAGTAAATGGAGGGAAGAACGAAGAGACTTTTTTATTCGATACAGAGCAAAACCTAATAAGCCTATTGCAAGAAGTGCAGTAAAGATAAAAAACACAGTGTTGTTGATGGGTATAGAAATACCACTTCGTTGAGAGATGTCTGCAAGGCTAAACGGACCAAATTTTGAAAGAATGGCAAAGCTTCCAACAATCATTCCTGACAAACCAAAAACACCAAACAACTCCCCAAAGAGAGCAGTAGTACAGAGGAAAATAGCAAGGATGGCCGTAGGCTTAATGGCAAAGCTAAAACTTAACAAAAGCCCAGCCAAAAGAAGAATGCGAGCATCTTTCGTTACAATTGCGTGTTCGTCATCTTCGTTCGATTTAAAGAGGTAAGCAAAAACCAAAAGAATCCCAAGGGAAGACGTGAAAAAGACAGCATTATCAATTTTCATATCCGCAAAAGAAAAATGTCCCGTCATCGGTAAAAAGTAATAGAGCATTGCGGACAAAAAACCTGCACGCTTACCAAAAAATAATCGAGCAAAAGTAAATACGACTAATACCGCTATAAGACCCTGAGTCCAGTTAATTTGCATGGCAAGTGTCGCACCTTGAACATTGTCGTACCCAAAAAGGAGGAAGCCAAGACTTGTTAAATATTCCCATTGAAACTGCGACATGGATGGAATAAACGAACCATAACTAGCGAGTAAGCGAGGACGATTTAAATAACTACCAAGATCATCCCACCCAATGGGGAACGGTCGAACAACATTTAAGAAGTTCAGCGCAAGGTACGAAACAAGCAACCATCCCAAGAGCAGGGATGCATTCTTCCATGAAATTGGTAGACGAATGCTAGGAGTCATTGCCTCAACAAGCACCTCACGACTTGTCCGCCATAACATGAGTGGAGTAAGAACGAAGATGAAACGAATTACCCAAGGCAAAAGTAATGAAAGAAGCGACAAAAACCATAATCCACTGACCCAAACTAATGCGCCAAGCGCAACCGAAGAACAGAGTTGCAACATAGGGTGCATTGGCTGCACTCGAAGAACACGTTCCAGAAAAAAACGACCCGTAACAATAAGGTTAAAAAGGAAAAGAAGCACAAGAATGAACTGTAGACCAACACGCGAAAAAATGGACCCCTGCATACATAAAAACGTCAAGTTATAAATTTTAGATCCACTTTGTGTCGTAAGCTGATCGCCTGCAGGACCAAGGAGAGGTTTTAAACATCCTCCGGAAAGCATTTCATCAAAATGAACTTTTAACGCTGCTAATGCTTGGTCACTAGCTCCACCATATAGCTCTTTATTTGGCTCGTAATAGCGTCGAAAAGGCTGAAGACTCATGGCGCCATTAAGGTCACTTACTCGCTGATTATCTGGAGTAGCAGCATGATAGAGAGAGCCTAACGAAAGTGTCGTTGCCATGAGCCAAACAGCACACGCAAATAATGCGACAAATATCACGGGCCGAACCGAGACATTCATGGAAAATCGACCCGTTTTATATCCGCACCAAACCAAAAGAACAATGAAGGCAAAAAGTGACAACAGGGCATACGAAAGAAATGGACTCGCCATGAGGAAAAGATACTGCAAAAAAACAGGGAAAACCTGCACACCGCGACATAGTAAAACTAAACGCGGACTATCAGATTGGCACAGTGCGTTGTACGAATCGACCTGAGACTGGGTAAGATACGAAAGTTGATGGATAGGAGCACCAAGGTACACAAACAGTGTGTATCCGCCCCAAAGTAAACCAACAATGAAAAGAGTGTTGCGCAAGAGGAAGGTAATGCGATGTGTCATAGTAGGCGGTAGCCTACAAGAAAAATAGGGAAATGCGATAGGTACGAAGAATGTACATCGCTATAATGATGCCTCTATGGCAATAGAACTTTCAACGATTCGAGCCGAATTTCCTTCTCTCCGCCAGGAAGGTGCGTTTATCTATCTTGATAATGCGGCAACAACTCAAAAACCAAAAATTGTCATCGATGCATTGAAAGATTTCTATACTTCCTCATGCGCAAACGTGCATCGTGGAGTGCATGCATTAGGCGACAAAGCGACGCAGTTGTACGACGAGTCACGCAAGACAGTGGCAAAATATATAGGCGCTAAGGCTCACGAAATCATTTTTGTACGTAACACTACTGAAGCAATAAACCTAGTTGCGAAAACATGGGGTGAGGAATATTGCACAGAAAAAGATACGATTGTTCTCACGGAAGCAGAGCATCATAGTAATTGCATTCCTTGGCTTCAATTGAAAAAGAAAACGGGAGTAAATCTCGCATGGGTCCCCGTAGACACTTCAGGGATACCTCAGTGGAAAATGCTTGAGGAAATTCTAGAAGAGAAAAAGGTTGCTCTTGTTTCAGTATCAGGCCTTAGTAATGTCACAGGTCATAAAACACCACTTTACGAGATCATTCCTCGTATACATGCACACGGAGCCAAAGTACTTGTAGACGGTGCACAACTTATTGCGCACGAAGAGGTAGATGTCCAAAAGTTAGACTGTGATTTTTTTGCTTTCTCAGGCCATAAAGTCTATGGTCCCATGGGAATTGGGGTATTGTATGGAAAGGAAAAAATTTTAGACGCTATGCCTACATTTTTAGGAGGAGGAGATATGGTAGGAAGAGTGGATAAAGAACAATTTTCATCTGCAGAACTGCCACGAAAATTCGAAGCAGGAACCCCAAGTATTGCAGATGCAATAGGACTAAAATCGGCATTAGAATGGGTGCAAAAAACAGGAGTAAAAAATATCGTATCGCACGGAGGTCATCTCATAAAATTTGCACTAAAAGAACTCTGCACCATTCCTACGCTACGTATTCTTGGTGACCAAGAAGCAAAAAATCACCATAGTTGCATTAGCTTTACTATTGATGGAATACACCCTCATGACCTTTCGGCATTACTGGGAGAAAAAAACATTTTCCTCCGCGCTGGGCATCACTGTTGTCAAATATTACACAACGCACTTGGCATCAATGCGACAACACGACTAAGTATTGCAACCTATAATACAAAAGATGAAATTCATCTATGTGCTAAAGAAATAAAACAAATCATCCCAATCCTTCAACGATAACATTATTTCACTGTAATCACTCATCTCATGGATCTCTACGCTGAAAACATTCTCGATCACTACAAAAACCCTCGTCATAAAGGTCTCCTTAAAAATCCAAGTATCATCCACCGAGAAGAAAATACAAGTTGTGGCGATGACATCACAATATCAATACTAATACAAGATCGGGTGATAAAAGAAATAAAATGGCAAGGACAAGGTTGTGCTATTAGTCAGGCATCAATGTCTTTACTGAGCGATGAATTAGAAGGGAAAACAATAGATGAAGCATGGAATACATCTAAGGATGTTGTGGAAAATATTCTTGGTGTACCCATTGGGGTGAGTAGAAAAAAATGTGCGTTTTTGTCCTTGTTAACAATAAAAAATGCCTTACTCATGAGTGAAAAAAAACCAGGAATAAACTGGAGTGACCTACTACAATAATTACAATAACGATACTAACGCGTAATCTACGCAATATATAGTAACGCCTTACGAATTTATTAAAAATTTTAAAAGATAACGTCGATACAAAATTACAAATTTAATAAAAGACATAATGAAAGGTAATGTCAAAATTATTTTATTGATCACATATGGTTGGGTTCATGTTCGTCTCGACGATGACAAAGAGGCGTACACTCCCTATCAATACCTTAGCAAGCGTTCGCCTACCATTACTCTTCTGCCCGAAGCAAAGGCTATGCCTGAGGCTGCTACTACCCATGCGTCGACAGAATCGCCTGAAATGAAATCTACAGCACCAAACACACAGTCAGTCCTTAGTACCTATACCGTCATTACAGCATCGGCAAATCTACGAGCTGATGCACGAACGTCATCCTACATCTATCGACAGCTATTTCGTGGTCAAACTCTTACAATACTTTGGACTGTCCACGAGGGGGCATGGGGATATGCAAAGCTCCCCACAGGCGAAACGGGGTATGTGTGGATGGGATCTTTGCAACAGACCGGAGACATAGTCAAAATTCCTCCATCATTGTCGGTATCACAAGATGGATTACCTGAAGTTACTCAAAAAAATTCTACTGAAAATTACGAAGTAATCACGAATACCTCGAATCTTCGTTATGATGCTCGTTCATCCGCAGAGATCGTCCGTAGCATGACAAAAGGTCAAGGAATGGAGATTCTTTGGACTGTCCACGAGGGGGCATGGGGATATGCGAAGCTTCCTACAGGGGAAAAAGGCTATGTGTGGATGGGGGCATTAACAAAAAAGTAGAATGGAGCCGTCCACCAGGATTCCCGCCTACGTCCTTCGGGACTTCGGACGGGCAGGGAACTGGCGACCCCCTCCTTACCATGGAGGTGCTCCTCGTCCGAACGTACCGTCAGGTACGGGCGGGTGCCACTGAGCTACAAAGTTTTACGAAATCGTCTACCTGCTGCAGATTTCAAATACTTCTCTCTTTTCCGTGCAGACATTCTATCAACACACATTTCAACGTAAGTCTTCACCCAAGGTCTGTATGGTTTTGTAGAAAACACACGACCATTGTTATGATCTTGTAGACGAGTATCAGGATCGTCGGAAATCCCCACATACTCTCTGCCCATTGATGGACTATGAAGAATGTACACAAACATAGAGATGGAGCCGTCCACCAGGATTGAACTGGCGACCCCCTCCTTACCATGGAGGTGCTCTACCACTGAGCTAGGACGGCTTAATTGTTTGTAGGGAAAGATCGAGAGAAGTGCGAGC
>CAZLVC010000001.1:0-22468 GCA_964562885.1 uncultured Candidatus Peribacteria bacterium | reverse complement strand
TATACGCCCCGCATACGCGGGGCTAGGCACTGAGCTAGGACGGCTTAATTGTTTGTAGGGAAAGATCGAGAGAAGTGCGAGCATTGTTTTCTTATACGCCCCGCATACGCGGGGCTAGGCACTGAGCTAGGACGGCTTAATTGTTTGCAAGGAAAAACTAAAAGAATGTTACAGACCAACCTTCTATTGCTCAATAGGAGAAAAACGTAACGTAAGTAACTCAATGAACATTCGCACGATGACCGAAAGTTTTGCCCCTGTTTGAGCACCATACTTACGGGGGTAATGCGACACATTCACTTGTTTCCATGCAATACCTGCTCGTTTTAAACGATAAAACATTTCAGCATTAACAAGTGCCCCCGTTGCAATGCGAGGACGAATGACCGACCAATACTCACGCTTCCAAAGCTTCATCGCGCAATTTACATCTCGCACCCAAATACCTAAAATTAAGAACGATAATAAGCCAAATAACAGAGCGTTAAGCTTACGCATAAAAGGATCAGCGCGATGGATACGTCTACCTGTCACAAAAGGAAATATATCAAGTTGAGGCAGTAAAACCGAAAAATCCTGTGGATGAAATTGTCCATCGCTATCCATAAAGCCCATTACTTCACCCTTCGTCGCATCAAGTCCTGTAAGAAGTGCTGCCCCGTATCCTTTATTTTCTTGATGTGTAAGCACGATAAGTCGAGGAAATGACGCTTTGGTAGAACGTAAAACCTCAAAAGTACGATCTGTTGAGCCATCATTCACCACAATAATTTCACCATCAATCCCCTTCTCGGTAAGCCAAGCATCAACTGCGCCAACTGTTGCTTCAATATTCTTTTCCTCATTGAAACAAGGCAGTACAAGAGATAACTGCATGCAAGTAGGGTAATGGATAGCACTACGAAACGAAAGATCATCCAACGAAATGAAAAATGGCAAGAGCACTATTAATAAAAAAGCTAATCCATCCCAGTAAAAGTGGAACCGAAAATATTCGTTCCAATAGCAGAATAGTCAAAAGAATAAACGGGCCTTTCTGCATAAAATTTTCATACGCCACTTCATACCGAAGGGGAATAAAAGCTCCAAGAATATTCGATCCATCTAGTGGCGCTATTGGAAGTAAATTAAAAGCCATAAGTCCTAAGTTAAGGAAGAGCAAGTTAGCAAAAACTTCACCAAAAAAAGCAATAGTACGGGTCTCAAGTGTCGATGCCGAAAGTAATGCTTCCGCGCTTTGAGACTGAGCAAGATGAGGAGCAAGGAAAAGTAAAATAATATACGCAACAAATGCAATAATAAAATTACTACAAGGACCAGCTACGGCAACAAGTGCAGCACCTTTTTTAGAATCCTTAAAATAACGAGGATTAATAGGAACAGGCTTACCCCAGCCAAAGCGAATCACAAAAAATAAGAGCGTCCCAAGCGGATCTAAATGCGCAATAGGATTAAGTGTTAAACGTCCTGCATCACGAGGAGTAGGGTCGCCTAAATAATCTGCAACACGTGCATGCGCCCACTCGTGCACTGTAAGCGCAAGCAAAATGGCAATGAGAAAAGGTGGTTGAATGATTTCTAAAAACATACACTAAGCCTACGTCGAGTCGTAACAAAACTCCACCACATTCGTCTTCATAAGAGAATATGATAAAAAAATACGCTAGTATCATCGGAATACTCCTCCTCATGACTCTTACTGCATGTGGAACATCAATCGAAAGCGAAAAAACACACTCAAAAAAAATTCAATCCGAATCTTTTGTATTTCATTCCCCCTCTCACTCTATGAGTACTAATACAGGAGGTAACTGTGGCGCTTATGGCTGTGGCTTACCCTTAACCGAAGAACAAAAGAACATTCTCTATGCCCATGGGACCGAGGCTCCATTTACAAGCACTCTTGTCGATGAACATCGACCAGGAACCTTTGTCGCAGCCGACACAGGGGAAGCACTTTTTCGGTCAGAAGATAAATTTGATTCCGGAACAGGATGGCCCAGCTTTACAAAACCAATTTCAGACAATGTCATTATCGAAAAGCAAGATGCACGCTATGGAATGGTGCGCACCGAAGTACAAACAAAACAGGGCTCGCACTTAGGTCATGTGTTTACCGATGGTCCAAAGCCGACCGGTTTGCGATATTGCATTAATGGTTTAGCACTTCGTTTCATACCCGATTCAGCAAAAGGAGAATGATCAGAGAAAAAATGATCGTCCACAAAGTCATAACTGGCAACGATCTGTGGGACCCAGAAGTCAATATGAAACAATTAATTTGACGATCTATCTCTATTCCTGTACAGTCCGTCAGCTTTATGGCAAGAGTATGTCAAATGACCGGCAAAAGAAGTTCCACAGGAAACAAACGCAGCCACTCGCTCCGTGCAACCCGTCGTACATTTAAAGCAAATATCATAAAAAAGCGTGTGTTTAACCCTAAGACAGGAAAGTATCAAACAATGAAGATTGCAGCATCGTACCTACGAACACTGGCTAAGCGTTTGCAAGCGGGTAAAGTCTAAAGGTAGAAAAAGGAACGTCTCTTGCTTAAGAAGTAGAATTGTATTAAAGATGCCAAACCAACATTGTACTCGCAAAAAAAGTGATTAGAATGAAAGGTAATTTACTTTTTCCCCCTCCCTTCTATGAACCTTCTTGTAAAACCGCTTACAGGAATTTTAGGCTTAGTACTGACAGTTGTTGGTATTGCAGGCTTTTTTGTGACAGGAAACCTTTTCATGTTCGAAATAAGTCCACTCCATAATGTCATCCATATTCTCAGTGGTCTTATTGGTCTCTTTGCTTTTAACTCAAGTCAGTCTGCATCTCGCACATTCCTTATACTCTTTGGTGTCATCTATGGAGTTGTAACTATTCTGGGATTTGTCATGGGTGGCGACATTTTAGGATTAATGCACGTCAATGCTGCAGATAATTATCTACACCTTGCTATTACTGCAGCGTGTTTAATTGTTGGCTTTGGTAGTGGAGATTAATCTAAAAAAATCAAAAGCCTCAGGAAACTGGGGCTTTTTTTGTATATACATCATAGGTACACTTTGCTCTGCTCTTATCTTCTTCCCATCAACGTATGGCATTTATGAAAAAGAAGCCCAATTCAGCAACAAAGCATTGCTCCGTTCCTTGTCTCATCTTTAAAGGAATCATGTGGCTTGTCTTACTTATTCTCGTTCTTGTAAGTGGAATAGGACTCTATCAAACACATGTAATCCATGCAGGGGATCTTCTACAAATTCAATTTGGTTCAGCAAATGGTTCACTTGCTATTATTGCATGTACCCTTGCGTGTGCAATGTGGATGAAACACAGTAAAAACTGCCTAAAATCATGCGAAGTGTGTAATGGATAGAGTAAAAAGAGGACTTGTGTTAAATAAAAGTTCATTGTTAACTACTCCAGAATACAATATTGGAGAGGTCGCATAGTGGCCTAGTGCGCTCGCTTGGAAAGCGAGTAGACCCCAAAAGGTCTCGGGAGTTCGAATCTCCCCCTCTCCGCCAACCTGCGCCCCGCTATGCGGGAACTTCGGTTGGCAAGCCAACCACGGCACCTCTAAACAAAGACTTCGGTTTTTACCTCTTTGCATCATGAAACTCAATCATCCAATAACATTACAAGACGGGGCAATGTGCGAAGTAATTGGAGGAACACATAAAGGGAAATTTGGCACGATACGCGATATAAAGACAAGTAAAACAGGGCATATTACCTTAACAGTGATGCAAGGAAACGGAATACGATTTAAAACACTCGCAAAAAATATTCAGCTTCTTTCGTAAAGTAAAACCATAGGAAACTGAATTACTAACCAGAACAACAAGATGAATTGCTGTCTTCTTTCGCTTCATTTATAAAGAATATTCTAGTACGCTACTGCTATGAAAATCTCCTACGAATGGCTTACAGACTTTGTAGATTGGATCGAAAAAGATCCTGAAAAAATTGCAGAAACCATAACCCGCTGCATGGGTGAAGTTGACCATCTTGAATATCAAGGAAAATATCTATCACACTGTGTTGTCGGAAAAGTTGAATCAGTCGAAAAACATCCCAATGCAGATAAATTGCTCATTGCACAGGTGCTAACCGATCAAGGAACAAAAACCGTTGTATGCGGAGGGACAAATGTCAAAGCAGGAATGCTCGTTGCGTTTGCTCACATAGGAGCAAAAGTACGCTGGCATGGAGGAGATGAAATGACACTCGCTCCAGTAAAAATACGTGGAGTGGAAAGTGCAGGGATGATCTGTGCACAGGAAGAATTAGGGCTTGAAGAATTTCCTCCTTCGGGCACCGATGGCGAAAGACCGATTATTGATCTTACAACAAGAAACTACGCTATTGGAAAACCATTAAAGGAAGCCCTGGGGTTGGAGGACATCATTTTCCACATCGATAATCATGCTATTACTCACCGACCAGATTTATTTTCACATCTTGGTGTCGCACGCGAAGTAGTTGCCATGAACCTTGCTCGATGGAAAAGTCCTCAGCCTAAAGCTAAAACTCTATCGTTTTTAAAAAACGAACCTGCACTGACGTGCATCAATGACATCCCTCACCTCATCCCCCACTACCTTTCTTGCACTCTCAAGATAGATTCGATGGGATCTACACCCGATTGGATGAAAAAGAGATTGCACGCAACTGGTTGGCGCAGTAAAAACACTGCTGTAGATATTACAAACTATGTTGCAATGGAAATCGGGATGCCCCTGCACAGCTTCGACGTTGATGACATCAGTGGGACGGTACGAATGCGAACAGCAAAAAATGGAGAAAAAATTACTACCCTCGACGGAGAGGAGCGATTACTTCCTGAAGGAGCCATTATCCTATCTGACGATAAGGGAATTTTCGACCTTTTAGGGATCATGGGTGGGCTGCGCAGTAGTACGAAAGAAACAACAAAGAACATCTATCTTCATGCAGCCATTGTAGATCCGATAAGTATCCGACGAGCAATTATTGCCACAGGACACCGAACCGAGGCTTCCACTGTGTATGAAAAGGGAATCCCCCTTTGTAGTGCGGAATTAGGTTTTAACAGAGCACTTCAATTGATGAAACAACTAATACCTGGAGCAAAGATAAATTCAAAAAAAGTTGTACAAGGAACAACGAAAAAGAAAAGGATGATCAGCGTAGAACAAGAACGAATTGAATCGATTATTGGTATGCCATTAGAAAAAAAATTGATTCAATTAACACTGCAGACACTGGGTTGTGATGTGAAAAAAAAGGCACATAGTTTCAGTATTACGCCACCAGACTGGCGAAACGACCTTAACCGTCCAGAAGATATGGTAGAGGAAATAGCACGCATCGTTGGGTACAACGCAATCCCTGCAGTCATGCCAGATGCATGCATGCAGCCACCAAAACGCGAAAAAAGAATAAACCTCCTACGGGATGCCCTGAAGGAATTACAATGGAACGAGCTTATTCATCTTGCATTTACTAATGAGGAACGCCAAAAGCGCTTTTTCGCTGAAAATGCGAATACAGTCCACATCGAAAATCCTCTCAATGGAGAACTAGAATCGATGCGTACAGCTATCCTTCCTGCATTAATTGAAACAGCAATTCGCGAATGTGAGAAGTGCGAAGAATCATCGATGAAATTTTTTGAATATGGACATGTTTTTTCAAAAAATAATGAACATCAAGAACTAGGTTTAGTCATCGTTACTAAGCAAAAAACCCTCTTTCAAAACGACCCTGCCCTTCTCATCAAACGAGATCTAGTCGATGCATTAAAAGATGCAGGATACACGCTAACGATCAAACAAATTCAAACAGACGTTCCTCGTTTTGCACATACAGCTCGCTACGCTGAGGTGTATTGTGGAGAGAAAAAAATAGGTCATCTCTTTGAACTTCACCCCCTCATACAAGAGCAATGTGGTGCACGAGGTCGCATTGCTGCAGCCGTACTAGATATCGATACACTACTTTCAATAGCACCAACTCTTAAGCTTGCACAAGCACTTCCACAATTTCCTGCAATAGAATTTGATGAAACCGTTGCGGTAAAAGAACGTTCATACGAAACACTGCATCGTACATTACTGCAAAAAAATCCTCTACTGCAGGAATTAAAACTGGTCAGTCTGTACGAAAAAGAAGGAACACGAACAATGACCCTGCGTTTCACGTATCGTTCCAACGAACGAACTCTCACCCAAGAAGAAGTGCAAAAAGTTCATGCATCTATGTGCCAGGCACTACATGAATAAGCATCGTGACCATGCGGTATTTTTGTTTTTTTTATCTTGATGATGAAAATCTACACACGTACGGGTGATAAGGGGAAAACAAGCCTTTTTGGTGGTGATAGAATCGTAAAATCGCACTGTAGACTACACGCCTATGGAACACTGGATGAATTGAATGCAGTCCTGGGGATAATTTTGACAGACAAAAGTCTTGGAGCTACAACAAAAAAACAGCTACATACCATTCAAAATCTTCTCTTTGACATAGGGGCAGATTTAGCAACTCCTCTTCGTAAAAAATCACCTATTAAACGCATGAATAAAGATGCAGTAGTAACGATAGAACAATGGATAGATATAATGGAAGAGGCTCTGGAACCATTAACACAGTTCATTCTTCCGGGAGGATCACAAACAAGTGCTTTTATTCATCTTGCACGCACAGTATGCCGACGTGCTGAAAGGTGGACAGTAGAACTTTCCCAAAACGAACCCATAACGAGGGATGTTCTTGTTATATTAAATCGTCTAAGCGATTATTTTTTTGTACTCGCCCGCACGCACAACAAAAAAGAAGGGGTAAAAGAAAATACCGTCACGATTGAAAAAGCTATCTAGTACGCAAAGAGTTCTTCTTTCTCAAAAAATCTTGCTACTTCCTTTTCAGCTGCTTCTGCACTATCCGATGCATGAGCAATATTCACCATCATGTCCACGCCAAGCGTGGCACGGATAGTCCCCGGAGCAGCCTTTCGGCTATCTGTGACACCAAGCATGTCACGCACTTTGACAATACAATCGTCGCCCTCTAGTACCATAGCAATCACCGGTGCCGATTGCATAAATTTTTCCACATCTGGGTAAAATGGCTTATCTGCAATATGTGCATAATGATCACGTAAAACAGCAGCCGAAAGAACCATCATCTTGCAGCCACAAATACTTAAACCAGCTTTTTCAAAGCGATCGACCACTTGCCCGCACACACGTTTTGTCACGGCATCTGGCTTAAGAAGAATGAGCGTACGTTCCATAGAATGAATGAGAGGAAAACTAAAAATGTATGAGATAAAGGCTTCTACTACGCCTAGTGTACCGTCTCGAGTGAAAATGGGCAATAAAAGCTTTATGGTAAGACAAATTACCCACACATTAACTCCTCCAATTCGCTTTCACTATTTTCCTTTCCAATCACGACTAACCGGAAACGATCTTTTTGTAAAAGTTTCGTTGCGAGTGTATTAACCTGCTTCTTTGTGACTTTTTCAATGGCTGCAAAATAATCGGGAAGGTCACGTACCACTGGGTACAAAAGTTGCTGCTTGCCAAAAAAGTGTGCTCGTTCCTCTGAATCTTCCATCGAGAGGGTAATTTTCCCTTTGAGATAATCTTTTGCGCGACGTAGCTCGTCATCCGTAATACCATCTTTCGCACAGAGTTCATACTCGTGCCGAATAGCTTTTATGGCTTCGTGCAAACGCGATTGATCGACCCCTGCCCTGGTAGAAAACAGTCCGGTATCAAGGTAATTATCCGTAGAAGTCGAAATGTAGTAACACAATCCACGTGCTTCACGTATGCGTAAAAACATGCGAGAGCTCATGGATCCACCCATAATCACTGCTAATAATTTTTGTGCAAAATGATCTTTATCGAGTGCTGAAACAGCTTCGACTCCAAAAACTAAGTGTGCTTGCTCAGTTTGTTTTGTCGTAAGCGAAATCTTTTTCCCCTGATGAGGTTCGACTTTTGCAAAACTCTTAGCCTTTGCGCCATGTACTCCTGCAAAAAAACGATTGCTCAGATCAAGAGCTAATGAATCTGTCACCTTCCCAGCAAAAGTTACGACGGTGTTATCCGGAGTGTAAAAATCTGCCTTATGCTTCGCAAAGTCGTGCTGCTGAACCGAACGAATCACTTCTTCCGTACCTATCGTATCCCATCCTAGTGGCTGGTCGCCATAAACCAGGGACTCAAAATCCCAACCTGCCTGGTACATTGGAGTATCTTGATACATACGGTATTCCTCAATAATGACTCCTCGCTCTTTTTCTATCTCTTCAGGTGGAAAGGTGGCACAAAGCAACATATCTGAAAGGACATCGCATGCTAACTCTATTTTTGTTGCATCAACTTTCACGTAATACCCTGCGTATTCTTTACCTGTAAATGCGTTAAAATCCCCTCCTACAGAATCTATTGCCATACTTACCTCTGCTGCACTTTTATATTTTTGACCTCCTTTAAAAAACATATGTTCTAAAAAATGACTAATACCTCGATTTTTTTGCACCTCATACCTGGACCCAGCCCCAGCAAATACAAGAACTGTCACAGCAGAAGTACCATCGGTCGGCGCAGTGAGAAGAGGTAACCCCGAAGAAAGTTTTTGAAGAGAATACATAGATAATGGGAGTGTAGGTTAAAGGACATGGATGAGAAAGAGAAAAAGCAACCGTTAGCTGCCAATTTAAATCGGTAGCTAACGTAACCCTCAAGGCGAATTTATTCGCAAAAAAAATAAGAAAGATGGCAAGAGAGATACATTCCCCTTGACTCATAGCTACTTCATTCTGTACCCTCTCTTGGCTCTATGTTACGTAAGCTTAAATGGCGTCGGCGTCTACGCGTGCACGGTTACCTTGCACGTACACTCACAAAAACTGGTCGTAAGGTCCTTGCGCGTCGTCGTGCACAGGGTCGTAAACGTATTAGTGTACAAAAGCGCCTAAAGTAATATCCGCTTCATACCATGCATCTCGCAAGGTACGTGAATGTTTTTAAAGATCATTTATTTTAGTCTATCATCTTCTGATAGACTGCATTGTATGAAATCCCTCCAGCAAGCATCTGCATTTTGGTTTTATGTTCTTGGAATTTTAGTCATCATCGCACTAGTACTGTCTCAGTACTCCGTTGCACCAAGTACTGTAAAAGTATTATTAAATATTATTGATTTGCCACTTCTGTTTGCAGGCATGCTTTTTGCTGGTTCTAGCTTAATTCATAGCATTGCTCCAGACGAAGTTCCTTTCATTCCGACTTTCTTTGTTTTTAGCTTACTGATGGTTCTTTTTGCTGCCTGTGTCTGGATGAATTTTTTGCTACCCTTTTCAATAGAAGATGTAAACAACACGGTAATGGGAATACTAAGTTGATGCCCCCCTTTAGGAAAACGTATTATTTGATCGACGAAGGAGTAACGCCCTGCAATATATAAAGCATCGCTGCATCTAGTTGAGGATCCCTACCCAATTGTATGTCTTCTGCTGTGCGATCGACAGTAAAATCTGGAACAATGCCCTTCGTTGCAATATCTTGGCCTGCGGGAGTAATCCATTTTGCAATAGTGACACGTAAGCTAGCACCACCGGATAAATCTAACACTTCCTGAACCGTACCTTTACCAAAGCTTTGTGTGCCGAGAATTTTAGCTCGCTTATGATCTTGCAATGCCCCTGCGGTAATTTCGGACGCACTAGCAGAGCCGCCATTAATCAGCACAACGAGAGGAAGAGTAGGTATGAGAGGGTTGCCATGAACAATCTGAACATCTTTTGGTGCATCCCGACGTTCGACACTCACCACTGCGCCAGTCGCAACAAACATCGATACAAGATCAACCGCACCATCTAAATACCCCCCTCCGTTATAACGTAAATCGAGAACAACGCCGTCAATATCAGGAGGGAATGCCGAAAGTGCATCACGAACTTCGCGCATGGAATCGTCTCCAAATTGATTCAAAGTCACCAGACCAAGCGTCCCACCCGTAGCAGTAAGTACACGCGACTCGACACTTGGGACATGAATATTTTCGCGAACAACAGAAAAAACCATAGGAGCATCTTCTCCGGGTCGACGAATGGTCAATGTCACAGTCGTGCCTTTAGGACCACGAATGAGCTTTACTGTATCCGTTAACGACTTTCCTTCGACCAAAGTATCATCCACCTTTACAATACTATCTTTCGACCGAATACCTGCTCGATCAGCAGGAGAAGATTTAAGTGGCGCAACAACAATAACCTCTCCATTTCTCATTTCTAATTCAGCACCTATCCCCTCTAAATTTCCTGCAAGCGAATCCTCAAAAGCAACAGTATCTTGTGGAGTCATGAACAGCGTGTATGGATCCCCCAAGCTAGCAACTAAGCCAGAAATGGCTCCATACACCATACGAGAAGGGTCAAGAGTGGAAGGTAGCAAATAATTTCTTTGCAGCAATCTCCACACTGTCCAAAGCATGGAAATATCGACCGTTTCTTCTGGATCGGACGTGAGGAGTGCACCAGTACCTGTGCCTTCTAATAATTGATTCACACGATTTTGCTGGACGGAATAAATACGGGACTGATACATAGCACCAATACCTACACCAAGGACAAGTGTAAAGAACGGCAATAAGAATAAAGTGGAAATCTTTAAAAAGCGCATAGAAAAATGAGGAGCACTAAGCATATACTGAAACTATGCAAACCGGACGACAAACAGACCATTCTGCCAAGCCAAGCAAGCAAAAAGCATCGCAAGCATCAATAAAAGAAGGTCCGAACAATAAAGCAATGATTACCGCGACAATGAATGTGCTCGATATTATTGATCTTCACCCAAACGCTGCCGACATTTTATCCGCATATGGTTTACACTGCGTGGGGTGCGCGTTTAATACCATGGACTCACTGGAGGATGGTGCAAGGGCACACGGATTAACGGATGTAGACATTGAAAATATTCTGATAGATTTAAATGATCTTCTTGCAGGTGGAGCAATGAAAACACAACCGCTCATCCTTACAGAAAGTGCTGCAAAAGCACTGCAAAAAATTGCGCACGATGAAAAAAGAGAGGAATGTCATCTCCGTATTATCGCCGATGAGTATGGAAAGTTTTGTCTGGAATTTGCGGAAAAAAAAGAGCAAGATGAGGAAGAATTTATCCATCCCACTATCCAAAGTGTCGCACTACTTGCAGGTCACGCTACGCTTGTACGCATAGGCGGATCGACAGTCGATTACCGCGAAGGACGATTTAAATTAGATCTTGCACAGAAATGTCATTGCAAAAAAGACGACTGTTCTTGCAAAACTTCTTAAATCAACGTTGCAACTTTCGACTTTCAACAACGCAAGACAAAACCTACCTCTCTTTAAAGCACGCCCGCTATACTGCTCCTATGGTACGACTTCCTGCTTCGCTAGAAGAAAAATTAACAATACTCTTCCCTCGTGCAAAAGAACGAGATCAATTCGTCACAGAGGTACTACAAAAAGCACTTGAGGCACCACAAGGTGCCGAGATAAATCCGCCTGAAGCTATTGGTGGAACCCTACACTTATTCACCGATGGGGGATCGCGCGGAAACCCCGGCCAAGCCGCCATAGGATGCGTACTCATTGACCTTACAAAAAACGAAGTATTACGCGAGTATGGCGAAGCTATTGGTATTCAAACCAATAATATTGCTGAGTATAAAGCGCTTATTGCGGGGCTACACATGGCAAAGGACTTTCGTCCGAATCATCTCATTTGCCATCTCGATTCCGAGCTAGTTGTAAAACAACTAAAAGGTGAATACAAAATAAAAATGGCAACATTTACTCCACTCATTACAGAAATAGAAGAATTAAAGCTTCAATTTCCTCATATATCCTTTGTGCATATTCGCCGAGAAAAAAATACACGAGCCGATTTGCTAGTCAACAAAGCGCTGGATGAATTAGGAGTCTCGAAAAAGTACTCATAATTTTCTGCTTATGTTTCGCTATCTACTCTCGGCATTCGTACAAGATTTTCGAAAACACATTGTTCTTTGGAGGTTGCTTCTTTGTCTAGGTATAGGAATCGGGCTCAGCGAAAAGGTTCATGCAGCGCCCTCAACAATAACATACACGTACGGGCATCATCTTTTTTCGGTGCAAATTAGTGCGTATCCACAATGGAAACAGACAGAAAAACAATGGTCGTTTCGTGGAATACGTGCAATTCCGCCTGCAGCAATGCTCACCTGCGGAACAGGAAGTGCGATAAAAAAAGGATGGAGCTATAGAGAAGTACAACAATGGGATATTCACGCCATCGAAAAAACAATCAATGAAAAAATTGCGTCCGTACTGAACAGAAATACCAATGCGGTCACGATCCATCGTAGTGCGACTGGTGCTATTTTGTTTGAGGGGAAAGGGCTACCTGGCAGAAGAGTGCTCTCTAATCTTGCAGCAAAATTAACCATTCAGGCACTTGATGAAGGTGTGCCGACTATTGTCTTACCTGTCATGGAGGAAAAACCACTCGTCACAATCGATTCTGTGCTCCGGACTGAAGGAATAAAAGAAGTGGTCATGGTAGGAGAATCCGTCTTTACAGGATCACCAAAGAACAGACGTCACAATATTGCCGTAGGAATAAGTAAATTCAATGGGCACATCATCCCTAAAAATTCAATATTTTCCTTCAACGAAACACTAGGGCCCGTGAATGAAAAAACCGGATATAAAAAAGAACTCGTGATCGAGGGTAATACGACTATTCCAGATTACGGAGGAGGATTATGTCAAGTAAGCTCTACTGCATACCGCGGACCGTGGGAATATGGCCTACCTATCATACAACGTAAAAATCATAGCTACGCAGTTAGTTACTACGGTCCGCAAGGCACAGATGCAACTATTTACCCACCAGCAGTGGATATGAAATTTATGAACAATACACCGGGATCACTGTTAATTCAGTCGTTTCTCGATGACAACGACCATGCATACTTTGTGTACTACGGCACAGATGACGGAAGAACATCGGAAGTATTTGGTCCCTACATCAGCGATAGAAAAAAAGCGCCAAAAGAAGAATTGATTCTCTTCACGAAAGAATTACCAGCAAGCGAGAAGAGGAAGGCAGGCGAAAGTCACGATGGTCTTACTGCACTTTGGTATCGCTTCAGTAAAACAACAAATACCGGGGCAACAATCGAACGATTTTTTTCTCTCTACGAGGCACGGCCCGTCACATGGCAAATTGGTATAGGTGCGACGGGGTCATCCATCCATAACGAAAGTGATGCAAGTGTGACGCCAAGTTGGTTGCCAAGTAATTCAACAAGTAATCGCTGAAGGTCATACGCAGCAGCAGAGCTAATAACAGGAATATCTAGTGCACGGCTCGCAAGTGAACGAAGAACAAGAGTGGCCTCAGGGTGTAATGGAAGAGCCTGATGATCATGATGCAACGCACAAAAACCCTGACGCGAGGAACTGTACACAACATCGTACAATGGTAACGGCGCACCAGTAATGCAACAATGTGTAGGTAAACCCAAAAAACCAAGTTCAAGTAAGGTAGAAAGTCCAAAGAGAATAGGGAGAAGCGAAGACGATGTATATGGAAGTGCATCTAAAAAAGACGTAGCGAGTGCATACAATCCTGGAAGTGGTTGCAAATCTTCAGTCAGCTTCACAAGAATTTCAATGCCAAACATCGCACGAGAAAACTGATGTAGCGTGAGAGATAACTGAAACTGCTCAAGACGAGATGACGAACTTACGACATACCCAAACGAATGCTCTTCCAGAGTAAGCGAAATACGATGAAGCGGTAAAAGCCCCGACTTATTTTTTTGCAGTAAACGACGAGCACCATGCGCTCTAGCAACGACTCGGCCAAATGTTTTGGTAAACAAAACACAAAAACGATCGGCTTCACCCACGTTATAGGTGCGCAGAACAATTGCTTCATCTGTCATACTTCTGGGCATGCTTTAGTGAAGGGCTGAATGAGCACGCTTCTGCCGACCGCAATCGTAAAGGGCAAAGAGCGTTGTTAAAAAAGCAAGTGCAGCAAGGACAAGTATTTCAGAAAAAAGAATAAAAGGAGATGACTGCGTGAAAAGATCAAGGAAAACCTTACTCCATTCACTGTCCGACAATGGCGTAATAAATGAATGAAAAAGAGGGAAGATAACCGCAAGAAGAAGAAGGGACAAAACAAAGCCTGAAAAAAGAAAAATAAGCACTTCGTAAAAATACGACTGAAGAACGCACCACGTTGAAGCCCCCATCATACCTGCGCATTCAACTGCATGATACGAAAGATAAATACGTAAACGCACAAGGGTCATAAGTGCACAGAGGAAAATAATGACCGCAATAAGAACTGAAAAAAGCAAGGCACTATGCACACCATTCACGAGGGAAAGAAGTGACGCTAAATGCAACTCCTGATCATCTGCAAGTGAAAGTGACTGTGGTGCAACAATGGAGCTAGCGACTGATGCGCGAAGGGAGGAAAGAACAGCTGGATAGTCTCCCAGTTCACGCAAACGAATGTGCATGAAACTAGGAAAAGGAGTTGTAATATTAAACTGCTCTAAGAATCGTGCGAGTGGTGGATCTTTTTCTAAAACGAAAGCCTGTGCTTCCTGGCTACTGATGTACTGCACATGCTCAATGCCAGAAATGGCACGCAATTCTTGATAGAGATGCTGAACAGTATCATTCGAAACACCAGGAACAATTTCAAGTCGCAAATCGGTACGGCTACGAATAAGTGCAATACCGGCTTCAACCCCTATTGCAGACAAAAGTAAGCACTGACAAAGAAGTAAAAGCCCAACAAGAGTACATAACTGGGCGCGCCATCCCGGAAGTGAAGTGAAGACGGAAAAAAAACGTTTCCAAAAATTTGACGGTGTATGCACTGAACCAGACATGGATACTAGTGTAACTCAAAAAAATATTTCGTGCATCGAAATCTATGTAAGCTTCTTATGCTTTTTCGGCCTCGATTCCTCAATCGTCACATCACCAAGATGATCTTTAAGTCTGTGTGCAATATCGATGCACTCTATGACACGCTCATTTGCAGGGTCTATATCAAGTGCACGCTCAAATAATGCTAACGCTTTATCAAAATTATTTGTACGCAAATACACAACGCCAAGGTCACACAGTGTCAGAGGATTATCCTGCTCAAGATTTAAGGCACGTTCAAGTGTCACAATCCCCTCTTCTTCTTTGCCAACATTAAAAAGAGACCATCCAAGACAGCGCACAATTTCGGAGTGATTTGGGTGAAGGGCATTCGCTTTTTTTAAGTACGAAACCGATTCCTCAAACCGGGCAAAATGCGAAGAAATAAAACCTAAAATGTAGTAAGCATCGCAACTATCAGGATGCAATGCAATCGCTCGTTTCGCAGCAATATCAGCGCGATCGTAGTGGCCAAGGCTTAATTCGTTATCTGCAATCTCCTCAAAAATACGAACCGAGTCAGGATGCGAAACTAGTAAATCTTCTAAGAGAGAAAGTGCCTCGTCGTATTTACCCTCAAACTTCAGCGCGCGAGCAGTTTCAAGCGCCTGTAGCAACGAATCATCAGGAAGTGCGTGATGCATGAAGGTCGTGGAAAGAGAGGTGATTGTACTCTACGAAACCTACACAGAAAAGAAGTACACAGCAGTTGAAAGTAGCATCCACGAAATTAGCACCAAAAAAAGGCCTATGGCTGTCGCTTTCATGATGCGTTTACCCGCACTAAGGATGGAATCTTCGCCTCCTGAACCAACCATCATGATAGCGCCTAAGAGAAAAAGTCCTGTCGCAATAAACCCTGACCAACGCAAAAGGACATCTTGTAAGCCTTCGATAATTTGAGGAATGGTCGTCTTAACACCAGTATCAACCGTTACGACAATGGGTGTGATTGCTGCAAAAATTGACGTCGGAATCATCAACATCATGCCAATCATCATCCTTACAATGCGCATATCCCAGTATTATACCAAATATATAGTCATTGGAATAGAGAATTACGATGAAGAGATAAAAGATTCATATCATATTGCATAAGGTTATTATTGATATATTGCTGGAATGCTAAATTTTCTACCTTCAATACTTCCCTTACGTTCCTTACTTTTTATACCTATCCACTACTCACTACCACCTACAGCCTAAAAAGAGTATATCTTGAGGAAAAATCTCACTCGCTCTACACTACATTCCTCATGAGTCACTTTGGTTTTACTAGTCGCTCACTCTACGAAGAAGAAGGCGTTTCGACTATTCAATCGAGACAAAAAAAATCATCGATTTTTGTACGATTCTGTACGGTATTGGCAGAGTTTGGCGGACGATGTGTGCGTTTTCTTTTCATCCCACGTACGAAAAAAAAATGGCTGCTACTGCTGATAAAATGTATAGGATTAGGAGGCCTTCTCGGAATCGTCATCCTGACTATTCTCTGGTTTACCTTACCAAATATCGATGATCCTGAAACGATGTTCCCTGCCCAGAGTACTGTTGTTGTGGACAGAAATGGAATCGAACTCTATCGATTATTTTCAGAACAAGACAGAACGTATATCCGGGGAGAAGACATTAGTATTTTTGCAAAGAATGCAACAATCGCCATTGAAGATGAACGATTTTTAACGCGCAGTGCATGTTTTGATGTTATTGGATACGCACGTGCAGGTCTAAGCCAAATCTTTCCAACATTCTTCGTACGCTCTGGTGGTTCCACACTCACGCAACAATTTGCAGGAAATGCATTAGTAGGTCGCGAACGTTCGCTTCTGCGTAAGGTGCGCGAGTTACTACTCGCATGTGAGCTGGAGCGAAAATACGACAAAAATGAACTAATAGAACTCTATTTGAATTGGATTCCCTACGGACAAAATGCATACGGAATAGAGCAAGCGGCAAAGAAGTATTTTAGTAAAAGTGCGAAAGATCTCAGCATTGCCGAGGCCGCTGTGCTAGCATCCCTCCCACAGCGACCTAGTTACTTTAATCCATACGGAAATCATATTCGTACCAGTGTAACAGAAGAGGTGGAAACAAGGGTAACAAATAGAGTCATCAGATCGATTCATGACATACCTGATGAAGCAATAAAGATAGGCTTGCTTGGTCAATTTGTAGGATCAGGGTCACAAAAGATCTATATAGGAGGACGAACAGATCAAGTGATAGAAAATATGTTAAAACAAAAAATGATTTCGATTGAAGAAAAAGAGTTAGCTCTAAAAGAATTACTTGAAATGAAGTTCGCAGCAGATCGAACAAATATTCGCGCCCCTCATTTTGTGCTACGCATTGAAGAAAAAGCGAAGGAAATTTTAGGTGTTGATGAAACTCTTCTTGAGCAGGGTGGATTTAAAATCACCACAACGTTAAATTGGGAGATCCAGCAAGTGGCAGAAAAAATGATGACGCAACATAAAGACGATACCAATAAACGTTTTGGGGCAGAGAATGGTGCACTTGTGGCGCTATCTCCGCAAACAAGAGAAGTACTGGCATATGTAGGAAATTTTGATTTTAACGACGATGAACATCAAGGAAAAATAGATATGACACAAAGCCCCCGACAACCTGGGTCCAGTTTTAAAGCATTTACCTACCTTGCAGCATTCGAAAATTCACTAACGCCCGGATCAATCCTCTATGATGTCCCAACAAAATTCGGTAGCGATGAGCCCGAAAATTTCGATGGAACGTTCTGGGGACCTATTCCTGTGCGCAAAGCTTTAGCAGGATCACGTAACATTCCTGCCATTAAAGCTTTTTTCCTTGGGGGAGGAGAAGAAAATCTCCTCTCGCTTGTAAAAAGAATGGGAGTACAAACACCATCAGAGAATCGGGATAAATATCGCGAACAAAATTCCGAATTCAGTTATGGATGGCCACTTTCAATTGGTGCCGCCGAAACTCCGCTCATTGAAATGGTGCAAGGGTATGCAACCATTGCTGACGGAGGCATGTTTACTCCACTCCAAGATATTCTCAGCATTACCGATAAAGAAGGAAATATTCTCTATCAAACGAAGCCTACTCCTCCTATTCAAGTAGTTGACTCTAGGTATACAGCAGAAGTGAGTTCGATTCTTAGTGATGTATCTGCTCGACCGGATAATGAATACTGGAAGACAATTCTTTCAGTACCAGGGTACGACGCTGCAGCAAAAACCGGAACAAGTAATAAATGTCTGGAGCGAAATAAAAAGGGGGGCTGCACGCTTCGTCGCCCCGAAAGCACATGGACTATAGGGTTTACCCCTAACCTTATCGCGGGCGTTTGGGTAGGAAATGCAACTAGTCAGTCACTCTACGAAAAAGCTGATGGACTTACAACTGCTGCACCTATTTGGCACGACTTCATGGTCACCGCTCAAACTAAAATAAAAAATCCAGTGATCGCATTTACGTACCCCGAGGGCCTTTCTCGTCCATTGCTTTCCCGTCTCTCTGGCAAACTTGCCAGCTCCTGTACGCCACCACATTTGCGCTCTGCTGATGTCATGCCTACAGAACTTGTGCCAACTGAGGAGGATCCCGCCTGCAAGCTTCTACAAATCGACAAAGTAACCAAATTACTAGCCTCAGATTCATGCCCCAAAGAGGCAACTGAAGAATCATCCTTCTTTATCCCCCAAAGCGAATTACCTGAACGCTGGCCACTCTGGGAAAAGGGAGTGCAGGAATGGGCATTAAAACAAATGGAAAAATGGAACGCATCGGAAAATCACTCAGGTTCTATTTTGCCTCTTCCTGTTGCCCCCACAGAATCGTGTGATATCACAAAAACTCCAGGACGTCTCATTAAACCAACTCTTAAGATTCTTACGCCTACTGAAGCTGAAATAGTCCCCTATCCTGCATTTATTCCTTCAATTAAACTCGAATCTGCATCTGACATTCGTGAGGTACGCGTTAAAATAGACGGCAAACCAATCCGGACGTTTACAGAACAACCTTACATAGGTTCGGTACGTATTCCTAAAACTTTTAAAAAGGATGGAATGCATAAACTGGAAATTAGCGTCACGGACACCTACTACAACACAGCGAGCGGGAGTGTGAGTATCTATTTTGAATGAGGTAAATGGGTATGAAGAAAAGGGAGGTCCTTGAAAGGTTGTAGGTGGTAGTGGGTAGGTTGTAGATCTAAGGTAAAGGAGAGCGCTATTCTTCGCGCGGTTACTGACGCGATTCTCCTGCCTGCCAAAGACGAGCGCAGCGAGCGTAGGCAGGTTCGCGCGCCTAAGAATACAATGAATATTTTCGTACAAAAAATAAGACAACACAAACCACCCGATCATTCTTGATCAATGGTGGTCTCTGTTCCTGCCCTTTCGATACGCCGGATTCTGTCCTTTTTCCATAAAGAAAAAGTGATGATCATCTCTCTTGCCTGCCACTTACATGGCAGATCGGTCATCATCGCATTCTTTCGAACTAGATGATGAAAATGCGGAGGGGCAATTGGTCTAACGGAACCATCAGAAGTTCCAACCGCCCAATTCCTCCTTGCAGTACCTAGAGTTTGTCATGATGCTCCGTCTTCCACGGAGCCAACCCCGTCAATCGGGGACGTTTCACTCTCCTTACGGAGATCGTCTCTGTGACACTAGTCCGCATGCAATCTTACCGTATATACATTGCATGGGTGGCCGTTAACCACTAGGCGTTCGCATACTGTCCGGACGTTCCTCCCCGCACTTATTGCTGCTCTGATCCACGAATAAAATATAGTGCTTTTTATTCAGTAATTGAACAGCAATAAGTGCGGGGCGATCATCTGAAAGAGCAGGAAATGGTAGTATCCTCTTTTCTTGTACTGCCTTCAAGGAAAAATCAAGAATTTAGCCTCCCAAATATTCCCATATCCTGATTATTCCTAGAATATGTATACCCTATCAACAGGTTCGCTTTTCTTTCGTAACCGAAAGAAAAGCGCAAAAAGAAAGGTTTGCCGCTTGCGTGGTCAACCCTTTCCGACAGTGCGCTCGGGGGCTTGCTCGCCGAACTTGTCGCGCTTTTATTTTGGCGCAAAGCGCCAAAGCGCGACTTCGAACAAGCGGCTCGCGTACCAGCCCCCTTCGCGCGTCGGAAGACGGGTTGCCCACGAGGCGGCAGAATACGAAAGGTAAAAGAAATGATGACAATGAATTTTTTAATTGTGCCCAAAAAATTAGATAATCCGTTTTCTACCTCAGTATCGAACAGTTGACTTGAAATTCATTGCAATATTTTTAGGATAATCCTACGAACGAGATACTGGAATCGAGCTCAACGCAGTACGAATGTACGACTTAATTTGTGGAGTAATACCAAACTTCATCTCAAAAGAGTCAGGAATGAGTGCATCAAGCTTATCTATTGCTTGTCGAACATCACCTTTCACACCAACTTTATGTAGTAATTGCTGCACTAATTTTTGCACTAGTGCATCCGAGGGCGACACTCCTTTTTGCATTGCAGTAGAAAGTTCCGACGAAATGCGTTTTACACCCCCTCCTTGAAGCATTGACTGAAGAAAGGGTAAAAAGGAATGAAGCAGCGACATAAAAAATTGGCGAGAGCGTAAATCATAACACATCTCCCTCCTTTCAAAGATGCAAGAGGGAGATGCATGAAGTATTCATTCTCTACCGCTGAAAAAGACTCTCACGCATATCCGCACGAAGCTTCACAAGGCTTGGGAAGTTTTCGAAGAAACGAATTTTTTGATCTTTCACTGTTGCACCACCTTCTGCACCATGAATGACATAGTACGCAAACGATTCTGCAATATCCTCAATAGGATCTGTAGAAGCATACTCTGTGACAAAATGATCAGGAAACTGACCCGAAAGTCCGCTACCTTCATCTGCACGAGTACCAGAACGAAGCATATCGATCATGCGACCATTCCAAAAGTTCTGGAAGAATGCATCAAGGAACGATCCGTCCTTTGCGCATCCTTCACCCGTATAAAATTGCGGACGACATTGCTGTTGACCAGCCTGGTCACTTGCAGCACTTACTGGTGTTACCTGATCAGACCCAAGGGTAAGAACATGACCATATTCATGAACAATGGTGAGGTCTAATTCCTGTGGATCTGCCTCTGCATCGGCAATGTCCACAGCAAGTATCCATCGATCCTGATTTGATTTTTCTTCAACAGGCGAAACGTATGCCATGGTGTTATCCACACCATCCGAAAAAATATGAAATTCACCAATGGTATTACGGTACGCAAGAGGAATAAGTTGCGTAACGCGCTCCCAAACCTTTTGGTGTTCTGCGAGTGTCTTTAACGTACGCGTATCGCCACGGTTTTCCTTGAAGGAAATAGAATTTCCATTGAGGGAGTACACAACAACATTGTCTTCATCTGCTGCACTTGGCTCCTCTGCATCACTTTCGGCTAAACCATCACTTAGTTCGTCATACGCTTGTTCCAAGGTATCTTCTTCAGCCTCAGTGGGCTCATCTTGCTCATTGTCTTCAACAGAATTCATCTCGTCTTCAACAAGATAGCACATGCGATCCTCCGCATCGTACTCTTCACCTTCAGCACAATCTTCGGGCAACATATCTCCCCAGTCAAACTGGTCATCAATATCAGAATAATCATCAACATCTGCATCAAAGACTTCTGGCTCTATTTGATCGTCAACTACGTCTTCATCGTCTAACATCCATGCAGCAAAGTACGCCATTTCCCCTCGCGTTGTTTCGTGCGTGGCAGATGCGGAAGGCTCAAAGTAGCGCATCCCAAGGTACTCCGCTTCTTCCAAGTACGACTGGTACCATTCTTCTTTTTCCTCAGGACTTACCTCTACACCAAAAGATTCAAGAATTATTTTAATGGCTTCTGGTTGAGTAATTTCATTATTGGGACGAAACGTTCCATCGGGGTAGCCTTTCACTATATTATTCTCTTTGGCAAAACACACATACTTTGCAAACCAGTCCGTTGCACGCACATCGGGGAAACAATCCCCTGCGCTAGAACCAAAGTCACTATCGTCGTACACGCTCTCGATAATAATTTTTGTAAGCTCAGCACGATTAATGGTCTTCTGTGGTTGAAACGAACCATCTTCATACCCATCAACGACATCGTGTTGTTGCAGGTATTCGATGGAATCATCCCAGGGATAATTTTCAATATCACTAAACGCATACGTCGCTGTAGGGCTAAAGAGAATAGCAACGATAAGAAAAAACTGAATCATATTAAAAAAGAAGGTAATAAATTACTTCGTAGTCTCTCAAAAAAATAGGACGAATTCCATTGCCAGAGCATGAAAAGATAGGATGAGACTGCAAAAGAAATGCACGATGATTTACTTGACATTACAATGCAAATCAGTACTATTGTCAATAGTAGAATTCATCCCGAATTCAAGTTGGAAGTTGAACACCTAGGCGATGACAGTAAGAAGATAGCAC